>CALBAK010000001.1 GCA_937926445.1 uncultured Alphaproteobacteria bacterium
CGGCGGGTGCTCGCCCTCGGCCCGCGGATGGCCCAATTCGTGGGCGGCGAGCCGGAGATGCTGCGGGGCCGACCGTTGCTCGACCACCTGCCAGGTCTGCCTCAAGGGGAGATCGCGGCCTTCGACCGGCGCGCGCTCGCGGGTGCGTGGTCCGGTTGCGTCGACCACGTCCAGGACCTCGGCCGGGGGAGCAAGCGGATCCTGCGGCTCCACCGGATCCCCCTGGGCGTGCCACCGCAGGCGCTGCTCGTGATCGCGGACGACATCACCGAGCGGCTGCGGACCGCCGACGGCATCGCGGTGGATGGTGCACTCGTGCAGACCATCCTCGACTACATGCCGGGCTTCATCTCGCTCAAGGATGCAGAAACCCGGCGCTTCCTCTTTGCCACCGGCACCGACAAGGTTCTCGGCGACCAACCCACGAACTACCTCATCGGTCGATCGGCACGCGAGCTCTACGAGCCCGTGCTCGCCAGCGCGATCGACGAGGCCGAGAGCCGGCTCCTGGAGCAGCCGGGGGTCGCCGTCGATCGTCGGTTTCCTCGTCAGTTAGGCGATCGGCTCCGGTGGTTCTTCTCGAGAAAACTGGTCGTGCCGGATCGCGAGGGCCGGCCGCGCTACATTCTGACCTTCAACCTCGACGTCACCCGCGAGGTCGAAATCGAGCAGGCGCTGGCCCGCGCCAACCGCTTCCTGGACGCGCTGTTCGACACCATGCCGGCGATGCTCGCGGTGCGCGAGCTCGCGGATGGACGGCTCGTGCGCGTCAACCCGTCCTTCTGCCGCTTTCTGGGCCGCCCACCGGAAGCGATCCTCGGCCGGACCATGGACGAGCTCGGTCTGGGCGATCCCGCTCTACGGCGGGTCGACGAGCAGCGCCTCGTGAGCGAGCGCGGGGGGGTCGTCGACCGGACCGAGCCGGTCGAGGTCGCCGGCGGACGGCGTTGGCTGCGCACGCTCGAGGTCGCGGTGCACGGCGAAGACGGCCGGCCGACCCATGTGCTCGCCTTGCACCACGACGTCACGCAGCAGGTGCTCGCCGAGCAGCGGCTGGCCCAGAGCCGGGCCTTCCTCGACACGATCGTCCAGCATCTGCCCTGGCCGCTCGCGGTGACGGATGCGGCCACCGGCGCCGTGCTCCTGACCAATCCTCCGGGTCGAGAGGGTCTGCTCGCGCGGCTCGGCGCCGCTTCCGCCGGTGATCGGGCGGCGGCTGCGCTCGCGGCGCTCGATGACCGGGTCCGCACCGGACCCGAGCGGGCGGTCGACGAGCTCGTCGCCGAGGGTAGCGGCGAGCAGCGGCGCTGGCATCGGGTGCGCAAGGTGGCGGTACCGGACGGGTCGGATGCCTGCCGCTATCTCCTCACCCTCGCCGAGGACGTGACCGAGCGGCACCGGATGACCGCGCGCCTCCAGCGCAGCGAGGCGATGCTGCGTCGCTCGCAATCGATCGCCCGGGTAGGCTCCTGGCGGTGGCGCATCGGCGAGAGCGAGCTCGAGGGTTCGGAAGAGCTCCACCGGCTTCTCGGACGGCCGCCGCGGGCCGGGCCGTTGCCGCTGCGGACGGTCCTGCGTGCGGTACCGGGAGAGGACCGGCCGCGATTGCGTTCGATTCTTCGGGCGGTCGAGGAGGGCCAGGGGCGGGCGAGCTTCACGCTGCGGATCCGGCGGCTCGACGGTGCCGTGCGACACATGAGCGTCGAAGCGGAGCTCGACCTCTCGGAAGAGAGCGGGACTCTCGCCGTGCTCGGCACCGCTCAGGACGTGACCGAGCGGGTCGAGGCCGAGGGTCG
Organism: uncultured Alphaproteobacteria bacterium; assembly: GCA_937926445.1. Lineage (GTDB taxonomy): Bacteria > Pseudomonadota > Alphaproteobacteria > Geminicoccales > Geminicoccaceae > JANXAZ01. Next base: position 1,797 of record CALBAK010000001.1, read on the forward strand.
GATCCGCCATCTGGCGCTCCACGACTATCTGACCGGCCTGCCCAACCGGATGCTGTTCGACGAGCGGCTGGCCGCGGCGGTGGCGGCCGCCCGCGGCCGGGGCCGCAGGGTGGCGCTGCACTGTATCGACCTCAACGACTTCAAGGGGCTCAACGACACTCTCGGCCACCAGGCCGGCGACGAGCTTCTCCGCCAGGTCGCCGGCCGACTCGCGCAGCTCGTGGGCAGCAGTGACCTCGTGGCGCGGCTCGGTGGCGACGAGTTCGCGCTTCTTCAGCACGAGGTGCAGGGGCCCGAGGCGGCGGCCGCGCTCGCCGCGCGGGTTACGGCCGCCCTCGCCCTACCGTTCCGCATCGCCGGCAAAGAGGTGGTCTCGACCGCCTCGGTCGGGATCGCGCTTTCCGACGGCCAGGATCTCGGCCCCGGCGATCTGCTGCGCCGGGCCGACATAGCCCTTTACGCCGCCAAGGCCGCCGGCCGGGGCAGCTTCCGCTTCTTCTCGCCCGAGCTCAACGCCCGCTTGCGCGAGCGCAAGCTGATCGAAGCGCGGCTGCGGATCGCCCTCGAGAACCGGGCCCTCCAGCTCGCCTTCCAGCCACAATACGCGCTGCGCACCGGCCGGCTGGTCGGGCTCGAGGCCCTGGTCCGGTGGCGCGATCCGGAGCTCGGCCAGGTCTCGCCCGATCGCTTCATCCCGGTTGCCGAAGACACCGCACAGATCCTCGAGCTCGGCGAGTTCGTGCTGTACGAGGCCTGCCTGCAGGCGAGCCGGTGGCGCGCGGCCGGGAGGCCGATCGCAAGGGTGGCCGTGAACCTCTCGCCCGCCCAGTTCGCCTATCAGGATCTGGTCGACACCGTCGCCCGCATCCTGCGAGCGACCGGCCTTCCGGCCGAGGCCCTGGAGCTCGAAATCACCGAGGGCACGCTCATGCGCGATCGGCACGGCGCGGTCGCCACGCTCGAAGCGCTGCACGCGCTCGGCGTCACGATCGCGCTCGACGATTTCGGGACCGGCTACTCGTCCTTGAGCTATCTGAAGCGCTTCCCGCTCGACAAAATCAAGATCGACCGCTCCTTCGTGGCCGACCTGCCCGACGATCCGGACGACGCGGCCATCACCCGGACGATCATCAGCCTCGGCAAGACGCTCGGTCTCAAGGTCCTGGCGGAAGGGGTGGAGACCCCGGCCCAGCGCGATTTCCTCCTGCGCGAGGGCTGCGACGAGGCGCAGGGCTACCTCTTCGCTCGCCCGCTGACAGCCGACCAACTCGAGGCCATGTTGGGAGAGGATCGCGTCGCGCTCGGCGCCTGAACGGGCCGTCCGGCATCCCGCGGTCCGCTCGGAGGGTCGCCGATGGTCGGGCTCGTCCTCGCCAAAGTTCTGCTCGCCACCGTCCTGCTCGGGGCCGTCCCCGCTGCGCAGGAGCCGGATCCGGCCGTGGCGCGGGCCGAGATGGTCCGGCGGATCGAGGCCGAGGCGGCGGCCACGGCCGCGCTCACCGGGATCGGCCGGCTCGACCCGCGGATACTCGAGGCGATGGGCGAGGTGCCGCGCGAACGCTTCGTGCCGGCAGCCCTGCGCGATCGCGCCTACGGGCCCGGGCCGCTTCCTGTCCACCCCGAGCAGAATCTCGCCGCCCCCTTTCTCACCGCGCTAATGCTGCACCTGGCCGAGATCCGCCCGGGCGACGCCGTCCTCGAAACCGGCACCGACACGGGCTACCAGGCGGCCCTCCTGGTCCGGCTCGGCGCACGGGTAGCGAGTGTGGAGATCCTGCCCGAGCTCGTGGCCCTCGCTCGCCGGCTGCTGGCCGACCAGCCGACCGATCGGCTCGCGATCGCCGAGGGCGACGGGTACAACGGGTGGCCCGAGCGCGGCCCGTTCGATGCGATCATCGTCAAGGAGGCGGTCGACCATTTGCCACCACCGCTTTTGGCACAGCTCAAGCCGGGTGGCAGGCTCGTCCTCCCTCTCGGCCCGGCCGACGGGCCCCAGCATCTGACTGTCGTGATCCGCCGGCCCGACGATCGTCTGGAGCTCCGCCGAGTCCTGCCGGTTCGCTTCTCGCCCTTCCAGCGCGGCGGCCGAACCTGAGCCTTCGCAGGCACACCCGGCGCGGTGATCTGGCCTCTCCCCTGCTACGTACGTACGGGCGTCGTGACGGCTGTCGGCCGACCGGCACGCGCCCGCCGGCTCGATCTCCCCCGGGGCCGGCGGGCGCATCCGGTGGCGGGTGTGGGAGGCCTCGTGCGGATCGCGATCGTCGGCTCCGGTATCGGCGGGCTCGCCACCGCTTGGCTTCTCCGAGAGCGTCACGACGTCACCCTGTTCGAGGCCGACCCCCGGCCGGGCGGGCACAGCCACACCGTGGAGGTGCAGCTCGAGGGACGCAGCATTCCCGTCGATACCGGGTTCATCGTCTACAACGAGTACAACTATCCGAACCTCACCCGGCTCTTCGACGCGCTCGGCGTACCGACCCGCTGGAGCGACATGTCCTTCGCGGCGAGCCTCGAGGACGGCCGGTTCGAATATGCCGGTCACTCCCTCGCGGGCCTGTTCGGCCAGTCGGCCAACCTGCTGCGACCTCGATTCCTGCGCCTCCTCGCCGACATTCCACGCTTCAACCGAGCCGCCCGGCGCTTCCTCGCCGAAACGCCCGACGATCCCGCGACGGTGGGCGACCTGCTCGCGCGGCTGCGGTTCGGTTCGGGCTTCGTGCGCGGCTATCTCGTGCCGATGGCGGCGGCGATCTGGTCGGCCCCGCCGGCGAGCATCCTCGAGATGCCGGCCACGAGCCTGCTGCGCTTCTTCGACAATCATCGCCTCCTCGGGATCGACGGCCATCATCGCTGGCGGACGGTGGTGGGCGGCTCGCGCCGCTACGTGGCGGCGATTGCGGCGGCACTCCGCGGTCGGCTGCGGCTCGCCACGCCCGTGCGCGCGGTTCGCCGCGTGCCGGGCGCGGTCGAGGTCCTGGTCGAGGGGCGGGGCGTCGAGCGCTTCGACCGCGTGGTCCTCGCCTGCCACGCCGATCAGGCGCTTTCGATCCTGAGCGATGCCGATGCCGATGAGCGGACGATCCTGGGTGCCATCCGCTTCCAACCGAACCGGGCGGTGCTGCACCGCGATCCTGCGCTCATGCCGCGGCGGCGGCGGTGTTGGGCCTCCTGGAACTATCTCGCGCCGCGGGGGAAGGATCCGGCGGCACCAGCGAGCGTCACCTACTGGATGAACCGCCTTCAGAACCTCGATACCGAGGAGCCGATCCTGGTCTCGCTCAATCCGCCGCGCGAGCCGCGTGCCGAGCTCGTCCATGGTGTCTTCGACTATGCCCATCCGGTCCTGGACGGCCCGGCGCTCCGAGCGCAGGCCGCATTGCCGCGCATCCGGGGGCGCGGTGGGGTCGACTATGCCGGCGCCTGGCTCGGCTGGGGCTTCCACGAGGACGGGCTGCGGGCGGCCATCGACGCGGCCGCGGCGGTCGGTGTGCGACCGCCCTGGGATGAGCCGGCCACGGGCCGTGCCGAGCAAGTCCAGGCGGAGGTGCGGGTCGCGTGAGCGCACTCCGCTCCTGCCTCTACCGCGGCCGGGTGATGCACCATCGCCGGCTGCCCTTCGAGCATCGCTTCGTCTACCGGGTCTTCTCGCTCTATCTCGACCTCGAGGAGCTCCCCGCGATCGATCGGCGGCTGCGTCTCCTCTCGGTCGAGCGCCGCAATCTCCTCTCCTTCTACAACCGCGACCACGGCCCGCGCGACGGCTCGCCCCTGAGGCCCTGGGTGCTGGCGCGGCTCGCCGAGCGCGAGATCGCCCCGCGGCGGCCGCGGATCATGCTGCTCTGCCTACCGCGCGTATTCGGTTACGTCTTCAATCCCTTGAGCATCTATTTCGCCTACGACGACGAACGACTCGTGGGCGTGGTCTACGAGGTCAAAAACACCTTCGGCGAGCAGACCACCTACGTGCTGCCGGCCGAGCCGCACCGGCCGGAGCGCCTGCCCGTTACCCACGGCTGCGCCAAGGATTTCTACGTCTCGCCTTTCATTGCCATGGACGCACGCTACGCCTTCCGTTTCCGTGAGCCCGGCGAGCGCTTGGCCTTCACCATCCGCGAGACGGTGCCAGAGGGGCTGCAACTCGTCGCGAGCCTCACGGGCGAGCGGCTGCCGCTCGACGACCGGTCGATCCTGCGTTGCCTGCTCGGCGATCCCTTGATGACGTTCAAGGTGATCGTCGGCATTCATTGGGAGGCGGCTCGGCTATGGCTCAAGGGGGCCCGCTACTTTCCACGCGAGGTTGAACCGTCGAGGCAGCGCGCTGCCCCCTGATGGAGACTTCCAGGATCGGCACGACCATGGAAACCTCGAGCGCCGGCCGGGCCGGCGACCGTCTCTCCCCGCCCGTCCGACCGGCGTCGGGCGGTCCGCTCCTGCGCCGCCTGGTGGAGCGGATCGGCACGCTGCGCCGTGGCAGCCTGCGGCTCGTCCTGCCCGACGGCACGGTACGCCTTCTGCGCGGCACCGAGCCCGGGCCCTCGGCCGACCTCGAGATCCACAGCGCCCGTCTCGCCGTGCGGACGCTCCTGGGCGGCAGCGTGGGGTTCGCCGAGAGCTACCTCGCGGGCGAGTGGGACAGTTCCGACCTCGTGGCGCTGCTCGAGCTGTTCGATCGCAACGCCGACGCCTGGGGCGGCAGCTATTACGGCAGCCGGGCCCTGGCACTCCTGCGCCGGCTGCGGCACGCGCTCCGGGCCAACAGCCGGCCCATGGCGCGACGCAACATCCGCGCCCATTACGATCTCGGCAACGAGTTCTTCGCCGCCTGGCTCGACCCGACGATGCTCTACTCCTCGGCCCTCTTCGAGGATGGAGCGGAGGATCTCGAGGCGGCACAACTCGCCAAATGTCGCCATCTCGCCCGGCTGATCGAGCTGCGGCCCGGCCATCGCCTGCTCGAGATCGGCAGCGGCTGGGGTGCATTCGCGATCCTGGCCGCCCGCGAGTTCGGCGCCCGGGTCACGAGCCTCACGATTTCGCCCGCCCAGGCCGAGTACGCCCGCCGCCGGGTGCAGGAGGCGGGGCTCGCCGACCGCGTCGAAATCCGGCTCGAGGACTATCGCGACACGCGTGGCCGCTTCGACCGGATCGCCTCGATCGAGATGCTCGAGGCCGTGGGCGAGGCCTATTGGCCGGTCTTCTTCGCGCGCCTGCGCGACCGCCTCGAGCCCGGCGGGATCGCCGGCCTGCAGCTGATCACCATCGCCGACCGTTGGTTCGAGGCCTACCGATCGAACCCCGACTTCATCCAGACCTACATCTTCCCGGGCGGCATGCTGCCGAGCCCGTCCGTGCTCTCCCGCCAGTACCACGCCGCGGGCCTCGTCCCGATCGCCGAGCGCTGCTTCGGGGCCGACTACGCCCGTACGCTCGCACTCTGGCGTGCGCGGTTCGAGGCCGCCTGGCCGGACCTGCGCGGCCGCGGCTTCGACGAGCGCTTCCGCCGCCTCTGGCGCTACTATCTGGCCTACTGCGAGACCGGCTTCCGCACCGGCTCGATCGACGTGCGCCAGGTCCGGCTCGAGCAGGGCTGAGATGAGGAACCCGGAATCGCGGCCGAGCGGCGATCGGATCGGCCACCTCCTGCGTATGGTCGCATGGAGCGTGGTGCTCCTGGCCCTGGGATGCTCGCCCATGCGACCGGAAGACTTCGAAGGCAGCGGGCCCCTGTTCCTGCCGGAGGCGTTCTTCGCCGGCCGAACCCAGGGGCACGGTTTCTTCCAGGACCGCTTCGGCGGGATCCGCCGGGAGTTCCGGGTCGACATCGAGGGCCGGATCGAGGGCGACACCCTCACCCTCGAGGAGGAGTTCTTCTATCTCGACGGCGAGCGCGAACGGCGGACATGGACGATCGCCCGGCTCGCCCCCGGGCGCTACGAAGGCCGTGCCTCCGACCTCGTCGGTGTCGCCACGGGCCGAGCGGTCGGACGAGCCGCGAACTGGCGCTACACCTTCGCCTTGCCCATCGCTGGTACGCGCTGGTCCTTCGTCGTCGACGACTGGATGCTACTGCAGGACGAGGCAACACTCCTCAACCGATCGACCTTTTCCAAGTTCGGCATCACGGTCGGCCAGGCCGTGATCGTTTTTCGGAAGCAGCCGGCCGAACCCGGCCGGGCGAGCATCGGGGCCGTGGGCGCGCGCGTCGCCCTGGCGCGCTGAGCCCGCGGCAAAAGTCTGCTAGGTGCTGTAAATTTCGGCGCGGAAACGGTCGGCGTCGGCGCGGATCCGGGCAATTCGCTCTTCCGGCAGGCGGTCGAGCGTGCGGTAGGCCTGGGCGAGGCGCGGATTGCGGGCGAGCCTCGGCCGTTCGCGGATCAGAAAGTCCCAGTAGAGGTAGTTGAAAGGGCAGGCCGTCGGCCCGTTCTTCGCCTTCACGTCGTACCGGCAATGCCGGCAGAGGTCGCTCATTCGGTCGATATAGGCGCCGGATGCGGCATAGGGCTTCGAGCCCATGATCCCCCCGTCGGCGTGGAGCGCCATGCCGAGCGTGTTCGGCAGCTCCACCCATTCGAAGGCATCCACGTAGACCGCAAGGTACCATTCGCAGACCTCGGCCGGCCGCACGCCGAGCAGCAGCGCCAAATTGCCCGTTATCATGAGCCGCTGGATGTGGTGGGACAGCGCCTCCTGCCGGGTCTGCTCGACCGCCTGACGCACGCAGGCCATCTCGGTCTTCCCGGTCCAGTAGAAGGCCGGTAGGGGACGGTCGGCGCCGAGTGCGCTGCGCGTCGCGTAATCCGGCATGTGGAGCCAATAGACGCCGCGGACATATTCCCGCCATCCGAGGATCTGGCGGATGAAGCCCTCGGCGCTGGCGAGCGGGACCCGGCCGGCTCGAAAGGCCGCTTCGGCGCGGCGGCAGACTTCCTGCGGCAGCAGGAGACCCGCGTTCAGATAGGGCGAGAGCGCGCTGTGGAAGAGCCAGGGCTCGCTCGCGCGCATGGCGTCCTGGTAGGGGCCGAAGCGGGGCAGCGCCTCGGCCACGAAATGGTCGAGCGCGGCGAGGGCCTGGGCTCGCGTGACCGCGAAGCCGAACGGTTCAAGGTTCCCGAAATGGTGCGCGAAGCGACCGCGCACCAGATCCAGAACCTCAGTGGTCACCGCATCCGGCGCGAAGCGCGCGGGCCGCGGGAAGACGAGATCGGCCGGCGCCCGCTCGCGGTTCTCCGCATCGAAGTTCCACCGGCCACCTTCGGGCTCACCCTCGGGCGTCATCAGGATGCCCGTCCGCCGACGCATCCAGCGATAGAAGGGCTCCATCCGGAGTTGCCGGCCTCGGGCCCAGGCGGCGAACGCCTCGGTCGAGCAGAAGAAGCGTCTGTCGGGCCGGACCTCGACGGGCAGGCCCAGGGCCGCGGGCCAGCCCCGCACCTCCTCGAGCACGCGCCACTCGCCGGGCTCGGTCAGCACCACCCGGGCAGGCCGGTGCCGGGCCACGGCCCGGCGGATCTCGCCCGCGAAGCTGCCGCTGTTGGCCGGATCGTCGAGCCGGACATAGTCGACCCGCACACCCTCGGCCGCGAGCTCGGCCGCGAAGTGGCGCATGGCCGAGAACAGGAAGGCGATCTTCTTGGGATGGTGCGGGACGTAGGTGCACTCGGCCACGACCTCGGTCATGAGCACGACGTCGTGTGCCGTGTCGAGCCCCTCGAGGCTCGACACGCTGCGGCTCAGATGGTCCGCGAACAGGTAGCGGAGCGTGCTCACCCGAGGCCGCCGAGCTCGACGAGCGGCTCGGTCAGGCGCTCGTAGGCGAGCGCCGATCCATCGGGTGCGGTGGCGGCGAGCGCGACCCAATGCCGGTCGCGGTACCAGAGGTCGAGCGCCAGATCGCCCTCGAGCCGGTAGCGGCGGGCCACCAGCGGCCGGCCGCCGACCGGCACCGCGGCCTCGCCCACCGGCACGACCCGGGCCCGGCGCAGCCTGCCGAACTGGGTATCGACCCAGGCGTCACGGTCGAGGAAGCCCGGATACCAATAGGTCGTGGGCCAGGCATCGGCCGGGGCGAGATAGGTACCCTCCGCACCCTCGACCGCGATCCCGCGCTCGGTGCGCTCGGCGCGCACGGCGAGTTTCGTGCCGTTGTCGTCAGTGTGGCTCTCGAAGCTCAGGAACCGACCGGCGCGCCAGCGTTCCTTGTTCTCGTGGCGGTAGCGGTAGAGGGTGATGGGGCCGAGCCCGACCCGGAGCTCGACCGCGATCGTGCACAGGAGATCCTCGCCGCGCCGATCGAAGGCGAGCCGGTGTCGACCGATCTCGCGGCCGTTGCGTAGAACCCGGAACTCGAGCTCCGGCATCGCGCCGATCCCTCGGGCGGGCATCGCGAGCCAGGCCGATCCGGCCGCGAGCACGATCCTCCGCCTCATCCGCGCGCTCTCTCGCTGATCACTTTCGATTTACGGCCGACGAGCGACATCGGATCAGTCGGCTCGCGGCGGCGTGAACGGAACCGGTGCCCCGAGGGATTCGAGCCGGGCCTCGACCGCCGCCCGATCGGGCTGGCCCTCGCGGGCGCCGAGCCGCTCGCAGGTGAGCCCGGCCGCCACGCTCGCCTGCGCGAGCGCTTCGGGCAGGGCGAGCCCGCCGTCGAGTCCGGCCGCGAGCGCTCCGACGAAAGCGTCGCCCGCACCCGTCGTATCGAGCACTCGGACGGGCAGCGCCGGGACCCGCCAGCCGCCCTCCGGTCCCACCGCCACGGCCCCCTCCCGGCCGAGAGTCAGCACACAGGTTCGTGCCGGGCCGGCGAGTGCCGCGGCGGCTTCCTCGGCCGGCAAGCGGCGACCGAGCAGGGCGGCCGCCTCGTGCTGGTTGACGATCAGGAAGTCGACCGGGTCGAGCGCGCCCTCGGGCAGGCTCGCGGCCGGCGCCAGGTTGAGGATCGTGCGCGCACCGGCGGCCCGGGCGCGAGCGAGCGCCCCGAGCGTCACGGGCAGCGGGATCTCGTTCTGACAGAGGAGGGTGATGCCCGGGCCGAGCCCCGCCGCGTCGAGCTGGTCGAGCGAGACATCGAGATTGGCACCGCTCGCCACCAGGATCAGGTTCTCGCCGGCCCGATCGACCGCGATCACCGCGGTCCCCGACGGCCGGGTCGAGCCGGCGAGGCCGTCGACCTCCACACCCGCCTCCTCGAGGCCGCGGCGCAGGATCGGGCCCCACGGATCGGGGCCGACCCGGCCGAAGAAGCGGACCCGGGCACCGAGCCGAGCGGCGGCCGCCGCCTGGTTGGCGCCCTTGCCCCCATGAGCCAGGCGCCAGCCGGGGCAGAGGACCGTCTCGCCGGGCCGCGGCAGCGCATCCACCTCGAGCACGAGGTCGGCGTTGATGGAGCCCAGGACCAGGAGCACGCGGCACCTCCTCGCCGTGCGGCCCGGGCGAAGCCGAGAGGGCCGCGCCCGCGGGCGCGGCCGACGGCTCAGCGCTTGGAGAACTGGAAGCTGCGCCGGGCCTTGCGCTTGCCGTACTTCTTGCGCTCGACGACGCGGTCGTCACGGGTCAGGAAGCCGCCGGACTTGAGGATCGGCCGCAGCGTCGGGTCGAAATTGACCAGTGCCCGGCTGATCCCGTGCCGCACCGCTCCGGCTTGGCCCGACAGGCCGCCGCCCTTGACGGTGCAGAGAACGTCGTACTGCGCCCGACTATTCAGCACGTCGAAGGGCTGGTTGATGATCATCTGCAGCGTCGGGCGAGCGAAGTAGGCCGGCATGTCGCGGCCGTTGACCGTGAACCGGCCGGTGCCGGGCTTGAGCCAGACCCGCGCCACCGCGCTCTTGCGGCGCCCGGTGGCGTAGGCGCGGCCCAGCGCGTCGAGTTTTGGCTGCTTGGGCTCGAGCTCGGCCGGCTCGGGGGTGGCCGGCCGCAACCGCGCGAGCTCGGCGAACGAGCGAGCGGTCTCAGCCATGCGCAACCTCCTTGACGCTGTTCTTGCGGTTCATCGCCGCGACGTCGAGCGGCACCGGCTGCTGCGCCTGATGGGGGTGGTCCGGACCCTTGTAGACGTGGAGCTTGCGCATCACCGCACGCTGCAGCGGCCCGCGGCTCATCATGCGGCTCACCGCCATCTCGATCACCCGCTCGGGGAAGCGCCCGTCGAGCAGCTTGCCGGCGGTGACCTCTTTGATACCCCCCGGGTAGCCGGTGTGGCGGTAATAGACTTTCTTCTGCCGCTTTTGACCGGTCAGAACGACCTTCTCGGCATTGACGACGACCACGTGGTCGCCGCAGTCGAGGTGCGGGGTCCACATCGGCTTGTGCTTGCCGCGCAGCCGCGTGGCGATCAACGCCGCGAGCCTGCCGAGCACGAGCCCGTCGGCATCGATGAGGTACCAGCGGCGCTCGATCTCCGTCGGCCGCGCCGAGTAAGTGGCCATCGCTCCCGAACCCCGACCAAGGCCGCCGCGGTCCTGCCGTCCGGCGGCAACAATCAACCCTCGCGGAGCCCGAGCGGATCCGCGCGGGCCAACTGCTTAAGAGTGCCGCGCGCGGCTGTCAACCGCGCCCGATCTCGAGCGTTCCGCCGGGCTCGCCCACTCGGCTGCCGCGTCCGCCGGGTGGCTCGTCGCGGCTCTCGGGTATGGCGTAGGTGCCGACCGCGTGCGCGACCGGCTCGCTGCGGCCGAGGCTGCGCACAAGCACCTCACCGACCGCGAGACGGGTGCCGAGCCGGAGGATCCGCCCCTCGCCCAGAAGATCGCCCGGCGGCGGCTTGCTCAGGAAATGCATGGCCAGATCGGTCGTCACCGCGAGCTCGAGCCGGCCCACGAGCGACAGCACCACACCGTAGAGCGTGATGTCGGCGAGCGCGAAGAGCGCCGGTCCGCAGATCGTGCCGCCGGGGCGGATCAGGAGGTCGCAGTAGGGCAGCTCGACGTCCACCCGGCCGGGCTCGAACCGCCGCACCCGGAGCCCGAGCTGACCGACGTAGGGCACGGCCCGTGTGGCGAGCGCCTCGAACTCCTCGGCCGTCATCGTCCCGCGCGTCATGCCACCTCGCCCCAGCGCACCCGAGGAGGGTGAAGGCAGGTTCACCCTCACCCGTCAACGAAGTCTTAAGCCGAAGCTGTGCACACTCGACGCATCGACCACCCCGGGCGCGACGGGTCCGGCCCCGCGCCCTCGGAGCGGTACTCATGCAAATCGTCGCGATCTGCTCGCAGAAGGGCGGCTCCGGCAAGACGACGCTTGCGGGTCATCTCGCGGTCCAGGCGCATTTGGCCGGTGACGGGCCCGTGGTCCTGCTCGACTGCGATCCCCAGGGCTCGCTCGCTGCCTGGTGGAACGCCCGCGAGCTGCCCGGCCCGGACTTCGCCCGCACCATGCTCGCTTCGCTCGAGGACGATCTCGCCAAGCTGCGAGCGCGGAACTTCCGCTACCTCTTCGTCGACACGCCACCCGCGGCGAGCGCCGCGATCGCCCGGGTCATGCACTATGCCGACCTCGTTCTCGTTCCGACCCGGCCGAGCCCGCACGATCTGCGGGCGGTTCGCGCCACGCTCGATCTCGCCGAGCGGGCGGGCCGGCCTCTCCTGTTCGTGGTCAACGGCACCACTGCCCGCTCGCGGCTGACGACCGATGCCGCCGTGGCGCTCTCCCAGCACGGCACCGTGGCGCCGGTGCTGATCGCCCAGAAGGTCGTCATGGCGAGCTCGATGATCGACGGGAGGACGGTCATGGAGACCCATCCCGACAGCCAGTCGGCCCGGGAGATCGCCGATCTCTGGGCCTATGTCCGCGAACGGCTCGTCAAGATGGCCAACCGCGACGCCTTCATGCGCCGCCGCGTCGTTCCCACGGGATTCGGCCGGCGGATGATCGAGGGCGAGGAGCCCCAGCCCGTGGCCGAGCTCGGAGAGGTGGCATGAGGACCGCGCGGCTCACGGCCGACCTGCTCGCCCGCAAGGGCGAGGCCCGGGGCCTCGCCGACACCTACGGCACGCCGCTGCTCGACCCGATCCTGCGGCCGCCGACCCCCGCCCGGCGCCCGCGGCAGCCGGCCGTCTCGGGGCGGGCGAGCTGTCGCCTGGCGCCCGAGGACCATCGCCGGCTGCGGATCGTCGCCGCGCAGCTCCAGCGCTCGCCGAGCGAGATCGTGCGAGAAGCCGTGCGGCGGTTTCTCGACGAGCACCGCGACGACTGTCCCTGCGTCGCGGCACTCGCCCGCGGCGAGCCCCTCGAGATCGAGCCCGGCGCGTGCTGCC
>CALBAK010000002.1 GCA_937926445.1 uncultured Alphaproteobacteria bacterium
ACCCCGGACGGGCTCGACGATTATTACGTGGTCAACGACTTCTCCGATGCGAGTACGGTGGTGGCCGACCTCAAGACACTCTATCGGGTCGGTCGCGGCATGGTGTCGGCTCTCGACGAGGAGGAAGAGCAGCGGGCGGCACTGGCGGCGGGTGCCGGACCCGGTGCCCCGACGGCCGGCGGCGAACCGGCCGTGTCGGGCGCGGGGACGGCACTCGAGGCGCGCACGGGCGAAGCCGACGCGGCCGGTCCGGCGGTCGAGGCCGAGGGTCCGGCAGCCATCGAGGCCGGTGGCGGATCCGCCGGTGCCGGCGGCAGGGAGCGCCCCCTTGCCGCAGACCCGGCACGCGGCTAGAAGTGGTTCAATTCCGGAGCGGACCTTGAGGGGGGAGGCCGCGGCCGGTACGGTGGTGCCAGCATGGACGCGGTCAACGGCGCGAGTTCCGAAGCCGTCGGTGAGCCTGACGAGGTCGACCGGCTGCGGGCGGTGACGTGGCGCCTGCTCGCCAAACTCTTGGCGGCCCCTCCCGACGAGGCGACGCTCGCCACGGTCGGCCGGCTGGGCGAGGCGGGCAGCGATCTGGGCGAAGCTCTCCTCGAGCTCGCCCGGGCGGCGCGGGCGAGCACGGTCGAGGCGGCCCGCGAGGAATATCACGAGCTCTTCATCGGCGTGGGTCGCGGCGAACTCGTGCCCTACGCCTCGTTCTACCGTACGGGGTTCCTGAACGAGCGGCCGCTCGCTCTCTTGCGGGCGGATCTCGCGACCCTCGGGATCGCCCGTGCGCCCGGCAATCCGGAGCCCGAGGACCATGCGGCGAGCCTCTGCGAGGTGATGGCGGGGCTCGTCGAGGGCCGGTTCGGCCCGGCCGGTGGTGCGGCCGCACAGCGCTTCTTCGACCGCCATCTCGAGCCCTGGATCGGTCGCTTCTTCGCCGACCTCGAGGGGGCCCGATCGGCACGTCTCTACCGGCCGGTCGGAACGGTCGGCCGGCTGTTCGTCGAAATCGAGCGGACGGGCTTCCGGTTGGCGGCTTGAGCGGGGTAGGGTGGGCGCGTGCGAGGCCGGGACTGGGGAGCCCCGGAGAGAACCGGGCGAGTGGCCGAGCCGGGGTGCGTGGTAGGAAAGCAGCAGGAAGGAAGGCGGGACATGCGCGAGGACGGCAAGGAGCGGCGGAGCGGCAGCGGTCGGCGGGAGTTGCTGAAGCTCGCGGGCCTGGGCGCGGTCGTCGGTGCCGCGACGGTGGCGGCTCCGGCGCAGCGCGCCGAGGCGGCCGAGCAGCGGCCGAGCGGGCGCGGTTACCGCGAGACGCCGCACGTGAAGACCTATTACGAGCTCGCCCGCTTCTGAGCGCGGCGGATCGACACCCGGAGGGCGGGAGGCCGAGATGTTGAGGAAGCGGAGCAACGGGACGCCGGCACCGGGCGCTTTCGGCCAGCTGCGGGCGGCGCTTTCGGGCGACACGATCGATCGGCGCGGGTTCCTGCGCCGCTCCGGGGTCACCGCCGGCGGTCTGGCGGCCGCCGCGGCCCTGTCGCCCGGCATGGTGACGCGCGCCCAGGCGCAGGCCCAGGTGGCCAAAGGCGAGATCAAGGAGGTCAAGACGATCTGCACGCACTGCTCGGTCGGCTGCACGGTCGTGGCCGAGGTGCAGAACGGTGTGTGGATCGGCCAGGAGCCGGGCTTCGACAGCCCGTTCAATCTGGGTGCGCACTGCGCCAAGGGCGCCGCGGTGCGCGAGCACGCGCACGGTGAGCGTCGGCTCAAGTACCCGATGAAGCTCGTCAACGGGAAATACACCCGGATCTCCTGGGACCAGGCGATCAACGAGATCGGTGACAAGCTCCTCGAGATCCGCGAGAAGTCGGGACCCGACAGCGTCTATTGGCTGGGCTCGGCCAAGCACAGTAACGAGCAGGCCTATCTGTTCCGCAAGTTCGCCGCCTTCTGGGGGACGAACAACGTCGACCATCAGGCGCGGATCTGCCATTCGACGACCGTCGCGGGCGTGGCCAACACCTGGGGCTACGGCGCGATGACGAACTCCTACAACGACATCCAAAAGTCGAGGCTGATCTTCCTGATCGGCGGCAATCCGGCCGAGGCGCATCCCGTTTCGCTGCTCCACCTGTTGCGGGCGAAGGAGCAGAACAACGCACCCTTGATCGTCTGCGATCCGCGCTTCACCCGGACGGCCGCACACGCCGACGAGTATGTCCGGTTCCGGCCGGGTACCGACGTCGCCCTGATCTGGGGCATCCTCTGGCACATCTTCGAGAACGGCTGGGAGGACAAGGAGTTCATCCGCAAGCGCGTGTGGGGCATGGACCAGATCCGTGCGCACGTGAAGCAGTGGACCCCGGACGAGGTCGAGCGCGTCACCGGCGTGCCCGGCAGCCAGCTCAAGCGGGTCGCCATGCTCATGGCCAACAACCGGCCGGGCACGGTCATCTGGTGCATGGGTGGCACCCAGCACACCAACGGCAACAACAACGTCCGTGCCTATTGCGTGCTGCAGCTCGCCCTCGGCAACATGGGCGTTTCCGGTGGCGGTACCAACATCTTCCGCGGCCACGATAACGTCCAGGGTGCGACCGACATGGGCGTCACCGTGGACAGCCTGCCTGGTTACTATGGCCTGGCCGAAGGTGCTTGGAAGCACTGGGCGCGGGTCTGGAACGTCGATTACAATTATCTCCTCTCTCGCTTCGGTCCCAAGGGCGCCGACGACAAGACCCGCAAGGGGCTCATGGAAAAGGCCGGCATCCCGGTTTCGCGCTGGTTCGACGGTGTGCTCGAGGCGAAGGAGAACATCGACCAGCCGGACAACGTCCGCGCGATGATCTTCTGGGGTCACGCGCCGAACTCGCAGACGCGCCTGCCCGACATGAAGCGGGCGATGGAGAAGCTCGACCTTCTCGTGGTGATCGACCCCTATCCGACCGTGAGCGCGGTGCTGCACGATCGGACCGACGGGGTCTATCTCCTGCCGGCCGCCACCCAGTTCGAGACCCGCGGCTCGGTCACCGCGTCGAACCGCTCGCTCCAGTGGCGCGAGAAGGTTTTCGGGCCGTTCTTCGAGTGCAAGACCGACCACGAGATCATGTATCTCTTCGCGAAGAAGTTCGGCTTCGCCGAGGAGATGTTCAAGAACATCAAGCTCGAGGGCAACGAGCCGAACGTCGAGGACATCCTGCGCGAGATCAATCGCGGAACCTGGACGATCGGCTACACCGGCCAGTCGCCGGAACGCCTCAAGTTGCACATGGAGTATCAGAACACCTTCGACAAGGTGACGCTGCGGGCAGTCGGCGGTCCCTGCGACGGCGAGTATTACGGTCTGCCTTGGCCGTGTTGGGGCACGCCCGAGTTCAAGCACCCCGGCACCGCCAACCTCTACGACACCTCGCTGCCGGTGAAAGACGGTGGTTCGTGCTTCCGCGCCAATTTCGGCGTCGAGCGGGACGGCCAGACGCTCCTGGCCGAGGGCAGCTGGCCCAAAGGCTCGGAGATCGAAGACGGCTATCCCGAGTTCACGATGGAGATGCTGACCAAGCTCGGCTGGGACAAGGATCTCACCGACGCCGAGCGGGCCGAGATCGAGAAGGCGGGCGGGCCCAAGGCCAACTGGAAGACCGACCTCTCGGGCGGGATCATCCGGGTGGCCATCAAGCACGGCTGCGCGCCGTTCGGTAACGCCAAGGCGCGAGCTGTGGTGTGGAACTTCCCCGATCCGATCGCGCTCCATCGCGAGCCGCTCTACACGCCGCGGCGCGACCTGGTGGAGAAGTACCCGACCTACACGGATCGCAAGCTGCACCGCCTGCCGGTGCTCTACAAGTCGATCCAGGACAAGGATTTCTCGAAGGACTACCCGATCATTTTGACCTCCGGGCGGCTCGTCGAATACGAGGGCGGCGGCGACGAGACCCGCTCGAATCCGTGGCTGGCCGAGCTCCAGCAGCACATGTTCATCGAGATCAACCCGTTCGACGCCAACAACCTCAAGATCCGCGACGGCGCCTATGTGTGGGTCGAGGGCCCGGAGAAGGGCAGGGTCAAGGTCAAGGCGATGGTGACCGAACGGGTCGGCCGCGGCGTCGCGTTCATGCCGTTCCACTTCGGCGGCTGGTTCCAGGGCAAGGACCTGAGGTCGAAGTATCCGGCAGGTGCCGATCCCTATGTGCTCGGTGAATCGACCAACACGGCACAGACCTACGGCTACGACTCGGTCACCCACATGCAGGAGACCAAGACCACGCTCTGCAGGATCTGGGCAGCCTGAGGCAGGAGGAGACGACGATGGCTCGCATGAAGTTCCTGTGCGACGCCGAGCGCTGCATCGAGTGCAACGCCTGCGTCACCGCCTGCAAGAACGAGCACGAGGTGCCGTGGGGCATCAACCGCCGGCGGGTCGTCACCCTCAACGACGGCCGGCCCGGGGAACGGTCGATCTCGGTGGCCTGCATGCACTGCTCGGACGCGCCGTGTATGGCGGTCTGTCCGGTCGACTGTTTCTATCAGACCGAGGAGGGTGTGGTCCTGCACAGCAAGGACCTTTGCATCGGCTGCGGCTACTGCTTCTACGCCTGCCCGTTCGGAGCGCCGCAGTTTCCGCAGGCCGGCAATTTCGGCTCGCGCGGCAAGATGGACAAATGCACCTTCTGTGCTGGTGGGCCGGAGGAGGACGGCTCGGACGCCGAGTTCCGCAAATATGGCCGCAACCGGCTCGCCGAGGGTAAACTACCGCTCTGCGCCGAGATGTGCTCGACCAAGGCGCTCCTGGCCGGCGACGGTGACACGATCTCGACGATCTATCGCGAGCGCGTGGTGGCGCGCGGCTTCGGCTCCGGCGCCTGGGGCTGGGGCACCGCCTACCAGCAGAAGGGCGGCGCCTGAGCGCCACCCTTCGTGACGACGCGCAGCGGCCGGGGGCGACCCCGGCCGCTCGCATCTCGCCCGCCGGTTCCTACCCGCATCCCAACCCCGTCCGCGAGTGTCCATGGTGATCCTGCTGCGGCTTACGGCGCTTCTGATCGTCCTTGCCGCCGGCGTCTGGTTCTACCAGGGCTGGCTCGATGGGCGCACGCCGCCGACTCGGATCGCGCTGCCCGTGAAGGGCGTGTTTCCCGGTCCGGCCCAACCACCGCTCGACGCCGCGACCGTCGAGCGACTGCAAAACCGAGCCCTGGGACAGAGATACTGATGCGCCGGCCCCTTCTCCTCGCCCTACTCGCGCTTTTTCTCCTCGGCTTCCCGCCAGCGGGCTCCGCGAGAGCGCAGACCGCGCCGTCGGCTGGCCCACCGCCGGTCACGCTGCAACCCGAGGAGAGCCGCGCCGATATATGGCGGGCGATCCGACAGGGCGAACGGGGCACCGTCGCCGCGCCGAACGCAGCCGGCGGCCAGCTCGTTCAGTCGGAGGGAGAGGCCTGGCGGGAGCTCAGGCTCGGCGCTTACAAGCTCTGGGCCGGCTGGATCCTCCTGGGTGCGGTCGGCCTCGTGGCTCTGTTTTTCGCGCTGCGCGGACGCGTTCCGATCGAGGGCGGACCCGCCGGCACGACGATCCGTCGGTTCAACGGAATCGAGCGTTTCGCCCACTGGCTGACCGCGACGACCTTCATCGTATTGGCGCTCACCGGCCTCAACCTGATGTTCGGTCGCACCTTGCTCTTGCCGCTCGTCGGCAAGGACGCCTTCGCGGTGCTTACCCAATGGGGCAAGTTCCTGCACAATTACCTGGCTTTCGGCTTCATGGCCGGCATCGCCCTGATGTTCGTGCTCTGGGTTTGGTACAATATCCCGAACCGCCACGACATCGTCTGGATCCTCAAGGGTGGTGGATTGCTGGGAGGTGGTCATCCGTCGGCCAAACGGTTCAACGCTGGACAGAAGTTCGTCTTCTGGTCAGTCGTGCTGTTGGGGACGAGCCTGAGCCTGTCGGGATTGCAGTTACTCTTCCCCTTCACCTTCCACTTCTTCGATTCGACATTCGCCTTCGTGAACAGCTGGTTCGGTACCGCCCTGCCGACCGGGCTTTCGCCCATGGCCGAGCAGCAGCTCGCCGTGCTCTGGCACGGTCTCGTGAGCGTGGTCCTGATCGCGATCGTCATCGGCCACATCTACATCGGCTCGATCGGCATGGAGGGAGCCTTCCAGGCCATGGGCTCGGGGCGGGTCGACTTGAATTGGGCGCGCCAGCACCACGATCTCTGGGTCGCCGAGCTCGAGCGCAAGCGCGTACTGCCGGCCGAGTAGGTCGCAGCCCACCGTCGCTACCGGCTGCCCGATGCGCTCCCTGCCGCTCGCCCTGGCGTTGCTTTTCGGACTCTCCGGCCCGGTGGGCGGGCAGGAACTCCGCGGCCACGGCGGGCCCGTGCGGGCACTCGCCGCCACCGCCGACGGCACGCTTCTTCTTTCGGGCTCGTTCGACACAAGCCTGATCGCTTGGCGCCCCGGCGAGGCTGCGGCACTTCGGGTCCTGCGCGGTCACGATGGCGGCGTCAACGCGCTCGCCCTCGATCCGAGCGGTCAGCACGCACTGTCGGGCGGTGAGGACGGGCGGCTGATCCTCTGGGATCTCGAGGCGGCGACGCCACGTTTCCGCCTGGAGCTCGCCGCCAAGGTCGTGGCCGTCGCGGTCCATCCCAGCCGGGCGAGCGCCGCCGCGGGCACGGGCGACGGTGCGATCCACCTTTTGGACCTCGCCACGGGCGAGCGCCGAGCGAAGCTCCTCCTGGAGGGGGCGCGGCCCACAGCCCTTCTCTTCCTGCCGGAGGAGGGCGAGCTGCTCGTCGCCGACCATCTGGGTGGGCTCTGGTCGGTCGAAGACGAGCCCGCACGGCTGCGCGAGCGGCGACCCGCTACCGGCTTCGCGATCACCGACCTCGCGCTCGCGAGTCCGCGCACGCTCGCGCTCTCGGCGATCGACGGGACCATCCGCCTGCTCGTTCTGCCCGGCCTCGAGCTCCGGGGCGAGCTCGTCGGGCACGAGGCCCCGGTCCTGGCCCTCTCGGTCGCGCCCGGCGGCGGACGGCTCGCGAGTGGCGACCTCAAAGGCCGGATCGTGCTCTGGTCGTTGCCCGAGGGTCGGGCCGAGCGGGTGCTGGAGCCGCATGCGGGCCCCGTCTGGGATCTCGCCTTCGCCGGACCGCGGCCCACGCTCTGGTCGGCCGGCAACGATGCGGTGGTCCGGCGCTGGGCGGAAGGCGAGCCCGAAGTTTCGCCGAGCCTCGCGGCGTCGAACGCTCCTTCCGCTGCGGAGGAGAGCGAGCGGGGCGCTCGCCTTTTCCGCTCATGTCGGGCCTGCCACACGCTCGAGGCGGACGGCGGCAACCGCGCCGGCCCTACCCTGTTCCGCCTGTTCGGGCGGCCCGCCGGATCGGTGCCCGGCTACCCCTATTCCGAGGCGCTCGCTCGAAGCGGCATCGTCTGGACGGAGGAGACGGTCGACCGGCTCTTCGCGCTCGGTCCCGAGACCTTCACGCCCGGCTCCAAAATGCCGTTGCAGCGGATGCCCGATGCGGGCGACAGGGCGGCGCTGATCGCCTACCTCAAGCGCGTGACCGCACCGGGCGGCGGGGCGGGGGAGAAGGGTGGATGAAGGCTTTCCTGGCGGCAGTGGTGGCGGCAGTGGCGATCGCCTGGGGTGCCCACTGGGTGCTCACCGACCGGCTCGCCTGGACGAGCGCCGACCGCTTCGCCGCCGACGAGACCGTCCGGCTGGACCCCGCGGCGGTGGTTCGACCCGGCTTCTGAACCCGAGACTCAGCGCAGGAGCGCGCGCAGGATTCCGTCGAGCCGCGCCCGACCGGCCGCGGTGGCGATCAGCCGATCCGGCTCGCCCAGGATGAGACCTGCGTCCACGAGTCGCCGGCAGGCGGCGAGATCCAAGAAGGTCTCGGCCGGCCTCCCGGCCAGCGCCTCGAGCCGGGCGAGCGGCAGCCCCTCGGCGAGACGGAGTCCCATCATCAGCGCCTCGAGCGCCTGGGTGTCGGGTTCGAGCGGCTCCTCGGCCTCGAGCCCGTGGCCCTTCGACCGCACCTGCGCGAGCCAGGCCTCCGGCGCCCGCAGCGTGCGGGTCGCCCGACGGCGGCCGTCGAGTAGGACGCGGCCGTGGGCGCCGGGACCGATGCCCACATATTCGCCGTAGCGCCAGTAGACCAGGTTATGACGACATTCCGCACCCGGCCGGGCGTGGTTGGAGACCTCGTAGGCCGGCAGGCCGGCCGCGCGAGTGCGGGCTTCGGTTAGTTCCAGAAGGAGCGCCTGCTCCTCCTCGGGTAGCGGCACGAGGCGGCCTGCCGCCACCTCGGCGTGGAAGCGGGTCCCCTCCTCGATCGTGAGCTCGTAGAGCGAGAGATGCTCGGTGCCGAGTGCGAGCGCGCGGTCGAGCTCCGCCTCCCATCGGGCCGCGCTCTGGCCCGGCCTGGCGTAGATCAGGTCGATCGAGACGCGCGGAAAGACCGTCAGCGCGAGCTCGACCGCCGCCAGCGCCTCCTCGACGCCGTGTTCGCGGCCGAGAAAGCGCAGTGCCGACTCTTCCAGGGCCTGGACGCCGATCGAGACCCGATCGACGCCGGCCGTGCGGTATCCCCGGAAGCGGCCGGCCTCGACCGAGGTCGGATTGGCCTCGAGGGTGATCTCGAGTTCGTCTGCTGGCGGCCAGGCGGCGACCGCGCGGTCGATGAGTGCGCCCACGATCGACGGTTCCATGAGCGAGGGCGTGCCACCGCCGAAGAAGATCGAAACGAGCCGGTGCGGTCCGAGCCGGGCGATCCAATGCTCAAGCTCGCCGAGCAAAGCGTTCCGCCAGAGCGCCTGCTCGATCCGTGAGCGGACGTGAGAATTGAAGTCGCAATAGGGGCACTTCGCCCGGCAGAAGGGCCAGTGAACGTAGAGGGCGAGCGGTGGGGTCATGGCCCGCAGATGGGATGCGGCCCTCGCGAGGGGAAGCGTCCGGGCCGGTCGGGGCTGCGAGTGGGGCACACAGGCACGCGGTGCACGGCTCGCGGCACGGAGTATGCTATCGTTACGCGACAGATAGGCCGGGCACACGACCCGGGGTGGTCGATGGCCCGGCCGGCGACGGGGCGAAGGCCCGCGCGGTCCGGATCCCGCCTTCGCGGGTGGGGCCCCCGGAGGAGGGGAGGCGGATCCGCGACCCCGATCCGGTGGGAGACGAGCCCTGAGCCCCTTCCGTTCCGCCCCGGTCCTCCTCGCGGCCCGCCGCGCAGCCGTCGGCACGGGCGTCGCGACTCCGCGTGCCGAGGGTGTCCTCCAGCCGCCGCCGGGGGCTTCCGACCCCTACCGCTCGATGATGCAACCCGATGCCGGTGGCCCCTGCTGCATCGGCCGCGACTGCGGGATCGCGCAGCGCTGCACTATAGGCCGCGCGACCGCGGGCTACCTCGAGGGCGGCCGCTGCTGGCCCCTGCCGCCCGACCGCTACCTGCCGCCGCTCGTGGAGCTCGGCCGCTCGGCCGACCTGCACGTCTGCCGGGCCCCGGCACGTGCGACCGACGGCCGGCTGATCGGCGTGCACTGCTGGACCGACAACTTCGGCAGCTGAGCGGGCGCCGCCCGGGGCCGGCCGTTCAGCCCTCCTCGAGTATCGCCACCGCCCGGCACCAGCCGGCCGAGCCGCCTGCGACCTTGATCGGGAAACAGGCGACCCGGAAGCCGGTGGCCGGCAGGAGCTCGAGGTTGGCGAGCTTCTCGAGATGGCAATAGGCCCGCTCGCGGCCGGCCTTGTGGCCCTCCCAGATCAACGCCGCATCGCGCGTTTCGAAAAAGCGGCGGCGGGTGTGGGAGAAGGGCGCGTCCCAGCTCCAGGCATCGGTCCCGGTCACTCGTACGCCACGCTCGAGGAGCCAGAGGGTGGCTTCGCGGCCCACTCCACAGCCGGCGTCGACATAGTCCTCCTGCCCGTAGCGACTGCCGGCACGGGTGTTGATCAACACGATGTCGAGCGGGCGCAGCGTGTGACCGATCCGCTGGAGTTCGGCCTCGATCTCCGCCGCACCGACCACGTGGCCGTCGGGCAGGTGGCGGAAGTCGAGCTTGACGCCCGGAGCGTAGCACCATTCGAGCGGCACCTCGTCGATCCGGGGCGCCGGCCGACCGCCGGGAACCACGGCGCGGTCGGTTGTCGAGGCGAAGTGCCAGGGCGCATCGAGGTGCGTCCCGGCGTGAGTCGTCATCGTCACGTGTTCGATCGCCCAGCCTTCGCCGTCCGGCAGATCCTCGGGGCGCAGGCCCGGGAAGAAGCGGCAGACCTCGGCCGCGGTCGCGCGATGGTCGCGGTAGGCGATCTCGGGCCGATAGCCGGGCGGGTCGGAGGCGATCCCGGCCACGAGCGGTACCGAGAGATCGATCAGGCGGGCGGGCATAACGAGCCCCCGGGGCGACATTCCGGACAAGAGCGCTCGCACGGAAACAGCCGGCTTGCAAGCGACGGGACGGCCCCGCAGAAGAGGGGCCGAGGACGCCCGCCTCGAGCGGGAAGGGAGGTCCCGCATGATGACGCGCCGCAGGCTCCTGCGCACGATCACCGCCGCCCCGGCGGCGCTCCTCGCCCTTCGCCCGCCCAGGGCCCGCGGCCAACCGCAGCGGCTGCGGGTAACAGTCGCGGCCGGCCACCCGCCGGTGTTCCTCTGGGTCAAGCTACTCGACGAGTTCTTCGTCTCCGAGGTCGACCGCCGGCTGAAGGCCGCTGGCGTCCCGCTCGAGATCGAGTGGAACCGGGCCTACGGCGGCGCGCTCGCCAAGCTCGGCTCGGAGCTCGACACCATGCGCGACGGCATTTCCGACGCAGGCTTCGTCTCGACCGTGTTCGAGGCGGCCAAGATGCCGCTGCAGAACGTCTCCTACGTCTGCCCGTTCGGGGTCGAGGACGTGTTTCTCTTGGCCTCGATCGTCGAGCGGCTTCAGGAGAGCATCGTCGGCATGGGCCACGCCTGGACCCGCCACGGGCTCGTCTATCTGGGCGGTGCCGCGCTCGACACCTACCATGTCTGGTCGAAGAAGCCGATCCGCGGCCTGGCCGACCTCGAGGGGCTCAAGCTCAGCGCGCCCGGACCGTCTGCCAACTGGATCAAGGGTACGGGTGCAGTCGCGGTCGCCGGCACGCTCACGAGCTATTATAACGACATCCAGACCGGGGTCTCGGACGGGGCGCTGACCTTCGCCACGGGCGCTGCCGCCGCCAGGCTGCACGAGGTCGCCCCGCATGTCTGCAAGGTCGGCTTCGGGGCGATGTTCGGCGGTGCCATCGCGATCTCCAAGCGCACGCTCGAGAAGATGCCCGAGGCAGCTCGCGCGATCGTGGTCGCGGTCGGCCGCGAGTGGACCCGTGCCTACGCCGAGGCGCAGACGGCGCTCGCAGAGCGGCGGATGGCGGAGATGGTGGCGGCCGGCGCCCGGATCCTCGAACTCGACCCGGGCGAGCGGCGCCGCTGGGCCGAGACCATTCCCAACGTCGCCAAGGGTTGGGCCCAGGATCTCGACCGCAAAGGCCTGCCCGGCACGGCGGTCCTCGAGGGCTACATGAAGGCGCAGATCGAGGCGGGCGTGCCGATCCTGCGCGACTGGGCGAAGGGGTGAGCGACGCGGCGGCCCGGCCGGGATCCGATCCGGTGTCCGAGGCCGGCCGGTTCGACCGGCTGCTCGCGGCTACGAGCCGGGCCATGGCCGCGACCGGCTCGCTCGCGATCCTCGCCCTCGTTCTCCTGGTCGATGCCGACATTCTGGGGCGCGAGCTCTTCTCGGCCCCGGTCCGTGGCGTGAGCGAGCTCCTGGCGCTCGCGGTCGTGGCGATCCTGTTCCTCCAGCTCCCCGAGACGCTCCGGGCCGGTCGGCTCGCCCGCTCCGAGCTCTTGCTCGGCCGGCTGCGGGTGGCCCGACCCCGCGCCGCGCAGGCCCTCGAGGCGCTGGTCCATGCGATCGGGGCGGCCCTCTGCCTTCTGCTCGTGGTGGCCGTCCTGCCCGTACTGATCGAGTCCTGGCGCGAGGAGCTCTATGTCGGTGCCGTCGGCGACTTCACCGCACCGATCTGGCCGGTCCGGCTCGCCACCATCGCGGGTGCCGCGCTCACCGGCCTGATCTTCGCCCGCATCGCGTTCGGCGCCCTCGGTCGGGCCCTCGGGAGCCGGCCCTGAGCCCGGTCGAGATCGGCCTTCTGGCCCTGCTCTTCCTCCTGCTCCTGATCGGGGCCGGGCTGCACGTCGCGAGCGCCCTGCTCCTCGCCGGCCTCGCCGGGGTGTGGGCGATCCGCGGCGATCCCGCGATCGCGCTCAACCTCCTCGCCCGGGCGGCTTCGGACGCGGTCGCCGACCACGTCTTCGGCGTGGTGCCGCTCTTCGTGCTGATGGGCCAGCTCGTCGCCACCGCCGACATCGGCCGCGACTGCTACACCGCCGCCGAGCGCCTCTTCCGCAGGCTCGCGGGCGGGCTCGGGGTGGCGACCGTGGTGGCGAACGCGGTCTTCGCCGCCGTTACCGGCATCTCGATCGCCTCGGCCGCGGTCTTCACCCGCGTGGCGGTGCCCGAGATGCTGCGCATGGGCTACAGGCCCGCCTTCGCGGTGGGCGTGGTGGCGGGCTCGTCGATCCTCGGCATGCTCATCCCGCCCTCGCTCCTCATGATCGTCTACGCGTTCTTGGCCGAGCAGTCGGTGCGGGCCATGTTCCTCGCGGGCATCGTGCCGGGGCTGCTCATGGCGAGCGCCTTTTCGGCGGGGATCTTGCTCTGCGCCTGGCTCGCCCCGAGCCTCGTCCAGGAACGACCGTTCGCACCACCCGAGCCGCGGGCGGCGGAAGGTGGCTCGGCCGTCCCGCTCCTTCTGCCCGTTCTCGGCCTCGTCCTCCTCGTCCTGGGCGGGATCTGGGGCGGCTTCTTCACCGCCACCGAGGGCGGAGCGGTGGGCGCCACCGGAGCCTTCGCGATCGCCCTCGCCCGCCGCCGGCTCGACCGCGCGAAGCTCTGGCGGGTCCTGGTCGAGACTGGCGAGATCACGGCCTCCGTGCTCCTCCTGATCGTGGCCGCGAGTCTCTATGCCCGGATGTTGGCGCTCGCGGGTCTGCCCGAACTCCTCCTCGGCTGGCTGGGTGCCGCGGGGCTCGGGTCGGCGGGCTTTCTCGCCGGCCACGTGTCGGTGCTGTTGCTGTTGGGCACGATCCTCGATTCGACCTCCATCCTGCTCGTGAGCGTGCCGCTCGCTCTGCCCGTCGCCCAGGCGCTGGGGCTCGACCTCGTCTGGTTCGGGATCGTCACGATCCTGGCTGTCGAGATCGGCCTGTTGACCCCGCCCTTCGGACTATCGGTCTACGTCGTCACGGGCACGCTCGCCGATCCGCGTGTGTCCTTGTGGTCCACCTTCGCCGGCGCCGCCCCCTTCGCGCTCGCCATGTTCCTGGTCCTGCTGCTCTCGATCGCCTTTCCCGGCCTCGTGCTGCTGCCAGTCTAGCGGGCGCTCGGCCCTGCCCCGCGGTGGCGATGCTTGCGAGCGCGACCGGGCCGCGGCATCGCTCGCGAAGCCCGGTCGGCGGAGGGGGTCATGGCGGCACTCGACCAGGTCACGACGCTCCAGGAGCTGGTCCAGCTCGCCCGGCGACGGCTCTCCAAGGTTGCCTGGGACTATCTCCAGGGCGGCAGCGAAACCGAGACGGCGGTCGCGCGCAATCGCCTCGCGATTGAGCGCTGGGCGCTCCGGCCCCGGGGCTGCGTCGACGTGCGGGACGTCGATCCCGGCACCGAACTCTTCGGCCGGCGAATCCGGCTGCCCGTCTTCCTCGCGCCGATCGGCTCGATCGAGACCTTCCACCCGACGGGTGGGGCCGGGGCGGCCGAGGCCGCAGCCCGCTTCGGCGTGCCCTCGATGCTGAGCAGCGTGTGCGCACCGGGCCTCGAGAAGGTCGCGGATGCGGCACCCGACGGGTTCCGGATCTTCCAGCTCTACGTGCGCGGTGACGACGGCTGGATCGCCGAGGTCGTTGCTCGTGCGGAGGCGAAAGGTTACCGCGCCTTCGCGATCACGGTCGATACCGCCTGGTATTCGCGGCGCGAGCGCGATCTGTTGAACCGCTTCGAGAAGCCCTGGCGGCAGAACATGGGCGGCATCGACGCCCAGCGGGCCTTCGACTGGGCGGCGGTCGCCCGTTTCAAGGCACGGCATCGGATTCCTCTGATCCTCAAGGGCATCATGACCGCCGAGGACGCCCGGATCGCCCTCGACCACGGGGTCGAAGGGATCGTCGTCTCCAACCACAGCGGCCGCCAGCTCGACCATGTCCAGGGCACGCTCGATGTGTTGCCCGAGATCGTCGAGGCGGTGGGCGAGCGCTGCCTCGTGCTGGTCGACGGCGGCTTCTGCCGCGGCACCGACGTCCTCAAGGCGATCGCGCTCGGAGCGAAGGCCGTGGGCATGGGGCGGATGCTCGCGGCCGGTATGGCGGCGGGCGGCTCGGACGGGGTCGTCCGGATGCTGCAGATCCTGGAAGACGAGATCCGCATCGCCATGGGGCTTCTCGGTACACGCCGGCTCTCCGAACTCGGCCGAAACCACCTCGCGCGCGCCGAGGCCGTGCGGCCGCCCGGCTTCTGGTCGGCCTTCCCGCTCGTGGCCGAAGGCTATTGACCGGGAGCCGCGCCGCCCGAAGCTCGGAGAACGGATCGGGGAGGGAGGGATGATGAGCGCCGTCACACCGCACGCCGAGGGTCACGAGGGCCTGGGCCCCCTCGCCTCGCGCTACGTCACGGTCGAGGCCCTGCCCTGGCAGCCGACCCGCTTTCCCGGCATCGAGATGAAGGTGCTCTTGAAGGACGAGACGAGCGGCCTTTTGACCGCGCTCTTCCGCTGGGCGCCGGGAGCGAAGCTGCCGCTCCACGAGCATGTCGAGATCGAGCAGAGCTACGTGCTCGAGGGCTCGTTCCGCGACGAGCAGGGTGTCTGCCGGGCGGGCGACTATGTCTGGCGGCCGGCCGGCAGCCGGCACGAGGCCTGGTCGGAGGAGGGCTGCCTCTTGCTCGCCTTCTTCTTGAAGCCGAACCGCTTCCTCGACCAGGAGCAGCCCGCATGAGCCGGCCCGAGATCCGCCGCTTCAACCATACCAGCTTCACGGTCGCCGACATGGACGCCTCGGTGCGCTTCTTCACCGAGGTCCTGGGCTTCGCCTTGCGCGACCGGAGCCCGCGCGATCCCGCGCTCATCGGCGCGGTCACGGGCCTGGGACACGCCGATGTCGAGATCGCCTATCTCGACGGCTACGGCCACACGCTCGAGCTCATCGAGTACCGCACGCCTGCCGACCACGGACGGGCGCACTATCGACCCTGCGACGCGGGGGCCGCCCACATCGCCCTCGATGTGACCGAACTCGATCGGCTGTTGGCCGAGGTCGAGGCGGCGGGCTTCCGCCGGATGGGCGAGGTCATCACCGTGCCGGGCGGGCCCAACAAGGGCCGCCGGGCCGTCTACACCCGCTCGCGCGACGGAGTCATCCTCGAGCTCATCGAGGTGAAGGCCTGATCAGCCGGCCGCGGGCGGCGGGAGAGCGCGGATCGCGGCCTCGAGCGCGTCGGTCACGGCTGCCATGAAGCGGTAGTCGAGCGTGTCGGGCGTGTCGGTCTCTCGGTGATAGTTCGGGTTGCGGACGAAGGCCGTGTCCGTGACCATCACCGCCGGCCAACCGCGATCCCAGAAGGAGGCGTGGTCGGAGAGCCGAGCGATCGGCAGGATCCAGCCGTGCAGCGCCACGATCAGGCTCTCGACCGGCACGGTGCCGGCCGCCTTCATGCCGGCCACGAGCCGCTCGGTGAAGGCCTGCGAGGTCCGGTCGCCGACCACGCCGATGAAATCGCCGGTCTCGGGATAGCCACGGCCCCGCAGGACCTCGGGATAGGGCTGCACGGGTGCGGTGAACCCCACCATCTCCAGCACGATCGCCCCCTCCGTCCGCTCTCCCCGCCGCCGCATCTCGCGGCAGAAACGACGGCTGCCCTGCCAGGGGGTGCCGAAGGCGGGGGGTTCCTCCATCGTGAACGCCACGAAGCGCAGCGGGAGGGTGCAGTCGGCGAGCCTGCGGGCGAGCTCGAGCATCACCGAGACGGCCGAAGCGTTGTCGTCGGCGCCGGGTGTGCCCGCGACGCTGTCGTAGTGCGCGCCTACGAGGTACCAGCGCTTGGCCTCCCGGCTCGCGGCCGGCACGCCCACGAGATTGGCGACCTCGCGGCCGAAGAAGGAATAGGGCCGCCGCTCGACGGCGAGCCCCGCCGCCTCGAGCTCGCCGCGGACATAAGACTCGGCACGGGCGAGCGAATCGCCGAGGCGCGGCGCCCTGGGGCCGATTTCGCCCGCGAGCACCTCGACGTGCCGCCGCAGACGGGCCTCCGCGGAGGCTTTCCCCTCCTCGCTCATCGATCCGCGAGGCCGCCCCAGAGGTCGGAAAGGGCGAGCCCCTCGGGGAACGGGTCCTCGGGGTCGAGGCCGAGCTGCTCGATCGAGTAGAGCCAGGCGCGGCCCGAGATGCGCGGCAGCACGGCCGGCCGGCCCGCGACCTCGGTCGTGCCGGCGAGCTCGGCCTCGAAGCGCGTGCCGATCGTCGAGTGGAAGACCCGCCGGTCGCCCGGGCGGATCCGGCCGCGGGCCCAGTCGAGGGCGAGCCGGGCCGAGCTGCCCGTACCGCAGGGGCTACGATCGAGCCTGCCCGGGAGCAGCACGGTGGCGTTCCGCGGCCCCTCCGGCCCCTGCCCGCACCACATGAGATAGGCGATGCCTTCGATCGCCGGCCGCTCGGGGTGGACCGGCCGCCAGCACCGCTGCGCCGCCTCGAGGATCCGGGTACCGGCCTCGGCGAGCCGGCGGGCCGCGGCCGGCTCGATCGAGAGGCCGAGCGGGGCGGGATCGACGAGTGCGTAGAACACGCCGCCGAAGGCGATGGCGAGCTCGACCCGACCCAGCCCCTCCACCTCGAGCGCGAGCCCGTCGGCCTCGAGGAAGGAGGCCGGCATGTCGAGCGTCACCCTTCGCGCCCGCCCTTCGGCGCAGGCGAC
Source organism: uncultured Alphaproteobacteria bacterium (assembly GCA_937926445.1). Taxonomy (GTDB): domain Bacteria; phylum Pseudomonadota; class Alphaproteobacteria; order Geminicoccales; family Geminicoccaceae; genus JANXAZ01. The sequence continues at coordinate 17,047 of CALBAK010000002.1, forward strand.
CCGGGCGCGCACGAGGCCGGCTGCGGTATCGAGGGTGACGACCGTCTCGGGCTCGGCCATCGCCACCATGCCGAGCTCGACGAGTGCGGTCGCGGTGCAGATCGCGTTCGAGCCCGACATGGCGTGCGCCCCATCGGGCTGGAGGATCACGAAGGCGGCATCGGCTTCGGGTGCGCAAGGCGGCAGCAGCAGGTTCGTGGACATCGCGGGCCAGCCACGCGGCTCGCGGGTGAGGAACCGGCGGAGCCGAGCACCCTGCGGGCTGCCGTTGAGCCAGGCGAGCCGTTCCTGCATCGTCCGGCCGGGCGGCGGCAGCAGACCGGCCGTGACGATCCGGCCGATCTCGCCCTCGGCGTGCACGCCCACGGCCGTGAGCGTCCGGCTCCAGCGCATGGTCCCTCCCCGCCCGGCTTGTCCGGGCCCTGCCCCCTCCTTATACCCACGGCATCCGTCGCCGAAGGCCTCGGCGCCCGCAAGGGCTTTTCCGTCCGCCGGAGACCATGCCGCGAATCACGCTCGCCACGGTCGTGAAGCTCGTGCTCGCCTCGATACTGGTGGGCGCGGCGATGGCGTATCTCGACGTCCAGCCGCAGGACGTCTGGCGCTGGCTCGGCCAAAGGCTCGGCGCCGTCCTGGCAGATTTCCGCAACTACGCGGCCCGGGCACTCACCTATCTGCTCTTGGGCGCGGTCGTGGTCGTGCCGATCTGGCTCGTCTTCTATCTCTGGCGGGCGATCCGCAAGAAAGGCTGAGTCCACTGCGCGGCCTCGACGGGTCGAGGAGCGCCTCACCGAGCACCCAAGTTGCGTTGCACCCAGTCGAGGATCAGGGCGAGGCCGTTCTCCTCGCGCGGCGCCGACCGCGCGCCCGCCTCCCCGGGTGCCCGGGCGAGCGCCGGCCCGCCGGGTGCGGTCGGGGCAGGCGGCAGGGCGCGTAGCACCTCACGGGCGATCCGGGCCGGCAGCCCCCCGCCCGTGACCCCCTGCATCGGCCGGCTGTCGTCGTTGCCGACCCAAACGGCCACGATGTGGCCGCCGGCCATCGCCACGAACCAGGCGTCGCGGAAGCCCTGGCTCGTGCCGCTCTTGCCGAGGACCTTTCGGTCGGGCAGGCGGGCCGCTCGGCCCGTCCCGCGCTCGACCACCGCCTCGAAGAGCCGCTGCATGGCGGCCGCGGGGCCTGGCTCGATCACGCGACGGGAGCTCGGGGCGAGTCGGTAGAGGGTGCGGCCGCGGTCGTCGCGGACTTCGCGCACCGCGTGCACCGTCGGCCGGATCCCGCCGGTGGCGAAGGGAAGGTAAGCGGAGGCGAGCTCGACCGGGGTGACCTCGGCCGTGCCGAGGGCCAGCGAGGGCACGGCCGGCAGCGGGGCGGCGATGCCGAGCCGGCGCGCGGTCGCCACGACCGCTTCCGGCCCCACGATCTGAATCAGCCGCACGGCCGCGGTGTTGAGCGATTGGGCAAAGGCCTCCTCGAGGCTCACCCGACCGCGGTAGCGGCCGTCGAAGTTCTCGGGCCGCCAGTCGCCGATCGCGATCGGTCGGTCCTCGATCGGGCTCTCCGGGGCCCAGCCCCGCTCGAGAGCGGCAAGGTAGAGGAAGGGCTTGAAGGCCGAGCCGGGCTGTCGGCGAGCACCAGCCGCGCGGTTGAGCCGGCTCGCCCGGTAGCTCTCGCCACCGACCATGGCGCGCACCGCCCCGGAGCCGTCGAGGACGACGATCGCACCCTCCTCGACGCCACGCTCGGCCCCCTCGCCCGCGAGAGCCGCCCGCAGCGCCTGCTCGGCCGCCTGCTGCAGCCGCCGGTCGAGGGTGGTGCGCACGACGAGGTCGCGGCCGTGCTTGCCGAGATGCTCGGTCAGATCGTCCAGGACCCAGTCGAGGAAGTGGCCGGCGAGATCGGTCCGGCTCTCGGGTGCGAGCCTGGCCGGCGCGCTGCGGGCCTGGAGCACCAGCTCGGGCGTGATCCAGCCGAGCTCGGCCATCCGCTGGAGCACGAGTGCCGCCCGCTCGCGCGCGCGTGCGAGGTCGCGGGTTGGGGCGAGCGCGGAGGGCGCCTTCAAGAGGCCCGCGAGGAGGGCCGCCTCGGAAAGCGAGACCTCGTTCGCGGACTTGCCGAAGTAGCGCTGCGCGGCGGCCTCGACCCCGTAAGCGCCCGCCCCGAGATAGACGCGGTTGAGGTAGAGGATGAGGATCTCGTCTTTGGAGAGCCGGGCCTCGAGCCAGAGAGCGAGGGCGAGCTCCTGCAGTTTGCGGCGGACCGACCGCTCAGGGGTGAGGAATAGATTCTTAGCAAGCTGTTGGGTGATGGTCGAGCCGCCGGCCACGACCTCGCCCGCTCGGAGGTTCTGCCAGAGAGCGCGGGCGAGGCCTCGGGGGTCGACGCCGAAATGGTCGTAGAAGCGGTGGTCCTCGATCGCGAGGACCGCCTTCACGAGGTGCGGGGCGATCCGCTTGAGGCCCACGAACCGGGCGCCCTCGGCCGCCCGCTCGGCGAGCGGGGAGTCGTCGGCCGCCAGCAGCCGCACCGTGCGCTGCTCGCTGTCGGCAAAGAGCGCCTCGGTGTCCGGGAGCTCGGGCGCGATCAAAAGGAAGAGGGCGGCCCAGCCGAGTAGGAGTAGGACGAGGAGGGTCGGCAGCGCCGCGAGGAGGCGCCAGACGAGCGAGCGGGACGGGGTCTCGATCGGGGTGGCCATGGTTCCGGGCGGTGCGCCCGCCTTGCAGGTCCCGCCGCGTCCCATACCTTAGCGTGTGGCCCGCCTGCAAACCCGACCGATCGATGCGCACCCCGCTACTCCTTCCCGATCCGAGCGATCCCACCCTCACCCAACCCGTGGTCGGAATCGATCAGGAGGGACGGCGGGTCGAAGCGCGGATCGTGCACGAGCGGCCGCTCACGATCTTCTTGAACGGCCGCGAGATCGTGACGGTCATGACGATCGGCGACCACCCCGAGGAGCTGGCCCTGGGCTATCTCTTGAACCAGAACATGCTGCGGCCCGACGATGTCGTCACAGCCGTCGAGCACGATCCCGAGCTCGAGCTCGTGGTGGTGCGCACCGCGCGGGAGACCGACTTCGAGCAGAAGCTCTCGAAGAAGATTCGGACTTCGGGTTGCGCCCAGGGCACGGTGTTCGGCGATCTCATGGAGCGGTTCGAGGAGATCCGCCTATCGACGGACGCGATCCTCAAGACTTCCTGGCTCTATGCACTCACCAAGAAGATCAACACCACGCCCTCCCTCTATCTCGAGGCCGGGGCGATCCACGGCTGCGTACTGTGTCGGGCGGACGAGATTTTGATCTACATGGAGGACGTCGGGCGGCACAACGCGGTCGACAAGATCGCGGGCTTCATGTGGAAGCACGGCCTGCCGCCCGAGGACAAGATCTTCTACACGACAGGCCGACTGACCTCGGAGATGGTGATCAAGACGGTGCAGATGGGAATCCCTATCCTGATCTCGCGCTCCGGGTTCACCGCCTGGGGTGTGGAGCTCGCCCGCAAGGCCGGGCTCACCCTCGTGGGCCGGGCGCGCGGGCGCCGTTTCCTCGCGCTCTCCGGCACCGAGCGGGTCGTCTTCGACGCCGATCCGCGCCATGTCGAGGAGGAAGATCCGCGGTTCAGACGGAAGGGGGCGCGCGATGAGGCCGACTTCTGAGCTCGCCGCGCTCGATCCGGCCGAACTCTACGAGCGCGATTTCTACGCCTGGGCCCGCCAGCAGGCGCGGGAGGTGCGCCGGCTGCCGCGGCTCCGGTCGAAGCACCGCTCGACCTCGCCCATCTCGCCGAGGAGATCGAGGATTTGGGTAACGAGGTTCGAAACGCCGTCATGAGCCAGATCGAGCGGCGGGTCGAGCACCTCCTGAAGCTCGAATATTCGCGGCTCGCGGAGCCGCGCGGCGGCTGGGCGAATTCGGTCGATTCCGCTCGCGCCGAGATCGGCCGCCGCTGGACGCGGACGATCGGCCGCAAGGTCCGCACCGCATTGCCGGGCCTCTACCGGCACGCAGCCAGGCGCGCGGTGCGCAGCCTGCGCGACTTTTCCGAGCCGGAGGCGGCGGCTCTGCCCGAGACCTGCCCCTACACCCTCGAACAGCTCCTCGACGACGGCTGGTACCCCAGCAGCCGCCACGGCCTGCCCTCGCCGGAGGTGGCGTGAGCCCACCGGTGCTCGGCGTGATCCTGGCGGGCGGGCTCGCCCGGCGGATGGGCGGCGGCGACAAGGCGCTTTTGCCGCTCGCCGGCAGCACGTTGCTCGATGCCGTGATCGCCCGCGCCCGGCCGCAGGTGCACACCCTGCTCCTCAACGCCAACGGCGATCCCGGGCGCTTCGCCCGCTTCGGTCTCGAGGTCGTGGCCGATCCTGTCGCGGGCTTCCCGGGGCCGCTCGCGGGTGTGCTCGCGGGGATGGAGGCGGCGGCCGCGCGGAACCCGCCTCTGCCCTGGGTCGTGAGCCTCGCCGCCGACACGCCCTTCTTTCCGGCCGACCTCGTCCCCCGGATGCTCGCGGCGATCGACCGCGAGGGCGCGGCGCTCGCCTGCGCCGCCTCGGGCGGACGGACGCACCCCGTCTTCGGCCTCTGGCCGACCCGGCTCGCTCCCGATCTCCGCCGCGCCCTGCTCGAGGAGGAGCTCAGGAAGATCGACGCCTGGACGGCCCGCTATCGGCTCGCCGTGGTCGGCTGGCCCCGCGAGCCTTTCGACCCCTTCTTCAACGTCAACACGCCCGAGGAGCTGGCCGAGGCGGAGCGGCTGGCGCTTCGCACCTGAGCGACGCGGCTCAGGGCGTGCCCTCGCGCAGGAGCTCGCGGACCGTGGCCGCGATGCCGCGTGCGGTGAGGCCGTAACGCTCCTGTAGCGTCGGTACCGCGCCGCACTCGATGTAGCGCATCGGGATCCCGACCCGGCGCAGCGGCCGATGGAGTCCTGCGCCGTAGAGCGCCTCGACGACCCGGGTACCGAGCCCGCCCTCGACGATGTGGTTCTCGGCCGTTACCAAAAGGCGCACCGAGCGGGCGAAGTCGACCACCGCCGCCGCGTCGAACGGCACGAGGCAGGGGACGTGCAGCACCGCCACCCCGAGACCCTGGCGGGCGAGGAGCTCGGCCGCATCGAGCGCCCGTTCGGTGACGAGCCCGGTCGCGACGATGCCGACCTCGCCGCCCGAGCGAAGCAGCCGCGCCTCGCCGAATGCGAAGCGGTGCGAGGCGGGATCGACCACGACCGGCACGTTGCCGCGCTGGATGCGCAGATAGGTCGGCCGCGGCGCCTGCGCCCAGGCCTCCACCACCTGCGCGAGCTCGGTGGCGTCGCACGGGTCGACCACCGCGAGCCCCGGCACCGCGGCCATGAGCGCCAGATCCTCGATGGCCTGGTGCGTGGCCCCGTAGCCCGTGGTGAGCCCGGGAAGCCCCACCGCGATCAGCACCGGAAGGCCGGTCTTGGCCACCTGTATGGCGATGAAGTCGAACGCGCGCCGGGTCGCGAACACGGCGTAGGTCGTGGCCACCGGTAAGAAGCCGGTCTTGGCGAGCCCGGCCGCGGCGCCCACGAGGGCCTGCTCGGCCATGCCGAGATTGTAGAAGCGGTCGGGAAAGGCCTCGGCGAAGGGCAGGAGGTCCGTGTATTTGGCGAGATCGGCGGTGAGCGCCACGATCCGCGGCTCCCGCTTGCCCGCTTCCACGAGCGCCGCGCCGAACGGCGCCGTCACGAACGGCCGGTGCCGGATCTCCTCGAGCTCGCCCATACCCTTGGTGTGTACGGGCTGCGGCCCGGCGGCGAACGGATCGGCTCGAGTCGTCACGACACGGTCCGGTTCACGCCCGCACCTCGCTCGTTCGCGGCGTTCCGGGCGGGTTTCTCACCGTCCGGCCACCGAGCGCGGTTCCGGGCTCGTGCCGATGCCGTCGTCGTCGGGAGCGAGCAGGCCCCGGGCGCGCAGTTCGGCGAGCATCCGATCGCGAAGGCCCTTGCGGTCCTCGAGCGGGCGCAGGCGCGCGGCCGCAATCTCCTCGACGGTGAACGGGGTAAAGTCCGGCGCCACCGTGTCCCCGCCGTAGGTCGCCAGCACCCAGTTGAGCACGCCCGTGAGCCGCGCGTCGTCGAGCACGCTCCGGGCCACGCCGGGCACGCGCATGAGATAATCGCGGCCCTCGGGCACATGGGTGAAGAGCCCGACGAACCCGTCGAGCCGCGGCACGTGGCCCGGCGTGCCCTGCCCCCAGAGGCCATGGCAGCCCTTGCACTTCAACGCGTAGTCGAGCCGCGCGCCATCGTGGCTCTCAAGCGGTCGACCCGGCGCGTAGTCGGCGGCCGGCGCGGGAGCCGCCGCCACCGCGAGAAGGAGCGCCGCGAGGCGGGCGGCGCGCACCGGTTCAGGCCTTGCCGATCAGCACCTGGCTCGAGCAGTGGTAGACCATCGAGGGAGCGCCGAAGCACCAGATGATGTCGTTGTTGAGCTCGGGCCGGTAGGACGGCATCTCGCCCTCGGTGCCGAGGCAGGGACAGAGGCCGCAGGAATCTTTGCCGCAGCAGTCCTGGTAGGCGATCAGGTAGGCCTGCCCGTCGTCGGGGTTGATGCAGGTGCCGATCCAGCTCGTGGGCGAGGCGTAGGAGCCGGGCGGGCACTTGTTCATGGTGCCGCCGCAGCACTCGCAGAGATAACCGTCCGACGAACAGTACCGCCAATAGTTGCACTGCGTCGGATCCTTGGTCTGCGCGGTCTTGGCGAACTCGTTGGCGTGCGCGAGCTTGGCCCGGCCGCTCTTGTCCACGGGCAGAAGCGGGAGGATCGCACCACCGGCGAGCACCGTGCCGAGGCGGGCGAGGATGCTCCGCCGCGAGCTGCGCTGAGCGAGCTGGCGCGCCGCGCTCTCCATCATCCGATCGAACGCATCGAGGATCATGCCCGGCTCTCCTCCTGCTGCGTCGGGGGTGCGGCCGCCGCACCGTTCGGCCGGCCGCGCGGTGTTCCCAGAAGATAGTCCTGCATCGAAGCGAAGCCCGTCTCGTGCGCGACGAGCAGGCTCTCGAGATGCTCGCGAGAGTTGACGATGCCCTTGGCCCGCACCTTCCCTTCGGCGTCGATCAACACCGCGTGGGGCAGCTTGCCGATGCCGAGCTGCAGGCCGACGATCGGCGAGACGACGAAGGGCAGGTCCTGCACGCCGTGCTCGCGCGCCATGGCACGATGTGCCTCGCGCTCACCGTCGCCCACGAGCACGAGCTCGACCGCCTTGCGCTCGCTCCGCGCGAAGGAGCGGACCGCCCCCATGAGTTTCTTGCACATGGGGCAGACCGGCGAGACGAAGAGCAGGAGCGTACCCCGCCCGTCCGCCCGCCGACCACCCAGATGGACCTTGCGCCCCTCGAGGTCGAGCAGGTCGAAGGTAGGCGCGGGATCGCCGATCTCGATCGCGGTAGGCGTGGTCATCGCCCCGAGCGGGGCGACCCGCTCGTGCAGCACGCCCACCTGGCGGGCGAGCGCCAACACCGTCACCGAGAGTGCCGCAACGACGATCCAGAGCAGGAGATTGGAGACGAGGAGCGGGTCCAAGGCTCAGGCCCTCCGCGGTCGACGGGCGGGAGCCAGTCCCGCGAGGCGGCTGAAAGCGGCGTAGAGGGCGAGCAGCGAACCTGCGGCGAGCGCGATCGTCGCCAGATCGACCACGGCCGGCGGGGCCGCTCCCTCGGCTGCGAGCAGCGGCAGGGCGAGGGCCACGAGCACCAGATTGCGGGCGACGAGCGGCCAGCCGATCCGCTCCTTCTGCCGGCCCAAGAAGCAGCCACAGTCGATCTCGGTCCGGCCGCGGGCGACGTTGACCGCCATCGCCAGCGCGAAGAGCAGGAGAAGGCCGGCCGCGAGCGCCCCGCCGAAAGGTCGCGTGGCCGGGAAGAGCACGAGGAGCCCGGCCGCGACCTCGAGAGCCGGCAGCGCCCGCGCCGCCGGTCGCACGAGGGACTCGGGCAGGAGCCGATAGTCGGCGAGGACGCCTTCGAACTCGTCCATCGCCCGCAGCTTGCTGGCCGCACTCGGGAGGAAGATGCCGGCGATCAGGAACGCCGCGGTCCAAACGAGAGCTGGGCTCGCGAGGAGGTCCAAGGCGCCGCCTCACTCGCCCATGGTGTAGAGGAGATAGGGCGAGATCCCCACACCCTCGCGGTGGCCCTTCTCCTCGCCGGTCGTGGCGTCCAGCACCTGGAGCATGGCCGTCTCGGTGATCGCGAAGAGGAGCGGCTTCTCGTCCTGGCTCACGGTCATCGAGTGGCTGTGGTGCGGCAGCTTGTGGCGCGCCACACGCTGTTTGCGTTCGACGTCGAAGACCCAGACCTCCTCGCCGGCCTGCTTGTGGGTCCAGGGTCCGCCCTCGTGCATGAGGACGAAGAGCCGCTTGGAACCGGCGTGGAAGGCGGCCAGCTGCCAGCCACCCGGCCGCCAGCCCTCGTCGCCCGCGCCCTGCAGCTTCCAACGCTCGCCGACCTTGGGCATACCGTCGAGGCTCACGGGGTAGACCCAGCCGTCGTAGGAGAGGAAATAGCCCTGTTTGCTCGGCCGGTGAATGGCGGCGTGCTCGAACACCGGATCTTTCTCGGCATCGAAGAAGGGCTCGCCGAGCTCCGTCTTGGTGGCCCGGCCACTCGCATCGAAGGTGATGTGCAGGAACCGGCCGTCCGGGCAGAGCGAGGCGACACTCGTGTCGCCGGTCGGGAAGGCCAAGGAGCAGCCCTGGGTGTCGAGTTCGCCCAGATATTTCATCTCCTCGACGTCGACGACGCTCAAGGAGAAGGCCGGATCCATGTTGAAGGAGAGGAGGTAGCGCCCGTCGCTCGTGAGCGTGGCGTTGTGCTTCTTGGGCACGACCAGGAAGCGGCCTTTCGGCAGGACGACCTCGCCCACCGGATCGAGCGTCTTGGTGTCGAAGGCGGTGACGACGTCGGTGCGCGTGCCGCGCGAGCCGCGCGACCAGTAGGTCTCTGCGAGCCACAGCCGGCTCTTGTCGTGGGCGAGCACGGCATTGGCGGTGTAGCCGCCGTTGATCATGCCCTTCACGGCGAGCCCGTCACCGTCGAAGATCCAGACCTTGCTCACCACGAGGTAGGGGAAGACCGGCTCGAGGACGTAGACCCACCGTGGACTCGGCTCGGGCAGAACCAGCGTGGGGTGATCTTCTTGGGTCGGTTGGGCGGCGGCCGGAGGCATCTGCGCCGGAATGGCCGGTGCCTGCTGCGCCTGGACCACCGCGGCCGCCGTCGCGAGCCAGAGCCCGATCAGTCCCGAGACGATTCGCCCACCCTCGACCGGCATGGGTCTCCTCTCCCCGTTGCGCACGCCATCCCCTGGCCCGGAACTATACGCAAAGTCCGTGCCGACGGGTAGCAGCCCGCTACTACGAGCCGGCCGACCATCGGCTGCCCGCGCCTTCGCCACGGCCTGCCTCGAGCTCGTCCAGGATGGCCCCCCACTCGTCCGGGTCGACCCGGATGAAATGCGCCTTCTCGCGCCTCTCGAGCCGCGGCACGCCCTTACCGGGCAGCGTCCGGCAGACGATCGCCTTGGGTCGGCCGCCGGCCTTACGCGCTCCCTCGAGTGCGGCCACCACCGCCGCCATGTCGTTGCCGTCGATCTCGACGGTGTCGAAGCCGAAGGCGCGCCACTTGTCGGCCAAGGGCTCGAGCCGGACGACGATCCTGCCGTCCGCCTGGATGCCGTTGGCATCGACGATCGCCACGAGATTGTCGAGGCCGAAGGTGGCGGCCGCCATGGCGGCTTCCCAGCTCGAGCCCTCCTGGCACTCGCCGTCGCTGAGCTCGCAGAAGACCCGCGCCTCGCTGCCGGCGCGGCGCAGGCCGAGCGCCATGCCAACGGCCACCGGCAGGCCGTGGCCGAGCGAGCCGCCGGTGACCTCGACCCCGGGCGAACTGTCGAGCGTGCTCATGTCGAGCCGGCTGTCGTCCATAGCGAAGGTCGAAAGCTCCTCGCGCGCGATCGCGCCCGCTTCGGCGAGCGTCGCCCAGAGCAGGATGGCATAGTGGCCGGTCGAGAGCACGAAGCGATCGCGGCCCTCCCAACCGAGATCGTCCGGATCGAAACGCAGCTCGTGGAAATAGAGGGCCGCCATCACGTCGGCGAAGCCGAGCGCTTGGCCGAGATAGCCCTGGCCCTTGCCGGTTGCGAGCTCGATGCAGGTGCGGCGGATGGCGTGCGCGTGAGCATGCAGCGCCTTGAGGTCGGCGGTGGCGGGCGGGTGGTTGCGGCGCATGGGCGGGCTCCTCGGCGGTCAGTCCTTGTCGAGGCCGCCCGTGAGGTTGAGCCGGGCGGCGGTCATGTAGCCGGGCGCGTCGAGCACGAGCCAGACGACCATCGCCGCCATCTCCTCGGGATCGGTGCGCCGGCCCAACGGGATCTGCGCGTTGCGCTCGGCGCGGAAGGCGTCGAGATCCCCCGGCCCTGCGCCTTCATGATGCGGCCGGCAGCGGCATCGGCGAGGGCGCAGGCGCGCCCGTTGACGAGCAGAGCCGCCTCCCAGGCCTCCGCCGTTGGCTCGAGGAAGGGCTCGACCGGTGCCGCGGCGGCGCACTGGACCAGCACGTCGAGCCCGCCGAGGCCTTCGGCCGCCGTCTCCACCATGCGCTCCGGGCCCTCGGCGGTGGCCAGATCGACGCCGATCGCGAAGCTCGCGGGCGCCCGCTCGCGGCAGTCGAGCGCCACCCGCTCGGCGCCCTCGAGGTCGCGGTCGGCGACCGCCACGGCGCAGCCCCGCGCCGCCAGCGCCCGCGCCGCCGCGGCACCCAGACAGCCGGCGCCCCCGCTGACGAGCACGGCCCGCCCGGCCATCGTCGCCCTCCCCGGCTCACCGCGTCGAGCCTCGCCGGTGCCAACCGCTCGGTCAACGGCCGTCGGCGCCGGACGGCCACGCGAGAGCGGGGGGCGCGCACGGTTGCCGTCCCGCCGGTGCCTCCCCGTGGTCCGTCGCCGAACGAAACCGGATGGTCCGCGCGCAGACGAAACCGGGCCGGGGAGAAGCGAGCATGAGCCGGATCCCACGCAGGCGGCCGACGCGGCTCGGCGCGAGCGCAGCGGTGGGAGCGCTCGCAGCGCCCGTGGTGGCGCGCGGCCAAGGCAAGATCCAGCTGCGGATCCAGACCCATCACTCGGCCGAATCGGTGCCCGGCAAGATTTTCCTCCGTTTCTGCAAGGACGTCGAGGAGATGTCCGGCGGCCGGGTGCAGATCGAGAGCTTCACCTCTTCGGCCGTGGTCAAGTCGGTCGAGACCTTCGATGCCGCCTCGACCGGCATCCTCGACGGCGACATGACGGGTGCCGCCTAACAGCCCGGCAAGGACGCCGCCTTCCAAGCCTTCGGCGACATGCTGGGCGGCTACGATTCGCCCGACCGGATGCAGGCCTGGCTCGACGTGGGCGGCGGGCGCGAGATCGCCGACCCGCTCTACGGCAAGTTCGGCATGTATCTCGTGGGCTTCCGGGGCGATCCACCGGAATCGCTGGTTTCGACCAAGCCCCTGCGCGGGTTGGCCGATCTCAAGGACTGGAAGTTCCGCTGCCCGCCGGGCATGCGGACCGACATCTTCGTCAAGCTCGGCGCCAAGCTCGTGGTCATGGACTTCGGCGAGGCGTTCACCGCCCTCCAGACCAAGGCCGTGGAAGGGGCGGACGCCGGCACGCTCGCGGTCAACAAGGCGCTCGGCCTCTACGAGATCGCGAAGCACACGACCTACCCCGGCTTCCATTCGATGCCGCAGGACCATCTCGCGATCAAAAGGGCCAAGTGGGAGAGCCTGCCGGCCGACCTGAAGGCGATCGTGCGGGTGGCGCTCGAGAAGGTCGCCCTCGACCGCTGGACCGCGACCAACCTGGCCGGCGCGGAGGTCGCCCGCGAGCTCGTGGCCAGGGTGTGACACTGCACGACTGGTCGCCCGCGGACAAGCTGGTCTATCGGGAGCAGGCACAGCTAGTCTGGCAGAGCTGGGCACAAAAATCCTCCTTCGCCAAGCAGGCCTTCGAAAGTTCGATCGCTTTCATGAAGCGGATCGGCGTGCTCGGCTGAGCCGACCGGACGCGCCGGCGAAGGGACACGGGCGGGGTCGCGACCCCGCCCGCTTCCTGTCGGAAACGAAGTCGAATCGGGCCATGACCGAGCGGCGGACGATCGTCGATCGCTTCACGATCGTGATCTCGAAGGTGGCGATGCTGCTATTCGGGGTGATCGTGGTCGCCACCTTCTACGAAGTCGTGATGCTTTATCTGTTCGGCTCGCCCACGATCTGGGCCAACGAGCCGTCCCTGATGGTAACCGGCATCGGCTATCTGTTCGCCGGCGTCTACGCCATGCAGCGACGCGAGCACATCCGCATCACCCCACTCTACGACCTCGCCCCGCACCGCCTCAAGCGGTTCTTCGACGTCGTGGCGCTCGTCTGCGTGCTCGCCTTCGCGGTCGGCATGGTGGTCGGCGGCTGGACCTCGGCCTGGCGCTCGCTCTCCACCTTCGAGCGCTTCGGCACGGCCTGGGACCCGCCCTTCCCGGCGCTCCTCAAGCCGCTCATCCTCCTCACCACCGTGCTGATCGCGATCCAAGCAGTGAACAATTTCCTCGCTAACCGGCGGCGCAGGGGCGGAGGCGATGGGTATCGAGACGATCTCGATCCTGCTGTTGGCGGGCTTCCTTCTCTTCCTCGCCGCCGGCGTGCCGATGGCCTTCGCCTGCGGCATGCTCGGCGTCACCCTGGCCTGTGCCGAGTTCGGTCTGCCCGACCTCGGACTCTTGATGCAGCGCATCTATGCGCTCTGCACCGAATACGTCCTGATCTCGGTGCCGATGTTCATTCTGATGGCCTCGCTCATGGAGCGCTCGGGCCTCGCCAAGGACAAATACGACGCGCTCGACGCCTGGCTCGGGCGCGTGCGCGGCGGTGTCGGCGTCGTGGCCTTGGTGATGGCGATCGTCTTGGCCGCGATGTCGGGCATCATCGGCGGCGAGATCGTGCTCCTGGGTCTCGTCGCCCTTTCGCGGATGCTGCGTCTCGGCTAGAATAAGCGAATCGCCATGGGCTCGGTCTGCGCCGGCGGCTCGCTCGGCACCATGATCCCGCCCTCGATCGTGCTCATCGTCTACGGGCTGATCACCGACACGCCGATTTCTTCGCTCTTCACCGCCGCGATACTGCCCGGCTTGCTCCTGGGCGGGATCTACATCGCCTACATCCTGGTCCGGGTGCGGTTGAATCCGGCGCTCGCCCCGCTGGTCGAGGATGCCGGTCCGCCGCTCTCCTTCGCTGCCAAGCTCGCCGCTTCGAAGGGACTGCTCGGCCCGATTCTGCTCGTGGTCGTCGTGTTGGGCTCGATCTATGGTGGCATCACGTTCATCACCGAGGCGGCCACCATGGGTGTGGTGGGCGTACTCGCCCTCATCGTCCTGCGGGGCGAGTTCCGGTTCGCCCTCCTGCGGGAAGCGTTCGACCAGACCCTCCGCTCGGTCGGCATCCTGCTCTGGGTGACCTTCGGCGCCTCGACGCTCATCGGCGCCTACACGCTCGCCGGCGGTCCGCGCTTGATCGGCTCGCTCATCACCGGGCTCGAGATCGCATCGATCCTGATCGTGCTCCTGATGATGCTGGTCTTTCTCTTCCTCGGCGCTTTCATGGACTGGATCGGCATCTCGCTTCTCTGCATGCCGATCTTCGTCCCCATCATCAAGCAACTCGGCTACGACCCGATCTGGTTCGGCATCCTCTTCTGCATCAACATGCAGGTCTCGTTCCTGTCGCCACCGTTCGGGCCGGCCGCCTTCTATCTCGAGAGCGTGGCTCCACCCGGCACCGAACTCGTCGAAATCTTCAAGAGCTTCGGGCCGTTGGTGGCGATGCAGATCCTGGTGCTGGCGCTCGTCCTCGCGTTCCCGGGCCTGGCACTGTGGCTGGTCCGCTGAGGTTGCGCACGATAGGGCGCATCGCGCCACGTCGGCGGTGAAAAGCGAGGGCGCCCGACACTCGCGCTTGCGTCCCCGGTCTACGACGATAAATTGTACATGAGGCTGAACGCGGAGCGGCTTCGATGTAAAATGGTTTACGTTCGACCGCCTCGGCCATCTGAGGCGGCAATTTATGACCCTTTGCCATTTCACCACACCTCGCCGTATCCGCAATTATCTCCTTAATCGACGCGAATTCGCCGCGAAGACGCTCGTTCTCCAGAGCTTGCCACCGAAAATCATCTTCGATCCGGCGAACGTCTGCAATTTGCGCTGCCCGTTGTGCGCGACTGATGTCTGATCCCTTGCGCAAAAATCTGGCTATATGCGATACGAGCGCTCCAAGAAGATATACGACCAGATTCGCGACGATGTCGTCTTCGTCAACCTGTACAACTGGGGTGAACCTTTTCTCAGCCCCGACATCTTCAAGATCATCGACGAAGTCGTGCGGAGCGGCGCGATAAGCCACGTGCATTCCAACTTCAGCCTGAAGAAGCAGTGTCTGATCGAGAAGATCGCGGAATCGCGGCTCACCTCGATCGTCCTGTCGATCGATGGTGCGAGCGAGACGGGCTATCGGACCTATCGCAAGCGCGGCGGTTGGAACCTGGTACAGGCGAACATCCGCAAGTTCGTCGCCCATCGGCGCGCGCGCAGCGGCAGAGGGCCCGAGCTCGTCTGGAAGTTCATCGTCCACCGCAAGAACGAGCACGAGGTCGATCGCGCGCCGAAAGTCGCCCACGCATCGGGGGTCGATCGGCTGCAGCTCACCTTCATGTGGGCGGATCTCGTTCCCGGCTTCGACTCGCCGCAAGAAAAGGAACGTTGAGCCGCCGAATGGATGCCCGTCGTGCACGAAGAGTTCGCCTTAGAAGCGCGTCGCAAACCGGTATTCGACCGACCGTGCCACTTTCTCTGGCAGGATCACGTCGTCAACATCGACGGAACGGTGCTACCGTGCTGCTTCCTGCACGCGCCCGAACACAATTTCGGTTATCTCGACAAGCAGAGCTTCAAAGAGCCCTGGAACAACGCTATCTACCCGTGTTCGTACCGCTGTTCGCGCAGCCTGTTCGGCGACGAGTTCTACGTCGGACCACCGGTGAAGTCGCCCTGTACGACCTGCACCCTGTTCCGCCACCGGCGGCCGGTCGCCAGCGAGCGGGTCGAGGTCCGCGCAGCAGCCTGAGCTCGCCTCGCCGATCGCGGGAACGCAGGTTCCGGCTTCGACGGTCGAGCCACTGCATCCGCAACCGTTCGCCGATCAGGCAGTCGATACGCTTCTCGCGGCGCTCGACCGCGGCCGGGAGGAGTCCGGGCGTGCGGCCCGCTATCTCGAGCGCGATCTTGTGACGGATCACCGGGGCGAACTGGTCGCTCGAGCGGACCGAGATCACGAACGAACCGGGGCCGCCGATCACGCAGTCTTCGTAATAGACGTCGAGCTCTTTGATGCTGCCGAAGCCGGGATTGGCCTCCTTGAGCATGATCGGCAGGCCGTTGACAACGAAGTCCTGCTCGAGGACCCAGTCGCGCACCGGCTCGACCGGCGCGCCGGTGTTGTTGGAACCGTCGCCCGACACGTCGATCACCCGCCGCAGCCCCCGATAGGGGCTCTCGGCAAAGAGACCAGCAGCGAAGCGCAGGCCCGAGAAGATCGAAGTCCACCGCTCGCGCGAGATCGGCGCCTCGGCGAGCTCGGCGGCGAAGGCCTCGGCAGTCTGCCGGTCCTCGATGAGCCGCCAGGGCACCACCACCTGCTGATAGCCCGGCCCCGCCCACTCGATGTAGGTGACCGCGATCCGCCCGTGGGCCCCGGCGCGGATCGCCTGGACCACCTCGGGTGCCGTGATCGCCTCGAGATAGCCCCGACGCTGCAGCTCTTGCTCGTCGAGGTCCATCGAGCGGGAGACGTCGACCGCGAGCACGAGCTCGAGGTCGACCGGAACACCCTGGCCAAACGCCGGCGCCGCGCCGAGAAGGAGCGACGCCGCGAGGACGCCGAGCCCGGTGGGAACACGCGGAGCGCGCATGCCCGGCCCTCCCTCCGCCATTGCTCCAGGCTGCGACCGGAGGCCGTCGCCGTCGACGCCCGACCGCACTCGGCCGGAGCCCTCCGGGGTCAGCCCGCGAAGGAATCCCAGAAACCCTTGATCACCTCGAGCAGGATCAAGAGTACGATCGCGATCTCGACCACGTAGGTCCGGCGCGATTGGAGGAGCGTGAGGAGCGTGGTGCTCGCCTCGCCCACGAGCGCGAGCTTGCGGTCGAGAGCCTGCGAGCGCTCGACGAGCTCGAGTTCGTCGACCAGCCGCGCGAAGAGCCGCTCGAGGTCCGGATGGTCCCAGAGGAGATCCGGCTTGTCGTCGGCCTGGACGCGCGCCGTGGTCCGCGAGCGAGCCGAGAGGGCAGCGCCGATCGTGCGCTGCAGGGCGCGGCTGGAAGCGGCGAGCCGGCCGGTGGCGGCAAGCGCGCCCACGAAAGGCTCCATGGCGTCGAGCGTGCCCGAGAGCGTGGCCTCCTGATGCGCGAGGGCCGCGCTCTTGGCGAGCGCGTCGGCCACGAGCGCGAGCCGCTGGGGCCGGGCGTCCCGCAGGAGGACGGTGCCGCTCGGGTCGATCCCATCCTCGGCGGCACCCAGAACGAGTTCCGCGCTTTCCTCGACCGGCTCGGCGAGTGGCTGGCTCACCCGCGGCCGGAGCGCGGTCAAGAGCGCCGCCTGCTGCTCGGGCGTGCCGCCGACCAGGACCACGGCGCCCCAGCGGAAGACGAAAGCGGTGACCCCCTCCGGCGTAGCGAGCTGGGCCGGATCGGCGAGCCCACCCTCGGCGGCAGCGACCCCGCGCAGATCGAACCGCTCGCCGAGCAGCACCGCGCGCGCCACGAGCCGTCCGGAATCCGGGCGGCCGACACGCGCCGCAGCCCCCGCGAACCTCTCGCTCGACTCCATGGGACGAGACTAGCCCGGCCTGTCCCGGGTCTGCCAGCTCCCCCGAGGGCGGGGCTCGGCTCCGCTCCGCCCCCTCCCCGCCGGCCACCCGGCCGCCTAGGTTCGCGCGTGCGCGCCTTCGGAGGAGAGCGATGGCCGAACAGCCGAGCGACATCGAGATCGCCCGCGCGGCATCCCTGCGGCCGATCGAGGAGGTCGCGGCCGAGCTCGGCATCGAGGCGGCGGCCCTCGTCCTCTACGGCCGGCAGATCGCCAAGCTCGACCTCGCCTGGATCGCCGGCCTCGAGAAGCGGCCGCGGGGCCGGCTCGTCCTCGTCACCGCGATCACGCCCACCCCAGCCGGCGAGGGCAAGACCACGACCACGATCGGGCTCGGCGATGCGCTCCGTCGGCTCGGGGCGCGCGCCGCGATCTGCCTTCGAGAGCCCTCGCTCGGTCCCTGCTTCGGCATGAAGGGAGGGGCCACGGGTGGCGGCTGGGCCCAGGTCGTGCCCATGGAGCGGATCAACCTCCACTTCACGGGCGACTTCCACGCCGTCGGCGCCGCCCACAATCTGCTCGCGGCGATGGTGGACAACCATCTCCACTGGGGCAACGAGCTCGGTCTCGACCCTCGGCGGATCCTCTGGCGGCGGGTGCTCGACACCAACGACCGGGCGCTGCGCTCGATCGTGCTCGGGCTCGGCGGGCCGGTCAACGGTGTGCCGCGCGAGGCCGGGTTCGACATCACCCCAGCCTCGGAAGTGATGGCCGTGTTCAGCCTCGCCACCGACCTCGCCGACCTCGAGGCGCGGCTCTCGCGGCTCGTCGTGGGCCTGACGCGCGAGCGCCGACCGGTCGGCGCGGGCGAGCTCGAGGCCGCGGGCGCCATGACGGTGCTGCTCGCCGACGCCCTCGCCCCCAACCTGGTCCAGACGCTCGAGGGCACGCCCGCCTTTGTCCACGGCGGGCCCTTCGGCAACGTCGCCCACGGCTGCAACAGCCTGATCGCCACCCGCACGGCCCTCGCTCTCGCCGACTGGGTGGTGACCGAGGCCGGTTTCGGGGCCGATCTCGGGGCCGAGAAGTTCTGCGACATCAAGTGTCGGATCGGCGGTCTCGAGCCTGCTTGCGCGGTGCTCGTGGCGAGCGTGCGGGCGCTGCGGCACCATGGCGGGGCCGCCAAGGAAGCCCTCGCCCGGCCCGATCCGCGGGCCGTGGAGCGGGGCCTCTCGAACCTCGAGCGGCACGCCCGCAATCTTGCTCGGTTCGGATTGCGCACGGTGGTGGCGCTCAACCGTTTCGAAGGGGACGGCGAGGAGGAGCTCTCGCTCGTCGAGGCCTTCTGCCGCGACCGGCTCGGGCTCGAGGCGGTTCGTTGCAGCCACTTCGCCGAGGGCGGGGCGGGTGCGCTCGAGCTCGCCCGCCGAGTGCGCTCTCTCGCCGAGGCGGCTAGCGGCGACGAGGGTCGGCGGTTCCGCCCGCTCTATCCCGATGGGATGCCGCTCCTCGAGAAGGTGCGGACGATCGCCACCCTGATCTACGGGGCCGAAGACGTCGCGGCCGAGCGGGCGGTGCGCGAGCGGTTCGCCGAGCTCGAGGCGCAGGGCTTCGAGAATCTGCCGGTCTGCATCGCCAAGACTCCCTACAGCTTCTCGACCGATCCCTATCTGCGGGGCGCGCCGACGGGCCACGTCCTGCCGATCCGCGAGCTGCGCCTTTCGGCCGGGGCCGGCTTCCTCGTGGTCCTGTGCGGAGCGATCGACACCATGCCGGGCCTGCCGCGCCGGCCGGCGGCGACCCGGATCCGGCTCGACCGGACGGGACGGATCGAGGGGCTCGGCTGAGGCCGCGAGCGCGCGGGCGCCTCAACCGCGCGCCCGCCGCTTCTCCGGGTTGTAGAAGGGCCGGAGCGATAACTCGGCCGGGACGGGATCGCCCGCCACCTCGACTGCGAAGCGGCCGGCCGCGAGACGCTCGGAGGTCACCGGCTCCGCGAGCTCGACCCACCCGAGGCCGAGCGAGGCGCCGAGCCGGTGGCCGAAGGCACCCGAGGTCACGGCCCCCACGATCCGCCCGGCCTCGAGGATCGGCTCCTCGCGATGCAGGAACACCTCCGGCGCATCGACCCGGACCGTGACGAGCCGGCGGCGGGCGTGCTCGGCCGAATCGCGGCGGCGCAGTAGCGCGTCGCGGCCCACGAAATCGCCCGGCTTGTCGAAGCCCACCGTCGAGCCGAGCCCGGCCGCGAGCGGATCGTCCTCGATCCCGAGATCGCGGCCATAGGCCGGGTGTCCCGCTTCGATGCGGCAGCTCTCCATCGCGAAGGACCCGGCCGGTCGCAGCCCGAAGCGCGCACCTTCGGCGAGCAGCCGGTCGAGGAGATGGACCGCCTGGTCGGCCGCGACGAGCAGTTCGAAACCAGGGCCGCCCACGTAAGCGAGCCGGGCGAGCCGGGCTCGGGCATAGCCGATCTCGACCTCGCGGCTCGCCATGGGCGCGAGATCGGCGCTGCCGAGCGCTTCTCCCGTGAGCGCCTCCAGAAGAGGCCGGGCCAACGGGCCCGCGACGGCCAACAGGGCGAAGCCGGCCGAGAGGTCGACCACGGCGCAGCGGTCATGCTCGGCCAGATGGCGGCGAAGCCGGGCGAGGTCGCGGGTAGTGCAGGCGGCACTCGTGACCAGGAGAAACTCGCTTTCGGAAAGGCGCGTGACGGTGACTTCGGCGACCATGCCGCCGGTCTCGTCGAGCCAGCAGGTGTGGACGACCCGGCCGACCGGGACGTCGATCCGAGCGGTCGAGAGCCGCTCGAGGAGAGCGAGCGCGTCGGGCCCAGTCACCGAGAGTTTGCCCGCGGCCGAGAGGTCGAAGAGCGCCACCGCGTCGCGCACGGCACGGCATTCACGCCCGCAGGCCTCGAACCACGAGGGCCGACCCCAGGAGGGCCGCCAGTCGCGCTCGGCCTCGCTCGCGGCGAACCAGGCCGGCCGCTCGAACCCCGCGTTCTCGCCCATGACGGCGCCCAGCGCGAGCATCCGGTCGTGGAGCGGCGAGCGGCGCAGATCGCGCGCCGTGGCGTAGGGCCGGTCCGGCCAGTGCATGGCGTAGAGGAGGCCGAGCGTTTCGACCGTGCGGTCGCGCAGGAAGCGGCGGTTGGCCATCGCCGGCGGCAACCGCTGGACGTCGACGTCCAACAGATCGAAGGGCGGACGGCGGTCCCGGACCCACTGGGCGAGCGCCATGCCCGCCCCGCCCGAGGACTGGATGCCGATCGAGTTGAAGCCGCAGGCGACGAAGAGATCGCGGACCTCGGCCGTCTCGCCCAGAAGATAGCGATCGTCCGGGGTGAAGCTCTCGGGACCGTTGAAGAAGGTCTTGATCCCGGCCTTCTGCAGGACCGGCAGGCGGTACATCGCCCGCTCGAGGATCGGCTGGAAGTGATCCAGGTCCTCGGGCAGGGTCGCGAAGGAGAAATCCTCGGAGATGCCCTCCATGCCCCAGGGCTTGGCGACGGGCTCGAAACAGCCCAAGAGGATCTTGCCCGCTTCCTCTTTGTAGTAGGCGCACTCGTCCATCACCCGCAGGACCGGCAGGTCTCTGGGCAGGTCCGGGATCGGCTCGGTCACAACGTAGAAATGCTCGGCCGCATGGAGCGGCAGGCTCACGCCGATCGCCCGGCCGAGGGCGTGGGACCACATGCCGGCGGCGATCACGACGGTGCCGGCGCGGACCTCGCCGAAGGGGGTCTTCACCCCCACGGCCCGCCCGCACTCGACCAGGATCCGCTCGACCGGGCAGCCTTCGACGATCCGGGCGCCGCGCTGCCGCGCAGCCTTTGCGAAGGCCTGCGTGATCCCGACCGGATCGGCCTGGCCGTCGCCCGGCAGGAAGACGGCGCCGACCACGTCGCCGGTCTCGACCAGGGGATGCAGCCGCTTCGCCTCGCTCGGTCCCGTGACCTCGACCTCGAGGCCGAAGCTCCGCGCCATCGAGGCACTGCGCCGGAGCTCGTGGAAGCGCTCGGCGTGGAGGGCCAGGGCGAGCGAGCCCTTCTGCCGGAAGCCCGTGGCGATGCCGGTCTCGGCCTCGAGCTCGGGCAGGAGCTTGGCGGTGTAGCGGGCGAGCTCGGTGAGCCGCCGGGTCGCCCGCAATTGGCCGATCAGCCCGGCGGCGTGCCAGGTGGTGCCGCAGGTGAGCTGCTTGCGCTCGAGCAGGAGCGTGTCGGCGATGCCGAGCCGGGCCAGGTGGTAGGCGATCGAGCAGCCGACGATCCCGCCGCCCACGATCACGACCTCGACGCGTGCCGGCAGATCCAAGGCCGCCTCCTTTGCCCCGCGATCCCGGCGGGAGGCCTAACACGCGACGCCGCCTCCCTCCTAGGCCGCGGGCCTGCTATGGCAGCAGCCGTCCAGCGGGGAGGTGGCGATGCGGATCTTGATCACCGGCGGGGCCGGCTTCATCGGCAGGAAGCTCGCCCAGGCGCTGCTCGCCCGCGGCAGCCTCGCCGGCCGGACGATCGAGCGGATCCGGCTCGTCGACATCGCGAGGGCGGAGGGCTTCGACGATCCCCGGATCGAGGCGATTGCCGGCGACGTGACCCGCCCCGGCGCGGTCTTGTCCTGGTTCGCGGGTGGGGTCGATGCCGTGTTCCATCTGGCGGCCGTGGTCTCGGGCCAGGCCGAGACGGACTTCGAGCTCGGCTACGCCGTCAACCTCGACGGCACCCGCCACGTCCTCGAGGCGGCCCGTCATCTGTGCCGGCGGCCGATCCTCGTCTTCGCCTCTTCCTGTGCGGTCTATGGCGGTGACCTGCCGGAGCCGATCACCGACACCACGCACCTGACCCCGCAGAGCTCCTACGGCAACCAGAAGGCGATGGGCGAGCGGCTGGTGGCCGACTACCACCGCAAGGGCTTCGTGGTCGGCACGAGCCTGCGGCTGCCGACGATCGTCGTCCGCCCGGGCCGGCCGAACCTCGCGACCACGACCTTCCTCTCCTCGATCGTGCGCGAGCCGTTGAACGGCGAGACCGCCAACTGCCCGGTGCCGGTCGACACCAAAATGTACTGCCTGTCGCCGCGGGCGGTGGTGCAGGCCTTCGTCCACGCGGCCGAGCTCGAGGAGGTCGCCCTCGGCAAGGACCGCTCGCTCCTCCTGCCGGGCATCGCCTTCACCGTGGCCGAGGAGATCGCCGCCCTCGAGAAGATCGCGGGCAAGGGTGTCACGAGCCGGATCTCTTACGAGCCGGACGCCCTGATCCGGCGGGTGGTGCTCTCGATTCCCTGGAACTTCGCGCCGGAGCGCGGCCTGAAGCTCGGCTTCCCGGTCGACCGGGACGTCGAGTCGATCGTTCGCCAGCACATCGAGGACGAGCGCGGCGGCACCTTCGTTCCCTGAGGCGGCGCCCCGATCGGCCGGTCGAGGCGGCGGGCTCAGCCGAGGGTGAGCCCGCCGTCGACGACCAGCACCTGGCCCGTCACCATCCGCGCCCCGACCAGCAGGTAGAAGATCGCGTCGGCGATGTCGTCGGGGGTGCAGCGGCGTTTCAAGAGCGCCTTGTTGGCCGCCTCCTCCTTCCAGGCCTGGGGCCAGGTCGCGGTCCAGGGGGAATCGACGTGGCCCGGAGCCACGGCGTTGACCCGCGCCTCGGGGGCGAGGGCTCGGGCGAGGCCGCGGGTGAGCTCGATCAGCGCGGCCTTGGAAGCACCGTAGGCGATCGAGCTCCCCTGGCGGCCGAGCCCCGCCACCGAGGCCACGTTGACCACCGCCCCGCCGGCCTCCCTCAAGGCGGCGGCCGCTGCATGGGTGCAGCGGAAGGCGCCCAAGAGGTTGGTGTCGAGGATCGCCTTCCAGAACGCTTCGTCGAGCCGGTCGAGGTCGGCGGGCGGGATCGGCCGGTCGGTGGCGGCGGTGCCGGCATTGTTGGCGAGATGATCGAGCCGGCCGAGCCGCTCGATCGCCGTCCGCACCATGGCCTCGGCCTCGCCCGCGACGGCGACCGAGCCCGCGACCGCCAGGACATCGAGCCCCTCGGCGCGCAGGCGGCTCGCCTGCTCGGGGCCGCGGGGGTCGATCGCGAGATGATTGAGCGCCACCTTCGCACCGGCACGCGCGAGCCGCTCGACCGTGGCGAGGCCGATGCCGGAGGCCCCACCGGTCACGAGCGCCGCCTTGCCGCGCAGATCCGCGCCGATCATGCCCCCTCCCCTTCGATCGCCCGCCAGGCGCGCTTGAGCGCCAGGAGCTTGCGGTCGCGCTCGCGGAACAGTGCCGCCGCGGACCGGCCGCCATAGTCGTAGAAGCCGCGCCCGGCCATCACCCCGCTCCGCCCCTCGCCCAGGAGACGATCGAGGGTGGGGCTGCGGTCGCGCGGCGGGGGCGGGGTGTAGGTGCGATTGGCGAGTGCCTTGGCGACGAGCTCGAGGCCCGTGTAGTCGGCCTTGCCGAGCTGGCCCTGGAGCAGGAGACGAAGGCCGAGCCCGTGGCGGATCGATTCGTCGATCACCGCGGGCTCGATCCCCTCCTCGTCGAGCAGCCGGAATATCTCGGCGCCGATCGCCGCCTGCAGCCGGTTGGCGACGTAGCCCTGGAGCATGCGGGAAAAGCGCACCGGTCGTTTGCCGATCGCCCGATAGAAGGCCTCGAGCCGGTCGAGCGCGGCCGGATCGGTCGCGGGCCCGGGCACCAGGTCGACGAGGTCGAGGATGTAGGGCGGGGTGTACCAGTGCGCGATCGCGGCGCGGCGTTGCAGCACCTCGGGCATCAGCGGGAAGACGTCGAGATAGGAGGTGTTGGAGGCCACGATCGCCTCCGCCGGTGCCGCCGCGGCGATCCCGGTGTAGACTTCGCGCTTGACCGCGCGGTCCTCGACCACGGTCTCGATCACGAGCTCGGCCCCCTCGACCGCCGCCTCGAGGCGCGCGGTGGGCGCGATCCGAGCGGCGGCCGCGGCGGCCGCCTCGCGGCCGATCTCGCCCGCCGCGACGAGCGTGTCGAGGGCCGCCTCGATCAGCCCGAAGGCCCGCTCGAGGGCCTCGGGGCGGACGTCCTGCAGCCGCACCGAGCAGCCCGCGAGCGCGTGAACGAGGGCCAGCGCGTGGCCCATGGTCCCGGCGCCGAGCACCGCGACGGTCGAGAACGCGCTCATCCGGGCGGGATCCAGGGCTCGGGCGCCCGCGGCCAGGGGTCGGTGACGACGTCGACCACGACCGGGCCACCCGCCGCCAGCGCCCGCTCGAGGGCGGGGCGGATCGCCTCCGGCCGCTCGACCCGAATCCCCTCGACGCCGAAGGCGCACGCCACGGCGGCGAAATCGGTCGGGCCGAAGCGGACGATCTCGTCCGGATTGCCCGGCCGCTCGCCCTGCAGGCGATGGACGTTCACGAGCCCTTGGCCGAAGGCGGAATTGTCGTTGACGATCACGACGAGCGGCAGGCCGAGCCGGCGGGCGGTCTCGAGCTCCGGCAGGTGGTAGTAGAAGGCGCCGTCGCCGCAGAAACAGACCACCGGCCGGTCGGGTGCGGCGCATTTGGCGCCGATCGCGGCCGGAAAGGCCCAGCCCAGGGAGCCCGCGGCCCGCAGATAGGTCTGGCCGGGCGAGCGCAGCTCGACCAGGGTACCGGTCCAGATGCCGGAATAGCCCGTGTCGGCGACCAGGATCGCATCGTCCGGCAGCACCGCGGAGAGCTCGGCGCAGAGCCGCTCGACCCGGATCGGCACGGCATCGGAGGCGAAGAGCGGCGCCATCGCGGCCCGCCAGGCGGCGAGCTCGCCGCGCACCCGCTCGGCCCAGCCCCGCCAGCTCGGGCGCGCCACGAGCGCCGCCCGCAGTGCCTCGAGGGCGCGGGCCGGATCGGCGAGCACACCGATCGTGCCGGGATAGCAGCGGCCGAGTTCGCGCGGGTCGAGATCGATCTGGACGATCGCTCGGCCGATTGGCGGGACGGTCCAGTTCTGGGTGACCTGGTCGCCCGCGTGGCAGCCGACGAAGAGGACGAGGTCGGCCTCGTGGACCAGCCGGTTGGCGGGCGGAGCCGAGTAGGTCCCGACCACCCCGATCGACAGCGGATGGTCGGTCGGCAACAGGCCCCGGCCGCCGAGCGAGGTGGCCACCGGAACGGGCTCCGCTTCGGCGAGCGCCCGCAGCGTCGCCCCGGCGCCGGAGAGAACGGCCCCGGCGCCGGCCACGATCACCGGCCGCTCGGCGGCGGCCAGCGCGCGAGCGGCGGCCTCGATCTCGGCCGGATCGGGCGGCGGCCTTCGCGCCGGGACGCGGGTGTGGCGGGGATCGATCGCCGGCGGCCCCGCAAGCGTCGCGGTCTCGAGCATCTCGCCCTGGAGGCCCGGCAGGTCGAGATGGACCGGTCGCGGCGTGCCCTCGGTGGCCTCGCGGAAGGCCAGGCGCAGGAGATGCGGGAGCTCCTCCCCCGTCTCGACACGGGCGCGGGCCTTGGTCACGGCGGCGAAGGGGCCGTCGTGGTCGATCTCCTGGTAGGCGTTGCGGTGCTGGTGGGCGGGCGGCTTGCGGCCGGTCATGGCGATCACCGGCGCGCGGTGCAGGAAGGCGTCCTGCAGGCCGGCCGCGAGGTTGGCCGCGCCGACCGACTGGGCCATGCAGACCGCGGGCTTGCGCAGCGTCCGCGCCCAGCCGTCGGCCATGTAGGCGGCGGCCTTCTCGGAATGGGCGAGGACCCGGCGCACGCCCAGGCCTTCGAGCTCGATCAACGTGCGGCGCAGGATCGCGTCGACGAAGAAGACGTGGCTCGTGCCGGCCGTCGCCAGCGCCTCGGCGAGCCAGCGGGCACCGGTTGTCGTTTCGACCATGGCCGCCTCCCCGCCCGTCGATAGCAACATCGTCGAGCGGTCAGAACGACCCCGCGTGCGGCGGGGAGGAGCGCCGCACGCGGGGCTCGGCCTCGGCGGGGCCTCAGCCGACGCGGCCAGCCGGCAGCGGGGCGGTCCCGGCGGGGGAGACCGGGTGGACGGGCGCGGGCTTGGTGCCCGTGATCATCGCCTTCACGAGGTTCTCGCGGTGGCGCAGGCTCGCGAACAGCACGCCGCCGACGTGCAGTGGAACGAGCCAGAGGAGCAGATCGGCGCTCGTCGCGTGCAGCTCCTCGACCCACTCCTCCCCCCAGAAGGCATCCAAGGTCTGCATCCAGCCCGAGATTCCGATCACGAGAAGGAGCAGGAGGAGGGCGAGAATCATCAGGGCACCCAGAGGATTGTGCCCCTCGTGGTAGGGTTCCTCGCCGCGCAGCATCGCCCCGACATAGGCGCCTACCTCGCGCGGACCGCGCACGAAGTTCGCGAAACGGGCATGGTACGAACCGAAAAAGCCCCAGAGGATGCGGAACAGCACCGCCGCCAGGACCGCGTAGCCGACGATCTTGTGGGCGGTGCGCATCTCCTCGGTGAGGAAGGCGGCGGCACAGCCGATGGCGAAGGTCCAATGGCAGAGGCGGACGAGCGGGTCCCAGACCCGGTGTTCGGCGACGGTCACGGCGGTTGCCCTCCGCGGCAGGAATGGTCGGGTACGGCGGACGGAAGGGACGGGCCGGGGTGCCCCGCGGCACCCCGGCCACCGGCTCAACCCTGTTGCTCTTCGAGCTTGTTGGCCGTCCAGGGATCGATGTAGGTCTCGACCTTCTTGCCGTTCAGCCTGCCGTAGATCTCGTAGCAGCCGCCGCTCGAGATCTTCCAGCGCTGGATCTCGTAGCCCTGCGCCTTGTACATCTCCTGCACCTTGCTCTCGGCGAGCTTCTCGCCGGAACCGCTGCACTTGGGGCCGGCGAAGGCCGGGGCTGCGATCGACAAAGCGATCACCGTGGCAGCCGAAGCGATACGGAGCATGATCGGTTCCCGTTGCTTGGGTGGATCGAACGGGACCTTGGTACGAGTCGGGGCTTGCCGGAGCGGGACGCGGAGCTGAAGGAAACCCGAAGTTTCCTATGCGGCAAGCTTGCGTGTAGTTTTCGCGTTGCTCGCCAACGGGATCCGGAACCCGACCTCGGCGCCGCCGCCCTCGCGGTTGCGGATCACGAGCTCGCCGCCGTTGCGCTGGACCGCCTCGGCGACGATCGCGAGACCGAGGCCGGCACCTTGCCAGCGGCTCGTCGCCCCGCGGCGGAACGGAAGGCAAAGGTTGGCGATCTCGCTCTCGGCGAAGCCGGCTCCGCGATCGCACACGAGCACCGTGCCGTCGGCCCGGGCCACCAGGTCGATGACGCTGCCGCGGGGTGCCGCCTTGGCGGCGTTGTCGAGCAGGTTCAGCAGCGCCTGCTCGATGGCCACGCGCGAGGCTCTACAGATCACCGGTTCGCGCGGCGTGCGGACCAGGAGCTGCTTCTCTTCCCGGGAGAGCACGGGTCGTGCCTCGCCGGCGAGGTCGTGGACGAGCTCGCCGAGATCCACGACTTCGAAACGGTCGAGCGTGCCGGCTTCGAGGCGGGCCTTGAAGAGGAGCTGGTCGGCCAGGCGTTCGATCCGCGCGATCGCCCGCAAGAGGGCCGTCCGTTCCGCTGTCGCCGTCGATCCCTCGACCCTGGCCCGCAAGGCGGCGAGCGGCGTCCGCAAGGTGTGGGCGACGTCGGCGGTGAAGCGCTGCTCGCGGGCGAGCGCCTCCTGCAACCGGCCGAGCGCACCGTTCATCGCCTCGACCAGCGGGCGGATCTCGCGCGGGACCGATTCGAGGCCGAGGCGCTTGCCGTCGCCCGGGACGATCGAGGCCGCTTCGGCCGAGACCCGCGCGAGCGGCCCGAGCGCGTTCTTGACCGTGAGGATGACGACGAGGATCGACAGGACCGCGCTCACCAGCATGAACGGCCCGTACTCGTCCATGATCTCGGCCTGCACCCAGAGCAGGCGATCGCGCGGGGTCGCCGGAGCCCGCTCGGCGACGATCCGAAGCGCGGTGCCGTCGCTCGCCCGACGGGAGGCGACGTAGCCGAAACGCGGTCCGCTCTGCGCATCGTCCCGCTCCGTGGCCGAGAACACGAAATAACCCTCGAGCGTGCGCGAGGCGGCCTCGACCATCTTCGCAGCGGGCGCGCCGAAGGTGAACAGCGGCTGGCCAGAATCATCGAACACCGACAAGTGCAGGTCCGGGATCACGTCGAGCCAAGCGCGGAGTTCGGCATCGGGCACGAGCTCGAGCTCGCCGTCGACCGGGCGGGCCGCGGCGGCGAGGCTGTCGGCGATGTCGTCGAGCTCGTAATGCAGCTCGACGCCGTCGCGGATGAAGTGTTCGCCGACCGCCGCGAACAGGCCGAGCACCGCCAGCATCGAACAGCGGACGACGAGGGAACGGGTCAGCGATCGTCTCATGTCGCCTCTAGCATGTAGCCGACACCGCGCACGCTGCGGACGTTGACCCCGGCCTCGCATTCCTGCAACCGGCGCCGCAGGCGCGAGACGTGCGATTCGAGCGTGTTCGATTCGATCTCGGCGTCCTGGTCCCAGAGCGCTTCTTCGAGCATCCGGCGGGTTACGACCCGACCCGCGCGACGCATCAGGACCTCCAGCAGCATCCGCTCGCGACGCGGCAGCAGAAGGGTCCGGCCGTCGACCTCTGTGTGACCCGTGCTCGGTTCGAGAACCAGGCGGCCCACCCGGATCGTCGTGCCGAGATCCCGCGCCGGCCGTCGCAGCAGGGCACGGATACGGGCGACGAGCTCGGCGTGCGCGAAGGGCTTGACGAGATAGTCGTCGGCCCCGGCCTCGAGGCCCGCGACCCGATCCTCGACCGCGTCGCGGGCGGTCAGGACGAGCACCGGCACGGTCGAGCGGCGGCGTCTCAGGCGGCGCAGGAGGTCGACCCCGTCGCCGTCGGGCAGACCGAGATCGAGCAGCAGAAGGTCGTAGGCGCTGGTCGCGAACGCCGCCTCGGCCGTGGCGAGATCGGCGGCCAGGTCGACCGCGAAGCCGTCGCGGGCGAGGTTGGCGACCAGCGCCTCGCCCAGATCCGGATCGTCCTCGACCAGCAGAAGGCGCATCCCGCCCCTCCGCCCTTAAGCTAGCGATGCCGGCTCGCGGAAAGATTACGCCGCCCTCAGGGATCGACGGAGAGGAGCCCGAGCGCGGCACGCAGCCGCAGCTTGAGGAGAACCGCGTCCTTGGGCGGCAGGACCAGCGGCTGCGGGCGGCGGTCGACCCTGGCCTGGACCAGGATCGGGCCGGGCGCCCCGAGGAGGACATCTACCGCATCCTCGATCCGCTCCGCCCGGTCGAGCCGCAGAGTCGCCGGAAAGCCGGCGCTAGCCGCCATGCCCGCCAGATCGACGCCCGCCGCGGTCGCGGTCGGCTGGCCACCGGTTTCGCCATAAGCTGCGTTGTCGAGCACGAGGAGGGCGAGGTTCGCAGCCTTCTGGGCCGCGATCGTGGCGAGCGAGGACAGGCCCATGAGCGCCTCGCCGTCGCCCGCGAGCACGACCACCCGGCGCTCCGGCCGGGCGAGCGCCAGGCCCAGGCCCATGGCGAACGCCCCGCCCATACCACCCCACAGGTAAAAATGCCGGGGATGGTCGCCCGCGGCGGCGAGGTCCCAAGCGGGCGAGCCGAGCCCGGCCAACAACAGCGCCGCGCCGCGCCGGGCGACGAGCCGGGCCACGAGCTCGCGCCGGTCCAGACCGTCGCTCATCGCCCGGCTCCGAAGGCGACGAACCGCTTCACGCCCAACAGCCGCTGGCGGCCGAGGACGGCCACCCGCTCCTCCGAGCCGAAGGCGAGGCCGAGCGCGCCGTCGAGCACGGCGCCCGTCTCCTCCGCCCGCTCAAGGGAGAACAGCCGCACGCCCATGGCCTCGAGCACGGCCGGCACCGCCTGACCCATCGGCACCTGCCACGGATTCTCCTCGCCCCACTCGCCGCGCATGGTGACGATCAGGACGAGCGGGAAGCGGCCCACCGCGGCGACCGCGAGCATGTTGACGAGGTTGCCGATCCCGCTCGACTGGCAGGCCAGCACGCCTTTGAGCCCACCGAGCCAGGCGCCGGCCAGAAGGGCCGGGCCCTCGCGCTCGTCGGCGAGGCCCACGACCCGGATCGCGGGGTCGGACGTACAGCGCTCGATCAACCGGGCGAGGCCGGCATCGGGGACGTGCGCCAGGAGACCGACGCCGGCCCGCGCGAGAGCGGCGTGGGCGGCCTCGCTCCAGTCGGGCGCGCTCACCGCAGGCGCGCCCCGAAGTTCCGGGCGGGGTCGAATTCGGGCTCGCTGCGCCCGGTCGGTACCGCCGCCCGACCGCCCGAGCGCGGCAGGAAGCGACCCTGGCCCGGCGTGCCGAGGAGCTCGCCGTCGCGCACGATCGGCCGACCGCGCAGGAGCACGTGGCGCGGCCACCCGCGGACCGTGCGGCCGGCATAGGGCGTGTAACCGGCGCGGTCGCGGCGCGGACCGTCCGCGATCGTCACCGCCCGCTCGGCGTCCCACAGCACGAGGTCGGCATCCGCGCCCGGTGCGATCGTGCCCTTTTTCGGGTGCAGCCCGTAGATCTTGGCGGGTGCCGTGGCGGTCAGCTCGACGAACCGGCAGAGCCCTCCCCTGCCGCCGTGCACCATGGCGTCGAACAGGACCGGCAGGCGCAGCTCGAGGCCCGGCATGCCGTTGGCGATCTCCTCGAAGGAGGGGTTCTCGCCCTTGGCGAGCTTGCCGGTCGCGTCCATCCGGTAAGGGGCGTGGTCGGAGGAGACGCACTGCAGGGTGCCGACCTCGAGAGCCCACCAGAGCGCTTCCTGGTCGGAGGGCTCGCGCAAGGGCGGCGAGCAGATCCATTTGGCCCCCTCGATCCCCGGCCGGTCGAGTTCGGCCGCGGTGAGGGTGAGGTATTGGGTGCAGGTCTCGCCCCAGACCTTCTTGCCCTCGCCGCGGGCGCGGTGGATCACGGCTGCCCCTTCCGCGGTCGAGACGTGGAAGATCATGATCGGCTGATCGAGGAGGGCGGCGCAGGCGATCGCCCGATGGATACCTTCGACCTCGCCGATCCGCGGGTGCGAAGGGACGTGGAAGCGAGGGTGGCGGAAGCCGCGCTCCACGAGCCGCCGGCCCATCCAGCGGATCATGCCGTGGTTCTCGGCGTGCACGCAGACCATCAGGCCGTGCGCACGGGCGGCTTCGAGTACGTCCAGATACTGCTCGTCCTCGATCTTGAGGCGGTCGTAGGCGAGGAAGACCTTCAAGGAAGCGTGACCCGCGCGCACGAGCGGGGGCAGCTCCTCTTTCAGGATCTCGGGCCGCGGATCGGCCAGGATGAGGTGGAAAGCGTAATCCACGATCGCGCCGCGCTCGGCCCGCCGGTGATAGTCCTCCGCCGCGGCCGCGAGCGAGCTGCCGACATGCTGCGCCACGAAGGAGATCACGGTGGTCGTCCCGCCGAGTGCCGCCGAGGCCGTGGCACTTTCGAAGGTGTCGGCATTCACGATCCCCGCGGCCGAGAGCTGCTCGATGTGGCAGTGGGGGTCGACGCCGCCCGGGAGGACCACGAGGCCGCGCGCGTCGAGCTCCTCGCGGCCGGGCGGAAGCTCCGCCCCGATGGCATCGATACGTCCGCAACGAATACCGAGGTCGGCGGCGTAGAGATCGCCGGCGGTCACCACCGTGCCACCGCGGATCACGAGATCGAAGGGTTCCAAGGGATCCTCGCAGCTGCCGGGCCCCGGCCCGGTCGAGGGCTGGGGCGGGTGGATTCGAACCACCGGATGGCGGATCCAAAGTCCGCTGCCTTACCGCTTGGCGACGCCCCAATCTGTCACCCGTATAAGCCCGCCGCGGCAGGTTCAGCAATCGGCAGCGACGATCGCCACCGGATCGCCTAGGCGCAGGCCGAGGAGGGCGGCGGCACTGCCGCCGTTGACCGCGATCTCGGCGAGCCCCGAGCTGTTCTCGTACCAGAAAGCGCTCCCCGCCGGCACCTCGCCGAAGGTGCGGGCACGGGCCAGCGTGCTACCGCCCGCCTGCAACCGTGTTCCGCGAGCGAGCCGGTCGGCCCGCAGGCCCGTCCAGCCGTTGCCGTAGGAATCGACATAGACGATCCGCGGCGGATCGTCGGGCCAGCCTTCGAAGCGGGTCGGGTGCGCGGGCTCGAGCCCCTCGCGCAGACCGAGGGCGAGCCGGGCGGCTTGGGGCGCGAACAGGTCGCGACCGTGGAAGGAGGCCGACAGGTGCGCCGGTCGCCAGACGATCGCGAAGGCCTCGACCGCCCGGGCTCGGCGCAGCGCGAGCTCGAAGAGGCCGTTGTCCGGACCAACACACCAGATGCCGTCGAGCCGGAGCGCGAGCGCGCTGCGCTCGGTGCCGACCCCGGGATCGACCACCGCCAGGAGCACGTCGCCGGCCTGGGCGAGCTCGAGATGGGCGGCGATCAGGGGTGCCGCGAGATCGGGACGAAAGGCGGGCAGATCGTGCTGCAAGTCGATCACCGGCACCTCGGGGGCGAGCCGGCGGAGCACGAGATGCAACTGGCCGACATAGGGCCCGGACAGGCCGAAGTCTGTAGCGAGCAGGATCACGCAGCGCCCCTCGCGAAGGTCGCACGGATCCACCAGTCGGGACGCTTGCGACGCAGGAGAAGGGCCGCGGTCTCGAGTTCGCCGCGATCGCCGAAGAGTCCGAAGCAGGTCGCACCCGAACCGCTCATGCGCGCGAGCAAGCAGCCCGAGAGCCCCTCGAGCTCCTCTAGCACGCGGCCGATCTCGGGCTCAAGGCGGCGGGCCGGAGCCTCGAGGTCGTTGCGGCTCTCGGCCAGCCACACGGCCAAGCGGAAGAGGCTCGGGCAGGGCCGGAAGGGCGGTCGGTCGGCCGCGCGGAAGGGCCCCGAAAGGCCGCGGAAGACCGCCCCCGTGGCGAGCGGACGGCCGGGATTGACGAGGAGGAGGGGCAAATCGGGCAGACCGCGCACCGGATCGAGCCGCTCGCCGATGCCGCGCATGCGGGCGGGCCGTGCCCACAGGCAGACCGGCAGATCGGCACCGAGGGCGAGTCCCAGATCGCGCAAGCGCTCGTCGTCGAGCGCGAGGCCCCAGAGGCGGCGCAGGCCCCGAAGCGTCGCAGCGGCATCGGCCGAACCACCGCCGAGCCCGGCCGCGACCGGGATCTCCTTGTGCAAAGAGATCGCGGCACCGGCCGTGACGCCCGCGGCCTCGGCCAAAAGGCGGGCGGCGCGCAGCACGAGATTGTCGGGGCCCGTCGGCACCGTCTCCGCGGTCGGTCCCCTCACCGCGAGAGAGAAGCCTTCGGCGGGGCGCACCTCCACCCGGTCGGCGAGCTCGCAGAAGACCACGAGGCTGTCGAGCTCGTGGCGGCCGTCGACCCGCCGGGCGGTGACGAGCAGGTCGAGATTGAGCTTGGCCGGCGCCGTCTCGACAACGGCGGGCTCATCCCCGTCGAGCATCCGGCTCGGGCAGCCCCTTCTCCAGCTTCTCGTTGATCCCGGCCAGAGCTTCCTGCTCGGGCTTGAGGCCGAGGGCCCGCTGCCACTGGTAGCGCGCCTCCCGATAACGGCCGACCCGCCAATAGGCGTCGCCCAGGTGATCGTTGATGGTCGGATCGCCGGGCTCCAGCTCGACCGCGCGCTCGAGATAGCTCACCGCCTTCTCCCACTCGCCGAGCTTGAAATAGGCCCAGCCCAGGCTGTCGACGATGAAGCCGTCCCGCGGCCGGAGCTCGACGGCGCGGTGCAGCATGGCCTTGGCGCGGTCGAGGTTGAGGCCCTGATCGACCCAGGAATAGCCCAGATAGTTGAGAACGAAGGGCTGGTCGGGCTGGAGCTCGAGCGCCTTCAACAAAGCGGCCTCGGCTTCGGGCCAGCGCTTGGTCCGCTCGAGGGCGATGCCGTACACGTAGAAGAGCCGCCAGTGTTGGCGGCTGGGCGCGGCGACGCGCGCGATCGCCCGGGCGTAGGCTTCGCCCGCCTCGGCGAAGCGCTCTTCGGAGCGCAGGAGATCGCCGAGCTGAACGAGGGCGTCGATTCGCTCCGGCTTGCGATCGGCGAGCGCGCGCAAGAGCGCGATCGCTTCCTCCTCCTTGTCCTGGTCCTTGAGGGCCGAGGCCTTGGCGAGCTGCGCCTCCCAATGGAAGGGCGAGCTCTCGCCGACGTACTCGAAGGCGCGGATCGCCAGGGCCTGGTCCCCCTGGAGCTGGGCGATGCGGCCGATCGCGAGCCAGACGTCGCCGGCTTCAGGCGTGAGGTATGCTGCGAGCCGGGCGTAGACCAGCGCCTGGGCACCCGCCCGCTGCTCGCGCAAGACCTCGGCCAGGCCGAGGAGCAGATCGGCGGCGCCGGCGACGGGGTCGGAGGCCGGCAGCCACCCCTCGCCACCCCGGGCGATCCGTTCGCGGATCGCCGCGAGCGAGGCCGGTTCACCCGAGCGCCCACCGCGCTGGTCGAGCCGGGCGAGCGCCTGCTCGCGCTCGCCCGCGCGCACGTCCAGCGCGGCCTGGGCGAACAGCACGCGCAACGGCAGAGGCTCGTCGCCCTTTTCCAGGGCGGCGAGGGCCGCCCTGGCTTCGGCGAGGCGACCGCCGTAGGCGAGGATCATCGCCCGGTGATAACCCCGCAGAAGTGCGAAGGGGTCGTCCCGGCCGCCGCGCTCGAGGAGCTCGAGGGCGGCCTCGAGATCGCCCGTGCCGGCCCGCGCCCAGGCTCGCAGAAGCGGTGCGATGCCGCCGAGCGGGCCGCGGCCGCCGAGTCGGGCGACCTGCTCGCGCATCGCCTGGAAGCGGCCGGCCTTGGCCTCGGCCACGGCGAGCAGGAGCCGGGCCTCTTCGGCCGAAGCGTCGAGCTCGAGCAGCTGGCGGGCGAGCTGGAGGCCGCGGTCGATCTCGCCGGCCGCGATCGTGAGCAGGAAGGTCTGCCGGCGCAGTTCGAGATTGAGCGGATCGGCGCCGGAGGCGCGATCGAAATAGCGGGCAGCCTCCTCGACCCGGCCGATCTCGAGGGCGTGCCGGCCGGCCAGGTAGGCCGCAGCCGGCGAGCGGCCCTGGCCCCACTCCTCGGCGTTGGCGAGCCCAACGTCGCGCCAGCCCGAACCCAGCCAGCCGGGCGATCGGCCGGTGCAGGCGACCAGGCTCGAGGCGAGCAGGAGGACGACGAGGCGACTAGGCGCGCGGATACTCCGCCGCCCCGGGTCGACTTGACGGAACGCCCGCGGCCCGCCTAGTAGCCTGCCATTCGGCCGAGCCGCGCGCGGCCGTGCCGGGGTTTCGCATGGTGTTGGAGAAGGCACGATGCTCAAGACGTCCAAGAGCAAGAACGATCCCACGGCGCGCGGGCCGGCCCAGCAGGCGAAGACGTTCGAGGGCAAGAAAGTCAAGCCGGCCCTCTACGTCGGGTCCGCGGTAGGGCACGGTCGCTACATAGCGGCGCAGGACGAGAGCGGCAAGCTCGTCACCGGCCCGGACGGTCGGCCGATCCCCTACCGCGACATCTGAGTCGAGCCCGCCGCTTGAGTCGAGCCCGCCGCTGCCTCGCGGCGCAACGGGTCGGTCGCGGACGAACCCGGGCCCACGGAATAAAGCGCGGCCCGGAACGTCGGTAACAGCGTCGGGGCGATCTACGCACCTCCTGGTTAGGTGGATCGCCGGCGGGTATCCGGAGGGGTCCCGCCGACGAGGGGCCGACCGACCGGCCGAGCTTCGCGGGAGGAAACGCGGGCCATGCGGGCCCGACGAACATGAGCGGCACAAGCGCGACAGCGGCGCCGAGCGAGCCGGCCGGCGAGCTCCGGGCGGCGGTTGCGGCTTGGCTCGACTGGCAGTTGGCGATGGGAGTCGATTGTTGTCTCGACGACCCGCTCGCTGCCGCGGTCGAACCGACCGCGGTCGAGCCCGAGCCGCGGGCCGTCGAGCCCGCGGCGCCCGAGCCGGTGGCGACCGCGAACCCGGGACCTTCCCGGCCGTCGGCGATCGATCGCCTTGCCGAAGCCGCGCCGGTCGCAGGCGCACGGGTCCTGGCCCGGAGCTGCCGCTCGCTCGAGGAGGTGGTCCGGGCGCTCGAGAGCTTCGAGCTCTGCCCGCTCAAGGCGACCGCCACTCGGCTCTGCCTCTGCGACGGCAGCCCGACCGCCCGGGTGATGCTTGTGGGCGAGGCCCCGGGGGTCGAAGAAGACCGCCAGGGTAAGCCCTTCGTAGGCCCGTCGGGCAAGCTGCTCGACCGGATGCTCGCGACGATCGGGCTCGACCGGACGCGGGTGTACATCACCAACACCGTCTTCTGGCGACCGCCCGGTAACCGGGCGCCGACCCCGCTGGAGCTCGCCACTTGCCTGCCCTTCCTCGAGCGGCAGATCGAGCTCCTGCAGCCGGCGGTTCTGGTCTTCGTGGGCGGGATCGCGGCCAAGGCGCTGTTGGGTGCGAGCGAAGGGGTCACCCGCCTGCGCGGTCGGCGGTTCCGCTACGAGCCGGGCGGCGGACAGCCGGCGATCCCGGCCTTCGTGATCTTCCACCCCGCCTATCTCTTGCGCCAGCCGATGCAGAAGCGGCTCGCCTGGCGGGATCTCCTGCAGCTTTCCGAGGAACTCCGCCGGCTTGGGATCGAGACCGGCCCGCCCCGTTTCCTGCCCCGAGGAGGAATCGCCGCCGAGCACGCCCCTTGAGATCCTGACAATCACGAGAGGCATCCCGGTTTGACGATACTCGGCCCCACGCTTCGAGCCGCCCGCAGCCGAGCGGGTCTGGCTCTCGCCTTCGGTCTCTGCGGCCTCGCCTCGGGCGGGGCGGCGCGAGCCGAGCCGGTCCCGCTCCAGACCGCGAGGTTGCAGCCCCTCTACGGCCCCCCTACCGCCGGCTGGATCGTCCCGAGCCCGCTCGGTTACGACGACGTCGCCCGCTACCGCGACGCCTTCGCCCTCCAAGCGAAGGGTCGGATGGCCGAGGCCGATGTCCGGCTCGCACAGCTCGGTAGTCGGATCCTCTTGGGCCACGTGCTCGCCGAGCGCTACCTCGGCCGCTTCTACGAAGCGAGCTACGAAGAGCTCGTGGCCTGGCTCGAGCGCTACAGCGATCTGCCGCAGGCCGCCCGCATCCACCGCCTGGCGATCACCAAACGGCCGGACGGGGCGCGGCCGCCGCCCGATCCGCACGGCAACTTCGCCGCCGGTGAGGAGCCGCGGCGCAGCGAAGCGAACGGACCGCCGCGTCGGCAGTTCGAAGAGGCGCTTGCCGCCTGGCGCAAGCGCGAGTTCGACCGGGCCGCCGAGCTGATGGGCGCCCTCGCCAACCGAGAGGGAGCGGACGGCGAGGAGGTGGCGACCGCCGCGTTCTGGGCCGCCCGCGCACACCTGGCCGCCGGCCGGCCGCAGCAGGTGGGCCGCTTTCTGCGTCTCGCCGCCCGCTCGAGCCGGGATTTCTACGGTCTCCTCGCCCAGACCGTGCTCGGCTTGCCGATGAGCTGGGAATGGGACGAGCCGGGGCTCAGGGCCGAGATGGTCGATCTCCTGGTCCGCTACCCCGGCTCGCGTCGCGCCCTGGCCCTCGCCCAGGTCGGCCAACCACGGCTCGTCGAAGCCGAGATTCTGGCGATCGCCGGCAAGGCGCGTCTCGAGCTAGGCCACGCCCTGATCGCGCTCGCCGAGGCCGCGGGCCTGCCCGGCGTCCAGCTCAAGGTCGCCCAGCGCATGCGACTGCTCGACGGGCGGCGGCACGACGGCGCCCTCTATCCGGTGCCGCGTTGGACCCCGCCGCGCGGCTTCCGGGTCGACCGCGCGCTCGTCTACGCGGTGATCCGCGCCGAGAGCGGCTTCGACGTGGACGCGCGGAGCCCGCGCGGTGCGGTCGGCGTGATGCAGGTCATGCCGGAGACCGCCCTCGAGGTCGCGCGCCGGGCGAAGATCGCCTACGCCGGCAAGGGTGCGCTCCTCGATCCCGACACCAACATCGAGCTCGGCCAGCACAAGCTCCTACAGCTGGCCGAGAACCGCTGGTTCGGCCGGAGCCTGATCCACGTCGTGGCAGCCTACAACGCCGGCCCCAACCGGGTCGCTGCATGGCTCGAGCGCGAACTCAAGGGCACCCGCGACGACCCGCTCCTCTTCATCGAGAGCGTTCCGCTCGCCGAGACTCGCGGCTACATCAAGAAGGTGCTGACCAACCTCTGGGTCTACCGGGCGCGGCTCGGCCAGGAGAACGTCGAGCTCCTCGCCCTCGCCGAGAACCGCTGGCCCGTGCTCCAGAGGCTGGATGCCCAGGAGTCCGCCCGTGCCCGGCCGAATTGACGAGACGATTCCCTTCCGAGCGCTCAAGATCGCACTCTTGACCGTCTCCGACAGCCGCGACGCGTCTACCGACCGCTCGGGCGATCTGTTGGCCGAGCGGATCCGCGCCGCCGGCCACGAGCTCGTCGACCGGGCGATCGTCAAAGACGAGGCGGATCTGATCGCCGCTCGCTTCCGCGCCTGGATCGAGGATCCCGGGGTGGAGGTGGTGATCAGCACGGGCGGCACCGGGGTGACCGGTCGCGACGTCACGCCCGAGGCGCTCGATCGGGTGGTCGAGAAGAAGATCCCCGGCTTCGGCGAGCTGTTCAGGATGCTTTCCTACCCCAAGATCGGGACCTCCTGCCTGCAGAGCCGGGCCGACGCCGGAGTCGCCAAGGGCACCTACATCTTCTGCCTGCCGGGCTCGCCCGGCGCCTGCCGGGACGGCTGGGACGAGATTCTGGTCTTCCAGCTCGACATCCGCCACCGGCCCTGCAACTTCGCCGAGCTGATCCCGCGGCTCCGCGAGCACGAGCGCGCCGCGCACGGCTAGTCCGTCGCCGGCGGCCCCGGGTGCGATCCGATCGAGGCCCGGGGCGGGCCGAGCCCGTCGAGCAAGGCCTCGAGCCCGTGCACGTCCTCGAGCAGTCGGTCGGCGAGCGGGGCGAGATCGGTTTCCCGCGCTCCGCCCGAACGGACGGCCACCGCGAGACCGAGACCGGCGGCGCGCGCCATGGCGAGATCGGCCGGGCTGTCGCCCACCATGAGGACCTCCGCGGGCCGCACCCCGACCGCCGCGCAGAAGGCGAGTGCCATGCCCGGTTCGGGCTTGTGGCCGAAGCCCGAATCGCAGCCCGCCACGAACCGCAGCCGCTCGGCGATGCCGAGCCGCTCGGCGCCGCGCCGGGCCGCCTCCTCGCGGTCCATGGTCGCGAGCCCGAGCGCGAGCCCGCGCTCGGCGAGCCGCCGGAAAAGGCCCGCGACGTCGCCGAGCGGCCGTGGCGGGTGGCGCTCCTCGTCCTCGAGCTCGGCGAGGGCGAGCGCTTCCGGGTCGATCCCGATCGAGCGGAGCGGACGGAGCTCGCGCTCGGCCGCCCAGCGCCCGGCGATCGTCCGGTTCGTCGCCCACAAGAGCGGGCTGTCGGCGGCGAGGGAGCCGGCGATCGGGTCCCAGCCCAGTCGGCGCAGGAGCTCCCGGGCGAAGGGTTCCGGCCGGCCGGCGGCACGCGCCAAGGCCGCGGCCGCGGCCCGGTAGCGCGGCACCCAGGTGGCGCGCAGATCGACGAGCGTGCCGTCCTTGTCGAACAGGATGGCGCGGATCCGCACGCGGCCCTCGTCCGTTCTCGCGCCGGCCCGTCGGCCGGTCGCTCACGCGAGCGCGATTTTCCGGCCGCCCGGGTTCGGTGCACAAGAGCGTGCGGGAGGTGGCCGCCGGAGAGCGCGCCACCCCGGGGACGGAAGCTGGACCATGCGGCGGACGACAGCGGCCTTCGGACTCGCCCTCGCGCTCGCGACGGCGGGTAGTGCGGTGGCCGAGAGCCCGATCAAGGCGCGCCGGGGCGAGATGAACGCCATGGGCAAACGCATGAACGCCATCAAGGAAACGGTGCTCGAGGGCAAGGGCGGCACCCTCGCCGACGTGGCGGCGCACGCCGAGTACATCGCGGACAAGCTCACGAGCGTGCCGAGCTGGTTCCCGCCCGGCTCCGACCGGGGCACCGACCAGACCTGAGCGCTGCCCAAGATCTGGCAGGACTTCGCCGGCTTCGAGGCGGCGGCGCGCAACGCCCGGGCGCTCGCCGACCGGCTCGTGACGGTGG
The DNA here is from genome assembly GCA_937926445.1 of uncultured Alphaproteobacteria bacterium. Classification (GTDB taxonomy): domain Bacteria; phylum Pseudomonadota; class Alphaproteobacteria; order Geminicoccales; family Geminicoccaceae; genus JANXAZ01. Next base: position 56,974 of record CALBAK010000002.1, read on the forward strand.
CCAAAAGCGGCGACCGGGCCGCCACCACCCAGGCCTTCGCGGCCCTCGGCAAAGAGGGCTGCGGCGGCTGCCACACGCCCTATCGTCGGCCGCAGGCCTGAGTAGGCGGACGAGCCGTTCGTTCCCGGACGGAACGGGTCTGTTTCCGATCCGGTTCGTTCCGGCCGGCGGGGCTCCTCGCCATGGTCGTAAGCGACGGTGGCGCGACGCGGCCGCCCGCGGTCGGTGACGCGAGCGCGTAAGAAGGAGGGTCGAGACCCATGGGCATGCGGATTGTCGGGCTCGGCGTGGTGTTGGGCGTCCTGGCGATCGCCGGTGTCGCGACGGCCCAGGACGCGATCAAGGCGCGCCAGGCGGAATTCAAGGAATTCGGCCGGCGCATGGGCGCCATCAAGGACATCGTGATCGACAAGAAGGGCGGGACGCTCGCGGAGGTGGCCGCGAACGCCGAGCACATCGCCGGCAAGATCCCGCAGATCCCCTCCTGGTTCCCGAATGGCAGCGATCGGGGCGAAACCCGAGCGCTGCCGGCCATCTGGCAGAACTTCGCCGACTTCGAGGCCAAGGCCAAGAACGCCGAGGAGCTCGCCAAGGCCCTCGTGGCGGCGGCCAAGAGCGGCGATCAGGCCGCCACCGCCCAGGCCTTCGGCAAGCTCGGCCAGGAGGGCTGCGGCGGCTGCCATCGGCCCTATAGGCGGCCGGAGAATTGAAGCTCGGCGCTCGGGTCCGGGCGGCGGCGACGGGGCTGGCGGTCGCCCTCGCCGGGGCCTCCGCCCCGGCCGCGACGCCCGAAGAGCTCGCCCGCGGCGAGCGCCTCTTTCACATCGGCGGCTGCACCAACTGCCATACCGCGAAGGACGGGCCGCTGCTCGCGGGCGGCGACCCGATCGGGACACCCTTCGGCAGCTTCCGGGCGCCCAACATCACCCCCGATCCCGAGACGGGCATCGGCGGTTGGAGCACGGCCGACTTCCTACGCGCGATGCGCGAGGGCCGCTCGCCCGCGGGCGAGCCCTACTATCCGGCCTTCCCCTACGGCTCCTATGCGAAGATGAGCGAGCCCGACCTGCTCGCACTCAAGGCCTATCTCGACACTATTCCCCCGGTCCGTCAGCCCTCGCCGCCGCACGAGCTCTCCTTCCCCTACAATATCCGCTGGGGCCTCCATCTCTGGCAGTGGGCCTTCCACGACCCGGCGCCCTTCCGGCCCGATCCGACCCGGAGCGAGGCCTGGAACCGCGGTGCCTATCTGGTCCTCGGCCCGGGCCATTGCGGCGAGTGCCACACGCCGCGCACTTGGTACGGCGTGCTCGACCAGAGCCGCGCCTTCACCGGCGGCCGGCTCGGCAAGGAAGTCTTTCCGAACATCACCCGCGATCCCGACAAGGGGATCGGCAAATGGAGCGCGGCCGATCTGCGCGCCTTCCTGCAAATCGGGATCAAGCCGGACGGCGATTTCGTGGGCGGCGACATGGCCAAGGTCGTGAGCAACGGCACCGCCAAACTGCCCGAGGCCGACCGCGAGGCGATAGTCGAATTCTTGCTTTCGCTCAACCCGCGCTGAGCCGCGAGCGCACCGCCGCCACGGGCCTCGCTCGCGGCCACCCTCCGCTCCCGAACCATCGTGGCCGGGCTCGCGCCGCCCTCGGCCGGGCGTGCTTGTCTGTCGCGCATCCGGCAAGTATGAGAAATGTCACTAACGCAAAGGTAGAATCCCGCTAGGGATGGCGCCACGCGGCCCCCGGGGCGGGGGACGGAGGCGCGATGCAGCCGGATCCGGGCTTCTGGCAGGGACGTCGGGTGTTGGTGACCGGCCATGCCGGCTTCAAGGGCACCTGGCTGGTCGCCTGGCTGCGGAGCCTGGGTGCCGAGGTCACGGGCTTCGGCCATCCCCCGCGCTCCACCCCCTCGCTCCTCGACCGGCTCGGCCTCGCCGGGACCTTCCGCGCCCTCGAGGGCGACGTGCGCGACCGGCCGGCCCTCGGGGCCGCCTTCGCGGAGGCCCGGCCGGAGCTCGTCTTCCACCTCGCCGGCCAGCCGATCGTGCTCGAGGCGCAGCGCGACCCGCTCGGCACGCTTGAGACCAATCTCCTCGGTACCGTCCACCTGCTCGAGGCCGTGCGGGCCACGCCCGGTGTGCGGGCGGTCGTGATCGTCACGAGCGACAAATGCTACCGCGAGCCGTACCAGGCCTGCCGCGAGAGCGATCCGGTCGGCGGCGACGAACCCTACGCGGCGAGCAAGGCCTGCGCGGAGATCGTCACCCACGCTTGGCGGACGACCTACCTGCCGCCGCGTTCCGGCATCGGCATCGCCACGGCCCGCGCCGGCAACGTGATCGGCGGCGGCGACTGGTCGGCGCATCGGCTGGTCCCCGATCTCGTCCGCGCCTTCGCCGCCGGGCGAACGCCGGTGCTGCGCCGGCCCGGCGCGATCCGGCCCTGGCAACACGTACTCGACGCCCTTTGGGGCTATCTCCGCCTCGCTCAGGCGCTCGTGTGCGACCCGGTACGCTTCGCCGGGGCGTGGAACTTCGGGCCCGAGCCGGGCAACGAGTGGACCGTGGCCGAGGTGGCGGCCGCGGTCTCGCGGCGGCTAGGGAGCGGTCCCTGGCAGATCGAAGCGGTCCCGCCGGCGGTCGAGGCGCCCTTGCAGCGGCTCTCGATCGAGCGCGCCAAGAAGCGCCTGGGCTGGCGGCCGCTCCTTTCCACCGCCGAGGCGGTCGAATGGACCGTCGACGGCTATCGCCAGCTACTCGAGGCGGGGCGAGCCGACTGGCTCCCCGACCAGATCCGGCGCTACGGCGACCGGCTCGGCGGGCACGAACCCCGTCCCTTCTCGGCCCCGGCGGAGCTCGAGCTGGAGGTTCGCCATGTCGTATCCGCGTCCGGCTGAGGTGCCCGTGTTCGTACTTTGCGGCGGCCGCGGGACTCGTCTCGGCGAGATCGGCGCCCGTCGGCCCAAGCCCATGGTCGAGATCGGCGACCGGCCGATCCTGTTGCACATCATGCAGAGTTACGCCCGCGCCGGCTTCCGCCGCTTCGTGCTCTGCACCGGTTGGCGAGCCGAGGTCATCGCCACCTTCTTCCTCGACTTCCGGGCGATGACCGAAGACTTCACGATCGACACCCGCACGGGCGAAGTGAGCTTCCACCAGACGGCACCGCGCCCCGATTGGGAGGTCACGGTCGCGCACACCGGTGCGGCAGCGATGACCGGGGCCCGGATCGCCCGCGCCGCCGCCCGCTATCTCGGCGATGCCGAGCATTTCGCCGTCACCTACGGCGACGGCCTCGCCGACGTCGACCTCGGGGCCGAGCTCGACTTCCACCTCTCGCACGACCGCATCGGCACCGTGCTCGCGGTCAACCCGGTCTCCCAGTTCGGCCATCTCGAGCTCGACGAGGACGACGAGGTGGCGGGCTTCGTCGAGAAGCCGATGCTCGGGGAGATGTGGGCGAGTGGTGGGTTCTTCTTCTTCCGCCGTCGCTTCCTCGACTATCTCTCGACCGACGACGACTGTGTGCTCGAAGGCGCCCCGCTACACCGTCTGGCCGCGGAACGGCAGCTCCGCCCGTTCCGCCACAAGGGCTTCTGGTCCTGCGTCGACACGCTCAAGGACCGCGACAGCATGCACGCGCTGTGGGAATCGGGTGCCGCTCCCTGGCGCGGCTCGGAGAGCGCCTGATGCGCGCCCTCGGCGAGCCGCTGCCGGGCGTGCGCCTGCTCGAACTCGCCCCGCGGCACGACGAGCGCGGCTTCTTCGCCCGCGCTTTCTGCCGGACCACGCTCGCCGATCTCGACGTCGATCTGCCGGTGGCCCAGGCCAATCTCTCGCGCAGTACCCACCGGGGCACGCTGCGCGGCCTGCACTACCAGCTGCCGCCCTCGGCCGAGACCAAGCTCGTGCTGTGCCTGGCGGGTGCGATCTGGGACTGCGTCCTCGACCTGCGCGAGGCCGCGCCCACCTTCGGCCGCTGGACCGCGGCCGAGCTCTCCGCCGACAACCACCGCGCCATGCTGGTGCCGGCTGGCTGCGCGCACGGCTTTCTCACCCTCGCCCCCGAGAGCCTCGTCCTCTACTTCGTGTCGGCCGCCTACGACCCGAAGCGCGAGCGCGGGGTGCGCTGGAACGACCCGGCCTTCGCGATCGACTGGCCCTTCGAGCCTTCGGTCGTGAGCGCCCGCGACCGCGCCCATCCCGACTTCGCCCCCGCCTTCCACCTCGCCGCCTGAGGCCCCGATGCGTGCGCTCCTGACCGGCGCCTCCTCCTTCACCGGCACCTGGTTCGCGAGCGCCCTCGCCGAGCGCGGTTTCTCGGTCACAGCCCTCCACCGTCGGCCGCTTGAGGCCTATCCCGCGCTCACCCGCCGCCGCCTCGCCCGGCTCGAGGGCTCGGCGAGCCTGGTCCGCTTGCCGGGGCTCGCAAGCGCGCAAGCGCACGCACTCCTCGAGCGCGAGCGCTTCGACCTCCTGTGCCTGCACGGTGCCGAGGTGGGCGATCACCGGAGCCCGACCTTCGACGTGGGTGGTGCGCTCGCCCGCACGACGGCCGGCCTCGGCCCCCTGCTCGACCGGTTCGCCGAGGGCGGTGGTCGGGCGGTCCTCGTCACGGGGTCGATCTTCGAGGCCGACGAAGGCCGGGGTCCGCCGCCGCTCCGCGCCTTCAACCCCTACGGGCTCGCCAAGACCCTGATCTGGCAGACGATCCGTTTCGAGACCGAGCGCCGCGGCCTTCGCCTCGGCAAGTTCGTGATCGCCCACCCCTTGGGTCCCTTCGACAAGCCCGGCCTCGTGAGCGAGCTCCTCGCCGCCTGGTGTCGCGGCGAGACCGCCACGATCCGACGGCCGCGGCTCGTCCGCGACTTCGTGGCGGTCGACGCGCTCGCCCGCGCCTATGCCGAGGCCGCGAGGCGGCTCGTGGAGGAAAGTGGGCCAGTACACCTCGTGCCGAGCCTCTGGCCCGAGAGCGTGGCCGCCTTCGTCGGCCGACTTGCCGGGGCGATCGGTAGGCGTACGGGGCTCGCTTGCGCCGTCCGCCTCGCCGAGCCGCCGGAGCCGAGCGACGAACCGCCGATCCGGGTCGGCAGCGCTTCTTTGTACGCGCTCGTGCCGGACTGGGACGAAGAGCGGTTTTGGGACGGGCTCGCCGCGAGCCTCGATCCCGAGCGGCCGCCGGCAGCGGCGATGCTATCAATTATTGGTTGAAACCTGAGGCGCGTGCGCTACCATTACCACCGCACCGTCGATCCCGAGGAGAGCCCGCAGCTCGCGCGCGGGCGGGAGGCGAGCCATGGCCGGAGCCGAGGGACGCAGTTCGGCGCCGTCGGTGGGCGTGGTGGTGATCACCTGGCGGGCGCGTGCGATCCTTGAGCGCTGCCTCGCCCCGGTGCTGGCCTCGCCGCTGCGGCCGAAAGTGCTGGTCGTCAACTCCTCCTCGAACGACGGTACGGTGGAGCTCGCCCGCGCGCTCGGGGCCCACACTTGGGTGATCCCCCGCACGGCCTTCAACCACGGCCTCACCCGGGAAGTGGCGCGCCGCCGGCTCGCCACCGACATCGTCGTGATGCTAACCCCGGACTGCTTCGCCCGCTCGTCGGATTTCCTCGAGCGGCTCGTGGCACCGATCGCCGAGGGCCGGGCCGACATCGCCTACGCCCGCCAAGTGGCGGCCCCCGACGCCGACCTCCCGGCCCGTTTCGGCCGCCTCTTCTGCTACCCCGATCGGTCGGAGATCCGCAGTGCCGCGGACGCCGGCCGGCTCGGCAGTGCGGTCCACTTCTGCTCGAACGCCTGTGCTGCCTGGTCGAACGCCGCGCTCGATCGGATCGGCGGCTTCAAGCCCACCCTCGTGAGCGAGGAGACGATCGCCGTTTGCGAGCTGCTCGCCGCCGGCGGGCGGATCGCCTACGTCGCCGAGGCGATCGTCGAGCACAGCCACCCGACCCGCCTGCGCGACAGCTTCCGCCGGCAGTTCGACGTGGGCTGGACGCGCGAGGTCTGGCGCCATCTGCTGCTCGCCCGGGGCGCCGACGAGGCCCGCGGCCTCGCTTACGTGCGCGGGCTCGTGCGTACCGTTCTCGCCGAGGCGCCGCATCTGTTGCCCTACGCACTGCTCGATACCGCCGTGCGGTTTCTGGGCTACCGGGCCGGGCGGCTCGCCGCGCATCTGCCGCCGCGGATCGCCGGCCGGCTCTCCGGGCAGGACTTCTTCTGGAACGGCGCCGGGCCGGGCCTGGTCCGTGCCGCTGCTCGCCCCTGAGGGAGGCGGCCCCGTGCGCGTCGCACTCCTGACCAACAATTACCTGCCGCCCCGCGAAGGAATCGGCCGTCATCTGGTCGAGCTCGCCCGCCGGCTGCCGGCGTTCGGGATCGAGCCGCTCCTGATCGGTCGTGCTCCGCCGGGAACCACGGCCGGCCCGGCCACGGTCGAAGGCGTGCCGGCACGGCTCGTCGCCTGGTCGGGCCCTCCGCCCCTCGGCCACGCCCGGGCACGCACCGCCCTCGAGCGCTGGCTCGCGCGGGGCGGCGACGGCGTCGAGCTCCTGCACGTCCACTTGCCGCTCCTGCCGCCTCTGCGCACCATCCTGCCGGTGTTCGTGACGGTCCACAGCCCGATGCTCGCCGACAGTGCGGCGATCGCCGAGCGCGGCCTCGAGCCGCTCGCCCTCAAGGCCTATGCCCGGTTCTTCAGTAGCCTCTGCGAGCAGCGTTGGCTCGATCGGGCCCGGCTCGTGATCGCCGTTTCGCAGGGTGTGCGCGAGGAGCTGGAAGCCCTCTACAGGCTACGGGGCAGCCGACCGCTCGTTCTCACGAACGGGGTCGATACGGGCTTCTTCGCCGCCGCACCGGCCGGGCCGCGTCGCCGCGAAGTCCTCTATGTCGGCCGCCTCGGTTGGCGGAAGGGGCTGCATCGGCTGATCGAGGCCTTCGCCCGGCTACCCGCAGGTCTCGCCGACCGGCTGGTGCTCCTGGGCGAGGGGCCGTTGCGCGAGGAGCTTCTCGCCCGTGCCCGGGCGCTCGGCGTGGTCCATCGATTGGAGCTTCCGGGCTTCGCCGACCGGGAGGGTGTGCGCGCCCGGCTCGCCCGCGCGGCCGTCGCCGTCAATCCGGCCGACTACGAGAGCGGGCCCCTCACCCTCCTCGAAGCGATGGCCGCCGGCACGCCCGTGGTCTCGACCCGCACGGGGCTCGTGGCCGAGCTCGGGCAGGACCCGCCGCTCTCGGTCGTGGAGCGGAGCGTGGAGGCGCTCGCGGTCGGCCTCGAAGCGGCGCTCCGCGATCCCGAAGCCTCGGCGGCCCGAGCCCGACGAGCGCAGGCGCTCGTCCGTGCCCGCTTCGATTGGGCGGGGATCGCGGCCGGGCTCGCCGCCCTCTACCGCGAGCGGCGGTGGCTCGTGGCATGAGGCTGCCGCTCTACCGGGTCCTCGCGGGGCCACGACCGGCGGTTCCGGCGGCGACGACTGCGCGCCTCCCGGTCCCCTCGCGGCCCCGAAAGATCCAGCGCGCGCCCACGCCCGTCGGCACGCGCCGCTTCGCCGTCGTCTGCTTCGGCCTCGAACGCGACCGGGTCCGCCGCCAGCCCTGGCACGTCGCCCTGGGCATCGCCCGTGGCCTCGCCTCCCGCGGGCACGCGGTGACCGTTCTGACCGACGCTGCCGACCCGCCCGTCGAGCCCGGGCTCGAGATCCTGCGGCTCCCGGTGCTGCTCGAGGCGGGTCGGGCGAGCGGAGAACTGCGGTCGGCGATCGCCGAGCGCGGTTGCGAGCGGATCTGGCTCGTCACCGGCGCGCTCGACCTCGCCCGCATGCGCTCGCTGGGTCTGCCCGCCCCCGTCACCCTCGTCCTAGCGAGCCCGCGCATCCGGCTGCGCGAGCTGCTCGCACCTGGTCCGGCCGCCCTTTGGCGGGAGCGCCGTTTCGTGGCGCTGCCGGCGGTCAACGCGCTCCTGCCCGGCTTCCTCCTGCGCCGCGGCCTCGCCCGCTCCGGAGCGGACGAGGTCCTCTATTTGAGCGCGGCCGCGCGCGAGCGCTACGGTGCCCTGGGCTTGCCGCAGGGCCGCCTTCTGCGTCCGCAAGTCGAGGCCGCGGTCTGCACCGGCCTGCCGCCGCCCGAAGGCCTCTGCCGGATCGCCTATCTCGGCCCCGCGCTCGCGCTTCGCGGCGTCGATCTCGCGATCGAGACTTTCGAGCGGGCCGCGACGCTCGGCTTCGAGGGCCGTCTCGAGCTCCTGATCCGCCCGGACGGCGGGCCCTCGGCTCTCGCCTGGCTGCAGCGGCGGATCGCCGCGAGCCCGGTCGCCGACCGGATCGAGCTCGAGACGCGGATGCTCGCGGTCGAGGAGCTGCGCGACCGGCTCGCCCGCTGCCGCGCTTTCCTCCTACCCTTCCGCGCACCGGTGTCCGAAGTCCCGCTCGTCGTGATCGAGGCGGCCCTCTCGGGCCGGCCCGTGGTCGTGCTCGACGCACCCGGCGTGAGCGAGCACGCGAGCGCTCTCGGCGGCATCGTCGCACCGCGGCCCGAGGATCTGCCGCATGCCCTTCTCCATGCGCTCCGTCGGCCCGCGGGCCCGCCCCCCGATCCGACCGGCTGGACCCGCTGGGACCGGGCGGTCGAGAGCCTCCTCGCACCCGCGCACCCGGCGGCCCGGTTCCGGCTGCTCGCGATCTGCGGTATCGACGGTGCCGGCAAGACCCTGCTCGTCGAGCGGCTCGCCGCTCGGCTCGCGACCTCGGGCATCCGCACCCGCCACGTCTGGAGCCGCTTTCGCAACTATCTCTCGAAGCCGCTCCTGGCGGCCGCCCGACTGACCGGCCACAACCGCAAGGAACGCCATCCGGGCTTCACGATCGGCTACCACGACTTCGCGGGTACGGCCTATGCACGACCGTTCCTGGCTCTCCAGGCGATCGATCTCGCACTCGACACGCTCGCCCGGTTCCGCGGGCCCGCCCCGATCCTGGCCGATCGCTGCCCACTCGACACGCTCGTCGATCTCTGTGTCGACACGGGCCTGGACGCGCTCGTGCTCGACCGGCTGGGGCCCCGGCTCCTCCGCCTCCTGCCGCGTCCGGCGGCGGCCGTGGTCGTCGAGCGCAGCCCGGAGCTGATCGCACCGCTCAGGCCCGATGCCGTGGCCGACCGCCATTTCGAGCGCAGGCGGCGGCTCTATCGACGGCTCGCCGCCGCGCTCGACCTGCCTCTCATCGACAACGACGGACCGATCGAAGCGACCGTCGAAGCCGTGCTGGAGGCGGTCCGCTCCGGTCGTGCCGAGCTCGCGAGGCCGGCATGATCTACGTCTTCTACAACAACGATCCTCTGGCCCAGGACCTGGGCGGCGGAGCCGAGCATTTCCGCGGCCTGTTTCGCGCCCTCGACCGCTCGGGCGAGCCCTTCCTCCTGATCGGCTGCCGGCTGCAGGACGAGCGCTGCGACCCGCGCGTCGTCTATGTCGCCCGGGGCTCGAACTTCCTGGGCTTCTGGCTCGGCCTCTGGGGCTGGTTCTGGCGCAATCGCCGGCGGATCGGACCCGGCGACGTCCTTCATTTCCACCGCAACTACGCCGCTTGGCCCAAGCTCGTTTTGGCCCCGCGCCGAGGCCGAGTGGTGGTGAGCTACCACAATGTCACGGGCCGGGTCCTCGAGGGCAAGCTCGGCCGGCTCTCCCGGCCGTTGCGCGCGCTCATGCTCGTCTTCGAGCGGTGGGTCGTCCGGCGGGCCGATGCGATCGTCTGCGTGAGCGACCGCGACCGCCGCACTCTCGCCCGCGAGGTCGCTCCGGAACCGTTCGAGCGCGCCAGCGTGATCCCGGCCGGCTTCGACGCTCGCCTGTTCGCCGACCTGCCGGTCGGGCCGCCCGGCCCCGAACTCGCCCGCAAGCTCCTGCTGCTCGGCAGGATCAGCCGTCAGAAGAACGTGCCGCTCGCGATCGCCGTCCTGGAGCGCCTCGTGGCCGAAGGCGAGGACTACACGCTCACGATCGTGGGCGACGGAGAAGACGCCCGCGCGCTCGTCCGGCGAATCGCCGAGAGCCCGGTACGCGAGCGGATCCGCTGGCTCGGCCGCCAGCCGCACGACCGGGTCCCCCGGATCCTGGCGGCGCACGGAATCCTGCTCGTCACCAGCCGCTACGAGGCCTCGCCGACCGTGGTCAAGGAAGCTCTCGAGGCCTGCCGCCCGGTCGTCACGACCGATGTGGGCGATGTCCGCGAGTGGCTCGAGGAGGGGATGACGGGCTTCGTTCGGCCGGCCGAGGAAGGGCAGCTCGCCGAGGCGGTGCGGGCGGCGAGCGCGCTCGTGGCGAGCGGCTGCTATCGCTGTTCCGCTCCGGCGGCGCTCGACGAGCGGGCGATCATGGACCGGTTGCTCGGCCTCTACCGCCGGCTCGCCGCCGGTTGAGCGCAATCGAGATCTCTCGCCGCGGCCTCCTCCGGCTCGCGGCCCTGGGCGGAGCGCGGGCCCTCGCCGCCGGCCTCGGCCTGCTCGCCACGCTCCAACTCGCCCCGGCCGCGGGCCCCGCCCTGCTCGGCGAGTGGTCGATGCTGCTCGCGGTCCAGGGGTGGGCGTTGCACGTCTCGGAGTGCGGGCTGCGCTCGGTGGTGACGGCCGAGGGTGCCGCCACCGCCGGCGGCCCGCGCCGCCTCCTGCCCGCCTATCTCGGCACGCGCCTTCTGCTCGCGAGCCTGGTCACGGGCCTGCTCCTGCTCGCGGTCGCCCGGCTCGCGCCCGACCGGCTGGAAGCCGCGGCGCTCGTGCTCTCGAGCCTCTTCGCGATCGCCCTCCAGCTCGACTGGCTGGCGCTGGTCGACGACCGGCCGGTCCTGGCGGGGGCTCTCCTCCTCGTCCGTCCGGCTGCCTGGTGCCTCCTGCTCGCGCTCGCCGGGACGGCCCTCGATCTCGAGCGGCTCGCCGCCCTGTTCGCGCTCGCCTGGGCGCTCGCCGCACTCGCCTCCTGGCCGCTTCTCCGTGCGAGCCCGGCCGCCACCGCACCCACCGGCGTTGCGGCGCCCCTGCCGCCAGCGCGCATGCTGCGGCTCGGCGTCCCGCTCGCCCTCGTGACGCTCACGAACCAGGCCCTGCTCGCGGCCGATCTCCTGCTCGTGGGTCTGGTCCTGGGCGCGGAGCGGGCGGGTGCCTATTATCTCGCCTCCTCGCTGGTCGTGGCCGGCCTCGTCCTGGCGAACGCCGCCAACCAGATCGCCACCGCGCGGATCGGGGCGTTGCGCGTCGACCCGGCGGCCGCACGCGCCGAGCTCGGCCGCCAGCTGCGGACGGCGACGCTGATCGGCGCGGGCCTCGCGGCCGCTGGCGCCCTTTCCGGCCCGCCGCTAGTGGCTCTGCTCTTCGGCCCGGCCTTCGCCGAGAGCGGCCCCCTACTCCTGGCACTCCTGCCCTGGCTCGCCCTCCAGCATCCGAGTGCGGTGCTGCAGGGTGCCCTTGCCGGTGCCCGCGGCCAGCGCGCCCTCCTGCTCGGCAATCTGGCGATGACGCTCGCCTTCGCGGTCGGCCTCGCGCTCGCGCTCGGCTTCGGCTCGGCGATTGGCTGTGGGCTCGCCCGCACGCTCGCGGAGGCCGTGCGGACGGTGATGCTCGCGCGCGCCGCCCGTGCGATCTTCGCTGCGCCGCAGCAGGAGACGGTTGCCGAGCGCCCATCGGTCGCCACATTGCCGGCGTCCGCCTCGAGCGGCTAGGGCTGCGGGGCGGATCAGGCGGTGACGAATGCTCCTCGCGACTACGGCACCTTTGCGGGTATGGCTCGTGCTGGTCGTCGGCCTGGCGGCCGGCCTCGCGACGTCGCCGGCCGGAGCCGGCGATCGCCCGGCCCAGCTCGAGGCGCCGGAGATCGAGGAGGCTCTGGCCGACGAGGCTGCGATCGAGACTTTCGTCCTCGGCAACACGCTCGCCACCTTCGCGACCGAGCTCGCCCGGGCGCTGATCGCCGAGCTCGACCTCGAGCCCACCGCGCTCGCGTTCGAGGCGGTCGACGAGCTCGCCCTCCTCCTGCTCCTGCCGACCGAGCCCGACCCGCAGCGCGACGAGCTCGTGCGCGCCGCCGCCGAGGGCTGGGCGATGGCCGCCGACCGCCGCGGCGAGCCCGAGGAGCCGGTCTATTGGGTGATGCACGGGGTCGACGAGCAGCGCTTCGCCCGTCTCGTCTGCCTCCTGGTCGGCAGCGATCCCGCGACCTTCGCCGACCTCGCCGAGGAGCTCGGCCTCGACCAGGCCGAGATCGAGCGTTGCATCGACGAGTACGACCGGGTGCTCGAGACCTGGACGGCGCTCCTCGAGCCGTACGGCCGGGCCAAACGGAAGCGGACGCGCGGCGGCACGATCCGGGTGGTCTACGACGAAGTGCCGGAGTTCCGCCCCTTGCGCGACCTGTTGCGCAACGCGGGAGTGATCGAGACGGCGGTGGCCGAGATTCTCTCGAGCCTCGTGCTGCCGCGCACGCTCACCGTCCGGTTCTCCGCCTGCGGGGAGGAAAACGCCCGCTGGCTGCCGGCGGAGCGGCGCATCCTGATCTGCTACGAGCTCGTGCGGGCCTTCGACCGGCTGGCCCGCGACGAGGCGGTGCCGGAGGTCGAGCCGGCTCAGAAGTGAGCCGGCCGGGCGACCTCGACGTCGCTCAAGAGCACGATCCCGACATGCTCCGCAAGGAGCTCCAGGACCGCCGCCATGACCCGCTGCGCCACTGCCTCGCTCGTCACGACCAGGATCACGACGGTGTCGAGTGCGTCCGTGGCGCCCTCCGGCAGCCGGGTGCCGGTGTGCCCCCGCCCGCCGAGGCAGGGCAGCATGGTCCAGCCCGTCACCTCGGGGTCGCGGTCGAGCAGGTCGAGCACGGCAGCGGCGCGCTTCTTCTCGACCACGATCTCGAGCCGCTTGCGTCGATGCGTCTGCACGCTCGCCTTCCCTCAGCCGAAGAGCCACCCGGCCGCCGCCAGGTAGAGCGGGATGCCGAGCAGCAAGTTGAAGGGGAAGGTGACGCCGAGGGCGAGCGAAAGCGAGAGGGACGGATCGGCCCGCGGTAGTGCGAGGCGCATCGCCGCCGGAACCGCGATGTAGGAGGCCGAGGCCGAGAGCGTCGCGAGAAGCGCCGTCCCGCCGAGCGAAAGGCCAACCAGCCGGCCGGCGAGCAGGCCCGTGGCGGCGCCCACGATCGGCATCAGGAGGCCGAAGAGGAGGAGGCCCGCCCCCATCGTCCGGAAACCCGTGAAACGCCGGGCCACGAGCAGGCCCATGTCCAAAAGGAAGAAGCAGAGCACGCCCTGGAAGCCGGAAGCGACCACGGGCTCGAGCCGGCGCATGCCCTCGGCACCGGTCAGAAGCCCGATCGCGAAGCTGCCGAGCAGAAGCACGACGGAACCGTTGGCCAGGATCTCGTGGAGGAGCTCGCGGCGCCTTCGGGCGTCCATGGCACCGCTCTTCCCGCTCCGCGCGAGCAAGAGCCCGGTCAGGATGGCCGGGGTCTCCATGACCGCCACCAGCGCCGCCATGAAGCCCTCGAAGCGGATCCCGCGAGCCTGCAGGAAGCTCGTGGCGGCAACGTAGGTCACGATGCTGACCGAGCCGTAGTGCGCGGCGATCGCGGCGGCATCGATCCGGCTCGCCCGCGTGAGCAGGCGCAGGAGCCCGAAGGCGGGCAGCGGCAGGAGGAGGCTCAAGCCGGCGGCGACCAGGAGCGGCGGCAGGAGCGCGCGCGGATCGCTCGTCCCGGCGAGCTCGACCCCGCCTTTGAAGCCGATCGAGAAGATCAGGTAGAGGGCGAGCGCCCGCGCCACGGCCTCGGGGATCTCAAGGTCGGAGCGGACGACCCCGGCGAGCAGGCCGAGCAGGAAGCACAGAACGGGCGGCGAGAGGAGATTGGCGAGGGCTGCGTCCAACTCGGTGTCCCGGTGCGACGGTGGACACCCTTCCGCGGGGTGCGGCGAGCGGCTAGCACGGACCTTGCGAGGTTGCGACCATGACCGCGTTCGACCGCTCCTTCATCGCTTCGACCGTGGCCCGCATGCTCTGGGAGGTCGACGCCGTCGCCTTCCGGCCCGATCCACCCTTCAAATTCACTTCGGGCTGGGCGAGCCCGGTCTACATCGACGTCCGCAAGCTGATCTCCTACCCGCGTCTGCGCCGCACCCTGCTCGACCTCGCGGAAAAGACGATCCTGCACGCGATCGGCCACGAGCGGCTCGACGCGGTGGCGGGCGGCGAGACCGCCGGCATCCCCTACGCCGCCTGGCTCGCCGAGCGGCTCATGCTGCCGATGCAATACATCCGCAAGCAGCCGAAAGGCTTCGGCCGCAACGCCCGGATCGAGGGGGCGGTCAAGGAGGGCTGGCGGACCCTCCTGGTCGAAGACCTCGCCACCGACGGCCGCAGCAAGGTGGGGTTCGTGGGCGCGCTCCGAGATGCCGGCCAGACCTGCGAGCACGCCTTCGTGGTCTTCTATTACGACGTCTTTCCGCACGCCCGGGCGACGATCGAGAAGCTCGGCGTCACGCTCCACCATCTCTGCACCTGGCGGGACGTGTTGGCGGTGGCCCGCAGCGAAGGGCGCTTCGCACCGGCGGTGCTCGGCGAGGTCGAGGCGTTCCTCTCCGACCCCGTGGGCTGGTCGGCACGCCACGGCGGCCTCGACCACGTCCCGGACTGATGCCCCGCCTCTTTCGAGGCGGTTCGATATGCCGCCCTAAGCGGCGTCGCGCACCACGAGATGGCCAGGGCCGACCTCCTCGTAAACGGCGTGCGGCGGCTCGAAGCCCCAGGGTCGCAAGGGCGAGGGGATCTCCTCGGTGGCCAGGCGCAGCTCGCCGCGCCGTCGGCGCGGATCGGCCACCGGCACGGCCGCCAGCAGCTTCTTCGTGTAAGGATGCCGCGGATCCTCGAAAATGGCGGCACGCGGGCCGATCTCGACGATCCGGCCGAGATACATGACCGCCACCCGGTGCGCGATCCGCTCGACCACCGCCAGATCGTGGCTCACGAAAAGATAGGAGAGCCCGAGCTCCTCCTGCAGGTCGATCAAAAGGTTGACGATCTGCGCCTGGATCGAGACGTCGAGTGCGGAGAGCGGCTCGTCGGCGACGATGAGGTCGGGCTCGAGGGCGAGCGCCCGGGCGATGCAGAGCCGCTGGCGCTGGCCGCCCGAAAATTCGTGCGGGTAGCGTGGCAGATGCTCGGGGCCGAGGCCGGTGCGGCGCAACAGGGCCACGACCCGATCGCGCAGCGCAGCACCGCGGGCGAGACCGTGAATGCGCAAAGGCTCGCCCACGAGCTCGACCGCAGGCAGGCGCGGGTTCAAGGAGGCGTAAGGGTCCTGGAAGATCATCTGCATGCGCCGGCGCACGGGCGCGAGTGCGGCGCGCGGCAGGCTCGTGATGTCCCGCCCGGCGAACACCACCCGGCCTCGGGTCGGCTCCTGCAGGCGCAGGATGGTCCGCGCTGTGGTCGACTTGCCGCAGCCCGATTCGCCCACGAGCGCTAGGGTCTCGCCGCGGTCGAGGCTGAAGCTCACCCCCTCGACGGCGTGAACGGCCGCCCTCGGCCGGCCGAGGAAGCCGCCGCCCACGGCGAAGCGGGTGGTGAGCCCCTCGACCTCGAGGAGCGGACCGTCGGGCCGCAGGCCGCCCTCGCGCCGGGCTCCGTCCACCCGACCGGCCGAACCGGCCGAGGGCGGGCCGGTGCGAGCCGCCGGCTCCACCTCGACCGCCTCGACCCGCGGAAAGCGCTCGGGCCGGTCCTTGCCACGCATGCTGCCGAGCCGCGGCACGGCCGCGAGCAGCGCCCGCGTGTACGGGTGCTCCGGTGCTTCGAAGATCCGCTCGACCGGCCCCTCCTCGACCTTGCGCCCGCGCCACATGACGACGACGCGGTCGGCCATCTCCGCCACCACCCCCATGTCGTGGGTGATGAAGAGCACCGCCATGCCGATCTCGCGCTGCAGGAGCTTGATGAGATCGAGGATCTGCGCCTGGATCGTGACGTCGAGCGCGGTCGTGGGTTCGTCGGCGATCAAGAGCGCCGGCCGACAAGCGAGCGCCATGGCGATCATCGCCCGCTGGCGCATGCCTCCCGAGAGCTGGTGCGGGTAGGAATCGAGCCGGCGCGCCGCCTCCGGGATCCGCACCCGCTCGAGCGCCTCAAGGGCGAGGGCGCGCGCCTCCCGCCGGCTCTTCCTCTGGTGCAGCTCGATCGCCTCGGCGATCTGGTCGCCCACGGTGAGAACCGGGTTCAAAGAGGTCATCGGCTCCTGGAAGATCATCGAGATCTCGTTGCCGCGGATATCCCGCAGCACGGGCGCCGACGTTCGCACGAGATCGAGGCTCGAGCCGTCCTTGCGGCGAAACCGAACCGCACCTTGGACGATTCGCCCGCCGCCGAGCTCGACGAGCCGCATCACCGAGAGCGCGCTCACCGACTTGCCCGAGCCCGATTCGCCGACGATCGCGAGCGTCTCGCCCCGGTCGATGTGCCAGGAGACACCGTCCACCGCCCGGACGACCCCGTCGAGCGTGCGGAACTCGACCACGAGCCCTTCGACCTCGAGGAGACGTTCGGGGGCCATCCTCGCTTCAGAGACTTCGGGCGGAGCGCCGCAGACGCGGATCGAGCGTCTCGCGCAACCCGTCGCCCAAGAGGTTCACGGCGAGCACCACGAGCGAGAGGAAAAGGCCCGGAAACACGAGGAGCCACCAGCCCACGAGCACGTAGGTTCGGCCCTCGGCCATCATGTTGCCCCAGGAGGGGATGTCGGGCGGCGTGCCGGCGCCGAGGAAAGAGAGGATCGCCTCGATGATGATCGCCGAAGCGCAGACATAGGTCGCCTGGACGATCAAGGGGGCGAGCGTGTTCGGCATGATGTGGACCGCGAGGATCCGCGGCAATCGGGCGCCGAGCGAGACCGCGGCGTCGACGAAGAGCTGTTCCCGCAAGGTGAGCACGACGCTGCGCACGAGCCGGACCACGCGCGGGATCTCGGGGATCGTGATGGCGACGATCACGGTGCGGATCGAGGAGCGGGAGAGCGAGATCATGGCGATCGCCAAGAGGATCGCCGGGATCGCCATGAGGCCGTCCATGATGCGCATGACGACGGCATCGAGGCGCCTCAGAAAGCCGCTGACGAGACCGATAGCGAGGCCGAGAACGGTGCTCGCGAGCGCCACCGCGAAGCCCACGAAGAGCGAGACGCGAGCTCCGTGGAGCACCCGCGAAAAGACGTCGCGCCCGAGATGGTCGGTGCCGAACCAGTTGGCGGCCGAAGGGGGCCGAAGCCGCATGCGCGGATTGATGCGCGCCGGGTCTTCGGGCGAAAGCCAGGGCGCGAAGACCGCGATCGCCACCATGAGGAACAGGATGGCGAGACCCGCCACGACGGTCGGGTAACGGCGAGCAAAGAACCACGCGCCCGCCCGGGCGGGCCGCGCTTCGCTTTCGAGAGGAGTCGCCGCGGCCATCGCTCAGTAACGGATCCGCGGGTCGAGGAAGGTGTAAACGATGTCGATCACGAGATTGATCAGCACGTAGACACCGCTGAAGATCAGGATCACACCCTGGATGATCGGATAGTCGCGGCGCAGGATCGCATCGACCGTGAGCCGGCCGAGGCCCGGAATCGCGAACACCGATTCAGTGACCACCACCCCGCCGATCAGGAGCGCCACGCCGATGCCGATCGTGGTCACGATCGGCACCGAGGCGGGCTTGAGCGCATGGCGCAGGAGGATCGGCGCGATAGCCAGGCCCTTGGCATGGGCGGTGCGGATATAGTCCTGGTGGATGACCTCGAGCATCGAGGCGCGGGTGATCCGGGCGATCAACGCGATGTAGGTCACGCCGAGAGCGAGCGTCGGCATGGCGAGGCTCTTGAAGAAGCCGACCGGATCCTCCCGTAAGGAGACGTAGCCCATCACCGGCAACCATTTGAGATTGACGGCGAAGAGGAGGATCAAGACGTAGGCGAAAACGAAGACCGGCACCGAGAAGCCGAGCACCGCGAAGCTCATGACCAGCCGGTCGATCCACGAGCCGGCGCGCCAGGCGGCGAGAATGCCCATCGGCACGGCGACCAGCACCGAGAAGAGCATGGTGGTGGTGGCGAGTGCGAGGGTGGGCTCCATGCGCTGGGCGATCAGCTCGGCCACCGGCCGGTCGGAGAAGATCGAGCGGCCGAGATCCCCCGAGAGGATGTGGCCGAGCCAGACCAGGAACTGCTCGACGAGGGGTCGGTCGAGGCCGAGCTTGGCGCGGATCCGGGCGATGTCCTCCTGGGTCGCGATGTCACCGGCGATGATCGCAGCGGGATCGCCCGGAGCGAGGTGCAGCATGCCGAAGACGAAGAGTGCCACGACCGCCATGACGATCGCCGTGGAGGCGAGGCGGCGCAGGATCAGGCCCGCCATCGGCCGCGACCTCCGACCCGAAACGCCCGCCCCCGGCCCGGCGCGGCTCGCCGCATACCTTTCCTCCCCTTCCTCCCCTGCCCTCGCCGCGTCCGACTATGGCGGCAGCCCGGCTACCGGTCGAGGGGCGAACCCCGCGCCCCGCCGAGCGCCGGTTCCACGCGATGTCGGGATCAGAGACCGAAGCGGTGGTCCTTGGGAAAACCGCGCGGCGCCATTCGCCCGGCCCCGCCGCGCCGGCCGCGATAGGCCTCCCACTCCTTGAAGGTGCGGATCTGCTCGCCCGACCGCCAGGCGAGGCCCCGCTCGGCCGTGGTCGTCAGAAGATCGGCGAGCTCGGCCCCTTTGAGACGAATGAGTGTCACGCCCTTGCCGCGGGCCTGCTCGGGCAGTTCCTCGAGTGGGAAGAGCAGGATCTTGTGGTTGGTGCCGCTCACCGCTACGAGCTCGCCCTCGACCGGTGCCGCGACCGCGAGCGTGTCACCCTCGCCGAGATTGACGACTTGGCGACCGGTCCGCGTCTGGGCGACGATCTGCGCTTCCGGTGCGACGAAGCCCAGGCCCTTGCGGGTCGCGAGCACGAGCTTGCCGTCCGGGCGGTGGACGCGGGCCGTCACGATGTCCACGCCTTTGGCGAGGTCGAGGAAGAGCGAGAGCGGCTCGCCGCTGCCGCGACCGCCCGGCAGCTTCTCGACCGGCACGCTGTAGGCCTTGCCGTCGGCGGTGAGGATCAGGAGCCGGTCGGTGTTCAGCCCTTCGAGGACGAAGCGGCCCGTATCCCCCTCCTTCCAGCGGACCTCGGCACTCGGCTCGAGCCGGCCCTTGAGCGCGCGCACCCAGCCCTTCTCGGAGACCAGCACCGTCACGGGCGTGCGCTCGACCGGCACCTCCAGGATCTCGGGGGCGAGCTCGACCGGGCGCTCGATCCGGGTCCGCCGCGCCCCGAGCGGGCCCGAGCCGAAGCGCTTTTTCGCTTCCAGCATCTGAGCGCGCAGCGCGCCACGACGGGCGCCCTCGTCGGTCAACAGATGCTCGAGTTCGGCCCGCTCGCGGCGCAGATCGGCCGCCTCTCTGCGCAGCCCCTCCTCCTCGAGCCGCCGCAAGTTGCGCAGACGCAGGTTCAAGATCGCCTCGGCCTGCCGTTCGGAGAGCTCGAAAGCGGCCATCAGCATGGGCTTGGGCTCGTCCTCCTCGCGGATGATCCGGATCACCCGGTCGAGATCGAGGAAGACCTTGAGATAGCCGTCCAGGAGCTCGAGCCGGTCGGCGATCTGGGCGAGGCGGAAGCGGCTGCGGCGCTCGAGCACCTCCATCCGGTGCGCGAGATAGCCGAGGAGCAGCTCGGCGAGGCTCATGACCCGCGGCACGCCCCGGGCATCGAGCACGTTCATGTTGACCGAAAGGCGCACCTCGAGGTCGCTCACCTTGAAGAGCTGCTCCATGAGCGCCTCGGGCGGCACCGAGCGGCTCTTGGGCACTAGCACGAGGCGCACGACGTCGGTCGATTCGTCGCGCAGATCGGCCAAAAGCGGCAGGCGCTTGGCGGCGAGGAGCTCGGCCAGCCGCTCGACCAGCCGGCTCTTCTGCACCTGCCAGGGGATCTCGCGGACCACGATCCGGTACTGGCCGTAAGGCAGATCCTCGCGCTCCCAGCGAGCGCGCAGGCGCAAGGAGCCGCGGCCCGTACGATAGGCCTCGATCAGGCTCTCGCGCGGCTCGACCAGAACGCCGCCGGTCGGCAGATCGGGGCCCTGGACGAAGCGGAGGAGCTCCTCGGCCGAGGGTGGCGGCGCGTCGGCCGGGCGGCCCAGCATCCAAGCGAGCGCATCGAGGAGCTCGCCCGCATTGTGCGGCGGGATCGACGTCGCCATGCCCACGGCGATGCCGGTCGCACCGTTGGCCAGGAGATTCGGGAAGGCCGCCGGCAGGACCACCGGCTCCCGCTCGCTGCCGTCGTAGGTGGGCC
The DNA here is from genome assembly GCA_937926445.1 of uncultured Alphaproteobacteria bacterium. Classification (GTDB taxonomy): domain Bacteria; phylum Pseudomonadota; class Alphaproteobacteria; order Geminicoccales; family Geminicoccaceae; genus JANXAZ01. Next base: position 77,342 of record CALBAK010000002.1, read on the forward strand.
GGAAATCGACCGTCTCCTGATCGATGCCGTCGAGCAGCGCCATGGCGACGGGGGTGAGCCGCGCCTCGGTGTAGCGCATCGCGGCGGCGGCATCGCCGTCCACATTGCCGAAATTGCCCTGGCCCTCGATCAGCGGGTAGCGCTGGGCGAAGTCCTGGGCGAGCCGGACCAGGGCCTCGTAGACCGCGGCGTCGCCGTGCGGGTGGAACTTGCCGATCACGTCGCCTACCACGCGCGCGCACTTCTTGAAGCCCGAGGCGGGGTCGAGGCGGAGCTGGAGCATCGCCCACAGCAGACGGCGCTGGACCGGCTTGAGGCCGTCCCGCAGATCGGGCAGCGAGCGGGCGGTGATCGTCGAGAGCGCATAGGCGAGATAGCGCTCGCCGAGCGCCCGGCCGAACTCGATCGGCTCGATCCGCGAGGCGGGCTCGGCGCGGCTCATGCGGGCTCCTCGGAAGGGTTCAGGGCGAGCAGCGCGACGAGCCGCTCGCGGGCCGCCGGCATCGGCCGATCGACCGGCGCCAGGATATGCCGGGCGATGAAATGGCCGGCAAGCCGCAACCCCTGGGCGATCTGCGCCGGATCGGCCGTCCCGCCGCCGGCGAGGAAAGCAGGCAGGGGCAGGAGCCGGTCCACCCAGGGGCCGGCTGCCGTGGCGCTCACCGCCCGGCCGGTCCGCGGCGAGACGTAGGCGAGACCCTCGCGCATACCGGTGAGCGCACAGCGGTCGAGCTCGAGGGCAAAGCCGAGCTCGGCCAAAAGGAGGAGCTCGAAGCGGACATAGGCCTCGGGCCAGGCCTGATCGGCGGCGAGCCGGCCGAGCAGCGTCAAGAGGGCCGCGTAGAGCTTCGGGTGCGGCTCGCGCTCGGGCAGGCTCGCCTCGAGCAGGGCCGTGACGGCCGCCACGGCCTGCAGCCGACGCGGATCGTCGACGAGCGTGGCGGCGTAGAGCCGGCGCGGCTCGACCGCGAAATGGCCGAGCTGACTCTCGAGCCGGGCCCGCCAGAGGAGGTCGAGCCGGTTGCCGGGCTGGAGGAGCGGGGCCTTCTTCCGGCTCCTGCCGGCGATCACGAGGCCGGCGTGGCGGCCGTGCTCAAAGGTGAGCGCGGTGATCTTGAGATCGCGCTCGCCGAGCGGCCGGACCTCCAACACCACCCCCTCGTCACGCCACTCCAAGACCGCCTCCGCTCCCTCGCCCGCGAACTGGAGCCGTGCCGGGCGCGCGTTCGAGCTGCAGTGTACTCGAGCGCTCGCTAATGTCCCGCCCGGCGGCCGAACCGCGGTCGCCCGCGGCCGAAACCCGAAGGAGCCCATGATGTACGATCCCGCGCTCTTGCAGAAGCTGCCCGAGCTCGGCGCGAGCGCGCCGTCCGCCTGGCAGGCCTTCCTCGCCTTCAACGAGGCGGCCTTCGCCGAGGGCGCCCTCTCGCGCAAGCAGAAGGAGCTGATTGCGCTCGCCGTGGCTCTCACCACCCAGTGCCCCTATTGTCTCGAGGTCCATCGCAAGGCCGCGGTCGAGGCGGGGGCGAGCGAGGCAGAGATCGCGGAGACGGTGTTCGTGGCGGCGGCGATCCGGGCGGGTGGTGCGGTCGCGCACGGACCGCATCTGTTGCCGCGCTGAGCCGGCTCAGCGGCGCTTGAGCTCAAGGCCCATCTCGCGCCAGCGCTCGGCGTCCTCGCGCCAGTCCTCGCGGACCTTGACGAACAGGAAGAGGTGCACGCGCTGGCCGAGTTGGGCCTCGAGATCCTTGCGAGCGGCCTCGCCGATCGCCTTCAGCCGGGACCCGCCCTTGCCGATAACGATCGCCTTCTGGCCCGGTTTCTCGACATAGATGGTCTGGTCGATGCGGACCTCCTCGCCGTCCGGGCTCTCGACCCACTGGTCGGTTTCGACCGTCGTGGCGTAGGGCACTTCCTGCTGCAACTGCAGGAAGATCTTCTCGCGCGTGATCTCGGCCGCCATGGCCCGATTCGAGAGATCGGAAAGCTGGTCCTCGGGGTAGAGCCAGGGGCCCTCCGGGGCCCGCGCGGCCAGGCAATCGAGCAACTCCTCCACCCCCTCGCCCGTCTCGGCCGAGACGTAGAAAGTCTCCTCGAAGGGGCGGAGCGCGTTGGCCGCGGCGGTGAGCGGCAGAAGCGAGGGCGGTTTGACGAGGTCGATCTTGTTGATCGCGAGCAGAACCGGCACCCGCACCTGGGCGAGGCCTTCGATCACTGCCCGCGAACGCCCGTCGAGGCCGCGCTTGGCGTCCAGGACCAGGATCGCGAGATCGGCATCCGCGGCGGCTTTCCAGGCGGCCTCGACCATCGCCCGCTCGAGCTTGCCGGCAGCGGCGAAGATACCCGGGGTGTCGACGAAGCAGAGCTGCGCCGGTCCGCGGATGGTGATGCCGACGATCCGCCTTCGGGTGGTCTGGGCTTTGGGCGTGACGATCGACACCTTGGCACCGACGAGTCGGTTGAGGAGGCTCGATTTGCCGACATTGGGCGCGCCCAGGATGGCGACGAAGGCGGCACGGCTGCTCTCGGGCGTGCTCACGGCTCTCCCCCCTGGAGCCGGGCGAGGAGCCGGGCCGCCGCCTCCTCCTCGGCGAGCCGCTTCGAGCCCCCCTGCCCGATCGCCTCGCCCACGCCTTCGACCGTCACCTTGACCGTGAAGCGCGGCGCGTGATCGGGCCCCTCGCGGGCGATCGGCTCGTACACCGGCAGCGGCCGCCCCTCGGCCGCGAGCCGCTCCTGCAAGAGCTGCTTGGGGTGCCGCGCCGGCGCACCACCCGCGGCGAGGCGCTCGGCCCACAGCCGCTCGATCACCGCGCGCGCCGCCTCGAGCCCGCCGTCGAGATGGACCGCCCCGATCACCGCCTCGAGCGCGTCGCCGACCAGCGAGGGATGGCGCCGGTCGGCGGCCTTGCGGCCGACCCGACCACCGATCTCCAGCGCCGCGTCGACCCCGGCATCGAGACCGATCGCGGCGACCGTGTCGCCTTTGACCAGCGCCACGAGGCGGTGAGTGAGCTCGCCCTCGCTCGCCTCGGGGAAGCGCTCGAGGAGGAGTTCGGCCACGACGAGGGCCAGCACCCGATCGCCCAGGAACTCGAGCCGCTCGTTCGAGCGCCGCTCCGACGGCCGCGGCCGGGCCCGGCCGCGGGCGCCGGCTGCGGCACTCTCGTGGGTGAGAGCCTGATCCAGGAGGCGGGGGTCGCGGAAGCGGTAGCCGAGGCGGCGCTCGAGCGCGGCGCGAGCGGTGGCACGGCCGGCGCGGCTCAGCGGATCCGGCTCAACAGCCGCTCGTAGCGAATGCTCCACGGCCATTTCCAGGGCTCCCAAAGGGAGCCGTAGCCGTTGACCGAGAAAAAGATGATCTCGGCCCGGCCGATCAGGTTCTCGAGCGGGATGAAGCCCACATGGTCGACCCGCGAATCGAGCGAATTGTCGCGATTGTCGCCCATCGCGAACACGTGCCCCGGCGGCACCTCGTAGACCCGGGTGTTGTCGAGCGGGCCCTGGCGAGTGATGTCGATGGTCATGTAGAAGCGGCCGCCCGGCAGGGTCTCCTCGAGGATCGGCACGGCGATTCCGCGCCCGTCGACGTCCTCGACGAAGCTGCCGGCGGGCTCGCGGCGGACCGGCTCGCCGTTGACGTAGAGCACCCCGTCCTTGACCTGGATCTTGTCGCCCGGCAGGCCGATCACCCGCTTGATGTAGTCGGTCCGATTGTCCGAGGGCAGCTTGAAGACCGCCACGTCGCCGCGTTCGGGCAGGCTCGCGAACAGCCGGCCCTCGAACACGGGTAGGCTGAAAGGCAGCGAGTAGCGGCTGTAACCATAGGCGAATTTCGAGACGAAGAGATAGTCGCCCACGAGCAGCGTCGGCTTCATCGAGCCCGAGGGGATGTTGAAGGGCTCGTAGAGGAAGGTCCGGACGAAGAGGGCGATCGCGACCGCATAGACGAGCGTCTTGACGGTCTCGAGCAGGCTACCGCTTCGGCGCTCGGACATCGCGATGGGCTCGTGCATCGATCCGCTCGCTCCGCGCCCCGGGTGAGCGGTCCGTCGCACGGCCGTCGTCGGATCAGATCCCGCCGGTCCGCGCGCCCGGACCGGCCCGGTCGGCTCGCAACGGCGTGACACTAGCGGAGCCGGACGGGAGCGGCAAGTTCACAGCGGTCTCGACGGGCACTGCGGTGATCACGACGATCGCTTGGGCGAGCGGCGGCTCGTCGGTCAGGCTCACCGCGATCTCGGCCCGCATACCGGGCGGGGTGATGGCGGCGAGCCGCGCCGCCGCTCCGCCCGTGAGCACGATCGTCGGCCGGCCGCCCAGCAGGTTGACCACCCCGATGTCGCGCCAGAAGACGCCGCGGCCGAAGCCGGTCCCGAGTGCCTTGGCGCAGGCCTCCTTGGCGGCGTAGCGACGGGCGTAGCCCTCGGCTCGGGCGAGGCGGGCATCGCAGCGGGCCCGCTCGAGTTCCGTGAAGCAGCGCCGGGTGAAGCGCTCGCCGAACCGCTCGAGGGTCCGCGCGATGCGCCGGATGTCCACGAGATCGCTGCCGAGCCCCAGGATCACGGCCCCGTCCCCCGGTGCCGACCGCCCGTTTCCGGTCGTCGCCCGGCCATGGAGCTAACGACCGGCGGTGTGCCCGGTCAACCGGCGATCGAAAGGGCCCGGTCAAGCCCGCGGCGGGGGCCGCCGGCGGAAGCCGATCGCCTCGGCCAGATGGGCCTTGCGGATCGTCTCCGAGCCTTCGAGGTCGGCGATCGTGCGCGCCACCCGGATCAGCCGGTGCCAGCCGCGCGCCGAAAGGTGGAAGGCCTCGCTTGCCCGCTTGAGGAGCGCCCGGCACCCGGCATCGAGCGGGGCGATACGGTCGAGGAGCTCGCCCTCGGCCTCGGCGTTGGTCCGCAGCTCCGGGCGGCCGAGCGCCTGGAACCGCTCGGCCTGGACTGCACGCGCCGCCGCCACCCGGGCCGCGATCTCGGCGGAGCCCTCGGCCGGCGGTGGCAGTTCGAGGTCGCTCGTCCGCACCGCCGGTACCTCGATCGCGAGGTCGATCCGATCGAGGAGCGGGCCCGAGATCCGGCTCTGATAGTCGGCGGCGCAGCGCGGCGCCCGCGGACAGGCGAGTGCGGGATTGTCGAGATGGCCACAGCGACAGGGGTTCATGGCCGCCACGAGCTGGAAGCGGGCGGGCCAGGTGACGTGCGCGGCGGCCCGGGCCACCTCGATCCGGCCGGTTTCGAGCGGCTGCCGGAGCGCCTCGAGCACGGGGCGCTGGAATTCCGGCAGCTCGTCGAGGAACAGAACGCCCTTGTGAGCCAGCGACACCTCGCCCGGTCGGGCCAGCGGGCCGCCCCCCACCATCGCCGCCATCGAGGCCGCATGGTGCGGCGCCCGGAAGGGCCGGCGGCGGCTGAGCCTGCCCTCCACGAGCCGGCCGCCGAGGCTGTGCAACATACCGACCTCGAGCACCTCGGCAGCATCGAGCGGCGGCAGAATCCCCGGCAGGCGGGCCGCGAGCATCGATTTGCCGGCACCGGGCGGGCCGATCATGAGGAGATTGTGGCCGCCCGCGGCGGCGATCTCGAGCGCCCGCTTGGCGGTCTCCTGACCCTTGACGTCCTTGAGGTCGGCGAGCGGCGCGGCATCCTCGATCGGCCGCGGCTCGGGTGGTGCCAAAACGCGCACCCCGCGGGCGTGTTCGAGCAGCGCCACGAGGCCCGAGGGGGCGAGGATCTCCACTTGCTCCGCGAGCCAGGCCGCCTCGCTCGCCGAGGCCGCGGGGCAGATCAGCCCCCGCCCCCTGGCGGCGGCGGCGATCGCGGCAGCCAGAACGCCGGCCACCGGCTGCAGCGAGCCGTCGAGCGCGAGCTCGCCGAGCGCGATCCGCCCTTCCACGAGATCGGCCGGCAGCACACCCATGACGATCAAGAGACCGAGCGCGATGGGCAGGTCGAAATGGCTGCCTTCTTTGACGAGATCGGCGGGCGCCAGATTGACCGTGACCCGCCGCGGCGGAAGCGCGAGGCCGAGCGCGTTCAAGGCCGCGCGCACCCGCTCGCGGCTCTCGCCGACCGCCTTGTCGGGCAGACCCACGAGGGTGAAGGCGGGCAGGCCCGCGGCGACCTGCACTTGCACCTCGATCTCGGGCGTCTCCATCCCGACGAAGGCGATCGAGTGGACCCGCGCCATGGTGAGCGCCGCCGCCTGGCCGTAGCCGCGCGTCACGCTTTTTCCTCCTAGGAGAGCGTTGACGCCAGACTATCAACTAATCGGCGATAAGTCAGCCCCCGCGCGCCGCGCGCCCGAGAAGCTCAGTTGGCAGCCCGCTCGACCGCGGTGACGACGTTGGTGGCGCGGAGCGCCGCCAGGATCCGGTGCAGATGGTCGAGCCCGCCGACTTCGACGTCGAGCAGAATCTCGACCACGTCGGGCGCCCGGCGACCGAACTTGACGTCGACGATGTTGGCCTCCTGCCGGCCTATGGTCGTCGAGATGGTGCCGAGGGTACCCGGCCGATTGAGCGTCATCACGCTCAGCCGGGCCACGGCGCGCGGCGCTTTGGCGCGGTCGTTCCAACCGATCTCGAGGGCGCGCTCGACGAGATCGCCCGCACGGGCGAGGAACGGGCAGTCGGCTCGGTGGATGCTGACCCCCTTGCCGGTCCGCACGATGCCGAGGATGGGGTCGCCCGGGACCGGGTGGCAGCAGCCGGCATAGTGGAAGGCCACACCCGGCGGCAGGCCGAGGATCGGTTGGTCGCCGGCGGGCTCGGGTGCGGCGCCCGGGCGGCGCAGCGGCAGGATGGTGGCGCTCGCCCGCCGCTTGGCCGCGTTCGCCCGCTTGAGCGCGGGTTCGACCGCCTCGAGCACGGTGCGCACGCCGAGCGTCCCCTCGCCGACCGCCGCGAGGAGGTCGTCGACCGACTTCTGCCGCAGCGTCTCGAGCACCCGCTCGAGGCGCCCTTCGCCGAGTTGGATCTGCTCCGCCCGAGCGGCCTTGGCCAGCAGCTCGCGGCCCTGCTCGATGTAGACGGCGCGTTGGCGGGTGCGCAGGAAGCGGCGGATCCGCGCCCGCGCCTTACCGGTGACCACGAAGCGTTCCCAGGCTGGCGAGGGCTGGGCGTTGCGCGCGGTGATGATCTCGACCTGATCGCCGTTCTCGAGCCGGTGGCGGAGCTGAACCAGCCGGCCGTCGACCTTGGCGCCGACACAGTGGTCGCCCACCTCCGAGTGCACGGCATAGGCGAAGTCGACCGGGGTGGCACCGCGCGGCAGGGCGATCAGATCACCCTTCGGCGTGAAACAGAAGACCTGGTCGGAATACATCTCGAGCTTGGTGTGCTCGAGGAATTCCTCGGGCTCCTGAGCGTGCTCCAGGATCTCGAGGAGCTCGCGGATCCAGCGGTAGCGCTTGCCCTCGGTGACCCCGGTCTCCTGTTTGTAGACCCAGTGCGCCGCGACCCCGAGCTCGCAGACCTCGTGCATCTCGCGGGTGCGGATTTGCACCTCGATCTTGCGCCGCTCGGGCCCCAGGATGGTGGTGTGCAGCGAGCGGTAGCCGTTCGGCTTGGGGGTGCTGATGAAGTCCTTGAAGCGCCCGGGCAGCATCGCGTAGCGCGCGTGCACCGCCCCGAGCGCGGCGTAGCAGGCGCTCACCGAATCGACGAGCACCCGGAAGGCCATGATGTCCGAGAGCTGCTCGAAGGCGACGTTTTTGCGCTCCATCTTGCGCCAGATCGACCAGGGCGCCTTCTCGCGGCCCGTCACCTCGGCCTCGATACCGGCCTCGGCGAGCGTCGCCTCGAGCTCCTGGACGATCCGCTCGATAACCGCGGAGCCGGCCGGTCGCAACTGCTCGAGCCGGTGGACGATCGAGGCCCGCGCGTCGGGCCAGAGCTCGGCGAAGGCGAGGTCCTCGAGCTCGGCCTTCATCTGTTCCATGCCGATCCGCTCGGCGAGCGGGGCGTAGATCTCCATCGTCTCGACTGCGATCCGCCGCCGCTTTTCCGCATCCTTGATGAAATGCAGCGTCCGCATGTTGTGCAGGCGGTCGGCCAGCTTCACCAGCAAGACCCGGATGTCCTCGGACATCGCGAGCAACAGCTTGCGGAAGTTCTCGGCCTGCTCGGTGCGCGGTGACTGCAGCTCGAGCTTGTTGAGCTTGGTGACCCCGTCGACCAGGCGGGCGACGGTGGGGCCGAACAGCCTGCGAATCTCGTCGAGGGTGGCGCCGGTGTCCTCGACCGTGTCGTGCAGGAGCGCAGTGGCGATCGAGGCGCTGTCGAGCCGGAGGCTCGTGAGGATCCCGGCGACCTCGACCGGATGATGGAAATAGGGATCGCCCGAGGCCCGCAACTGGGCACCGTGGGCCTTCATGGCGAAGACGTAGGCGCGATTGAGCAGATCCTCGTCGGCACTCGGGTCGTAAGCTTTGACCCGCTCGACGAGTTCGTACTGGCGCAGGGGCGCGCGCCGCTGCGCCTTGCCGGTTTCGGGCACCGGCTCCGGCGTCGGGGCCCCGGTGGCGAGCGCCGCGGTCACAGCACCCGCCTCCCGGGCCGGCGACCCGCGGCCGGCTCAGTCCTGATCCGGAACGTCGTGCTCCGCATAAGAGATGCCGGCCGGCATCGGCGCCACCGCACCCACCTCGGGCGGCGGCAGGAGCGCCTCGAGCTCCTTGGCGAGATCGCTCGGCTCCTCGCTCTCCACCTCGACGTGCCGGCGCAGCCCGTGCACCAGCTCGTAACGCAGATGATCGAGGTCGATCGTGCCTTCTGCGATCTCTCGCAGCGCCACCACAGGATTCTTGTCGTTGTCGCGGTCGACCGTCAGCGGCGCGCCGGCGGAGATGTCGCGCGCCCGTTGGGCGGCGAGCATCACGAGCTCGAAACGCGACGGCACCCGCTCGATGCAGTCCTCGACCGTGATCCTGGCCATTGGGTCCCCGTTGCTCCTGCGACCGTGTTCGTTCCACAAGTAGGTAGCGCGGGCGGCGAGCGGAAGCCAGCCGCGGACCGTCGGCTCTGGCCACGGGGGTAGCGACGTGCTAGCGCACCACGCGCGCGCCAAGAACGCGGCGAACCGGGCCGGCCGACGGCCCCGGGACCGCCGCCAGCAACGGGCCGGAGCTCGGCTCCGGCGTTCATGGAGGACTGTTCGCCATGGCCACTACCGGGCCGGCTCGCTGGTTCAACCCGCACGAGCGGATCGCCGTGTTCATCGACGGCGCCAATCTCTACCAGGCCGCACGCGCCCTCGCCTTCGATATCGATTATCGCCGGCTCCTCGACGTCTTCGCGAGCCGCGGCCGGTTGATCCGCGCCTATTATTACACGGCGCTGCTCGACGAGCAGGAATACTCGCCGATCCGGCCGCTGGTCGACTGGCTCGACTACAACGGCTACACGATGGTCACCAAACCGCTCAAGGAATTCAGCCAGGCGACCGGCCGGCGCAAGTACAAGGGCAACATGGACGTCGACATCGCCGTCGACGTGATGGAGCTGGCGCCGCACGTCGACCACGTAGTGCTGGTGACCGGCGACGGCGACTTCAAGCGCCTCGTCGAGGCGGTCCAGCGGCGCGGGGTCCGCGTCTCCACGATCAGCACGATCCGCACCACACCGCCCTTGATCGCCGACGAGCTCCGCCGGCAGTCCGACCAGTTCATCGATCTGGCCGAACTCCACGCCTACATCGCCCGCCAGCGGGCGACCGAGCCGGCGGCCGAGCGCGACGAACCGATCGAAGAAGAAGAGGACGATCTCGGCTGAGCGTTTGGGCCGGCGCGTCCGCCCCGCCGTCGGGCCGCAGCCTTCCGGGATCCGTCGACGCCCGGTAGCTGCCGCCGCGGATGGACCGCTCCCGGCGTTCTGTTGTCCGTGCTGCGCGGGCGGGCCCGGCCCCGAGTGGCCTCGCGGGGTATCGACCTCCTCGGCCGACGGCAGGCCCGTTTCGGGCCCGCGCGCGAGCGTCCGGCCGCGGCCCGGCTAGCGATGCCTCAAGGCGCCCCACTCGCTCCGCATCCGGATGCGAGTACGCGGCGGGTGCGAGTACGCGCAAAGTGCGTGGGTGGGGGCCGCGAGCTCTCCCGGCGACGCCCCCGTCGAGCTCGAGCGGAAGTGCGCTCGACGACCGCGGCCGTCACGGGAGCCTCGCGAGCGACTGCTCTCTCCGCGGCTCGGCGCGAGCCGTGTGGACCCGGGTACGGATCGGCCTCCTCGAACCGCTCCCGAAGCCCAGGCGCGCGTGTGCGGGGGTGCGGAGTTGGGGGCCGCGAGCTTTCTCGGCGCCGCTCGCTCGGCGCAGGGGCGGCATCGCGCGGCCCGGCGTTCGCCGCGAAGCGGATGGCGCCGGGTGGGGTACGTTTCGCCCGCCGGGTGCGACCGCGCGGTGACGCGGCGTGGTCGGCGCACGGCGAAGTCGGGCCGCTCCCGGAAAGTTCCGCTGCGCCCCCGAGAGGGCGTCTCGGGCCCGGCACCGGGCCCTCGCTGCCCCTCACGGCTTCGGTCGTATCCCTCCGCGCACGCGGTAGGTGCGCCCGGCGCTTCGCCGTCGCGTGCCGATCGCGAGCGGCCCCGGGCCGGACAACCGATCCCGGCCGAAGATCCGCCGTTCGTCCGCCGAGCGAGCCGGCACTCCGGCGCCTTCGCTCGCCTCCGCGGGATCGGCAGGCGAGTTCCGCCGGCTCGGCTCCGAGCCGCCATCCGGACCGGCATTGCCGCGCCGAAACGCGAGGTCCGACCGGCGAGACACGGGGTGGGGACGAGCCGCGGTCGTCCGCGCGCAGCGGTCGCCGGTCGCACCTGTGCCGTTTCGCGGGCCCGCCCCCCGGTCGCCGCTCCGACCGCAGCGGCTGCGGCCGGGCCGGGGCGTCGCCACGAGCGAGCACCCGCCACCGCTTCGACCAGGGTCCGTTCGCGGCCGACCCCGGGGTGGAAAGCGAAAGTCACTGCGACCGTCCACGGTCCGAAAGGGGCGCTGCCGGGGCGAGGCCCCCGTCTCGCCCTGCGATGCGACGGACCGGCCTCCGGGCGTCGGACGAGGCGCGGACGTCGACGGTCCGGTACTCCCGCGGGCCCTGCCGGCGAGCGCCTTGGCGGGAGCCTAGGGCCTCGCTCCACCGTCCGCCCGAAGAGGATCCGGTCCCCGGGGGATCCGGCGGCGCCGGCACTCCCTCCCCGTGCCACACCGGGGTCGCGTCCCCTGGTCCGCGAGTCTGCTGCCGCATCCGTCACGGCGCGGGCGGCCGTGTCCACGTCTTTTCCCGGCGGCGCGAGAGCGGCCGCTGGAGCGGCGACGCCCGCCTCGCGGGCGCTCGCGCGCGGCGTCGCCGCCTCGAACGTCCGATGCTCGCCGGAGCAGCCCTCGCCTGCGGACCGTTGCGGACCGGGATTCTCCGGGCGAGTCGGGCGGTGGCACCCCTCGCTCCCGATGCGCGGCCCGATGTGCCGTTCGAGCCCATCATGCGCTCGGCCCACGGCGGATTTCCCCCGCCTTCCGGCCCGAGGTGCCGGAGGCCTCGGCGCGAGCAGGTCGGCCGATCCGGGGGGGGTCCGGCGCACCCCTCGACGGACCGCCGGGCGCCCCCTCGGCGCTTCCCGGCGCCGCTCCGCGCCGGCCGGCCGCGAACGAATGCCGGCGACGGGCAACCGTTGGCCGCAGCTCCGTTCGTACCATCCGCAGCGGGCGCCACTTCGGTGGCATCCCTCGGCCCGGCGACCCACTCGGCAGCGGACGGCCGCAAAGCTCGATCGGAACGGCCGAACCATCGCGCGGGGCCGCGATCCTTTCCGCCGCCTGTCGGCCCTCCCCGTTTCGGAGGCCCAGCGGACGAGACGTCGCTCTGGCCGACCATGCCCGACTAGTCTCGGTCGACACGCGAGCCCGATCGGAAGCCACCCGCGCCTTCTCCGGCCGTGGCCGTCCAGGGTCGCGATTCGAGTGGCGCGAGTGCGACCGATCCGTACCGACGACACGGGCACATCCTCGCGGCCCCGATCGGGCTGTCGGCCGGACCGAGCGTCCGCGCCGTAGCCGCGCCGGCACGTCGGTCGGCTCGGCGCGACCGCGTGGATTTGCCGCCGAGGAAGGGCGTCCCACGAACGAGCGGCCGCCGAGCCCGTCGCCCGTCCCGCCCGGGAGCCGCTTCGCAGCCGACGATCTCCTTCTCTCGCGCCTCGGTCGGATGTGCGAGGCGCGCGAGTTGGCGCCCCGGGTCGGTGGCCGATCCGATCCCGGGCCCACGCTCGCCCCGCGCGGACGAAAGGCACGCGTTCGATGGATCCCGACCGCGGGACGACCGTCCCGTCGGCGCAAGCGTGCACGGGGCCGTGAAGGTGCCGCCCTCCGGTCGGACCAGGGACCATCGCGAACGGGCCCGTTCGGCGCGGCGGGCCCGTTTCCTCGCCCCACCGCACCGCCGGTACGACCGACCGCCGACCGGCGTGTTGGAGCGCTCGGTCGTGCCGACGCGACGAAACCGTCGGCCGCTACCGCCCGGTGGTTTCCGGCACGATTCGAATCGCCGACGTCGGTCCGCCCGCGCCGCCGCCGACCGAGGCGGCGGCTCGAGGGGCTGGAAGGGCCGGTGGGCCGCGCGGTCGGATCCGATCGAAAGCGCTCGACCGCGCGGTGCCCTCAGATCGGGGCGGTCGCCGCGCGGGCGGTCCACGTGGTTCGGGGCGAAGCCTCCTCGGCCTGCCCGGCGAAGAAGGCGACGAGATCGGTCCAGAGCCGTTCTCGGATCGCGGGTCGTTCGAAGAACAGATCGTGGCGGGCTCCGGGATGGTCGACCAGCCGGGCCCGCGGCAGTCGCCGGGCGAACCGCTCGATCGCCCGGTTGCAGACGATCCGCTCCTCTCCGGCCCGCACCAGCAGCAGAGGGACCTCGATCGATTCGGCGAAGCCCGGCGCGCGGGTCGCCTCGATCGAGCGCAGGGCCGCGGCGAGCCACCCCCACGTCACCCCACCGACCCGCCGCTCCGGATGCCGGCGCAGAAGTTCCCAGGCAGCGGCGAATCCTTCCGGGCAGGAGGTAGCGGGATTGCCTTCGAAGGAGCAGGACGGCCGAGGGTCGCGCTGGCCCGGCGCGTAGCGACGTGCGGCACCGAGCCGGACCGCGGTCTCGGCGAGGAAGCGCGCCATCGGTCGCGGCGGCGGGACGAGCCGGATGTCGAACATGGGCGTGACCAGCGCCGCCCGGGCGACCGGACGGGACCCGCGGCCGAGCCAGCGCAGCGCGACGTGCCCCCCCATCGAGTGCCCGAGCAGCATCCAAGGCTGCGGCAGGCCGAGCGCGGCCACCCGAGCCACCAACAGGTCGACGTCCTCGAGATAGGCTTCGAAATCGTCGACATGGCCACGCGCTGTGCCGGGGACGAGACGCGGCGAGCCGCCCTGACCGCGCCAATCGAGACCGATCACCACGAACCTCGCCGCCACGAGCCGCTCGACCGTGGCGGCGTATTTCTCGAGGAACTCGCCGCGCCCCTGGAGCAGGAACACGGTACCGTGCACGGCCCGCCCTCGGGGCCGCGCGAGGCCGGCCCGCAACGGTCCGACCGGCGAAGGAACGATCAGGGTCTCGGCGGCGGGTGCGGGCCAGGGTGACGGCATCGATCCTCGAGCGGCGGGAAAGCGGTGCCGTCTCTCTAGCCGAGCCCTCGCCCGGGCGCGAGACGGCGCGGCCTCGCCGGATCCGCGACACCAGATCGCTTTGCGGGCCTCGCCACGCCCCGAGGCACGGAATGCCGCTGGTCGGGTCGGCCGCTGCCGGGTCGTTCGAGACCTCACTTTCGTTCGCGAAGAGCGCTCGGTCGTTTGGCAGCATCGCTGCCACGACAGGCCCGCGGGCTTCCGTTCGATACTGGATCGGGAACACCGCGTTCCGTCGCGGGGTCTTCTGCAGAGCCTTCACAGCGGGCGACCGTGCCGCACGGTCGGCCCCGCCACCGACCCGTTTGCGGAGGTTGCGCCTGCCGATAGTGCAACGGGCTCCCGCGGCGCCGCCCTCGCCCCGCGACCTTCGCGGTCGACCCGCCCCACGCACCGTCGACCGATCCTGGTCGGGTTCGCCCGAGGCTTAGGCACAGGAGGCCCCGATGCGACGGCCGAAGGCTGTTCCGTTTCGGCGGCCCGCGCGCAGGTTCGCGCGGGAACACCGGGGTGGATGGACTTCGCCCTCGGGTCGTTCGGCGTCCCGCGCGTTGCGGGGCGCTCGAGTCTCGACGGATGCGGCTCGCGCTCGCGGCCCTCCACCCGCGCGGCGGACAACGGCCCTCTCGCCGAGCGTCACCGGCTTTCCCGCGACGATGCCCGGTGACGTCCCGCTGAAACGAGCGGTGCGGCGCGTGTCGAAGTCGCGGCGGGTCCGGCCCCCGACCTAAGCACACCCGGTGCCGGCCGACGCCGGCGGCGACGCCGGCCCACACCGCCGCCTTTCCGAGGCCGCCCAATCCCCCGATCCTCCGTTCGACCTCGAACCGTTTCCCGTCGATGCGTTCCGCTGTGCGTCGACCCGGACGGCTCCGCAGCTCGCTCGTTCGCGTTACGCCGGCTGTCACTCGACCGCCGGCCGCCGAGGAACGTCGTGCCGTTCCGTTACCGCCCGGACCGACCGGGCGGCCGGTCGTGCAACAAGACGAGCGAGATCCGACGGTTGCGCGGATCGTAGGGATCCGCCGGGAAGAGCGGGTCGGCGTCCGCTCGGCCGACCACCTCGGCGATCCGGCCAGGATCGAGCCCGGCCTCGAGCAATGCCTGCCGTGTGGCATGCGCCCGATCGCTCGACAGGCGCCAATTGTCGTAGCCGGCACGCGGTGCGAACGGGCGCGCGTCGGTGTGGCCGCGGATCGACAACCGGTTCGGCATGCCGCGCACGGCCTGTGCGACCACCGCGAGGAGGCGGCGCGTGTGCGGATACATCGCGTCGCTGCCGAGCGGGAACATGGCGTATTGCTCCCGATCGACGATCTGGATCCGCAGGCCTTCGGGCGTCTGGTCGAAGACGAGGCTCTCCTTGAGCCGCTGCAGTTCCGGGACGCTCGACAGCGCCTGCTCGATGGCCGTTTTCGCCGCCTCGAAGCGCTCGCGGTCGCGTCCTTCCCCGGCCTCGCCGCCGTCGCCCGGGTCGGCCGCCTTCACCGCGCCGAGTTCGAGCTCCTGCGCATCTTCCCGATCGGCGCGGCCAACCGGTGCCGTCGGCTGGAGATCAAGCGGCGAGGCCGGCGTGCGCGGCACCGTGTCCGGCACCACGGTGAGCCCCTGCAGGGCACCGCCCACCCCACCCGGAGGACCGACCTGGGCGATGGACTCACTGAAATACTCCGCCAGACCCTTGAGTGTCTCCTCGCTCGAGGTACTCAACAGCCACAGCAGGAGAAAGAAGGCCATCATCGCCGTGACGAAGTCGGCGTAGGCGACCTTCCATGCACCACCGTGGTGTCCGTGACCGCCGCCCTCGACGACCTTTTTGACAATCGGCCGGCGGCCGGAAGTCTTGCTCTTGGCGGACACGGATCAAGCCGCGAGCGGGTCGGCCGGTACCGCGGCCAGGATCTCGTCGAGCTCCTGGAATGTCGGCTGCAGTTCGCTCGGAACATTGCCGCGCGCGAGCTCGACCGCCACCGAGGGCGAATGACCCTGCAGGTATGCGACCAGGCAGTCGCGGATGATCGCGTAGAACTGACCGTCCTGTTCGTAAGTCTGGTTGAGCTTGGCCGCGAAGGGTCCAACGAACCCGTAGGCCAGAAAGACACCCAGAAAGGTGCCGACCAGCGCACCGCCGATCATTTTACCGAGGATCTCGACCGGTTCGTTGATGGAAGCCATGGTCTTCACGACACCGAGCACGGCGGCGACGATTCCGAGCGCGGGTAGCGCGTCCGCCACGCTCTGCAGCGCCGCCGCCCGGGCGTGGACCTCGGCGTGATGCTTCTTGAGCTGGCGTTGCATGCAGTCCTCGACCTGGTGCGGATCGTCCATACTCATCGTCATCATGCGAAGCGTGTCGGCGATGAACGGAAGCGCGAAATGGTCGTGTTGGATTTTCGGGAACTTGCCGAACAGCGCGCTCTCGTGCGGATTGTCGAGATGTGGCTCGAGCGCGAGAACGCCCTTGCTCTTCAGGGTCTTGACCAACATGAACATGAGTGTGAGCAGATCCCGATAGTCGTCTCTCGTCCATTTCGGCCCGGAGAACACGTGCTTGAGATCTACCAGCGCACCCTTGACCACGTGGGGATTGTTGGCGACCAGAAAGGTTCCAGCCGCAGCACCACCGATCATCATCAATTCGAACGGCAACGCCTTGACGATGATCGCGAACTTGCCACCGGCGAGCAGATAGCCGCCGAACACCATGGCGAAGACCACGACGATCCCGACGATCGCGAGCATCCGAGGGGCCCTTCGTCCGTCCCGGTCGAACCGTTAGACGACGAGGGTTAACGATTCGTGTAGGTCGACGCGGTCCTCGGCCTCAGTCGCCGCGCCGATCGCCCTTGAGGAGCCGTTCGCGTTCGCGTTGCCAGTCCCGGTCGCGGGTGGCGGCGCGCTTGTCGTAGAGGGTCTTGCCGCGCGCCAGGCCGAGCTCGACCTTGGCCCAGCCGCGCGGCGAGAAATAGAGCTGCAGCGGAACGAGCGTCATGCCCTTGCGCTGCACCGCCCCTTTGAGCCGCTCGATCTCGCGCCGGCGCAAGAGCAACTTACGGGGCCGCCGCGTCTCGTGGTTGAAACGGTTCGCCGCACCGTATTCGGGTATGTAGGCGTTGAAGAGCCAGAGCTCGCCGCCCATCTCGCCGGCATGCGCCTCGGCGATCTGGGCGCGGCCTTGGCGCAACGACTTCACCTCGCTGCCGGCGAGCTCGAGGCCGGCCTCGATGCGCTCCTCGATCGTGTAATCGTGGGTCGCGCGCCGGTTGACCGCGACGACCCTGCGCTCGCCGCCCTTGCCGCTCGTCGCCACCGGCTCAGCTCAGAAGCCCGACCGCCGCCAGTGCCTCGTCGATCAGCGCCCGCGATCGCTCGCTCGGCTCGACGAGCGGCAGCCGCACCGTCGGGGCGCAGCGGCCGAGCCGGCTAAGCGCGTACTTGACCGGCCCGGGATTGGTCTCGCAGAAGAGCGCGCGATGGAGCGGCATCAACTTACGGTGGATAGCCAGGGCCTCGGCCGGGTTCCCGGCGGCCCATGCCGCGTGCACCGCCGCGCACAGCGCGGGTGCCACGTTGGCGGTCACCGAGATGCAACCGTGGCCACCATGCGCCAGGAAGGCCACCGTGTTGGCGTCCTCGCCCGAGAGCTGGCAGAAGGCCGGGCCGCAGACCTCGGCCGTAACGAGCGGACGCACGATGTCGTTGCTGGCGTCCTTCACACCCACGATGTTCGGCAGGCGGGCCAGCCGGCCCATGGTCTCCGGCGTCATGTCGATCGCGCAGCGGCCGGGAATGTTGTAGATGACGATCGGCAGGTCGACCGCGTCGTGGATCGCCGCGTAGTGACGGTACAGCCCCTCTTGCGTGGGCTTATTGTAGTAAGGTGTCACGACGAGAGCGGCGTCCGCGCCGACTTTCTTGGCGTGACGGGTGAGGCTGATCGCCTCCTCGGTCGAGTTCGAGCCAGTGCCGGCGATGACGGGCGCGCGACCGGCCACCGCCTCGACGCACAACTCGATCACCCGGGCGTGCTCGGCATGGGTCAGGGTCGGGCTCTCGCCGGTGGTACCGACCGGAACGAAGCCCGCGGTGCCCTGGCCGAGATGCCACTCGACGAGATCCTGCAAGGCACGTGCGTCCACCTCGCCGTTGCGGAACGGGGTGACCAGCGCCACGATCGAGCCGCGGAACATCGTTTCGGCCCTCGACGTCAACCGGATTTCAACCGACGGAGCACGACCATAGTGAGCGACGATCGGGGCGACAAGCGGCCGTCGCCGAGGCACGGGTGCGCGAACGTGGAGCGGGCGTGAAGCGCTGGGGTCCGATCCTGCTCGTGGCACTGGCGTTCGCCTGCCTTCTGCCGCGGCCGAGCCCGGCGGCCGACGATCCGGCGGTCGTGCGGGTGCTCGTGGCCGCCGCCGAACGGCGCGACTGGATCGCCGCCGAGGCCGCCGCACGCGGCACCGGCGAGCCGGCGCTCCTCGCCTGGGTCGAATGGCGGCGCCTGCGGGAGGGCGAGGTCGAGGATTTCGCAGCCTATCGAACGTTCCTCGCGGCACGCCCGGACTGGCCCGAGGCGGCTCGATTGCAGGCCCGCGCCGAGGAGCTGCTCGACGAAAGTCTGCCGCCGAGCGAGATCCTGGCCTTCTTCGTCGACCGCGAGCCACGCACGCGGCTCGGCCGCCTGCGGCTCGCGCAAGCCTTGCTCGCCGCCGGGCGGGTCGACGAGGGGCGAGCGGTGCTGCGCCGGACCTGGATCGGCGACGACCACCCGCCGGCGGACGAGCGGATGATCCTCGAGCGGTACCGCGGGCATTTGCGGCGCCAGGACCACGAGCAGCGGCTCGACCGGTTGCTCTGGGACGGGGCCGCCGGCGCCGCCCGGCGGATGCTGCCCCTGGTCGATGCTCGCCGGCGCGCGGTCGCCGAGGCCCGTCTCGCGCTGCAGGCCGGTGGCAAGTCCGCCGATCGAGCGATCCGCAGCATGGCGGCCGAGATCGCGGCCGATCCGGGCGTGCTCTTCGAGCGGATCCGCCTCGAGCGGCGCCGAGGACGGCACGGAACGGCCCGCGCCCTTCTCCTCTCGGTGCGCCAGGAGCCGACCCGGCCGGACGCCTGGTGGGCCGAACGCGGCCATTACGCACGCGCTGCGCTCGACGCCGGCGACGCCCGAACGGCCTACCGGCTGGCGGCCGGCCACCGTCTGCCCGAAGGGCCGGCCATGGCCGAGGCCGAGTGGCTCGCCGGCTGGCTCGCGCTACGCTTCCTCGATCGCCCGGCCGACGCCCTCGGCCACTTCGCGCGCCTGTTCGAGCGGGTCGGCACCCCCTTGAGCCGTAGCCGCGCCGCCTACTGGGCCGGACGGGCGGCGACCGCCGCCGGCCGCCCCGAAGACGCCCGCGCCTGGCTCGAGCGGGCGAGCCGCTGGCCCGTCACCTGGTACGGCCAGCTCGCTGCCGCCGAGCTCGGCCGCACCGCTCCTCTCCAACACGGCTCGACCCCCGCCGACCCGGGGCTGCGCCGGGCCTTCGCCGGCAAGGAGTTGGTGCGCCTCGCCGAGATCTTCTGCCGGGCCGGAGCCGTGAGCGAGGCCGGCCCGCCGATCCGCAGGCTCGCGGAGGAGGCGGAGAACGATCCGCCGCGCCTCGCGCTCGCCCTCGAGCTCGCCGTCCGCTGCGGCCGCCTCGACCTCGCGACCGCCCTCGGCCGCGCCCCGGTGCGCGACGGCCGGGTCGACCCGCTCCTGGCGTTCCCCGTACCACGGCTCGACGGCTTTCTGCGGCCGAGGAACGGCGAACCGGAGCCCGCCCTCCTGCTCGCCGTCGCCCGCCAGGAGAGCCAGTTCGATCCGCGCGCGGTGAGCCCGGCCGGCGCGCGCGGCCTCATGCAGCTCATGCCCGCCACCGCCCGCGCGGTCGCCCGCGAGCTGGCGATCGACTACCGGCCGGAAGCGCTGCTCGCCGAACCGGCCTTCAATCTGCGCCTTGGTGCCCACTATCTCGGCCGCCAGCTCGAGCGGTTCGGCGAGCCCGCACTCGCCCTCGCCGCCTACAACGCTGGGCCGGGCCGGGTCGTTGCCTGGCTCGCCCAGTACGGCGATCCACGCGGCCGCGGCCGGCACGCTCTCGTCGACTGGATCGAGCGCATTCCCTTTCGCGAGACGCGCAACTACGTCCAGCGCGTCCTCGAAGGAGCGGAGGTCTATCGCCGGCTGCTCGCCGAACGCGCGCCGCCGGCTCTGCCGCTGGCGGCGCCTCTGTCCGCAGCCGGCCTCGCGGCGGACCGGCCCGAGCGAAGGGATCGCTCTTGATCGCTGCTGTCCATGTCCGCGAGACGGCGTTCGTCCGGCGCAACGGCGAAAGCAGCCGATGCCCCATGGCCCGGACGGCCCCGTCCCGGCCGCCGAGCCACGGACAGGCCCGCTCGACCGGCGTCCGCCGCGAACCCGACCCCCAGGGCGACACACGGCCGAGCGGGCGGCGGACGGTGCACCGGCCGAACCACCCCTGCGCCCCTTCGCGCCGTCACGGAGGCGAGCCTCTTGAGCCCGGACCCCGACACCGTCGACTCGGCCCCGACCCCGCCCGCGACGCTCGGGCCATTGACGATCGGTCTCGTGACGCTCGGCGAAGTGCGGGCAGCCGCCGCCAGGCTGCGCGGCGTGGCCGTTCGCACACCGCTCCTGCACGACACTCCCCTCGACCGCTTGGTCGGCGGGCGCCTCTTGATCAAGGCGGAGCCTTTGCAGCGCACCGGCTCCTTCAAGTTCCGCGGCGCCTACAACGCGATCGCCGGGACCGACGCCGACTCGGTGGTGGCCTGGTCCTCGGGGAACCACGCCCAGGGGGTGGCGCTCGCGGCCTCCCTCCTCGGTCGCCGGGCCACGATCGTGATGCCGGCCGACGCGCCGCGCATCAAACAGGAGCGCACCCGCGGGCTCGGCGCCGAGATCGTGTTCTACGACCGGGCACGCGAATCGCGGGAGGTGGTCGGCGCCGCGATCGCCGAGCGGACGGGGGCGGCGATCGTCCGGCCCTACGACGATCCGAAAGTAATCGCGGGCCAGGGCACGGTCGGCCTCGAGATCGTCGAGCAGGCGGCCGAACTCGGCCTGCTGCCGGATGCGGTCGTGGTCTGCTGCGGCGGCGGCGGGCTCGTGGCCGGCTGCGCCACCGCTTTGCGCGCGCTCCTGCCTTCGGTGCGAGTCTGGGCCGCCGAGCCCGAGGGCCACGACGACACCGCCCGCTCCCTCGCCCTGGGCGAGCGGGTCGCCAACGCGCCGGGCGTACGCTCCTTCTGCGACGCGCTCCTGGCACCCGAACCGGGCGAGCTCACCTTCGCGATCAACCGCACCCTCCTGGCGGGCGGGCTCGTCGCCAGCGACGCCGAGGTCCGCCGGGCGATTCGGCTGGCCTTCGCCGAGCTCAAGCTCGTGGTGGAGCCCGGCGGGGCCGTGGCGCTCGCCGCGGTGCTCGCCGGCCGGCTGGACTGCCGCGACCGGACGGTGGCCGTGGTGCTGTCCGGCGGCAACGTCGATCCGGAACTCTACGCCGGGATCCTGAGCGAGGGCTGAGACGCGCGGCGGGGCGCCGCGGCCGCATGGACAGGCTCGCGGCCGGTCGTTAAACGGGAGCACCCCGAGCGGCCTGGCGCCGTTCGGGCACGTCCCTCGATCGAACTTCGACGTCGCGTACCGAGGCGGCCGCCCGCTGGGCGCCCGCCGGACCGCCGAAGCCGGGATCTTCGTGCATGCAGACTTTCCTCCTCCTGCTCGTCGTGCTGAGCGGCGCCGCCGGCGTCGCCTATGGCCTCGTCACCCGCGGCCGAGTGCTGGCGTTACCGACCGGTACCCAGCGCATGCAGGAGATCGCGGCCGCGATCCAGGAGGGCGCCCGAGCCTACCTCAACCGCCAGTACACGACGATCGCCGCGGTCGGGGCGATCATCCTCGTCCTCCTCTGGCTGTTCCTGGGCTGGGCGCCGGCCGTCGGCTTCGCCCTCGGTGCGGTGCTCTCGGGCTGCGCCGGCTACATCGGCATGAACGTTTCGGTCCAGGCCAATGTGCGGACCGCCCAGGCCGCCACCCAGGGCGGGCTCGCGGCCGGCCTCGACGTCGCCTTCAAGGCCGGGGCCATCACGGGCCTCCTCGTCGTGGCCCTGGGCCTGCTCGGGGTCGCGGTCTATTACGGCTTTCTTTTGATCGTCTTCGGCACGGCGGACACCGCCGCCGTTCGTCGGGTCCTGGAGGCGCTCATCGGTCTCTCCTTCGGCGCCTCCTTGATCTCGATCTTCGCCCGCCTCGGCGGCGGCATCTTCACCAAGGGTGCCGATGTCGGCGCCGACCTCGTGGGCAAGGTCGAGGCCGGCATCCCCGAGGACGATCCCCGCAACCCGGCGGTGATCGCCGACAACGTGGGCGACAATGTCGGCGACTGCGCCGGCATGGCGGCCGACCTTTTCGAGACCTACGTCGTGACCGTCGTCGCCACCATGCTCCTGGGCGCAATCTTCTTCGCCGGTGTCCAGGCCTCGCTCCTCATGCTCTACCCGCTCGTGGTCGGCGGCACCTGCCTCTTGGCCTCGATCGCCGGCACCTACTTCGTCAAGCTCGGCCCCTCGAACAACATCATGGGCGCCCTCTACAAGGGCTTCTGGGCCGCGGCCGGCATCTCGGCGGTGGCTCTCGTGCCGGTCACCGCGCTCGTCATCGGCTTCGGCTCGAGCGGCTACGAGGCCAAGGTCGGCGAGACCGTGGTCAAGAACTTCGGCGGCCGTCACGTCTACTACTCGACCCTGGTCGGCCTCGCGGTGACCGGCCTCCTCATGTGGATCACCGACTATTACACCGGCATGCACCGGCCGGTCCTCTCGATCGCCAAGTCCTCGACGACCGGTCACGGCACCAACATCATCCAGGGCCTGGCCGTCTCGATGGAGGCCACCGCGTTGCCGGTGCTCGTGATCTGCGCCGGTATTCTGATCGCCTACCTCAACGCCGGCCTCTACGGGATCGCGGTCGCGGCCACCACGATGTTGGCGCTGACCGGCCTCGTCGTGAGCCTCGACGCCTACGGCCCGGTCACCGACAATGCCGGTGGCATCGCCGAGATGGCCGGGCTCGACAAATCGGTCCGCGTCCACACTGACGCACTCGATGCGGTCGGCAACACCACCAAGGCAGTGACCAAGGGTTACGCCATCGGCTCGGCCGGCCTCGCCGCGATCGTCCTCTTCGCGGCCTACGTCCAGGACCTCGAGCACTATTTCCCGAACCTCGAAGTCGACTTCAGCCTTTCCAACCCCTTCGTGGTAGTGGGCCTCTTCGTGGGCGGCCTCCTGCCCTACCTCTTCGGCTCGCTCGGCATGCAGGCGGTCGGCCGCGCCGCCGGCTCGATCGTCGAGGAGGTCCGCCGTCAGTTCCGCGAAAACAAGGGCATCATGGAAGGCACTGCCAAGCCGGACTACGGCCGCGCGGTCGACATGCTGACCCGGGCCGGCATCCGCGAGATGATCCTGCCCTCGCTCCTCCCGGTCCTCGCCCCGATCCTGGTCTATGCCGTCGTCGCCCTGGTCGCGGGGCAGGCGGCCGCCTTCACCACGCTCGGCGCGCTACTGCTCGGCACCATCGTCACCGGGATCTTCGTCGCGATCTCGATGACCTCGGGTGGTGGTGCCTGGGACAACGCCAAGAAGTACATCGAGGAGGGCCATTACGGCGGCAAGGGCTCGGACGCCCACAAGGCCGCGGTGACCGGCGACACCGTCGGCGATCCCTACAAGGACACGGCCGGACCCGCCGTGAACCCGATGATCAAGATCACCAACATCGTGGCTCTCCTGATCCTCGCGGCCCTCGCCGCCCATTGACACGAGCCGAGCCCGGGGCCGGCTCCGGCCCCGGGGTGGAGTTCGCTCGCCTCGGCGATGCCGGACGAAGGCGGCCGCGGATCGCCCACGGCCCGCGATCCGCGGTCGAAGGGCTCGGAAAGTTCGGGATCGGATCGATGTCGGCTGCCGAAGCGCATCCCCGCCGGTTCGCCGGCCCGAAGTTCGGCTCAGAAGGGCGGCTGGCTCTGCCGGCGGCTCAACGGATCGGTACCCGAGTTGAAGCGACCGATGTTGGAGACGACCTGCTCGAGGAGCGTGAGCTCGTTGCCGCGGGTGGGCGTCTTTTCGGCGACCGGTGTCACCGCCTCGGCACTCTCGAGGCCGTTGCGGTCCACCCGCTCGACGATACCGCGCGCGTCGAAACGGATCGCGACCACCTCCTGGTCGACCAATCGCTCGCTGTAGAAGTTGGCGCGCTCCCGCCGCTGCGCCACATAATACCAGGTCCCGTCCTCGAGGGTCGCCCGGGTCGAAGGCGAACCCAACAGGCGTAGGACCTCTTCGCGGCTCGTGACACCCGGCCGGATCTGCTCGAGTCGGGCGTTGTCGAGTCGATGGCCGTGGTTGGAAACCGTCGGTGAGCAGGCTGCGAGCGCCAGCAACGCGATCGCCGAGAGTCCGGCGAGCCGGGCGGGTCGCGACATGGTGCACCTCCGTGGCCGGTTCGCGCGCACGCGCGGGGATCTAGCAGCGATGGCGACTGCCGAACAGACCGAGGAACCGCGTGGCTGGCTGGCCCGCCGCCGGGCCGAACGGGCCCGGGCGGCGACCGCCCGCCGGCTCTACCACGCGGTGGTGGCCCGCGCCCGGCGGCCCGAGCCCTACGCGCGGATGGGCGTTCCCGACACCCCCGACGGTCGCTTCGAGATGCTCGGCCTCGAGACCGCGCTCGTGCTGCGCCGCCTGCGCGGGCTCGGCGGTGAGGGCGAGCGGCTCGGCCGGGCGTTGCTCGAGGCGATGGTCGAGGATCTCGACCGGAACTTGCGCGAGATGGGCGTGGGAGACCTCTCGGTCGGCCGGTGGGTCAAGCGGTTGACGGCGAGCGTTCTGGCTCGGGCCGCGGCCCTCGACGAGGCGCTCGCCGGAGGCGGGCGGGCCGCCCTCGAGGGGCTCCTCCAGCGTGCCTTCTATCCCGAGGAACCGCCGCCCCCGGGCGGACTCGAGGCGCTCGCGGCCGAGGTCGAGGAGGCCGTGTCGAGGCTCGAGGCGCTGGCACCGGCGGCCCTGCTCGACGGCCGGCTCGACGGGTCGAGCCCCGGCCGCGAACTTCAAAGTCGTTGACCCTCTCGGGCCGCGGCCCTAGCGTCCTCGGCCGTCGCTCGCGCGACCGGGCGGATGGCGACGGGCGCGGACCGGCGAGCGCAGACGGGGGACTTGTGATCGCCGAGCGCGAATTCAGCCGCGAGATCGAGATCGATCGAGTGCCGGTTGGCGGTCGCCCGTTCGCGATTGCCGCCGAACCGAGCGAACGGGTGGCGCTCGCCCGGAGGTTCGGCCTCGAGCGGATCGATCGGTTGCGGGCCGAGGGCACGGTGGCGCGGGCTCCGGGCGAGCCGCTCGTCACGCTCACCGGCCGTCTCGAGGCGGAGGTGACGCAGCTCTGCGTGGTCACTCTCGAGCCCGTCGCGAGCCGGCTCGAGGTCGAGCTGCAGCGGCTGTTCGCCCTCGGCCGGGGGTCGCAAAAAGAAGAGATCTTGGTCGATCCGCTGCGCGAGGAGCCCGAGCCGCTCGAGGGCGAGCTGCTCGACCTCGGCGAGATCGTGGCGGAGGAGCTGGCCCTGGCGCTCGATCCCTACCCGCGCTCCCCGGGCGTCGGCCTCGCCGATGGCGGCCCCGACGCCGGGGAGGAGGGCGAGCCCGTGGCGACGACGCCCATCGCCATCGAGCGGAGAGGACGTCCTTGAGCCTGCCGATCGCGCTCGACGGGATGGGCGGCGACGCGGCACCGGCGATGGTCGTCGAGGGAGCGGCCCTCGCCCTCGCCCGCGATCCCGAACTGCGCTTCGTCCTGTTGGGCGACGAGACCCGGCTGCGACCGCTGCTCGACCGCCATCCGGCCCTGCGCGCCGCGGTCGAGCTCGTCCACACGCCCGACTTCGTGGCGGCCGACGCGAAGCCCTCCCTGGCGCTCCGCCAGGGCCGCACGAGCAGCATGCGCCTCGCGATCGACGCGGTGAAGGAGGGGCGCGCGGCAGCCGCCGTCTCGGCCGGCAACACCGGCGCGCTCATGGCCATGGCCAAGTTCGTGCTGCGCACCCTTCCCGGCATCGACCGTCCGGCGATCTGCGGCGTCTTCCCCTCCCGCTCGCGGCCGGTGGTGATCCTCGACCTCGGCGCCAACGTCGCCTGCGACGCCGACGCGCTCGTCCAGTTCGCGGTCATGGGCACGGTCTTCGCCCGTGCCATCCTAGGCCTCGACCAGCCGCGGATCGGCCTCCTCAACGTCGGCACCGAGGAGCTCAAGGGCGACGACGTCGTCCGCCGGGCGGCCGACATGCTGCGGGCGAGCCCGCCGCCGATTCGCTTCGGCGGCTTCGTAGAAGGCACCGACCTCGTCGAGGGCTCGGTCGACGTCGTGGTGACCGACGGCTTCACCGGCAACGTCGCGCTCAAGATCGCCGAGGGTGTCGCGCGCATGTTCCGCGACGCGCTCAAGGAGACTTTCGCCTCGAGCTTGCGCGGCAAGCTCGGCTATGTCGTCGCCCGGCCGGCGCTCGCCGCGCTGCGCGAGCGATTCGACCCGCGCCGGCACAACGGCGCCATGTTCCTCGGCCTCAACGGAGTGGTCGTGAAGAGCCACGGCGGCACCGATGCGCTCGGTTTCTCCTGGGCCGTGAAAGTGGCGGCCGACCTCGTTCGGCAGAACACAAACGCGCGCATCACCGAGGAGATGCGCGCGGTCAGCCACGCGCTCGAACCCGTCGCGCGCGCCGCCGCCTCCTGAGCGAGCCGCTGCCGTGATCCGCTCCCTCGTGGCCGGTGTCGGCGCCTACCTGCCCGCGCGTGTGGTTTCCAACGACGAGCTCGCCGGCCGGCTCGACACCTCCGATGCCTGGATCCGCGAGCGGACCGGCATCACCCGTCGGCACATCGCCGCAGAGGACGAGCTGACCTCCGACCTCGCGGTCGAAGCGGCGCGCCGGGCGCTCGACCGCGCCGCCCTCCCGCCCTCGGCGATCGAGGCGATCGTGCTCGCCACGAGTACGCCCGATCACACCTTCCCGGCCACCGCCACGGCGGTCCAGCGCAAGCTCGGCGCACCGCCGGGCATCGCCTTCGACGTCCAGGCGGTCTGCGCCGGCTTCGCCTACGCGCTCGCGCTCGCCGACGGGCTCCTGCGTCTGGGCCAGGCTCGCACCGCCCTCGTGATCGGTGCCGAGACCTTCTCCCGCCTGCTCGACTGGACCGACCGCTCGACCGCGGTCCTGTTCGGGGACGGCGCCGGGGCCCTGCTCCTGCGCGCCGATCGGCAGGCCGGAACGCTCGCCGATCGCGGGCTGCTCGCCACCCGGCTCTCCGCCGACGGCCGCCATTACGAGGACCTCTACGTCGACGGAGGGCCTTCGGCCACCCGCAGCACGGGCCATCTGCGCATGAACGGCCGCGAAGTCTTCCGCCACGCCGTGGCGCGCCTGGCCGGATCGGTGCTGACCGTGTTGGCCGACACCGGGCTCTCGGTCGGCGACCTCGAACTCCTGGTCCCGCATCAGGCCAATCTGCGGATCATCGAAGCGGTCGGCAAACGGCTGGGCTTGCCGCCCGAGCGGATCGTCGTCACCGTCGACCGCCACGCAAACACGTCTGCGGCCTCGATCCCGCTCGCCTTGAACGTGGCGGTGGAAGAGGGTCGCCTCGTGCCCGGCCGGCTCGTGGCACTCAACGCGCTCGGCGGCGGCTTCGCTTGGGGGGCCTCGCTCTTGCGTTGGTGAGCCGCCCCTTCCCGGTTCCCGCAGCCGCCTTTCTTCGTTGACGGAACCGATTGTCGGGTCTAGCGTTTTCCGGAAAATGTGGGAGGAGGCGGCGGTGGCCGGTCGAACAGTCACGCGGGCGCAGCTCGCGGAGGCGGTCTATCAGGAAGTCGGCCTGTCGCGCAGCGAGTCCGCCGCCCTGGTCGACCAGGTTCTGAGCGAGATCGTCGAATCGGTCCTGCAGTCGGGCACGGTCAAAATCTCCTCCTTCGGCACCTTCGCGGTCCGCGAGAAGGGCAAGAGGGTGGGCCGCAACCCCAAGACCGGCGAAGAAGTGCCGATCCCGCCCCGCAAGGTCCTCGTCTTCCGCGCCTCCCAGGTCCTCAAGGACCGGATCAACGCGGCCGCCGGGCGGAGCAGGTGAGCGAGCAGCCGGCCCCGACCTCGGCCGCCGAGGAGCGGCCGGCCAAGGCCGCGACGGCGTTCCGCACGATCAGCGAAGTCGCCGAGGAGCTCGACGTCGCCCAGCACGTGCTGCGCTTCTGGGAAAGCAAGTTTCCCGCCGTGCGACCGCTCAAGCGCGGGGGAGGCCGCCGCTACTACCGACCCGAGGACGTCGAGCTCCTGCGCCGAATCCGCAAGCTCCTCTACGAAGAGGGCTACACGATCAAGGGCGCACAGAAGGTGCTGCGCGCCGAGCGCGCCGGCAGCCGGACCGCACGTCCCGCCGAGCCCGCGGAGCCGGTGACCGAGCTCGGGCCGCAGCTCGGCGGTGGCGCCCGCCACCGTCTGGCCGCGATCCGGGCCGAGCTCGAGGAGCTGCGCGCCCGCCTGCGCCGCGCGCTCGCCTGAGCGGCCCGGCCGCTCGGGTGCCGTCCGCGCGAGGGGGCGATCCGCCTTGCTCCCCGGTGCCGGCCTCGATCGCCGAGCGGCGACCCACCGCATCCTTCGCACCCCTCGACCGCCGGCGGCGATTGCCCCGCCCCCCTGCCCCCTCTATAGTCCGCCAGCCGCCCGGTGGCGGCCGGTCGGAGCGTGGCGCAGCCTGGTAGCGCACCAGCATGGGGCGCTGGGGGTCGTGGGTTCGAATCCCGCCGCTCCGACCACCCTTTTCTGCTTCCGCGCCTCTCCTCCTTTCGCGGACTCGCGCTCGACCCGGTCGCGACCCGGTCCCCGCAGTCGGAGAACGAGCCTCGCCCGTGCCGGCCGACCTCGTGCTCCGCAACGGCACGATCCGGCGCGGTCGGGGAGCCCGGCCGCTGCATCGCCCTCGCCGTCCGGGCCGAGCGGGTCTTCGCGACGGGCGACGGGCACGCGATGGCGGCCCTCCGGGGTCCCGGCACCCGGGTGATCGATCTCGCCGGCCGCCTCACGGTTCCCGGGCCGAACGACGCCCATCTCCACCTCCTGCCGCCACCCTCGCGATGCTCGCGGTCGACGTGCGACCCGAGGTCGCGTCGGCCCTCGACGCCCTCCTTGGCCGGATCGCCGCGGCCGCCGCGGGCCGGCCGCCGGGCAGCTGGATCGTCGCCCGCGGCTACGACCATTTCGCCCTCGACGTCCGCCGGCATCCCACCGCCGACGAGCTCGAGCGGGCCGCTCGGGGCCGGCCCTGCGTCCTGGCCCGCGTCTCCGGCCACCTCCGGGCGGCGGCCGCTCGGCCCTCGCGGCGGCCGGCCTCGACGATACGGCCGAATCGCCGCCCGGCGGCCTCGTCGAGAAGCGCGACGGCCGCCTCACCGGGCTTCTCGCTGAGCATGACCGTGCCCCCGTCGAGCGGGTTATGCCGGCTGCGGGCGACGCCGAACTCGTGGACGCCATCGAGCGCGCCGGCCGGCTGCCCGTCCGCACCCACCTCTGCCTGTCGGGCGAGGCGCAGGGACTCGTCGAGGACTGCTGGCGGGCTCGTGACCGGCGCCGGCGACGCGATGCTCGGCATCGGCCCGGTCGAGATCTTCACCGACGGCTCGGTCGGGAGCCGGACCGCGGCGATGAGCGAGCCCCGTCTCGGCGAGCTGGCCGGCGTCGTCATTCTCTGCCTGCCTGACGAGGACCTCCGGGCGCTCGTCGCCTCCTACCACGTCCGCGGCTATCGACTCGCCCCTCGCGCGATCGGCGATCGACCGGGTCCTCGATGCCCACGCGCGGGCGTTCGAGGCTCGGCCGGCGCACGCGCGGCGGCACCGGATCGAGCATTGCGGCTTCGTCCGCGTCGACCAGCTCGGCTGGATGCGCGCTCTCGGCGTCGAGCCCTCGCCCCGGCCCGTCTTCGTCCGCGACTTCGGGGATCTCTACCTCGCGGTTCTGGGCGAAGCGCGGGCCGCCCGCCCCTATCCGCTCCGCACCTGGCTCGAGCGGGGCTTCCAGCCGGCGGTCGGGACCGATGCGCCGGTCTGTACGGTCGATCCCCTGCCCAAACTGCACGCCATGCTCACCCGACTGACCCGAAGCAGCAGCGTCCTCGGACCGGAGGAGCGGGTCGGGAGCGAGGACGCGCTGTCTTGCTACACCGAGGCCGGCGCCTGCCTCGAGGGTGCCGAGGCCGTCGAGGGGCGGCTGCCTCGCGATCGGCGCCGACAAACTCCTGGAAGCACGCTGCGATCTCGAGATCCGCGGCGGGGCGGTGCTCTTCGACCGCTGTGGCTGAGCCGGGTCGACCGGCCGAGCCGAACCCGCCCGCCGCGCCCGCGGTCCCGCGAGGGCCTCTCTGCCTCGAGCCGCGGGCCTAGCCTTCGACCCGCGCCGGCAGCGTCGTCCGCTCGACCAACCGCTCTCGCCCGGCCAGCAGCTTCTCGACGGCCCGAGCGTGCACGAGCTCGCCCTCGACGAACAGCTCGTGGTTCTGCTCGATCCGGGCCGGATCGTAGGCGTAGTTGACCATGAGCCCGTGCGATTCGGCGAGGCCTTTGGGCGAGGTGTCGGCCAGCCAATTGATCCGCTCGAGGCGGGCACCGTTCCCGAGATGGAAGCGGGCGACGGGGTCGATCGGCCGGCCGTTGCGACGCGCCCTGAGAAGATACCAGGCGCAGAGCCCGGTGAGCACCGGCCGGAGCGCGTCGGCGAGCTCGCCCTCTTCGTGCCAGCCGGGCTCGGCCAGGCGGGCGAGCAGGGCCCGCTCCTCCTCGCTCACGGGTGCGGTACCGGCGGCGAGCTCGGCCGCGAGCCAGCGGGCGAAGCCCGGTACCGGCGAGAGCGTGGCGAAACGACCGATGCGCGGGAGTTCGGCCTGGATCGTCGCCACCACGAGCTTGATCAGGAAATTGCCGAGCGTGACGCCCCTGAGCCCGTCCTGGCAGTTGCTGATCGAGTAGAAGATCGCGCTGTCGGCCTCGGCCGGTGCGGCGATCGGCTCGGCCGGGTCGATCAAGGGCCCGATCCGCTCGGCGAGCCCGGTCGTGAGCGCCACCTGGACGAAGATCAACGGCTCCTCGGGCAGCACCGGGTGGAAGAAGGCGAAGCAGCGCCGATCGGCCGCGAGCCGCCGCTTGAAGGCCTCGAGCGAATCGAGCCTGTGCACCTTCTCGTAGCCCTTGAGCTTCTCGAGGAGTGCGGCGGGGCTGTTCCAGTCGATCCGGGCGAGCGTGAGAAAACCCGGGTTGAACCAGGAGACCAGGAGGGCGTGCAGGTCGCGGTCGAGCTCGGAAAGCGCCGGATCCTCGCCGAGTGCGCGCAAAAGCTCGGCCCGGAGCTCGACGATGGCCCGGGTGCCGCCCGGGGCGGTGTTCATCCGCCGGAAAAGCTCGACCCGCGGCGCCTCACCCACCCGCCGCAGCTCGGCGAGCGCGGCGAGCCCGGGATCGCGCACGAAGGCCTCGGCGGCCCGCCGCACCGCCTCGAGGTCGGGTCCGAACTCGACCGCCAGAATCCGCAGGAACGCCGCCCGCTCGGCCGCCGGCATGGTCCGCCAGGTCTCGACCAGCTCGCGCGCGAGAGCGAGGGTCGAGGCCTCGCCGCGAACCGAGAGGAGCTCGCGGCAGAGCGGCTCGACCGCGCGCCGGCGCGGTCCCAGCCGCCGCCGCAACAGATCGCGTCCGGCGTCGGCGATCGAGGCCCAGAGCTGATCGAGCCGACCCGCCCGGGCGCGCGCGGCTTCGACGACCACCGACGTTCCCGCCACCATCTGCTCCATCCGCCGGCGACGGCCTGCCACGACTATGCCGCAAGCCGGAACCGGCGCCCAGCCCCGTCCGCAGCGCTCAGTCGATGGTGACGCCCTGGCGTGCGAGCCAGCGCTCGATGGCGGCGAGCGTCGGCTCGCTCACATGGTGCTCGATGCCCTCGGCGTCCTGCTCGGCGGTGGCGGCATCGACCCCGAGGGCGGCAAGGAGCGCGAGCACGATCCGATGCCGCCTACGGCAGTAGGCGGCGAGCGCCCGGCCCCGCTCGGTGAGGAAGATCGCTCGGTAGGGCTCGCTTCGCACATAGCCGTCGCGCTGCAGGCGGGCGATCGCGTTGGCGACCGTGGCGGCGGTCACACCGAGCCGGCCGGCGAGATCGACGGCGCGTGCCTCTCCGGTCGCCTCGGTCAGTTCGGCGATCAGCTCGACATAGTCCTCGGCGAGCTCCTGGCGGTGATCGGCGCGGGTCCGATCGAAGCGCGCCGCCCCGCCCGAAGCCCGCTGGCGCTCGCCCTTCACCGTCCGGCTCCGGCCTCTCCTCCCACATCCCCCCGCGCGCCGCTCGAACCGGCACGCGCCCGGGCCAGCGCTCCGTAGCGCGGGGCGAAGAGGATCGAAAGGGCCAAGAACCCGCCCGCCACCACCGCGATCGTCCCGGCCGCCCCGAGCCCGCGCTCGAGGCCGAGGGCGAGCGGCGCCCAGGCGGCGAGTCCATAGCCCAGTACGCCGGCCAGCACCGCCGCGAGTGCGCTGAGCCCGATCTGCATGCTCAGCCGGTCGGTCAGCATGCGGGCGGTTGCGGGCGGGCAGACGAACATGGCGATCGTCAAGATCGCCCCCACCGCGTCGAAGGACGCCACCGCGGCTGCGGCACTCGCGAGCAGGAGCAACTGGCCGATCCCGCGAGCCGGGATGCCGAGGCTCCTCGCGTGATCCGGATCGAAGCTCGCGATCGCGAGCTCCTTGCGCAGGAGGAGCAGAAAGAGCAGGACCCCGACCGTGACGAACGCGAGGCGGAGGAGCGGCTCCGGCAGGGTCGCGAGCCGTGCCGGATCGAGCAGGTCCGAAGCGTCACGAGCACCCAACCAGACGATGCCCTCGAGCGAGCCCATGAGCGCGTGCTGCACGTCGAGATGGACCGCGCGTGCCCCGCTCTGCTCGAGCAGCACGACGCCGAGCGCGAACAGGGTCGTGAGCACCATACCCATGGCGGCCCCGGGCTCGATCCGCGCCGCCCGCTGGACCAGGTCGATCAGAAGGACGCTCGCCACCGCGGCGGCACCGCCACCGAGCATCATGGGCCAGGTGCCGACACTGCCGGTCAGCAGGAATGCGATCACGATGCCCGGCAGGACGACGTGGCTCACCGCGTCGCCGAGAAGGCTTCGCCGCTGCAGCAGCAGGAAATTGCCGAGCAGGCCGCAAGCGAGGGCGGCGAGCGTGCCGGTGGCGAGCGCCGGCAGGTCGATCTCGAGGAAGTCGCGCAGGTCGATCACGGCACGAGCGGCTCCGAGCCCGGGCCCGCCGCTCGTAGGGCCCGGGCGAGCCGGGCCCGGCGCAGCGCGACGGCGAGGATACCTCGCTTTGGGGCGAGGAGGAGGCTCGCGAGAAAGAAGCCCGCGAGCACGAGCACGATCGCGGGTCCGGTCGGCAGCCGCGGCAGGGCTGCCGAGAGAGCGGCACCGAGCCAGCCGCCCACCGCCCCGAAGCCGGCCGCGAGGAGCATCATCCGGCCGAGCCGGGCGGTCCAGAGCCGGGCGGTCGCCGGCGGAACGACCACGAGGGCGAGCGCGAGCACGAGTCCCACGATCTGCAACCCGATTACGAGGAGCGCCAGGAGAAGGCCCAGGAGAAGGAGATCGAGCCGAGCGGCCGGCCAGCCGTGCGCCTCGCCGAAGCCCGGGTCGAAGCAGAGAAGCCGCAGCTCCTTGAGGAGAAGGAGGGTGACGAGCACGAGGAGCCCGGCCAAAAGCGCGACGAGCTCCGCCTCCTGCCGCAGCATACCCGCGGCCGAGCCCAGAAGGAACCGCTCGAGCCCGGCCTGGCCACCGGTCGGCAAGCTCTGGACATGGCTCAGGAGAACCGTGCCCGCACCGTAGAAGACCGCGAGCACGCTCGCGATCGCGGTGTCCTCGGCGAGCCGGCGGCCGGCCACGATGGCCTGGACGGCAAGGCCACCCACGGCCGCGCTCGCTGCGGCCCCGGCGAGCAACGGCCCGAGCAGGCGTCCCTCGCCCCAGAGAGCCTGGCCACACAGGAAGGCCGCCACGAGCCCGGGCAAGGTGGCGTGGCTCAGGGCGTCGGTCAGCATGACCCGCCGGCGCAGGAGCAGAAAGGTTCCGACGAGGCCGCCGGCGCCACCCAGGAACGCTGCCCCGACCGTGGCCACCGCGCTGTTGTAGCCGGCGCCCAGAAGGAGCGCCTGCACCACGCCCTCCAAGCGACCCTCCCGCTCAGCCGGGCGAGGCGACCGCCACGGGCCCGCCGAGCCGAAACGCACTACCATAGGCACGGGCGAGGTTGCCGGCCGTCAGCACCTCGGCCACGGGTCCCTCGGCGATGCGGCGGACGTTCAACAGCATCGCCCGATCGAAGACGTCGGCCACGCTCTCGAGGTCGTGATGGACCGCGATCACGGTGCGGCCGGCCGCGGCGAGTTCGCGCATGAGCCCGATGACGACCCGCTCGCTCGCCGCGTCGATCCCGGCGAGCGGCTCGTCCAGGAGATAGAGCCGGGCGTCCTGGGCGAGCGCCCGGGCGAGGAACACCCGCTGCTGTTGGCCGCCAGAGAGCTGGCCGATCTGCCGGTCGGCGAGATCGGCGAGACCGACCCGGTCGAGTTGCGCGCGCGCTGCCTCGAGGTGCCGGCGGCGGACCGGCCGGAACCAGCCGATCCGATGGTAGAGCCCCATCGCGACCACCTCGAGCGCGGTGATCGGAAACTCCCAATCGACGCTCGAGCGCTGCGGCACATAGGCGACGAGGCCACTTCTCCGGTCGAGCGGCCGGCCGAAGGAGCGGATCTCGCCCGCGAGCGCCGGCACGAGACCGAGCACCGCTTTGAGGAACGTCGATTTACCGGCCCCGTTGGGCCCGAGGATCGCGACGAGCCCCGATCGGGGTGCCACGAAGTCGACGTTCCAGAGCACCGGCCGGTCGTGATAGGCGACCGAGAGGCCGCTCACCGCGAGCGGACGTTCGGGGTCGAGCCGGTGGCGGAGCCCCACCCCGCCCTCGACCGGCTGCAGGGGTGGTGCCATCGGCCTCACTCCCCGCTCGCGAGCCGCCCGGCCATGCCGCGCGCCGGCGCCTCGCCGCCCAGGGCCCGGGCGATCAGCGTGACATTGTGGTCGATCATCCCGACATAGGTGCCCTGCCAGGTGCCCGGAGCTCCCATCGCGTCGGAGAACAGCCGGCCGCCGATCCGCACCGTCCAGCCGCGCGCCGCCGCCCCCTCGACGAGCGCCTTCACGTTGCGCTCGGCGACCGAGCTCTCGACGAACACCGCGCCGATGCCACGTTCCACGATCAGCCGCACGAGCCTTTCGATCTCGGAAAGCCCGGCCTCGCTCTCGGTCGAGAGCCCCTGGATCCCGCGCACCTCGAAGCCGTAGGCGCGGCCGAAATAGCCGAAGGCGTCGTGCGCGGTGATCAGCACGCGACGCTCCGACGGCACGCTCGCGAGCACGCTGCGCGCGTAGGCCTCGAGCGCATCGAGCTCGGTCCGATAGGCCCGGGCCCGCTCGGCGTAGCCGGCCGCATCCGCTGGATCGAGCCGGGCGAGCTCGTCGCGAACGACGTCCACGAGCTCGCGCCAGAGGGCCACGTCCATCCAGACGTGCGGGTCGAACTTGGAGACGAACTCGGGATGCGCCAGAAGCCGCTGCACGGGCAGCCGCTCTGCCAGCCGGATCACCGGTTTCTCGCGGGCCAGGGCACCCAGGAGATCCTCGAGCTGGGCCTCGAGCCCGAGACCGTTGGCGAGCACGAGATCGGCCCGCCGCAGGGCCAGGACGTCGGGTCGGGTCTGTCGGTAGGTGTGCGGATCCACTCCCTCGCCCATGAGCGAGCGGACCTCCGCGCGAACGCCGGCGATCCGCCCGGCGAGATCGGCGATCTGGGCGATGGTCGTGACGATCGTGAGCCGACGCGTCGCGCCGAGGGCCACGGCCGAAAAGAGGCTCGTCGCGAGAAGGGTCGGGAGGACGCGACGGCGCAACATCGAGCGGCTCCTCCGATCCGACAACGCTCGCACGCTCGCCGAGCGCCTGCGAGGATCCAGCACACGCTCGAAAAGTTAGCGTAGGCTAAAATGTTCGTCAACGACTGAACACCGAGCCGTTCCAAGAAGTTTCGGCCGCGGCCGGTCCGCGCCGCGCGGCTCAGCGCCGGGCCGAGGCGAGGGCTCCACCCCGGGCCAAGAGGCCGCGGGCCTGCTCGTTGCCCTCGGCGGCGGCCGCTTCGCACAGATTCCGCGCCCGCACGGGGTCCTTGGCGGTGCCGATCCCCCACAAGTAGCGGGCGCAGAGCTCGGCCTTGGCGGCGGTCCAGCCGTCGGCCGCGGCGGCTTCGAGCAGCTTCACCGCCTCCTCGCGGTCGCCAGGCTGGGCCCGTTCGGAGAGCGCGCGGGCGAGCTGGAAACGCCGCTTGGCCGAGCCGGGTTCGAAGGCGAGTGCGGCGCGGCAGTCGGCGATCACTTCGGCGAGCGCGGTACCCGCCTCTCCCTTCCGGGTTCCGGGCACCACGCCGCGGTCGCAGGGCCGGGGCTCGCCGGCCGGCCGTATCGGCGCCGGTTCCACGGGCCGGGAGGCCGCCGGGCGTACGCCGACGGCCACCCGGGCCTCGGCCAAACGCTGCTCGACCGCCTTCGGATCGAGGGCACCGATCGGCTGGCCGGCCGCGAGGCGCAGCCCGACATAGGTCGAGGCATAATCGCGGGTCAGCCGTTCGATCGTCGCCGCCACCGCCTCGAGGGCCTGCACCCGAGCCTCGGGGGTCGGAGCCGTGTCGGCTCTCCCGAGCCCGGCGAGGGCCTCCCGCAGCAACGCCGCCGCCTCGGCCCGCTCGTCGGCGAGGCTGCTCGCGCCAGTCGCCGACAAAGCGAGCAAGAGCATCGCTATAGAAAACAACCGGCGCATCGGGCGTCCTCCTCTTTTCCCCTACACCACTTTATTGAAGACGCCTGCGCCTTTCCAGCGCGGAGCGACGCCGGTGCCGGTTGCGCGCGCGAGCCGGCTCGGGCAGAAGTGTGCCGATCGGCAGGTGGGGAGAAACGATGCGACGGCGTGCGATCCTGGGGCTCGCTACGGCGGCCCTCGTCTTGTTCGGGGGAGTACCGGGCGACGGTCGAGGTGCTCGGGCAGCAGGCGAGGTCGAGCGCGCCAACCGCGACACGGTCGGCATCGTCTCGGGCAGCGTGCACGGCACCTACGCCCGCTTCGCCCAGGACCTCTCCGACGCGCTCGATGCACCGGGCGAGCTTCGCGTGGTGGCGATGCTCGGCAAGGGAGCCGTCCAGAATCTCGCCGACCTGCTCTATCTTCGCAACGTCGACGTCGCGATCGTGCAGTCCGACGTGCTGCGCTTCCTGCGAGAGGACAAGGTCTTCCCGGGCCTCGAGAGCAAGGTGCGTTACGCCGTCCGGCTCTACGACGAAGAGGTCCACATCCTCGCCCGGCCGGAGATCAGGAGCATCAAGGATCTCGCCGGCCGCCGGGTGAACACGGGCCCCAAGGGCTCCGGTACGGCGATGACCGCGAAGATCTTGTTCGACGCCGAGGACATTCCGATCGAGCCTTTGAACCTGTCGAACTCCGAGGCGCTCGCCGCGCTCAAGGCCGGGAGCATCGCCGCGGCCGTCTTCGTGGTCGGCAAGCCCGCTACCTATTTCCGCGAGATCGGCGGCGAGCACGGCCTGCACTTCCTGCCCATCGAGCTGAGCAAGGGGCTCGAGGAGACCTATCTCGATGCCGAACTCCGCACCGCCGATTATCCCAACCTGATCCCCGAGGGCGAGCGGGTGCCGACGATCGCGGTGGGCGCGGTCATGGCGGTCTACAACTGGAAGCCCGGCACGAGCCGGTACGACCGGGTGGTCCGCTTCGTCCGCCGGATGCTCGACTCCCTGCCGCTCCTGCAGACCGACGCTTATCATCCCAAATGGCGGTTCGTAGACCCGCGGGCGACGGTGCCGGGCTGGCAGCGCTTGGAGGTGGTCGAGCAGTGGCTCGCCGGCAATTGAGGGTCGCGAGCGCGCTCTCTTCCCTTCCCCTCGTCTTGCTCCTCGCCGTCGGCGGAGACGCCAGCGAAGGCGATCCGGCCAGAGGGCGGGCGCTCGCGGTCGCCCTCTGCAGTCGTTGCCACGCGGTCGAGACGAAAGGCGCGAGCCCTCTGCCCGCGGCCCCGCCCTTCCGTACACTCGAGGAACGCTACCCGATCGAGAGCCTCGCGGAGGGGCTGGCCGAGGGTCTCGTCACGGGCCACGCTTCGATGCCCGAAGTCCGCTTCGAGCCCGAGGCGATCGCCGACTTCCTGGCCTTTCTGCGCGGCTTGCAGGCGCCATCCGGCAGCCGGCGCTGAGCGCCCGCCCCCGAGGCGAGCGCCGGCCGGCGCGCGAGGCTCAGCGCCCGCCGCTCACGTTGAAGATCGTGGCCGCGACGTAGCTCGCCTTGTCGGAGAGCAACCAGACGATCGCTTCGGCCACTTCCTCGGGCCTCCCGGCCCGACCGAGGGGCACGGTCGGACCGAAGCGCTGGATCCGCTCCGGCACCCCCGTATCGTGCTGCATGTCGGTGTCGATCAGGCCCGGGCGGATCCCGTTCACCCGGATCCCCTCGTGGGCGACCTCTTTACCGAGCCCTTCGGTCAAAACGTCGATCCCGGCCTTGGCCGCGGCGTAGGGGATGAAGCCGCCCGCGCCCTTGAGCTCGGGTGCCATCGAGGAGACGTTGACGATGACCCCGCCACGGCCGCCGCGCGAGCGAGCCATCCGACGGACCGCCTCGCGGTTGCACACGATGTGGGCCACGAGGTCGGTCTCGACGATCCGGCGGATCTCCTCCGGCGGGATGTCGACCAGCGGAGCGGCCCGGTGGATCACGCCGGCGTTGCTGACCAGCGCCTCGACATAGCCGAGCTCGGCCGCGATCCGCTCGAAGAGGGCGGACACCTGGCGCGGGTCGGTGATGTCGCAAGCGAGCGCGATCACCCGCCGGCCGAACGAGCGGACGTCTTCGGCCACCCGGGCCGCCGCCTCCGCCCGCTCGCGATAGGCGATCGCCACGTCCCAACCGTCGCGCGCCGCCAGCCGGCAGACCGCCGCGCCGATGCCGCGCGATCCGCCGGTCACCAGAACCACCTTCGCCATATGCTGCCCTCCGCGGATGGATGGTCCGCGTTACGCTGGCGTAACGAAGGCGGCAACCGGTCGTCCTGCCGCGGGCCCGGGCGGCCCGCGCAGTCCCGGCGTCGGGTGCGGGGCTCATTTGCGCCCGTAGCGGTCCTCGAGCCGGACGATGTCGGCCTCGTCGAGCCGCTCACCGTGCTGCACCTCGATCAGCTCGAGCGGCTCGCTGCCGGGATTGGCGACCCGATGCGCGGTGCCGACCGGGATGTCGACGTGGCCGCCCGCGGGCACCTCGAAACTGCGCTCGCCGAGCGTCACCCGCGCCGTGCCGAGAGCGACGAACCAGTGCTCGGCCCGATGCCGGTGGAGCTGGAGCGACAGGATCCCGCCCGGGGCCACCGTGATCCGCTTGACCGCGAAACCGGGGCCGACGTCGAGGACCCGCCAGCTGCCCCAAGGCCGCTCGTCCCTGTCACCCGGCCGATAGGTGATCTCGCTCATCCGTTCCGCTCCTCGCCGTAGCCCTCGCCGCCCGTGCACGGCCGCCGTCCTGCTCGCCGAGGGTTACCGTTCCGTCAAATCGGCCCCGAGGCTCGTGCGACCCTGTCCGCCGCCTCGGCCGTGCCGGGCGAAGGCCACGAGCTCGACGACCGTTGCGAGCGGCGGGTCCTCGTCCGCCCGCGCCTCCGTCCCGACCGAAAGCCGCAGCGAGCGGACGAGCAGGAGCGGCCGGTTGGTCTCGATCGCGTGCAACAGGCCGGCCAGTGCCCGCAAGCCGGCGCGCAGCTCGAGCCTGAGGCCGATCTCTAGGAAGGGCGGGGCGTCGATCGGCTCCAGGACCTGGGCCGTCAGGAGCTCGCCGCCGTTGGCGCGGACCGCGGCGCTCACGAGCCCCTGCAGCTCGGCCGCGGCGAGCGCCGGGGTGGCGGCCCGCACGAACAGGGTCTCGTCGCCGAGCGCCGATTCGAGCAGCCGCCGCTCGGCGAGCAGCTGCTCGCGCTCGGCGATGCGATCGCGCAGCCCTGCGATGCGCTCCTCGAGGGCGACCAGACGCGCTTCTTGATAGCCGATCCAGCGCAACGGCAGCCAAGCGACGAGCCCCAGGGCGGCGACCGCCGCGCCCAGGAGGGCGACAGCCAGGAGCCGCCGGAGGCCGGCCGGCAGCCGTCTCACGGTAGTGCTCCGCGCAGCCCGACCACGCGCGCCGCGAGCACGAACCGCTCGACCTCGCGCCGGCCGCCGGCCTCTTCGAGGACGGTGCGGGCCGAAGGTGCCTGGAAGCGGACGTCCTCGAGCGCGCCCAGATCCTCGAGCAGCGGCACGAGCGGGGCGGCGTCGGGCGCATAGCCCGCGATCCGCAGCCGATCGCCCACGAGCTCGAGATCGCTCAAAAAGGCCTCGTCCGGCAGGCTGCGGCTCAGCTCCTCGAGGAGTGCCAAGGCGGAGGGCGCGGCGGCGAAGCGACCGGCCAGGAGCCCGGCCTCCCGGCGCAGGGCCTCGAGCCGCTCGCGCAGCTCGGCGAGGTCGGCGAGGCGCGCCTCGAGGACCGCCGCGGCCCGCTCGCGCTCGGCGAGTACCACCCCGCGGGCGTGGATCTCCGAGCCGGCCAGCGCCGCGCCGGCGAGGACCAGGGCGCCGAGCAGCACCGCGCCCGCGACGCGCAGCGCCGAGCCGGCGTCCCGCTCGGCCTTGTCCGCGAGATCGAAGCGGGCCACGGGCGGCGCGTCCGCCTCGCCGAGATCGACCGCCTCGACCTCGATGCCGAGCTCGGCGAGCCGCTCGCGGACCCGCTCGAGGAAAGCGCGCGGCACTGCCGCCACCGTCACCTCGAGACGACCGTCGGCGCGCCGATCGCTGATCTCGACGTCGAAGCAAGCCCGCTCGGCCGTCCAGGGGGTGAGCGTGTCGAGCCGGTGC
Organism: uncultured Alphaproteobacteria bacterium; assembly: GCA_937926445.1. Taxonomy (GTDB): domain Bacteria; phylum Pseudomonadota; class Alphaproteobacteria; order Geminicoccales; family Geminicoccaceae; genus JANXAZ01. The sequence continues at coordinate 118,173 of CALBAK010000002.1, forward strand.
TCGACGATCGCCCGCAGGTCCGGCTCGGCGCCGGCCGGCAAGAGGTCGCGAGCGAGAAGCCCGTGCTCGCCGGCGAGCCGCAGGAGGAGCTTTTTTCGCCGGCGCAGGCGGGCGAGAAGAGCCGTGTGGGCGATCCTGTCGATCGGCGCCGGTAGCCGCCCCGCCGCCCAGCGCGGCGCTTCAAGGACGAAGGAGCCGATCTCCTCGAGGCCGGTTCGACGCGCCTCCAGGACCCGCACCACCCCGTCGCGGTAGAACAGGACCGCGGGGTGACGGCGGACCGAGCGCCGAGCCGCCCGGCGCGGCAGAAGATCCTTCAGCTCGTCCAGCCACCAGGCGAAGAAGCCGTCGTCGCGGCTGCTCACGGCGCCGGCGAGCGCCATTCAGAATCCCTCCTCGAGCGCCGAGCCCTCCGCTACCACCAGCGGCGCCGACCAGTCCACGATTCGCACCGGCCGCGCGTCGCCCGCCCGCAGCGCGAGCCGTACCAAGCGGGCCGCGCGCCGGCCACCGGCGGTGGCGGCCACGATCTCGAGCCGGTAGAATCCGGCGGGATCGGCGCGCCGGCCGGCCGTCCGGCTCTCCGTCCCCGCCATCGCGCCGGGCGCCCCGGCTGGCCGCTCGCGGAGCCCTTCGACGCGCTCCTCCCGCGCCTGCACGGCGAGCCCGGCGAGAGCCGCCCGCACGAGCGACGGGGCCAGCTCCGGCACGGGCTCGTCCCGCCCGGTACCGAGCGCAGTGACGCCCAGCAAGCGCTCGACCACCGCCGGATCGGCCGGCCCCGGGAGCGCCGCCAAGAGCTCGACCGGGTGGTCGAGACCTGGGCGGGCCGGCGGCCGGAGCGCCTCCCCCGCAGCGCGAATAGCGCCGACCGCGCCGGCCGGCCCCTCCTCGCGCCGCCCGACGCGCAGCCGTTCGATCCGCTCGACCAGTGCTCGAGCCGGCTCGTCGGCGAGCCCGCTGGCCCGAGCGAGCGCCCGCAGCAGGCCCGGCGAGGCTGCGGCCGGATCGACGAGCCCGCTCTCGCCCAGGACGCGGACCCGGACCGCCACACCGTCGAGCTCGAAGCGCAGCGTGCCGCCCTCGGGGCCGAGCTCGAGTCGCTCGGCGAGCAGCCGCTCGGCGGTCAGATGGACCGCCCCACGAAGGGCGGCCCGCAGGCGTACGGCGTCGACCGCCCGTCGACTCTCGGGCAGCGCTTCCCGGCTGGTCTCGAGAAGCGAGAGGGCGAGCCCGGCCGCCGCCACCGCGAGCCACAGCACGACCAGGAGGGCGGCACCGCGCCGGCCGTCCGGCGCGGGACCGGCGGCCGGCGGAGCGAGCCGGTCGCTCAGCGACACGCCGCACCCCCTCCGGCGCGCTGGCCGAGGCAGGCGAGCGGGGTGTCGACCGCGAGCCGGACCACGAGCCCCGGCCCGTCGCCATCGCCCGCGAGCCGGACCGCTGCCGGCAGCCGCGGTCCGGCCGGCCAGTCCGGCCACCAGCGCGCCTCGCGGCGTCCCTCGCGGACGCCGAAATAGCCGAAGGCGGCACCGGCCCCGACCGTCGCGAGCGGCACGGGCTCGGCCTCGGCGAGCCGGGCGAAGCCGGAGCCGTCGCGCACGAGGCCGGTCCGGCGCAGGACCAGGAGGCGACTGCCGGCCCGCTCCTCGAGCGCGAGCTCGACGAGGACGAGGCCCTCCTCGGCCCGGAACGGCCCGGCCGCGTTCACGAAGCGGACCCGTTCGGGCTCGCCCAGGAAGGCCGAAAGCGGCCGCTGCGGGGGGCCCCAGTCGAGCGGCAGCGCGCGGGCCAGCTCGAGCCGGACACGCTCGTGCGCGAGTGCCGACGCCCGCGTCTCGGCCGCGGCCCGCCGCTCGCGGGCGAGCGCCCGGCCCAGCACGTCGAGCCCGCCACCGGCGACCGCCGCGGCGAGCGCCACGACGGCGAGCGCCACGAGGAGCTCCAGCAAAGTGAAGCCGCGCCGGCTCAAGGCGAGAACGCCAGCTCGAACGTGGCGAGCGAGAAGCCGCCGCGGCCGTCTTCGACCCGCGCCTCGATCCGCCAGAGCCGGGGCCGCGGCTCGCCCGGTCGCAGCGGCCGGGCCTCCGGCTCCGGCATGGGCGTGCGCTCGAGCCGCCAGTCGAACCCCTCGGCCCTGCCCTCGGCCACGGTCTCTTCGACCAAGAGGTCGAGCCCGGCCCGCTCGAGGAGCGATTCGGCGAGCGCCGCCATGGCGAGCTCGCGTCGGGCCCGCTCCGCCACGCCGAGGCTCGAGCCCGTCGTGGCGAAGGCCCCGCCGAGCACGATGCCGAGCACGGCGAGCGTCACGACCGCCTCGATCAGGCCGAATCCGCCGCGGTTGGCGGGCTCAGCCATCGACGCGGCCGATCCGGCCGGTGCCGGGCTCGACCGCGAGAGCGGCGGCACCGCCCACGCCCTCGATCCGAAGCAGCGCCCCGCTCGCCGAGCCGTCGGGAAAGAACCGCAGCGGTGCCGCACCCTCCTGAACGAGGCGCATACCGGCAGGCAGCCGGGCGGCGAGCTCGCCCGGCGCGACGGACTCGATCCGGGCCCCGTCGATCGCCCGGCCGCGGGCCCGTTCGAGCTCGAGCGCGATCGCCCGGGCGGCCGCCTCGACACCGCCTTCGCGCCGGGCGAAGCGCGGCGCCGCGACCAGGAACGAGAGCCCCAGCACCACGAGAACCACCAGCAGCTCGAGCAGGGTAAAGCCGCGCTCAGCGCCGGCCGGCGACAACATCGGCGGCCTCCCCGGTGCCGCCGGGAGCCCGGTCGGACCCGAGCGAGAGGAGATCGTAGGCGCCCCGTTCGCCGGGGCTCTTGTAGACATAGGGATTGCCCCAGGGGTCGAGCGGTACGCTCGCCGCCTCGAGATAGGGGCCGCGCCAGCCACGCACGCCTCCGGGATCGCGAATCAGCGCCTGCAGGCCCTGCTGGGTCGTGGGGTAGGTCCCGGTATCGAGCCGGTAGAGATCGAGTGCCTGTTCGAGGCTCTGCAGCTGCAGCCGCGCCGCCTCGCTGCGCGCACCACCCAGATAGCCCAGCACCCGCGGCCCGGCGAGAGCCGCGAGGAGGCCCAGGATCACGAGCACCACCAGAAGCTCGATGAGCGTGAAGCCGCGCTCGCCCGAGCGGCCGCCGACACGGCCCGGCGGGACCTCCGCTGCTGGCATCGACGTCGCCGCTCGGTGTCGCACCGGCGTTCCACCCGTCAATGGAGTATCCGCATGCGACGGCGCTCGCCGTCGCGCTCGACCTCGAGATGGTCGGGGCCGATCTCGACCACGACCCAGCCCGCGAATTCCGCACCCGGTTCGAGCCGGGCGAGCCCGTTGTCGCCTTCGAGCGCGACGAGCGCTTCACTGCGGCCACGTCGGCTGACCGTGCCGACCAGCCGAAAGGGTGGCCCGGCCGTACCGTTCTCGAGGATCGGCTGCGGCTCGGGCTCCGGCTCGGCCGCGGCGAGCGAGGGGCGCGGCGTCGCGGGCCGTCGCCCGGGCGCGAACAGCGGCCGCTCGACCATCGCCCGGAAGGCCTCCCGCGGTGGCAAGTCGAGTCGCGCGGCGAGGCCGGCCAGTGCCGCGAGGGTCGGATCGGGTGCGATCGCGGCGGCTGTCGCCGCGGGCCGCGCGCGGGCGGCCGCGACCGTCGCCGGAGCCTCGCTCGGGCCACTGATAAGGAGCCAGCCGATCGCCAACGTGCCGCAGGCGACCACGAGCTTGGTTATGGGATGCCAGGCGGTCATCGGACGGTCGGCGTCCACGGTCCCCGCGACTAGCCACAGCGGCGCCCGCGGCGTCAATCCCGCACGCGCGGCCGGATCATCGCAGGCAAAGGTTGACGAACCCTTCACAGGCGTCGCTCGCCCGCCACACTATGGACGTCGGAGGCCGCTCGATCATCCCGCGGCCGCGGAGGCAGCCCCCATGATCCACGAACCACCCCTCTTGACCGCCCGGCGCTTCTTCCCGAGACCGACGCCGGCCCAGCTCGCCGCGGTCGCCGCCGCCACCACCGGCTGGCTGGTCGACGCCCAGAACGGCCGCGGCTCGCTCGGTCCGCGCATCAAGCCCCTCTTCCCGCACGACCCCGAACTCAACCGCTGCTCCGGCACCGTGCTCACCTGCTGGTGCGGCCCGGACGACAATCTGGCACTCGTCGCCGCCACCGCCCTCGCCCGCCCGGGCCATGTGATCGTCGCCGCCGCCGATGGCTTCGAGGGCAGCGCGGTCTGCGGCGATCTCCTCGCCCGGATGATGAAGAACAAGGGAATCGCCGGCCTCGTGGTCGACGGTGCGGTGCGCGACATCGCGGGGCTGCGCGAGGTCGGCCTGCCGGTCTTCGCCGCCGCCGTCAACCCGGCTTCCTGCGTCCGCTCCGGGCCCGGCACCGTGGGCCTGCCGATCGTGGTGGCCGGCCGTGCCGTCCAGAGCGGCGATCTCTTGCTCGCCGACGAGGACGGCGTCGTCACCGTCCCGCTCGCCGAGGCGGATGCGGTCCTCGCCCGGTTGAAGGAGATCGAGGCGGCCGAGGCCGAGACCCTGGCCGAAGTGCGCGCGGGCCTCCAGGTCCCGGGCTGGGTCGAGGCCCTGCTCGCCTCCGAGCGGGTCCGCTGGCTCGACTGAGCCGGCCGTGGCGCGCCCGGGCACGGACCCGACCGCGACCGACGCAGCCGCCACGCTTCGCGGCCTGCGGGTCGTCGCGCTCGCCGTGGCCCTGGCACTCCTCGCCCTCGTGATCGACGCCCGTTCCCGGCCGCCACCGCCCGAGCCCATGGCCCTCCTGCCAGTCCCGCTCGCGTCGTCGCGGCCCTCCGTCCCGCTGCCGGCCCCGCCCTCGCCGCCCGGCGGCGCCGAGCCCGCGGCGAGCGAGGGAGGCGCCTCACCCGCACCGGCTCGTGCCCCCGGCGAGCGGGAACCGGCACCGGCTGCGGAGCACGCGCCGACCGAAGCACCTCCGGCGGGCGCGGGCACGGGCGAGCCCGCGGCGACCGGCTCGGCTCTCCCGCCGCAGCCCGGCCCGACGCCGAGCAGCGGGGCGAGCGTGCGCGACGGGGTGCTCGCCTACCAGGCGGGCGACTTCGAGCGGGCGCTCGCCATCTGGCGGCTGCTCGCCGAGGCCGGCGACGCCCGCGCCCGCTTTCATCTCGGTGCCCTCCTCCTCGAGGGTCGGTTTGGGCCGAGCGATCCGGCGGCGGCCTATCGCTGGCTCGCGCTCGCCGCCGAGGCCGGCCAGACCGCTGCGCTCCCCTTGCGCGACCAGGCGGCAGCGCGGCTGCCGGTCGAGACGGTCGGAGCGATCCGCCGCGACCTCGGCCTGCCGCCCTGAGTGCGCGGCTGGAGCCCGCACCCCCGGCCGGCGGTCGGGCGGCGTCGCGCCACGTGGACCGCGACGACCGGCCGAGTTAGACGACGCGGCACAGAGATCGAGCGGAGACCCCCATGGCCGATGCCCTGCGCGCGAGCCCCGCGACCTCGAGCTCCTTCTTCCGGGCCGGGCTCGCCGAGGTCGATCCCGAGGTCGCAGCGGCGATCGCGGGCGAGCTCGCCCGGCAGCGCGACGGCATCGAGCTGATCGCGTCGGAGAACATCGTGAGCCGGGCGGTGCTCGAGGCGCAGGGCTCGGTGCTAACCAACAAATACGCCGAAGGCTATCCCGGCCGGCGCTACTACGGCGGCTGCGAGCAGGTCGACCGGGCCGAAGCCCTTGCCATCGAGCGCGCCAAGCGGCTCTTCGGCTGCGCTTTCGCAAACGTCCAGCCGCATTCGGGCGCCCAGGCCAACGGCGCCGTCTTCCTGGCGCTGCTCGAGCCCGGCGACACGATCTTGGGCATGGATCTCGCAGCCGGCGGCCACCTCACCCACGGCGCCAAGGCGGCCCTTTCCGGCAAATGGTTCAAGGCCGTCCACTACGGGCTCGACGCGAACGGCTGGATCGACCACGACGAGGTTCTGCGCCTCGCTCGCGAACACCGGCCGCGGCTGATCATCGCCGGGGCCTCGGCCTATTCGCGGATCATCGATTTCGCCCGCTTCCGGGCGATCGCCGACGAGGTCGGCGCCTGGCTCATGGTCGACATGGCGCACATCGCCGGGCTCGTAGCCGCCGGCGTGCACCCCTCGCCCTTCCCGCACGCCCACATCGTCACCTCGACCACCCACAAGACCCTGCGCGGGCCGCGCGGCGGCCTCATCCTGACCGACGACGAGGCCCTCGCGAAGCGGATCAACAGCGCCGTCTTCCCGGGTCTGCAGGGCGGTCCGCTCATGCACGTGATCGCCGCCAAAGCGGTCGCCTTCGGCGAGGCGCTCCGGCCGGAGTTCAAGCTCTACGCGCAGAACGTGGTGGCGACCGCCAAGGCGCTCGCCGCGGTGATGGTCGAGCGCGGCGCCGCGATCGTCTCGGGCGGCACCGACAATCACCTCATGCTGGTCGATCTCCGGCCCAAGAAGGTGACCGGCAAGGCGGCCCAGGAGGCCCTCGAGCGAGCGCACATCACCTGCAACAAGAACGGTGTGCCGAACGATCCCGAGAAGCCGATCGTGACCTCGGGCATCCGGCTCGGCACGCCCGCCGGCTGCACGCGCGGCTTCGGCATCGCCGAGTTCCAGCGGATCGGCCATCTCGTGGCCGACGTGCTCGATGCCCTCGCCGCCCGCCCGGAGGGCGATCCCGCGGTCGAGGCCCGGGTGCGGGAAGAGGTGGCGGCCCTCTGCGCCCGCTTCCCGATCTACTGATCGACCGACCCGTCGCGACTGGCCGGGCCGGCCTCGGTGGCGCCGGCTCGGGGTGCAGCTCTCGCCGCCGGGCAATCCGTCCCGCAAGCCGGCAGCCGCTCGCCGGCATCCGGCTCGCTCGTCGCCCGCAACAGGCAGCCGCCGCGGCCGGCCGCCTCGACCGCACAGCCGCGCAGTTCGATCACCGCGGTCGCCGGCACGAGCCGCAGGCCTCGTTCGACCGCACCCGGCAGCCAGTGGGCCAGCACCTGGAGCGTCGAGGGATAGGGGTGGCCGATCGCCACTGCCGAGCCGGTCCGCCGGGCGAGCCTCTCGGCCCGCTCGAGCTGGGCCAGAATCGCCGCCGGCGCCGGATCGTTGTCGAGAAAGACGTCCCGGACAGTGGTCGGTACCCCGCCCGCGAGCGCCACCCGAGCGGCCACACTGGCGCCGGTCGTCAAGCTGTCGACGAAGGGCAGCCCCAACCGGCCGAGTTCACCCATCACCACGGCCATGGCGCGTGCATCGGCGGTGAGCCGGCTGCCCATGTGGTTGTTGACCCCCGCCGCCCCCGGCACCCGACCGAGCGCCCACGAGAGCCGTCGCCGGAGCTCTTCGGGAGCGAGCGAGGAGAGGAGCGCCATGGGGCCCGGATCCTCGCCGCCGAGCGGCTCCATCGCGAGGTGCAGGAAGACCTGGTGGCCGGCCGCCCTGGCCTCGCGGGCGAGCTCGGGCGTGCTCTCCCCGTAAGGCAGAAAGGCCAGGGTCAAAGGACCGGGCAGGCGAATGGTCCGCCGGGTCGCGGGCGCATTCGGACCGAGATCGTCGACGATCACGGCGAGCGCCGGCCGAGGCCCGGGCGGTGGGCGGACGACCGGCCCGGGAAAGGCGACCGGCAGCGGCCGGACGAGCTCGAGCGTCGGCACCGGCAGCGGCCGCCGGACCACGGGCGCCGGCTCGCCCGCCGGCCGCTCCCGCGCTGACGGCAGGAGCCCGGCGAGCCGCACCCGCTCTTCTCCCGTCCCCGGCGCGGGCTCGCCGGCCGGCACGGGCGCCCGCGCGCTCGGAGCCTCGCCGGCCTGGACGGACGACGCAGTGGCCGGCGTCGCCTCGGGGGTGACCCGCGGCTCGACCGGACGAGGGCTTCCCGCCGGCAAGGGTGCCGGCGCCGCGGCCGTACGCTCCGGCACGAGCGCCGTGAGCTCGACCGGTGCGGGAGCCGGGGGAGGCGCCCGCCGCTCGCGGCGCGGCTCGGGCTCGATCATCGAGAGCAGGAGGAGGAGCGCGAAGCCACCGAACAGGCCGAAGCGCACGAGCCGACGGAGTCGCCGCCTCGAGCCGCGGCGCCGGCGCGGGCGGATCTCGAGACGCCTCGGCGACCGGCCGGCGACCGGCTCGATGGTGGGCAAGCTCTCCTCCGGCCCGGGCGCACGACCTTGACGCGGCCACGGGCCTCGGGTTTCCTCCCGCGGCTCGAAGGCACCGCGCGCCGGGCGTCGCCCATGCTGCTCTTGCTCGACAATTACGACAGCTTCACCTGGAATCTCTACCATTATCTGGGCGAGCAGGGGGCTCGAATCGAAGTCGTGCGCAACGACGCGATCACGGTGCAAGAGGCCCTCGCCCGGTCACCCGAGGGGATCGTGATCTCCCCCGGCCCCTGCGATCCCGACCGCGCCGGCATCTCGCTCCCGCTGATCCGGGCCGCCGCCGGCCGCTGCCCGATCCTCGGCGTCTGCCTCGGCCACCAGGCGATCGCCCGGGCCTTCGGTGCCCGCATCGTCCGCGCAGCCGTACCGATGCACGGCAAGATCGGTCGGATCGAGCACGACGGTACCGGCGTGCTCGCGGGCCTGCCCTCGCCCTTCGAGGCGACCCGCTACCATTCGCTCTGCGCCGATCCCGCGACGATCCCGGACGAGCTCCTGGTCAACGCCCGGAGCGAGGACGGGGTGATCATGGGCCTGCGCCATCGCAGCCTGCCTATCCACGGCGTCCAGTTCCACCCCGAGAGCATCGAGACCAGGGTCGGCAAACGGCTGCTGCGGAATTTCCTCGATCTCTGCCGCAAGGCGGTGCCGGCATGAGCGCCGACCTCCAGCGCTTCAAGGAGATCCTGGCCGTCGTCGCGGACGGACGGCCGCTCGCCTTCGACCAGGCGCGCGAGGCCTTCGCCATCATGATGGCGGGCGACGCCACGCCCGCGCAGATGGCGGGCTTCCTCATGGCCCTTCGGGTGCGTGGCGAGACGGTCGAGGAGATCGCGGCCGGCGCCTCCGTCTTGCGCGAGCGCATGGTCCGCGTGCGCGCACCCGCGGGGGCGATCGATACCTGCGGGACCGGCGGCGACGGGGCCGGCACCTACAACATTTCGACCGCCGCGGCGCTCGTCGTCGCCGCCTGCGGCGTGCCGGTCGCCAAACACGGCAATCGCGGCCTGTCCTCGCGCTCCGGCTCCTCCGACGTGCTGCAGGCGCTCGGTGTCGACATCGAGGCCCCGGTGCCGGTCATCGAGGAGGCGCTCGAGACCGCCGGCATCGGTTTCATGATGGCCCCGCGCCATCACGGCGCCATGCGCCACGTCGCCGGGCCGAGGCTCGAGCTGGGCACGCGCACGATCTTCAACCTCTTGGGCCCACTCGCCAATCCGGCGGGTGTGCGGCGCCAGCTCGTGGGCGTTTTCGCGCCCCACTGGGTCGAGCCCATGGCCCGCGTGCTCGGAAGGCTCGGTGCCGAGCGGGCCTGGGTCGTGCACGGCTCGGACGGGCTCGACGAGCTCACGACGACCGGCCCCTCGCTCGTCGCCGAATGGGACGGTGCGAGCGTGCGCACCTTCGAGGTCACTCCCGAGGCGGCCGGCCTGCCGCGCGCCCGGCCCGAGGACCTGAAGGGTGGCGATGCCGTCCACAATGCCGAGGCCATCCGGGCGGTGCTCGCGGGCGTTCGCGGCCCCTACCGCGACGCGGTGCTGTTGGGCGCCGCCGGCGCGCTCGTGGTCGCGGGCCGGGTCGAGGATCTCGCGAGCGGCGTGCGGCTCGCCGCCGCGGCGGTCGACGAGGGCCGGGCGGCTGCCACCCTCGAGCGCCTCGTGCGCGTCACCGCGCGGCGCGAATGAGAGCGCCCGTGGCCGACGTCCTCGAGCGGATCTGCGCGCGGACCCGGGCGGAGGTCGAGCGCCGGCGCGTCCTGCGCCCGCTCGGCGAGCTCGAGCGGGCGCTCCCGAACGCCCCGCCGCTTCGCGGGTTCGCGGCCGCCCTCGAGCGGACCGCGGCGTCGGGCCGCCTCGCGCTGATCGCCGAAATCAAGAAGGCCTCGCCCTCGCGCGGCCCGATCCGCGCCGATTTCGACCCGCCGAGCCTCGCCCGCGCCTATGCCCGGGCCGGCGCCACCTGCCTCTCGGTGCTCACCGACGGCCCCTGGTTCCAGGGCGAGGACGCGCATCTGCTCGCCGCCCGCGCGGCCGTCGGCCTGCCGGTGCTGCGCAAGGACTTCACCCTCGATCCCTACCAGGTTGTCGAGGGTCGGCTCTTGGGCGCCGACTGCATCCTCCTGATCCTGGCCGCCCTCGAGGATGCGACCGCGGCCGCCCTCGCCCGGCTCGCGGCCGGGCTCGGCATGGACGTGCTGGTCGAGGTCCACGACGGGGCGGAGCTCGAGCGCGCGCTCGGGCTCGGGGCCCGGCTGATCGGCATCAACAATCGCAACCTCAAGACCCTCGAGATCGATCTTCGGACCACGCTCGAGCTCGCACCGAAGGTGCCTTCGGACCGGCTCCTCGTGGCCGAGAGCGGTCTCTCCTCGCATGCCGACCTGGTGTGTGCGCGCGCAGCCGGAGCGCGCGCCTTTCTGGTCGGCGAATCCTTGATGCGCGAGCCGGACGTCCTAGCCGCCACCCGCCGGCTCCTGGGAGAATCGGTGTGAGCGGGCTCACCCATTTCGATACGGCCGGCAACGCCGTCATGGTCGACGTCGCCGACAAGGCGGTGACCGCGCGGACCGCCACCGCCAAGGGCCGCGTGCTCGTGGCGGCGGAAACCCTGCGGCTGATCGCCGAGCGTGGCTTCAAGAAGGGCGACGTGCTCGCGGTCGCCCAGCTCGCCGGCATCATGGGCGCCAAACGCACCCCGGAATTGATCCCGCTCTGTCACCCCCTGCCGCTCGAGAAGGTCGAGGTGAAGCTCGAGCTCGTCCAGCACCCGCCCGCGGTCGAGATCACCGCCACCTGCAGGATCACCGGCAAGACCGGCGTCGAGATGGAGGCCTTGACCGCGGTGGCGACCGCCGCCCTCACGGTCTACGACATGTGCAAGGCGGTCGACAAAACCATGCGGATCGTCGACATCCGCCTCGTCCACAAGGCCGGCGGCCGCTCCGGGGAGTTTCGGGCGGCGTGAGTCCGGGCGGCGCCGGAGACCGTTGATGCTGCCTCTCGAGGAGGCTCGCGCCCGAGTACTGGCGGGCGCTCGCCCCGTGGGCATCGAGTGGCTGGCCCTCCCCGAAGCGCTCGATCGGGTGCTGGGCCGCGATGTGGTGGCTCGTCACGACCAGCCGCCCGTCGCCGTCTCGGCGATGGACGGCTATGCCGTGCGCGCCGCCGACACCGAGCCCACCGGCCGCTGGCTGCGCCTGGTCGGCGAATCGCGGGCGGGCGGCCCCGCGCCCCCGGCGCTCGCACCGGGCGAGGCCGTGCGGATCTTCACGGGCGCACCCTTGCCGGCCGGCGCCGATGCGATCGCCATCCAGGAGAACGCGGAGCTCGCTGACGGCCGCGTCCGCTTCTCGCGGGCGAGCGAACCGGGCGAGTTCGTTCGCCCCGCCGGCCTCGACTTCCATGTCGGCAGCGTCGGCCTCCCGGCCGGCCGGGTGCTCGACCCGCGGGCGATCGGGCTCGCTGCCGCCCTCGGGCACGCCTGGCTGCCGGTCCGCCGCAGGCCGCGAGTGGCGATCCTCGCCACCGGCGACGAGCTCCTCTGGCCCGGCGAACCCGTCGCACCGGGCCGGGTCGCGAGCTCGAACAGCGTGGCCCTCGCCGCCCTCGTCCGTAGGCTCGGCGGCGAGCCGATCGATCTCGGCATCGCCCCCGACACGCCCGACGGACTCGCCGGCGCCCTCGACCGGCTGGGTGCCGTCGATCTCCTCCTGACCTCGGGCGGTGCGTCGGTCGGCGATTACGACCTCGTCCGCCGGGTGCTCGGCGGTCGCGGCCTCGAGCTCGACTTCTGGACGGTCGCGATGCGGCCGGGCAAACCTTTGATCTTCGGTCGGCTCGAGGGCGTGCCTGTCCTGGGTGTGCCGGGCAACCCGGTCTCGGCTCTGGTCTGCGGCATCGTCTTCCTGCGCGCGATGCTCCTCGCCATGCTCGGCCTCGAGACCGCGCTGCCGGTCGAACACCGGCCTGTTCTGCGCGATCTCCCGGCCAACGACCAGCGCTTCGACCATCTGCGCGCCCGTCTCCTGCGTCGCGAGGACGGCCTCGCGGTCGAGCCCTTCGAGCGGCAGGACAGCTCGATGCTCGCCACCCTCGCCGCGGCCGATGCGCTGATCCTCCGCCCGCCGCACGCGCCGCCCGTGGCGGCCGGATCTCTCGTGCCCTGCGTCCTGCTCGAAGCCGCCCTGCGGCTTCCCTGACACGATCCGCCGCCACCCCTGTCACCCCTTTGCCAGATTGACGGGAGAGGGGAACGTCCTTAGAACATTTTCGGTCCAGCGTATCACCTTCCCTCTGCGAGCGGGCCGCCGGAGACCGGGCGTGCTGACCCAGCGCCAGTTCCAGCTCCTCAAGTTCATCCAACAGTTCATGCAGGAGCACGGTGTGCCGCCCTCCTTCGAGGAGATGCGCACGGCCCTCGGCTTGCGCTCCAAATCGGGCATCCACCGGCTGATCTCGGGCCTCGAAGAGCGCGGCTACATCCGCAGGCTCGCCTATCGGGCCCGTGCTCTCGAGGTGGTCAAGCCGCCGCTCGCCACCGGCCCGCGAAGCCGCACGACCGGCCGCGAGGTCCAGGCGATGCCGTCCCCCTCGCGGCTCCCCGCCGCCTCGAACGTGGTCCGCGCCGAGTTCGGCACGCCGCGCCGGCCGGGGCCGCTAGCCGGGGTGGCCGGCAACATCGACCTGCCGGTCTACGGCCGGATCGCCGCCGGCACACCGATCGAGGCCCTCGCCGACTATGGCACGACCATGGACGTCCCGGCCGTGTTGGTCGGCGAGGGCGAGCACTACGTCCTCCAGGTCGTCGGCGACTCGATGATCGAGGCCGGCATCCAGGACGGCGATTGGGTCGTCATCCGGCGCGCCGAGACCGCCGAGAGCGGCGAGATCGTCGTCGCGCTGATCGACGACCGCGAGGTCACCTTGAAGCGGCTGCGCAAGCGCGGCGGCTCGATCGCCCTCGAGGCCGCCAACCCGGCCTACGAGACCCGCATCTTCGGCCCCAACCAGGTCAAGGTCCAAGGCAAGCTCGTGGCCCTCCTGCGCCGCTACTGAGCCACGCCCGCCGCGCCCCGTCTCCGTTCCCCCCGAGCGCGCGCCGGGCGCCGATCCTCCGCGCCGGCACCCGTCGGCTCGCTCAGCTCCAGGCGTGCGGCAGCGGCGGGGCCACCGGTGCGATCACCTCCGGCACGTCGCTGAACACTGCCCGCACCCCGTGGTCGAACAAGCGCCGTGCCTCCTGCGGATCGTTCACCGTGTAGACCAGCACCGGCACCGCCTCGCGGCGGAGCTCGCGCAGCGTCGCCGCGTCGAGATGCGCGCGACCGAGATGCAGGGTGGTGCAGGCGAGCCGCTCCATCGCCACCCGCCAGTCGGGCCCCGCCCGCTCGCGCAACAGCCCGCGCGGCAGCTCGGGCACCGCTCGGCGGGCCGCATCGAGGGCCTCCTCGGCGAAGGAGGAGAGCAGCACGGGCGGGCCGTCGGCCGGCCAGGCCCGCGCCACGAGCCGGGCGACCTCCGCACCGGTCCGCCGCTCCTCGCCCGCATCGGCCTTGAGCTCGACGTTCACCGCGAGGCCGAGCCGAGCGAGGAGCTCGAGCGCCTGTTCGAGGGTCGGCACCCGCTCGCCGCGAAAGCGCGGGTCGAACCAGGCACCGGCATCCAGGAGCGCGATCCGTTCGCTGTCGCTCGCGAGCACCCGGCCGTGCCCGTCGGTGGTCCGATCGAGGGTCGAATCGTGGATCACCACCGGCACCCCGTCGCGGGCGAGGCGGGTGTCCAGCTCGACCATCGCGGCCCCGCGCTCGGCCGCCAACCGGAAGGCGGCGAGCGTGTTCTCCGGTGCCGCGGCCGAGGCCCCGCGATGGGCGATCACCCGCGGCAGACCCGGCAGCGGCAGCTTCCGTCCCGGCTCCCACGGCTCCCAACCCCGTCCCCGCATCCGCCCCTCCTTCGTGAGCTCGCGCCCCTCCGCTACGATCGCTTCCGTTAGGCCCACCACCGGCGCCCGGCAAGCCGGCGCCACGAGCCGGAGCCGTCCCCTGCAGCTTCTGCCCCCCGCGCGGGAGCCCGCCAACTCGAGCGCGCCGATCGACGAGCCGGAGACCGTCGTCACCGGTGTGATCGGCCGGGTGATCTTCCACCGGCCGGAGACCGGCTACAGCGTGCTGCGGCTCGACCGCACGGGCGAGGTCCCCCTCACCCTCGTGGCGATGCTGGTCGAGCCGCACGAAGGAGATTCGGTCCGTGTGCGTGGCCGCTTCCGGGACGACCCGGCCTGGGGTCGGCGGCTCGTGGCGAGCGCGGTCGAGATCCTGCCGCCCGCCTCGCCCGAAGCGCTCGCCGACTATCTGGCCTCGGGCATCGTCCCGGGCCTCGGTCCCAAGACTGCCGCCCGGCTCGTCGCGGCCTTCGGTACCGAGCTGCCCGAGGTCCTGGAGCGCAGCCCCGAGCGGCTGCGCGAGGTCCCCGGCCTCAAGCGCGGCATCGCCGAGCGGCTCGTCGAGGCGTGGCGCGCGCGCCGCGCCGGCCGCGACCTCCTGCTCTTCCTCCACGCCCACGGTGTAGGCCTCGCCCGCGCCCGAGCGGTGCTCCAGGCCTGGGGCGAGGACGCGCTCGAGCGCGTCCGGGCCGACCCCTACGCGCTCGCCCGGGAGGTCCCGGGTGTGGGCTTCCGCACCGCCGACGCGCTCGCGCTCCGCCTCGGCCTCGCCGAGACCGCTCCGGTCCGCCTCGTGGGCGCGCTCGAGGAAGCACTGCGGCGCGCGGCCGAGGAGGGCCACACCACTCTCCCGCGCGGGGCCCTGCTCGCCGAGGCCCGCGAGCTCCTGGGCCGCACCGCCCCGGACCTCGAGGCGGCCCTCGACAGCGCCCTCGCCCGAGGCCTGCTGTTCACCGGGCCGCGGACAGAGGAAGGCTGGATCCAGCTGGCCGAGCTCGCCCGCGCGGAGGAAGCGATCGCCCGCGAGCTCGCCCGGCTCTCGGCCGTGCCGCTGGGGTGGCGCCTCGCCGATCCCGAGGCCACCCTCGCCCGCGCCGTCGCGAGCCTGGGCCTCGAGCCGGCCCCTGGACAGCGGGCGGCGCTCAGGGCCGCCCTCGAGAGCAAGCTCCTGATCGTCACGGGCGGCCCCGGCACCGGCAAGACCACGCTCGTGCGCGCGATCCTGGCGGCGCTCGAGGAGCCGGGGCTTGAGGTTGCGCTCGCGGCACCCACCGGCCGGGCCGCCCGGCGCCTTTCGGAGAGCACCGGCCGCGAGGCCAGGACCCTCCACCGCCTGCTCGAGGCCGAGCCGGGACGCGGCTTCCGGCGCGGCCGCGCCCGTCCCCTCGAATGCGATCTCTTGATCGTCGACGAGGTCTCGATGGTCGACACGCTCCTCATGCGCGCGACCCTGGAGGCGCTGCCCGACGGCGCCTCCCTCCTCCTCGTGGGCGACGCCGACCAGCTCCCCTCGGTCGGCCCCGGGAGGGTGCTCGCCGATCTGATCGACAGCGGTCGGGTGCGGGTCGTGCGCCTGGTCGAGATCTTCCGCCAGGCGGAGGCGAGCGGGATCGTCCGCAATGCCCATCGCATCAACCGCGGCGAACTGCCCGAGCTCGCCCGCGGCGAGGATCCCTCGGGCGACTTCTTCGGCATCAAAGCCGGCGACCCCGAGACCGCCGCGGCGCGGATCGTCGAGCTCGTGGCCGAGCGGATACCCGAGCGCTTCGGCCTCGACCCCTGGGCCGACATCCAGGTGCTCACCCCCGTCAACCGCGGCCCGGCCGGGGTGCGCGAGCTCAACCGGCTGCTCCAGGCACGGCTCAACCCGACCCCGAGCGCGGCCGTCGAGCGGGCCGGCCAACGCCTCGCGGTCGGCGACAAGGTCATGCAGCTCGTCAACGACTACGAGCGCGAGGTCTACAATGGCGACCTCGGCCGGATCACCGCGATCGACACCAAGGCACGCACCCTCGAGGCCGAGTTCGACGGCCGCCCCCTCGCCTACAGCTTCGACGAGCTCGACGCCCTTGCCCCGGCCTTCGCCGCCACGGTCCACAAGGCCCAGGGCTCCGAATACCCGGCGGTCGTCCTCGCCCTCTGTCGGGCCCACGGCCGCATGCTGAACCGGCGGCTCCTCTACACGGCGGTCACCCGCGCGCGCCGGCTCGTGGTCCTGGTGGCCGAGCCCGGGGCTCTCTCCCGGGCGGTCCGCGAGGGCGGTGGCGATGCGCGCCGGACCCTTCTCCGCGAGCGCTTGGCCGTGCTCCATGAGCGCCCGGCGACGGGCACGGGAGAGAGCCGATGAGCGAAGAGGAGATCGCGGCACGACTGGCCGCGGCGCGGACGATCGTGCGGGAGGCCGGGGCGCTCGCCCTCGCCCATTTCCGCGCCCGCGACGGCCTCGCGGTCGAGCACAAGGGGCCACAGAACCTCGTGAGCCGCGCGGACCGCGAGAGCGAGGCCTTGATCCGCGCGAGGCTCGCCGCCGCCTTCCCGGGCGATGCCGTGCTCGGCGAGGAAGAGGGCGGGGTCGAGGCCGACCGGCTCTGGGTGATCGACCCGATCGACGGCACCGCCAACTTCCTCAAGGGCCTGCCCTATTGGTGCGTGGCCGTGGCCTTCGTGGCGGAAGGCGCCACGCGCCTCGCCCTAACCTACGATCCCGTGCACGACGAACTCTTCGAGGCGCAGAAGGGCTGCGGCACGCGGCGCGACGGCCGTCCCACGCGGGTCGCGGAGCGGTCCCGGGAGGCCGCCTGCGTCGGCTTCTCGCACAACTTCGAGACCCCGCCCGAGCCCTATCTCGAGGCGATGCGGCGGCTGCTCGCGGCCGGCGTCGACCACCGACGGATGGGCTCCGCCGCCCTCACCTTCGCCCACGTCGCGGACGGCAGGCTCGATGCGGCCATCGCCTTCCGTACCAACGCCTGGGACGTGCTCGGCGGGCTGCTCCTGGTCGCGGAGGCCGGCGGCGCCACGACGCCCTTCCTCGACGGCCGGCCGCTGCTCGAACGCCGCACCGTGATGGCCGGTGCTCGCGGCCTCCTGACCCTGCTCGCCGGCATCGAGCCCGCCGTGACCCGTTGAACACGTTGCGGATCGCGGGTTCGCCCTGGGGTTGACTCCGGTGCGACCGACCCGCCAAATGCGCATGTCTCGCTCGCGACGCGCGCACGGCTCGCCCGGCAGCGGCAGCCAGAGCCAGTGAGAGGATCGGGGTGGCGGAGGACTACCTCGCGCACCTGCAGGCGGCCGGCGAAAAGGCACTCGCCTCCCTGCGACGGCACGCCGTGCCGCCGACCGCGATCAATTATGCCGTCTGGTTCACCCACCACGCTGGTCAGAACCCCGCCCTCAGCCGGGTGCTGCGCGGGCTCGAGGCTCGTGGCGACCCCCTCGACGAGGTCCGCCATCTCGAGCTCGCCGAACGGTTTCTCGGGCGTGCCGCCCAGCTCGAGCGGATCCAGGCGCTGGTGGGCGAGGCGGATGGCACCGTCGAGGCGATCGCCGGGGAGATCGGCGGCTTCCGCACCGACGCCGCGGCCTATGGGGCCACCCTCGAGGGTGCCGCGAGCCGGCTCGAGGGAGCCGCCCGGCTCGACGCCCTTGCGGTCCTCTTGGCCGAGCTCAAGGCCGCCACGCTCGCCATGCGCGAGCGGGCGGATGCGCTCGAGCGCGAGCTCGGCCGCCGCGACGCCGAGCTCGCGGCGGTCCGGGCCGCTCTCCTCAAGGCCGAGGAGGCGATCAGCCGAGATCCCTTGACCGGGATCGGCAACCGCCGGCTGTTCGATCGGGCGCTCAAGAAGCTCGCGGCCGAGGCGGCCGCGACCGGCGCGCCGCTTGTGATCCTCATGGTCGACATCGACCATTTCAAACGCTTCAACGACACGCACGGCCACCCGGTGGGCGATCTCGTCCTCAAGCTCGTCGCCGCCAAACTCGCCGAGCGGGCGAAGCCGCCGCGGATCGCGGCCCGCTACGGCGGCGAGGAGTTCGCGCTGCTCCTGCCCGGCAGCGATCTCGCGGCGGGGGCGGAGCTCGCCGAAGGGATCCGTGCCGAGGTCGCCCACCGCGAGATCGTGCTCAAGTCCGACGGCCGCAGCCTCGGCACGGTGACGCTCTCGATCGGCGTGGCCCAGCTCCGCCCGGGCGAGTCGGCCGACCGCTTCCTCGCCCGCGCGGATGCCGCCCTCTACCGGGCCAAGGAAAAGGGCCGCAACCGAGTCGAGCGCGCGACCGACTGAGCCGCTCAGGCCGGTGCCGGGGCGCGCGCACCCTCGTCCGCGAGCGCACGGGCGTGCGCCTGGATCCGCGCGATCATGCTCGCGAGCCCGTTGGCGCGGCCCGGGGTGAGGAAACGGGCCAGGCCCACCTCGTCCAGAACCTCGGGTGGGTTGGCCAGGATCTCCTCGGGCAGCCTGTCGTCGTATAGCTGCAGCAGGAGGGCGATCAGCCCCTTGACGATGAAGGCGTCGCTGTCGGCCAGAAGACGCACCCGGCCGGTCGCCGGGTCGCGCCGGGCCACAAGCCAGACACGGCTCTGGCAGCCCGGCACGAGATGAGCGTCGACCTTGAGCTCCTCGGGCATGGGCGGTAGGCGGCGGCCGCGGTCGAGGATGTACTCGATCTTGTCGCGATACTCGTCGAAGAGCGCGAAATCCTCCGCGATCGCCTGCGCGGCCTGTGCGATCGTCGCCGTGGCGGGCATGAGCTCCTCCTTCGAAGCCGCAATCTGGCCTCGCGACCCGCCGCGATCAACCGCTGCCGCGCGCGGGCGGGAGCCATGCGATGGATCGTCTCGACCGCCGCGGGCGTCGGGTCCACGCTGCGCCCATGACCCCACGCGCCGATCTCGAGGCTGCGCTGGCCCGCGAGCCGCGGGTCCTGCTTGCCTGCCTGCCGACGCCGCTGCACCCTCTGCCGCGCCTCTCCGCGGCCCTGGGTGGGCCGGAGATCTGGGTCAAGCGCGACGATCTCACGGGGCTCGCCTTCGGCGGCAACAAGACGCGCCAGCTCGAGTTCCTGTTCGCCGATATCCTGGCCTCGGGCGCCGACACGGTGGTGGCCGGTGCCTACACGCAGTCCAACTGGTGCCGGCAGATGACCGCCGCCTGCGCCCGGCTGGGCCTCTCGATCGCGCTCGTGCTCGTGCACGGCCAGAAGGGCGCCAGGCTGCAGGGCAACCTCCTGCTCGACCGGCTCATGGGCGCCGAGGTCACCATCGTCGAGCTCGACACGATGGAGAAGCTGCAGCCCTTGCTCGACGAGCGCGCCGAAGAGCTCCGCCGGCAGGGCCGGAGGGTCTACGTCGTCGAGCCTCTGGGCCTCCGAGCCAACGTGCTCGGCACGCTCGGTTACGTCGCCACCACGCTCGAGCTCGCCGACCAGATGGAAGCCACGGGCCACGTCTTCCACGAGCTCTGGCAGTGCGGCGCCAACATGCAGCCCGCGGGCCTCGTCCTCGGCCTGAAGGCACTCGGTCTGTCCACCCGGCTCAGGACCGTGACCTCGATCCGCTGGTCGAAGCCGCGCGATGTCGACATCGCCGACATCGCCAATGCCACCGCCGAGCGGCTCGGCATCCCCACCCGGGTTCTGCCGGCCGAGGTCGGCGCCACCGACGACTACATCGGTCCGGGCTACGGCATCTTGACCGAGGAAGCGCGCCAAGCTCTCCTCCTCTGCGCTCGCACCGAGGGGCTGATCCTCGATCCGGTCTACACCGCCAAGGCCATGGCCGGGCTGATCGACGCGATCCGGCAGGGCCGCATCGGCGCCGACCGACGGGTGATCTTCCTCCATTCGGGCGGCACCCCCGCACTCTTCGCCTATGCCGAGGATCTGGGCCTCGAGCGAGCCTGAAGGCTCGGGCGCCCCCCGGCAGGATCACGCAGCCGATCCGCGCACCGATCGTGGGGTGCCGCCGGGCACCGACAGGCGCCCGGCCCTAGGGTGAGGCCATCGGCAGGACTAGCTCCCGGGGAATCGCCCGGCAGCTCCCGAGAAAGGCGAGGCCCTCCCGCGCTTCCGCGGTCGTCCAGGGGGCACGGACTCGCAGTCCCGGGCGTTGCAGCAGAGCTCGCCCCTTCCGTTGCGCAACCCGCCGTACCAGTCGTGCGCCGCGGCCCGCACGGCGAGGCCGGCCAGGCAGAGAAATGCCGCAAGCGGGGCACGCATCGTCTGGTCCTCGTGCGGGTGCGCCTCCCTCCGCCCGCTCGGCGTAGGATAGCGCAGCGGGCGGGACCCGCCAGCCCCGCGCCTTCGCTCTCGGCCGGCGACCTCAGCCGGCCCGACGCAGCGCCTCGAACGCCTCGAGCGCCCGCCGCCTAGCCGGCTCGTGGGCGACGATCGGGCGCGGATAGGTGACCCCGAGCCGCACCCCGGCGGCCGCCAGGACCTCTTCGGGCGCCTCCCAGGGGGCGTGCAGGAAGGTATCGGGCAGCCGCGCCAGTTCCGGCACCCAGCGGCGGACATAAGCCCCGTCCGGGTCGAACTTCTTGGCCTGCAGCACCGGGTTGAAGATCCGGAAATAGGGGGCGGCGTCGATCCCGCAGCCCGCCACCCACTGCCAGCCCATGGCGTTGTTGGCGAGATCGGCATCGACGAGCGTGGCCCAGAACCAGCGCTCGCCCTCCTGCCAGGGGATCAGGAGATCCTTGGTCAAAAAGGAGCCGACGATCATCCGCACGCGGTTGTGCATCCATCCCTTCCGCCAGAGCTCGCGCATCCCCGCATCGACGATCGGATAGCCCGTGCGTCCCCGCCGCCAGGCCCGCAACCCCACCTCGTCCTCGCGCCAGGGAAAGCCGCGGAACTCCGCCCGCAGCGCCCGCTCGGGAAGCTGCGGAAAGTGGAAGAGGGTGTGGTAGGCGAAGTCGCGCCAGATCAGCTGGCGAAGGAAGGGCCAAGCCTCTGCCTCGCTCCGGCCCTCGCCCGCCGCGCGGGCCCGCACCGCAGCCAGGATCCGCCGCGGTCCGATCGTGCCGACCGCGAGATGGGGCGAAAGCCGGGACACTGCGGCCCGACCCGGAAAGTCGCGCATCCGCCCGTACGACCAGACCGGACCGTTCAGGAAGCGCTCGAGCAGCGCGCGCGCCCCGGCCTCGGAAGGTTCCCAACTCTCGCGCAGCCCTGCCGCCCAGTCCGGCCGCGAGGGCCGGAGCTCCCAGCTCTCGAGCGGCTCGCTCGCGATGCCCTCGGGATCGGCGAAACGCAGGCCGGGAGGGACGGGAAGCGGGGCGGGCGGCGGCTCGCGACCGGCCCAGGCCCGCGAGAACGGGGTGTAGACCTTGTAGGGTGAACCGTCCGCCTGGACGATCTCGAAGGGCTCGAAGCCGAGAGACGCATTGAAGCTCGCGACCTCGACACCGTCGGCCCGTAGTGCCGCCTCGAGCGAGCGATCGGCCGCCACTGCCCAGGGCTCGTAGCGCCGGCTCCAAAAGACGCGGCGGGCACCGAGCTCGCGCACGATCCGCGGCACGACCTCGGCCTGCGGCCCCCGCCGCAGGATCAGCCGGCCGCCATGCTCCGCGATCGCGGCGGCGAGGCTCTCGAGGGCACCTGCGAGGAACCAGCGGGAAGCCGCCCCCCGCCGCCAGGGTCCCGGGGTCTCGTCGTCCAACAGGAAGAAGGCTACGATCGGCCGGCCGTCGGCCGCGGCCGCGTGAAGCGCCGGGTGATCGTCGAACCGCAGATCGTTGCGGAACCAGAGAAGGACGGGTGCGCGCATGCGGGCAGGGCTTCCTCGGGTCGGCGACGCCGCTTCTACGGCCGAAGCCGGAGCCGGGATCGCCCGCGCCCGGCCGCCTTCCCCGGCTCGCCGCCGGCTGCGAGCAGATGCCCGGGCACGGCGAAGACGCGCCGCTCGCCGGTCAGCCAGGCAGTGAAACCGTCGGCGAAGAGCCCGGCGATCGCCGCATCGCGCACGTCGAGCCCGCCCGTGAAAGCACCGAAGGCCGGCAGGAGCAGCCGCCGCCCGTCGCCCACGAAGCAGGGCCGGGCGAGGCTCCGCCGGCGCGGAAGACGCGCCTTGGGATGCAGATGGCCCGCGATCTCGGGCTCGCCCGGCGGCCCGGCCGACGGGGCGTGACGCAAGCGGATCCCGTCGAGGGCGAGCACGTCGAGCAGCGCCCCGCCGAGGGCGAGCGGGATCGTCGGGTCGTGATTGCCGGCGAGCCAGATCCAGCGTCGGCCGCGCACCAGGCCCGCTAGCCGATCGAACAGCTCGCCCTCGAGGGTGCGGGCCGCCGCGGCATCGTGGAAGCCGTCGCCGAGGCTCACGACCGTCTCCGGATCGAGCCGGGCGATCACCGCCTCCATCCGGTCGAGCGTGGAGGCCGTATCGTGCGGCGGCAGGAGTGCGCAGCCCGAGCGGGCGAGAGCCACCGCCTTCTCTAGATGGAGATCGGCCACCACGAGCAGCCGCTTTTCCGGCCAGAAGAGCGCTCCGGAAGGGTCCAGGAGCATCTCCCGGCCAGCGAGCCGGATCAGCACGGCACCTCGCCCATCGCCTCCGCCACGAGCTCGGCGACGGCCGCCTCGAGCGCCTCGTCGAGCCCCTCGCCCGCCACGAGCTCCTTGCCGATTCCGGCCACGATCGCCACCGCGAAGGGCGAGATGCGCGACAGCCGCTGATGCCGAATGCGCCCCTGCACCTTGCTCAGGAGATCCGAGAGCCGGCGGATGTCGGTCAGCTCCTGCGCCGCCTCCGCCCGCGCCGCCCGCAGGAGCACGTGGTCGGGCTCGTAGCGGCGCAACACGTCGTAGATCAGATCGGCGCTCACCGTGACCTGCCGGCCGCTCTTGCGCCGCCCCGGTAGGTTGCGCTCGATCAGGCCAGCGACCACCGCACAGTTGCGGAACGTCCGTTTGATCAGCGAGCTCTCGGCCATCCACTCCTCGAGATCGTCGGCCAGCAGATCGAGGGTGAAGAGCGCCTCGGGCCGCTCGACCGGGCGGCGGCCCCAGACCGCGATGCAATAGTCCGACGCCACGAAACCCTGGGGTGCGAGGCCGAGCCGCTCCATCCGCCGGGTCAAGAGCATGCCGAGCGTCTGATGCGCGTTGCGGCCGGCCATCGGGTAGGCGACCAGAAAGGCCCGCCCACCGCGCGGGAAGGTCTCGACCAGGAGCTCATCGGGGGCTGCCGTACCCGAGCGGCGAGCCTGCGCGTCGAGCCACTCCCGCACCGGCGCCGGAAGCATCGCCCAGCGTTCGGGATCGGCGAGCATCGCGCGGACGCGGTCGGCGAGGGCGGCCCCGAGCGGCAGCCGGCCGCCGGCATAGGCCGGAACCTTGGGCTCGCCCTTCCGGCCGGCGAGCTTCACGATCGCCTCGTCCTCGCGGATGCCCACAAATTCGAGCACCCGACCGGCGAAGAGGAAGGTGTCGCCGGGTGCGAGCGTGCTCACGAAATATTCCTCGACCTCGCCGAGCCGCCGGCCGCGCGGCCCGAGCCGTACCTTCATCACGGGTGCTTCGACGATCGTGCCGACGTTCATCCGCCAGGCGCGGGCGAGGCGGGGGTCGGCCAGGCGGTAGCGCCCGTCCGCCTCGCGCACGAGCCGGCGGAAGCGCTCGTAGCGGCCGAGCGCATAGCCGCCGGTCGCGACGAAGTCGAGGACCGCGTCGAAATCGGCGCGGGCGAGTTCGGCGAAGGGAGCGCTCGAGCGGACCTCGGCATAGACCGCGTCGGGGTCGAACGGTCCGGCGCAGGCGAGGCCGGTCAGATGCTGGGCGAGCACGTCGAGTCCGCCGGGTACGACCGTCCCGCCGTCGAGCGCCCCCTCGGCCAGCGCCTCGCACGCCGCCATGCATTCGAGCACCTCGAACCGGTTGGCCGGCACGAGGACCGCCCGCGAGGGCTCCTCGAGCCGATGGTTGGCGCGGCCGATCCGCTGCAGGAGCCGGGCCACGCCCTTGGGTGCCCCGACCTGCACGACGAGATCGACATCGCCCCAGTCGAGCCCGAGATCGAGCGAGGAGGTGGCCACCACCGCCCGCAGCCGGCCGGCCGCCATCGCCGCCTCGACCTTCTTCCGCTGCGCCACCTCGAGCGAGCCGTGGTGCAGAGCGATCGGCAGGTTCTCGGCATTCAGCCGCCAGAGGAGGCCGAACAGCACCTCGGCCTGGGCGCGAGTGTTGACGAAGACGATGCTCGTCCGATGCGCCGAGACGAGGTCCAGGATCGCGCCTGCCGCGTGGCTCGCGTAATGGCCCGCCCAGGGCATGGGCCCGGGCGGGATCAGGATGTCGACCAGCGGTGCCGCACCCGCCTCGCCCCGCACGAGCGCCACCGCCTCGGGCTCGGGCCAGAGGAAACGCCCGAGCGCGTCCGGGTCCGCCACGGTCGCCGAGAGCCCGACCCGGCGAGCGGCCGGTGCGAGCGTGCGCAGTCGGGCGAGGGCGAGCGCGAGGAGCGTTCCTCGCTTGCTCTCGGCCAGCGCGTGCAGCTCGTCCACCACGATCGCCCGCAGCCCCGCGAAGCGCTCGGCCGCGTCCGGGTAGGAGAGCAGAAGCGCGAGCGATTCGGGGGTGGTGAGCAGGATGTCGGGCGGCCGCCGGCGCTGGCGGGCGCGCTCACTCGCAGTACTGTCGCCGGTTCGCTGCGCAACGCTCAGCGCGAGGCCGCATTCGCGGATCGGCGTCTCGAGGTTGCGAGCGACGTCGGCCGAGAGCGCCTTCAAAGGCGAGACGTAGAGCGTGTGCAGGCCGCGCCCACCGCCCTCGCGGGCGAGCTCGACCAGGCTCGGGAGGAACCCCGCGAGCGTCTTGCCACCACCCGTGGGCGCCACGAGCAGCGCGTGCCGGCCCGCCCGGGCGAGCTCGAGCATGGCGAGCTGGTGCTTCCTGGGCCGCCAGCCGCGCCCGGCCATCCAGGAAGCGAACGGCTCCGGCAGCTCGCCGCCCGCCGACCCGCAGATCGATCCCGCGCCCGCCGGCGCGCCGATCGATCGGCCACCGTCCGCTCCGCCGATCGCCCCGGTACTCCTCGACCCGCCGACCCGTACCGCGCCCGGCGCCCCGAGGTTCGACGCGGCTGCCCGCGGCCGAGGAGCCACTCGCGGACGTGGCGGTTCGCCGCTCGCCCCGGTACTCGCCGACCCGGCGACACGTCTCGCCTCCGCCGCCCCGGAAGAGCGTCCGCCATCCGTCGGCCCGCGGCCCCTCGGTCGGGAAACCGATCGTCGGACGGACGGCCCGTCGCTCGCCTTCGCACCCGGCTCGGGGCCCGCCTCGCATCCGGATCTTTCAGCGGCGGCCGCCCGCCCGGCTCGCGCACCCGATGCCGCACCGGCGTCGAGGCCCGAGACCGCGATCTCGCTCGCCAAAGTCTCGACGGTCGACGGAAAGGTGCCCATCGGCCGCTCCTCGCCACCGAGCCCGGGGTCGATCGCGCCCGGCGCGCGCCCCGGGACCGCCAGGCCTCCCCGCACCCGTGCGGCCCGAGCCTGCCCACCCGCGGGCTCCGCCCGGACGGGCCGCTGTCGCTCGGCATCGAGACCCCGGCCGTCGATCGCCACGTCGCGAGCTCGCGCCGCCTTCTCCGGGACCTCCCCAGACCCGACCGCCGCGGCGCGCGCGGACGGTCGCCCGCACTCCGGGCGTTCGGCCGACGGCGGACCGGCAGGGGGTCGAAGGAATTGCACCTCCGTGCATCTAGCGCGACCGTGGCTTCGGATCACGGTCGGCCGCCCACAGCCCGCTCGGGCGGCCCTCCCGCCGCGCGGTGCGTTCGACGCCACCCCATGGAACCGCGGCCTGCGATCCCGTGCCCCCTCGGCGCCGCGCGGTCAGCCCGGCCGCCGACTCCGGCACGCTTTGCAACGATCGGACATGTCGAGGTCGGCGATCCGCCCGTGGACACGGTCGTGAACCGCGCCCGAGACCGGCGCTCGCTACCATCTCGCCCTCAACGGCTGCTCCCACTCCGGCCCGTCGCACCCATCGAACCCGACGAGCGAGTGAGCCGGCACGAGCGGCACGGACGCGTAGGGCACGTCGCCGGCGCCCACGGCGAACAGCCTCTCCCGCCGTTCGACCGCGCACCGCTCGTCAGTCGGCTTGAGATCGCGCGGGACCGTCGCTTCGGCATCGGTCACCTCCCGCGGCCCTCTCGGGTCGCCCCCGGCGCTGCGCAACCCGCGAAAGCGCCAGCGGGCCTCCCCGCCCGGCCGAGCGGCGCCGCGGCCGAGCCGCGCCGCCCGGAACTCCGCCCGGCCCTCGTTCCGAGGTGTTCCGCTCACCGCGCGCGCCGATCGCCCTTCGTCAGGAGGCTGGCGCCCTTCTCGCCGCCTCGCCGGCAACGATGGCCGCGGCCACCGAGGTCTGCGCCGCGTGACGGAATGCGTCGCAGGTCCCGCGCGCGGCCTTCGGCACCCCCGGGTCGCGCCGCACGGGCTTCGCCCACACCCCGCCCGCGATCGGTTTCCGGCGATCGGCTCCTCGCGGATCGACGGCGATCGGCCCGGCCTCGCGAAGCGCCGGCGCAAGCGATGGCCCGGGTATCGCCGTCCTCGGCGTTCGACAGGGAGACCGGAGCCGGACGACCGCGGCTCCCGGCCGCCGGCGCGGTCTCTCCGGAGGTCCTCGTCCGCGAGGCCGACGCACCTGCCGGGGCGACGCCGCCTCCGCTGCCTCGAAGCCGCCGCCGGGCGGCCCTCGGCGGGCCGGCGAGGAGATCGGCCCGAGGCGCTCGTCGCCGGCACCCCCGATCCGAGGCCCGTGCCCGACCGGCTCGCTCCGACCCGATCTTCGAGCCTCCGACCGCGCCACCCCCCGCCGCGGATCTCGACCGACCGGCAGGTCGATCGCCCGGGTGCAGGCGTCCCGCGCGCTCGCCAGGAAGACGCGAACCGAAGGACAAGGGCGCGGCTCATGCCACCGAGCGGCCGGACTCCCGACGACGGACCTCGGTCGCCCCCCGAGGCCCCGCCGACAGCCGGCGACCTACCGGTCCTCGGCCGAACTGTTCGATACCACTCGCGACGCCGGCGCCGGGCTCGCGGGAAGAGCCTCGCCACCTCGGCCCCGGCGCGCCATGGGGCGCGGCCCCCGCGGTCGGTACCGGGCCGCACGCCGCCGCCAAACCGGGCTCGCTGGAGATCTTCGCGCGCGCGAAGCCGCCGGCAGCGGCCCCGACCGCCGGAGAAGAGGGAGGTGCGGACGGAGCCGGTCGCCGAGTCGGCCGGGCCGACGGAAGCCGCGAGATCGCGCCGTCGGCCCGGGGCACCCCCGGTCGACCTTTTCGCATCGGGCGTGCGGTCACGGCCGCACTGGTTCCGATGCGGCTCCCCGAACTCCACGGATTCGAGCCGGCCTGTCCGGTACGGCTGCCTTCTCCGAAGCCGGGCGGTGGGACAGGGGAATCGCCGTCGCGGGACGGGTTCCGGGCGGGCCCTGGACCGGCCGGCCGCCGCTTCCTCGATCGCGCCGCCGGCGGGCCCGTCCGATGAAAGGCCGCGCTCGAGGGCCCTCGTGACGACCGGGCCCGTCGGCCCCTCGATCCGCCCGCTCGGCCTTTCTCGCGGAACCGGGTATGGCCGCCACGACCTCTCCGCGCCGCCGCGGGCGGGTCGGGTCCTCGGCGCGACGGCTCGACCCCGGTACCGCGCCCGCCTATGCTGTGCCGCGGCGAGGCGGAGGCCGAGAGCCATGGCGGCACGCATCTTCATCGACGGCGAAGCGGGTACCACGGGTCTCGGCATCCGCGAGCGGCTGGCGCGCCTGCACGGTGTCGAGCTCGCAGCGATCGACCCGGCCCGGCGCAAGGATCCCGAGGCCAAGCGAGCCCTGCTCGCCGAGGTCGATCTCGTGATTCTCTGCCTGCCGGACGGGGCGGCGCGCGAGACCGTGGCGCTCGTCGACGAGCTCGGGGAGCGCGCTCCGCGCGTGCTCGACGCCAGCACCGCCCATCGGGTCGCACCGGGCTGGATCTACGGCCTGCCCGAGCTCGCGCCGGATCAGCCCGCGGCGATCGCCGCGGCCCGCCGGGTGGCCAACCCCGGCTGCTACCCGAGCGGGGCGATCCTGCTGCTGCGGCCGCTGGTCGACGCCGGACTCCTGCCGGCCGACTTCCCGGTCGCGATCCATGCCGTCTCGGGCTATTCCGGCGGCGGGCGCGCCATGATCGAAGCGTACGAGAGCGGCCGCGCCCCGCCGTTCGAGCTCTACGGGCTCGGCCTCGAGCACAAACACCTTCCCGAGATCCAGCTGTACGCGCGGCTCGCCCGGCGGCCGATCTTCGTACCCTCGGTCGGCAACTTCCGTCAGGGCATGCTGGTCTCGATACCCCTGCACCTCGACGAACTGCCGACCCGGCCGAAGGTGGCCGACTTCGAGGCCGCTCTCGCCGCCCGCTATCGCGGCACGCAGCTCGTGCGCGTGTTGCCGGCGCCGCGGGAGGGCCGGCTCGACGGTGCGGCACTCGCCGGATCCGACCATCAGGAGCTGTACGTCTTCGGCAACGAGGCGCGCCGCCAGGCGGTTCTCGTCGCCCGCCTGGACAATCTCGGCAAGGGAGCCTCGGGAGTGGCGGTGCAGAACGTCGAGCTGATGCTCGGGCTCGATCGGAGGGCGGATTGATGCTCTGGGCACTCGGTTCGGTCGAACCGGAGACCGAGAGCGAGGAATGGTGGGTCGCCCCCACCGCCGTGCTGATCGGCCGGGTCCGGCTCGGGCACGAAGCGAGCGTGTGGTGGAACTGCGTGTTGCGGGGCGACGGCGAGCCGATCGAGATCGGCGCGCGCAGCAACATCCAGGACGGCACGGTCGGCCACACCGACCCGGGCTGTCCGCTGATCGTCGGGCCGGACGTCACGGTCGGGCATTCGGCCGTGCTGCACGGCTGCACGATCGGCGCGGGTTCGCTGATCGGCATCGGCGCCATGGTGCTGAGCGGCGCCAGGATCGGCCGGAACTGCCTGATCGCCGCCAAGGCTCTCGTGGGCGAAGGCAAGGAGATCCCGGACAACAGCGTGGTCATGGGGATCCCCGGAAAGATCGTGGGCGAGGTGCGCTCGGACCAGCTCGAGCGGATGGCGCGTGGCACCCGCGCCTATGTCGAGAACTGGAAGCGTTACCGGCGGGAGCTCCGCCGGCTGGAGGCCTCCTCCGGCCCCGAAGCCGGCGGTTGAGCGGAGCCGGCCCTCGCCGGCCGACGCGCGGCGACCACGGACCGGCTGGCCGGCCGCGACGAACACGGTATGGTGGCGGCCGCCCGGTCGCCGGGTGGTCGATGTGGAGTCGAAACCCTTGAGCGAGCCCGTCCCGCGCGAGCTTTTCGCCCGCTGCAAGGCCTGGCCGGTGGTCGAGGCCCTCAAGGTCGTCGAGCGGGTGCGCCACCGGCCGCCGGTCAAGGGCTACGTGCTGTTCGAGACCGGCTACGGGCCTTCGGGCTTGCCGCACATCGGGACCTTCGGCGAGGTCTTCCGGACCACCCTCGTCCGCCGTGCCTTCGCCCGGCTCTGCGAGCTGCCGACCGAACTCTTCGCCTTCAGCGACGACATGGACGGGCTGCGCAAGGTCCCGGACAACGTCCCCAACCGGGAGATGGTGGCGCAGCATCTCGGCCGGCCGCTCACCGCCATCCCCGACCCGTTCGGCACGCACGAATCCTTCGGCGACCACATGAACGCCCGGCTCAAGGCGTTTCTCGACGATTTCGGTTTCCCCTACACTTTCAAGAGCGCCACCGAGTGTTATCGTTCGGGGGTGTTCGACGCCACGCTCCGCAAGGTGCTCGAGAACCACGAGGCGATCCGCCGCGTGATCCTGCCGACCCTGGGCCCGGAGCGGCGCGCCACCTACTCGCCGATCCTGCCGATTTCGCCCAAGACCGGCCGCGTCCTGCAGGTGCCGATTCTCGAGACCCACCCCGACGCTGGCACCGTTGTCTTCCGCGACGAGGACGGGACGCTGACCGAAGTCCCAGTGACCGGCGGCCACTGCAAGATGCAGTGGAAGTGCGACTGGGCGATGCGCTGGGTCGCCCTCGATGTCGACTACGAGATGTCCGGTAAGGATCTGATCGACTCGGTCAAGCTCGGCGCCCAGATCTGCCGGATCCTGGGTGGAACTCCACCCGAGGGTTTCACATACGAGCTCTTCCTCGACGAGAACGGACAGAAGATCTCGAAATCGAAGGGCAACGGTATCACCATCGAGGAATGGCTTCGCTACGGGACCCGCGAATCGCTCTCCCTCTTCATGTACAAAGATCCCAGAGCCGCGAAGCGTCTCTATTTCGACGTCATCCCTCGCCACGTCGACGAATACCAGCAGCTTCTGGAGGCGTTCCCGGAGCAGGACACTGAGAAACGGCTTGCGAACCCGATCTGGCACCTGCACGACGGTGACCCGCCGGTCGACCGCCTGCCGATCTCCTATGCCATGCTCTTGAACCTCGCGACGGTCCTGAACGCCCAGTCGGCCGAGCTGCTCTGGGGTTTCATCACGCGCTACGCGCCCGGGGTCACGCCCGAGAGCCACCCCAAGCTCGCCCGGCTCGTCGAACACGCCCTCGCCTATTGCCGCGACTTCGTGCTGCCGCAGCGCCGACTGCGTGCCCCGGACGCGCGCGAACGGGCGGCACTTCGCGACCTCCGCGGGCGCCTTTTGGCCCTGCCCTCCGGCACGGACGCCGAAGCGATCCAAGATCTCCTCTACGCGTTGGGTCGCAGCCACGGGTTCGAGCCCTTGCGGGAGTGGTTCAAAGCCCTCTACGAGACCCTGTTGGGCCGGTCCGAGGGACCGCGCTTCGGCACGTTCGTCGCGCTCTACGGGATCGAGGAGACCGTGGCTCTGATCGATTTGGCGCTCGCCCGCGAAGCGGCCGCCGCATGAGCGGCGGGCCGCGATCGACGGCCAGGGACTGCCGGCCAGTGGGCCGCCGCTCGCCGTGGGCCGCCGCTGTGCGGCCCGCCCAGCGCGGCACGGCTCTCGGCTTCCGGTCCGAGCGGGAGCGTTCCCGGCTTCGGTGCCCCTCCGTCCGCCCTGGAGACGCGCTCGGTCGGCCAACGGTCTGCCGGGCGGCTCGACCTCGCCCCGACCGGACCAGGAGGACCGGCTGGCCGCTGCCTCGGCGGGGTTGGAGGCCGCATCGCTCGCCCGGCCGGCCCTCCACCGGGCGCTTCCGGCTCTGCACCTTCGCTTCCCTGTCGACAGCGCAGCGATGAGCCCTGTCGGTTCGACCGCGTCCCGGCTCGTCCATCGATCCCGTGCCACGGGAGAATGCTCGGCAGGGCCGTCCGTCGAGGGAACCGCGAAACGCTCGTTGGCCGGCGGAGCCCAGCTCGGCCGTTCTTTCGTCGAGATCCCGACCCACGCCGTCCGGGGCCTCCGTGCCGTGGCGGGCCCCGAGGCTGCGCCGACCGGACGGTCGGCACCGGTTCGCTCCGCGGATGCTGCGAACCCGCTCGATCGAGCGCCGGCTCCGTTGCCGGGCCCCATCCTGCAGAGCCGCGCTGCGACGATGGCCGGCGAGGTCCCGGGACCCGCCAGGTCGGTGCCGACCGGCTCGGTGCCCGCGGAGGACACGAACATCGGCCGGAGCGCCGTGGCCCGCCACCGATTGCCGAGCGCCTCGGACGGGTGCCGAGATCGAGCGGGAAACGCGCTCGGCCCGGAGGGGGTGGCGTGAGGGGACGGAACGAGGAGCCGCCGCGGCGTCGAAAGGGGCCGCCCGAACCGCCGCCCCGCCGCGGCCCGGCGCACGGCGGTCCCCCGGTTCTCGAGGTTCGGCGGCCACCCGTCTCCGCCCGCTCGCTCGCCCTCGACGTGCTCGACGCCGTGCTGGGTCCCGACCGCCGGCGGCTCGAGGAGGCTTTCGCCGAGCATCCCCAGCTCGGCCAGCTCGCGTCTCGCGATCGCCAGCTGGCCCGCCTGCTGATCGCGACCGTGCTCCGCCGGGCGGGAGAGCTCGACGCCCTGGCCGCTCCTTTCCTGCGCTTCGTCCCGGAGCCGCTGCGGCTGCGCAACATCCTGCGTATCGGTGTCGCCCAGCTCGCCCTGCTGAGGACGCCGCCGCACGCCGCCGTTCACACCACGGTCGAACTCGCGCGGCACGGTCACGAGAAGGCCGTACCGATGCTCAACGCCGTGCTCCGGCGCCTCGCCGGCCACGCCGCGGCGCGCCTGCCCGAACTCGACGGCCCGCGTCTGGATACCCCCGACTGGCTCTGGCGGAGCTGGGTAACGGCCTATGGCGAGCCGACCGCAAGGGCGATCGCCGAGATCCACTTGCGCGAGCCGCCACTCGACCTCGTGGTGCGCGGCGATCCGGCGGACACGGCAGCTCTGCTCGAAGCCGAGCCGCTCTGGCGCGACGTCGTGCGGCGCCCGATCGGCGGTGCGATCGAAGAGCTGCCCGGCTACGACGAGGGGAGCTTCTGGGTGCAGGACGTCGCGGCGAGCCTGCCGGCTCGCCTCCTCGGTCCGGTCGAGGATCAACCCGTTTTGGATCTGTGCGCCGCGCCGGGCGGCAAGACGCTGCAGCTCGCCGCCGCGGGGGCCCGCGTCACGGCGGTCGACCTCTCGGCCGCCCGCCTCGAGCGGGTGCGTGCCAATCTCTCCCGCACCCGGCTCAAGGCCGAGCTCGTGGCGGCCGATGTCACGGTCTGGCGCCCCCCGGCGCCGGCGGCACTCGTGCTCCTCGACGCGCCCTGTAGTGCCACCGGCACGATCCGCCGCCATCCCGACATCCTCCACCACAAGCGGCCGCAGGACGTCGCCCGGATGGCCGAGCTGCAGGATCGGCTGCTCGATGCGGCAGCCGCCATGCTCGCCCCTCTCGGTCGGCTGGTCTACGCCGTCTGCTCGCTTCAACCCGAGGAGGGCGAACGGCGCATCGAAGCGCTCCTCGGTCGCACGCCCGGACTGCGGCGTGACCCGATCCGGCACGAGGAGCTCGAGGGCCTGCCGGTCGTCCCGGACCCGACGGGGGCGGTGCGTACGCTGCCCTGCCACTGGGCCGAGCGCGGCGGGATGGACGGCTTCTTCATCGCTCGTCTCGCCCGCGCACCCTGAGCTTTCGCGAACCGGAGTACGTCGATGACCGTCCGGCCGATCCGCCGCGCGCTCCTCTCGGTTTCCGACAAGACCGGGCTCGTCGAACTGGCCCGTCCGCTCGCCGAACGCGGCGTCGCGCTGGTCTCGACCGGGGGGACGGCCGGCATCCTGCGCCAGGCGGGGCTCGCCGTCCTCGAGGTGAGCGCGCTGACCGGCTTCCCGGAGATCCTGAACGGTCGGGTCAAGACCCTCCATCCCCGGATCCACGCGGGCCTGCTCGCCACCGACACCGAGGAGCATCGGGCCACGCTCGCCGAGCACGGGATCGCCCCGATCGACCTCCTGGTCGTCAATCTCTACCCGTTCGCCGCCACTCGGGCGCGCAGCGCTACCTTCGCCGAGTGCATCGAACAGATCGACGTGGGCGGACCGGCCATGCTGCGGGCCGCCGCCAAATGCCACGAGCGCGTGACGGTGCTCGTCGATCCGGCCGACTATTCCGCTTTTCTCGTCGAGTTCGCCGAGGCCGGCGGCACGCGCCTCGAGACCCGCCGCCGATTCGCCGCCAAGGCCTTCGCGCTGACCGCCGCCTACGACGCGGCGATCGCGGCCTTCCTCGACGAGACCCGCGGCGAGACCTTTCCGGAGCGGTTCGTGCTGGCGGCCGAGCGGGTCGAGCGGCTGCGCTACGGCGAGAACCCGCATCAAGCCGCAGCCCTCTACCGGCTGGGCGGGCCGCGGCCCGGTGTCGCCGCCGCCCGCCGTCTCCAGGGCAAGGAGCTCTCCTACAACAACCTGCTCGATGCCGATGCCGCCCTCGAGGCGGTCGCCGAGCATGCCGAGCCGGCGGTCGCGATCGTCAAGCACGCCAATCCCTGCGGAGTAGCCCTCGGGGCGACCCTGCGCGAGGCATGGGAGAAGGCTGTGGCGTGCGACCCGGTCTCGGCCTTCGGCGGAATCGTGGCGGTCAACCGTCCACTCGATGGCGAGACGGCCGCGGCGATGACCGGTCTCTTCCTCGAAGTGGTGGTGGCTCCGGCCGTTCTGCCGGAAGGGGCCGAGGTTCTCGCGCGCAAGCCCGCCCTGCGATTGCTGGTGACCGAGAGCCTGCCCGACCCGGCAGCGCCCGGGCTCGTGATCCGCTCGCTGGGCGACGGCCTGCTAGTCCAGACCCGCGACCACGGTGCCGACGAGCGTGCCGACTGGCGAGTGGCGACGCGTCGCGCGCCGAGCGCGGAGGAATGGGCCGATCTGACTTTCGCCTGGAAGGTCGTCCGCCACACCCGCTCGAACGCCATCGTGCTCGCCCGGGGCGGTGCCACGGTCGGCATCGGGATGGGCGAGACCAGCCGCGTGGATGCCGCCCGGCACGCGGTCGAGCGGATGGAACGCGGTCCCGGCCGCGGCCCCTGTGTGGTCGCCTCCGACGCCTTCTTCCCCTTCGCCGACGGCCTCGAGGCAGCGATCGCCGGCGGGGCCACGGCTTGCATCCAGCCCGGCGGCTCGCGGCGCGACGAGGAGGTGATCGCCGCCGCCGACCGCGCCGGCCTCGCTATGGTCTTCACCGGCCGCCGCCATTTCCGCCACTGAGGACGGCGGACCTCGGCCCGGCCGGTCGCGCGTCGAGCGGCCCCGGTAGGGCGACGGGGCGGCAGGCTGCACGGAGCGGCGCGGGGCCGCACCCGGCACCGGCACCTCGTTCGTGCCGGCCGGACGCAGTGGCACGGCGAGGGCCGCGAGAGCGAGCCCCGCGACAACCGTGAGCGTGAAAGCGACGAGGAGTTCGAGCATCCGTTGCTCCGTCTCTCGAACGGAGCATGCGGCGGAAAGGTTACGGAGCGGTTAACGAACCGAGAGGCCACCCGACGGCGTTCTCTCGGCTCTGCTGTGCGGGACGGCTTGGGCGGCGGTGCGGACTGTCGACGGTTCGCTCGCGAAGTTGCCTATCGCGCCCCGGCGCTACCGCCGACTGCCCCTTCGCGTCCTCGATTTTTCGGGCTTTTCGGTGGTGGGCGCACAAGGACTCGAACCTTGGACCCGCTGATTAAGAGTCAGCGCCCGGCACCTTTCACGAGCGCTCGTGCACAATCGCGACTGGTCACAAACCCTTGCCGTGGCCTCGCTACTCGCTGTACCCTCTGATTAGGAAACAGCGGGAATGGTCGCGAATGTGTGCACGTGATGTGCACGCGGGGCCAAGCGAGGTCCTATGACGAAAGGAACTATCTCTCCCGAGAAGCCTGCGGTCCGGCTCGACCAGCGCGCCGCCCGGTCGCTCCCGGGCCCGGGCGACGGCAAGGGCGACGTGCTCTACCCCGACCTCGAGCTGCCCGCGCTCAACCTGCGCGTGTTCGCCTCGGGTCATCGCTCCTGGATCGTCCGCTATCGGGTCGGGCCGCGCCAGCGCGCCGTCACCCTGGGCTCGGTCGCTGAGCTCTCGGCCGGCGAGGCCCGCCGGCGCGCCAGGGAGATCCTCGCCCAGGTCCGCCTCGGCCGCGACCCGGCCGCCGAGAAGGCCAAGGCCCGCGAGGCCGCCGCCGCCACCTTCGGCGCCATCGCCGAGGCCTTCCTCGAGGAGCGCGCGGCCGAGCTGCGGCCCGCCACGCTGCGCGAGTATCGCCGGCATCTGCAGATCTACCTCGCCCCCTGGCGCCCCCTGCCCGCGGTCGAGCTCGACCGGGCGACGATCGCCCGCCGGCTCGCCGCGCTGGCGAAGGCGAGCGGCGCCGTCACCGCCGCCCGCACGCACGCGACCCTGTCGGCCCTGTTCTCCTGGGCGATCCGCCGCGGGCTCCTCGAGCTCGATGCCAACCCCGCCGCGCTCGCCTGGAAGCCCGAGCCGCCGCCGGCCCGCGACCGCGTGCTCTCCCTCGAGGAGCTCGCGGCGATCTGGCGCGCGACCGACCCGGCGAGCGACTTCGGCGCGATCGTCCGCCTGCTCGTGCTGACGGGTTGCCGGCGCGAGGAAGCGGGCGGGATGACCTGGGCCGAGCTCGACCTCGAGCGCGGCGCCTGGCTCCTGCCCGCGACCCGCACCAAGAACCGCCGGCCGCACCTGGTTCCGTTGAGCCCGCCCGCGCGCGCGCTCCTCGAGCAACGGCCGCGCCGCTACGGCCGCCCCTTCGTCTTCGGCACCGGCGCGAACGGTTTCGTCGGCTGGTCGCACGCGAAGGCCCGGCTCGACGCGGCGCTCCCCGAGGCCCTCGGCCGGCCGATCGCGCCGTGGCGGCTGCACGATCTGCGCCGCTCGGTCGTCACCGGCCTCGCCGAGCACGGGCTCGCCCCGCCGCACATCGTCGAGGCGATCGTCAACCACGCGAGCGGACACAAGGCCGGGGTCGCCGGGGTCTACAACCGCGCGGCCTACGAGCCCGAGAAGCGCAGCGCGCTCGACCGCTGGGCCGCGCTCCTGCTCGAGGCGGCCGGCGAGGCCCTCCCCGAGGCGAAGGTGGTCGCCCTCGCCGGAGCCCGCCCGTGAGCCGCCGCCGCGAGGCCGAGCGGCCCGGCGAGAAGAAGGCGCGCCCCGAGAAGGAGCCCCCGCCCGGCCGTCTCGCCCGCCGCGGGCCGCATCTGGTCGACGGGCGCGGCATGTCACCGGAAGGGTTCGTTATTTTGGACCAGCTGCTGAGTTCGCCAGAGGCGAAGGCCGACCTGCGCGCGCGGCACCCGTTCCTTCTCGGCCTCAAACTATTGGATGGAACGCTAGGAGCCGAAGAAGCAGCCGCGCTCGCGTACCGTTATCTGCGCAAGGCCGAGGCGGAATTCGACGATCTCATGAAGCGAGCAAACGAACAAACGGCGTTCGGGGAGCCCCCGATCAACGAAGTCGCGCTCGGCACGGAGGGTCGCCTCACCATGGAGCTCGCCAAGCCGTTGCTCGTGAGACTTCCGCCCGAGGCCTGCGTGGTCGCCGCGCTGGCGTTGCGGGCCGGGATCGATATCGGCCGGCTGCACGAGGCCGAGTTGCAGGCCACAGAGATCGTCGCCGGCGACAAGGTGCGGCGAGGCGCCGAGCAAGGTGGATTGGAGGCGCGCGGGAAGGGGCGGAAAGGTCGCAAATCGGACGTTCGCTCGCTGCCCACGGAGGAACGCATCCGCGTCTGGCGAGAGGAGCTCGCGGAGCTGCGACTAGAGAACGGCTCCCTGCCGCACGGCGCGATCTCGCACGTCGCCCGACGTCTCGCGAAGCAGCAAGCGAGGCAGCAAGAATGTGCCAGTGAGGAGAGCTTGAGACACCTCACCGAGGCGGAGCGTATCTTCTTCAACCGCTATCGGGACAAGATCCTCGGGCCCGAGCCGAGCAGAGCCCTCAGCGAGAAATTGTAACAACACCCCCCTTAGTTACAAATCGCCAAGCCATGTCCGGCGCGGTTCCGCCTCGTGGAGATCGCGCATGCCAGATTTCTCGGTCCCCGATCGCCTCGCCGATGACGCGGTAGTCGACTACGTCACCGCGGCTCGCGTCGCCGGGCTCTCGCTCTGCACGTTGCGCCGCTTGGTCGCCCGCGGCGAGGGTCCGCCGGTCGTGCGCCTGTCGCCCCGCCGCGTAGGCGTTCGGGCGTGCGATCTGCGCGCCTGGCTCGCGGCGCGCACCGCGCGGCCCGCCGCCTGAGACGGAAAGGGCCGGTCCTCGCGGACCGGCCCGACGTCTTCATCGCCCAGAGATGATAGCGCTGTTCGATCCCGGCCGCGAGGCCCTCGCCGGGCTCGCGGTCGCCCGCCGGCCGGGCGAGCATCGCCTCGCCTGCCCGCGCTGCGCCGAGAGCAAGCCGCGCCGGCGCGATGATGCGCTCGCGCTCAGGGTCGAGCCGGACGGCGGCCTGGTCTGGATCTGTCACCGCTGCGGCTGGAAGGGTGCCCGGCCCGCGGATCGCCCCGCCGAGGCCGGAGCGCGGTCCGCTACCTTCCCACGGGCTCGGGCCGCGAGCCGCCCGGCGCCCGCCGCGCGCCTGGAGGAAGCGCTCGCCCGCTGGCGTCGCGCCCGGCCGATCGAACGCGGCACGGTCGCCTGGCGCTACCTCGAGGGCGCCCGCGGGCTGCCGATCGCGGCGATCGCCGACCGCCTCGCCGAGGGCGATCTCCGCTGGTCGCCCGAGGAAGCGCACCCGTGCGGCTTCCGCGGCCCGGCGCTCCTGGCGCTGGTCACCGATGCCGTCGACGCGGCGCCCATGACCGTGCACCGCACCTGGCTCGCCCAGGACGGCGCGGCCAAGGCGCCTATCGAGCGGCCGCGTCTGCTCTGGCCGGGTCTCGGCAAGCGCGGCGGCTGCGTGCGGCTGTTCGCGGATGCCGAGGTCGGCCTCGCGCTCGGCCTCGCCGAGGGGATCGAGACCGCCCTCGCCCTCGCCCTCGCCGTTCCGGTGCCGAGCTGGTCCGTGCTCGATGCGGCGAACCTCGCCGCGTTCCCCGTGCTCGCGGGCGTCGAGACGCTCTGGATCGCCGCCGACCACGATCCGGCCGGGCTCGCCGCCGCCGCGAGCGTGCGCGCCCGCTGGCACGCTGCCGGCCGCGAGGTCCTGACGGTGCGCCCGCGCACTGCGGGAGCCGACCTCGCCGATCTCGCTTCTGGAGAGATGCCATGACTGTCTTGGCAGGGCTTCCGCCCGAGCTGCGCGACAAGCTTGTGGTCGAGCACGATCCGCCCTGGCCGCCGGCCGAGCCCGCCCGGGCCGCGGCCGCGGACAAGGTCTCGGTCCACGAAGCGGTCGCCGAGCTGCTCGGGCCGCGTTGGCGGATCGTCGAGGCCGAGGCCGACGGCACCCGCTGGCTCGCGGTCGAGGCGCGCGACGGTGGCGCGCCGAGGCTCGCCCATCCGACGGGCCGGGCGGCACTGGCCTATGCGCGGCGCATCATCCGCTCGCTCGGGCAGCGCGTGCCGAGGGACGATACCCTGGCGGCAGCCCTCGAACTCCTGCGCGACCTCGCCGAGGACGAACGGTTGCCGCGCCTCGCGGTCGGGATCCGGACGGTGCGCGATCGGGCCCGAGGCGTGGTGGCGATCGATCTCGCCGACGGATCCGGCCGGGCGATCGTCGTCTCGCCCGAGGGATGGCGCCTCGCGAGCGAGCTGCCGGACGGCCTCGGGCTGCGCAGCGCGAGCACGCTGCGCCCTCTTCCCGAGCCCGTTCGCGGCGCGGCCGGCGCGCTCGCCCGCTACCTCGAGCGATGCTGCCGCGTGCCCGAGGCGATGCGCGACGTGCTCGCCGGCTGGCTCGCCGGCGCGGCCGTCAATCTGCACCCGCTGCCGCTGCTCTTTCTCTACGGGCCACCCGGCGCGGCGAAGACCACCACCATGGAGATGCTGCGGCGGTTGATCGATCCGTCGCACCCGCCGCACGCGAGCCTGCCGCACGACGCCCGCGACCTCGCCTCGGCCGTGCAGCATCGCTACGTGCTCGCGTTCGACAACGTCGGATCGATCTCGGCCGAGGCGAGCGATCATCTCTGCCGCATCGTCACCGGCGCCGGGTTCGAGGCGCGGCGGCTCTACACCGATGACGAGCTGCATGCGGTCGGCGGTGCCCGGCCGATCATGATGACGGCGGTGGGCGAGGCGCTCGCGCGCCCCGATCTGCGCGACCGCGGGATCATGGTCGAGCTCGCGCCGATCGGAGACGGGGAACGGCTCGATCGCGCCGAGGTCGAGGCCGAGGCCGAGGCGCTCGCGCCGGCCGCTCTCGGCGAGCTGCTCGACATCGCCGCCCTAGGCCTCGGGCGCTGGAACGCGGTCGAGCGCCCGCCCGAGGGCTACGGCCGCATGGCCGACTTCGAGCGCTGGCTCATCGCCTGCGAGCTCGCGGAGGCGCGCCGCGCCTATCGCGAGCTGCGGGCCGAGATGAGCGCGGCCGAGCTCGACAATTCGCCCGTGGCATCGGCCCTGCTCGACTTCCTCGGCAAGGCGCCGGACCGCCGCTGGCGCGGCACCTGGAAGGAGCTCCTGGCCGAGCTCGACCGCTGCCGCGGCGAGGTTCGCCCGCCGCGCGGCTGGCCGGAGACGGCCCGCAGCCTCGCATCAGCGGTCCGCTACCACCGCGCCGCGCTCGAACGCGCGGGCGTCACGATCGGGCACGCGCGCCGCGCCGCCGACAAGGCGCACGTGGTCGTGCTCGCCCGACCGCGCCCCGGAGCATCTACCACTTCTGCCACTTCTGCCACTACGCCCGATAACCCTTGTGTCTCAATGGGTTATGGGGTGGCAGATGGGGTGGCAGATAGGTCTGGCGATCTGCCACCATCCGCCACCACGGTCCGGGGTGGCAGATCTCCCACCACTATCTGCCACCCTATCTGCCACCACCAAGTCATTGATTCATCGTGGAAATCCGGCTCAGTGGCAGAAGTGGCAGAAGTGGTAGATGCTCCGGGGGAACATCCGGGCGATCCGATCCGCGCCGAGCGCCTCGCGCTCGCGGCCCGAGCCCTCGACCGGGCGCTGGCGCTGTTCCCCGAGGCCGTCGGCCGCGAGCCGCGCCATCGCGAGCTGTGGGAGCTGGCCTGCCGTCGCGAGCTCGACCGCATCCGCGCCAAGTTCGAGGCGCGCGCCCGCGAGGTTCCGGCATGATCACCGTCACGGAAGAGCCCGGCCCGGTGCTTCGGGTCTGGGTCGCGGGCGAGCTCCTGGCCGAGGTCCGCTTGTCGCCCAGCCGCGCCCTCGCCCTGGCCGAGGCATTGATCGCCGCGGCGCGACGCAGCGCGCTCGACGAACCATGGGCTTCCCGGCCGCCGGCCGGGTCCTTCCTCGATGGGGCCGGTATTGCTGCCCTAGACGGCGCGCCACCTCGCTAGTGATACACCATAACGTTGGGCATCCACCTCGGAGGAGCCGCGGATGCAGGGTATGAGCGAGCGCCAGTACGCCGCCCATGCCGGTCTATCTCGGGGCGCGATCCAGAAGGCCAAGCGCTCGGGCCGGCTCGTGCTCTTCGCCGACGGGAGCATCGATCCCGAGGCGTCCGATCGACGCCTGCGGGCGACAACAAATCTTGGCCGCAGCTTCGCGGCGCGGATGCGGCACCGAACGTCGCGGGCGCCGACTCTGACCCTGGACGAGACCGAGGCGTTGTTCGCGCGGCTGAATGCCCTGTTCGGCTCGCGCTGAGGCCCTCGGCGACCCGCTCGCCCCCTCGCGCTCCCGCCCGAGCCGCGTCGGGATGTGCACGTGACGTGCACGCGGCCGCTCTTCGCGTGCACACCATATCAGCGGCTGCCTGACTAACGCTTTGATCTGTCGAGCTTTCCGGTGGTGGGCGCACAAGGACTCGAACCTTGGACCCGCTGATTAAGAGTCAGCTGCTCTACCAACTGAGCTATGCGCCCGCGCGACGGTCCGCATTTAGGCCCGGCGACCGGCCCGGTCAAGCGCACACGCACCGCCCGGGCCCGCCGCCCACTCCACGCCCGCGCACAGCAGCGGCTTCCGGCCCCCACCCGGCGCCTCGCCCCAGCCGGCATCGCGCCCCATTGCCGCCCCGACCGCCCGGCGCTAGTCATGTAGCGTGGAGACGAACCGGAGGTTGCACGAGCGTGCCCCCCACCTCGAGCGAGCGTGCTGCCACGGTCCTGCACGCCGATCTCGAGAACTACACCGGCCGGATGGCGCGCGATCCGCACGGCACCGTCGCCTCGCTCAAGAGCTGCCGCGCGGTGTTCGCCGCCTGCGTCGCCGCCGCGGGCGGTCGGGTCGTCAACCAGGCCGCCGACAGCGTGCTCGCCGAATTCGGCGACCCCCGGAGCGGCGT
Organism: uncultured Alphaproteobacteria bacterium; assembly: GCA_937926445.1. Classification (GTDB taxonomy): domain Bacteria; phylum Pseudomonadota; class Alphaproteobacteria; order Geminicoccales; family Geminicoccaceae; genus JANXAZ01. The sequence goes on from CALBAK010000002.1 coordinate 160,044, forward strand.
TCTCTGCGCGCTCGCGATCCAGACCCGGCTCGCCGAGCCGCCCGCCGGCCGGGGCGATCTCGAGCCCTTGCGCTACCGGGTCGGCCTCGACCACGGCGAATTGATCGCGGAAGGCGACGAGCTCTACGGCCTCGCCGTCAATCGTGCCGCGCGGATCCAGGAGATCGCCGAGCCCGGCGAGGTCCTGGTCTCGGCCGACGTCCAGGAGCGGGTCGGGCCGAGCCCGGAGATCGCCTTCGCTGCTGAGGGTGTGCTGCGCCTCAAGAACCTGCCCGAGCCGGTCGCCGTCTTCCGTGCCCGCCGCGCCGACGCGCCGGCCGATGCCGCCGGCCGGCGGCGGCCGCTCGGCGGACTCGCCCTGCCCGCGGTGCCCTCGATCGTCGTCCTGCCGTTTCGCGGCCTCGGCGTCGACCCGCGCGCGGCCCTCCTGGCCGAGGGGCTGACCGACGAGGTCATCGCCAACCTCTCCCGCTTCCGCGATCTGTTCGTGATCGGCCGCGCGAGCGCCTTCGCCTACCGCGACCGGGCCCGCTCGCCGGCCGCCGTCGGCTACGAGCTCGGCGTGCACTACGCCCTCGACGGCAGCCTCGTGGCCGAGTCCGGCCGGCTGCGGCTCACCGCGCATCTCGTCGAGACCGCGACCGGCAAAGTCGCCTGGAGCGAGCGTTTCGAGCGCACGCTCGAGGATCTCCTCGAGGCCGAGGCCGACCTCGCGCGCCGGCTCGCCGCCACCCTCGCCGGCCGGGTCGAGGAGCACGAGCAGCAGCTTCTGCGCCACGGCCGCGGCCAACGGCTCGACGCTTACGGTCATCTGCTCGCGGGCCTCCACGAACTCTACCGCTACACCGCCACGGCCAATGCGCGCGCCCGGCTCGCCTTCACGCGCGCCTGCGAGATCGACCCGGGCTATGCACGCGCCTTCGCCATGCTCTCCCGTACCCACAGCTACGACTGGCGCTACCGTTGGAGCGCCGATCCGGCCCGCTCTCTCGAGGAAGCGAGGAACCTCGCCGAGCAAGCGGTCGCCCTCGATCCGACCGACGCCCGCGGTCACGCCGAGCTCGGTTGGGTCAAGCTCTACGCCAAGGACGTAGCCGGCGCCCTCGAGGCCTACGTGACCGCCCATCGGCTCAACCCGAACGACCCGGACATCCTGGCGCTCATGGCGGACGCGCTCGTCTACGCCGGGCGACCCGCCGAGGCCCTCGACCTCGTGGCCCGCGCCAAGCGCCTCAACCCGCATTACCCGGACATCTATCTCTGGAGCGAGGCCGACGCCCTCTTCTCGCTTCGCCGCTACGACGAGGTCGTCGCCACGATCGGCCGCATGCACGATCCGAGCGAGGGCTCGCGCTTGTTGGCCGCCAGCCACGCCCTCGCCGGCCGCCCGGCCGAGGCGCGCCGCTACGCCGAGATGGTTCTGCGCCGCCAGCCCGGCTTCAGCGTCGCCGACTGGATCGCCACCCAGCCCGACACCGATCCCGAGGAGCGCGAGCATTTCCGCAAGGGCCTCCTGCTCGCGGGCCTGCCGCCGTGAGCGCCGCCGCACGCTGCCGCCGGATGCGCGGGAGCGGGGCGATCGGCCGATGAGCGAGGCCGACCGCGAGCGTTGGGAACGCCGCTGGCGCGAGCGCGCGGGCGCATCCGCGCCGCCCGAGCCCTGGCTCGTGGCCAATCTCGACCGTCTGCCGCGCGGCCCGGTCCTCGACGTCGCCGCCGGCGACGGCCGCAACGCCCTCTGGCTCGCCGAGCGAGGCTTCCCCGTCACCGCGATCGACATCGCCCCCACGGCCCTCGAGCGGCTCGCGCGTGCCGCGAGCGAGCGCGGGCTCGGGGTCGCCACCCGCACCGCCGATCTCGACGATCCGGCGGCGCTCGCAGGCCTCGGCCCATTCGCGAGCCTGGTCGTGATCCGCTACAAGCCTTCGCCCGAGCAATGGCGGCGGCTGCTCGCCGTGCTCGCCCCGGGTGGGCGGCTCCTGCTCTGCTCCTTCGGCCGCGAGCGGGCGGCGGCCGGTGGCTTCGATCCCGCTCATTGTCTGGAGGAAGCCGAGCTCCGGGCAAGGCTCGAGCCGACCCTCGCCTGCCTCGCCTACGAGCGGCTCGGCCCGGCGAGCGACTGGCTCGAGGGCTCGATCTGGGAGAAGCGGGCCTAGCCCACGAGCCGCAGCCGGGCGGGCGCGCCGAAGGCCCGCCCGACCGGGGCCAACAGGCGACGGTCGATCTCGGTGAGCCGGGCGCAACCGCAGAGCGCCATCGCCCGGTCGAGCTCGCGCCGGAAGATGTCGAGCACGAGCGCCACCCCGGCCTCGCCGGCGACCGCCAGGCCCCACCAGTGCGGCCGGCCGATCGCCACCGCCCGAGCGCCGAGCGCGAGCGCCCGGAGCACGTCGACCCCGCGCCGCACCCCGCCGTCGAGCAACACCACGAGCCGGTCGCCCGCCGCCTCGACGACCTCCGGCAGCGCCCGGATCGCCGAGACCGCGCCGTCGAGCTGCCGGCCGCCGTGGTTGGACACGAACACCCCGTCGACCCCGTGCTCGGCGGCGATCCGGGCATCGTCGGGATGCAGGATACCCTTGAGCAAAAACGGCCCCTTCCAGAGTCCCCGCAGCCACGCGACGTCGCTCCAGGAGAGGCCGGGGTCGAGCATCCGAGCGATATACGCCCCGAGCGAGACGATGTCCTCCTCGTGGCCGGCCGCCCCTCGGTAGTTGGCGAAGCTCACCCGGCGCGCCCCGCGCATGCGCAGGAGCCACCGCCAATGCACGAGCATGTCCAGCGTACCGCGCAGTCCGAGCCGCGGCGGGATGGCGAAGCCGTTGGCGAGATCGCGTTCTCGTTGGCCCAGCACCTGGTTGTCGACCGTCAGGACCAGGGCCTCGCAGCCCGCCGCCCAGGCCCGCTCGGTCATCGCCCGGGTGAGACCGCGATCGCGGTAGAGAAAGACCTGGAACCAGCGCGGGCCCGGCGCGCCCTTCGCGAGCTCCTCGATCGTGCAGGTCGAGCCGTGGCTCTGGCAATAGATCGTGCCGGCGGCCTGCGCCGCCCGGGCGGCGCCGATCTCGCCGTCCGGCCAGAGGATCCCGGAGAGCCCGGTGGGTGCGATCAGCACCGGCAACTCCAACCGCCGGCCGAAGAGCTCGACCGAGAGGTCGCGCTCCGCCGGCCCGGTGAGCATCCGCGGCACGATCTCGAGCGCGTCGAAGTCGCTCTCGTTCCGAGCGAGCGTGCGCTCGTCCTCGGCCCCACCGTCGGCGAAGTCGAAGATCACCTCGGGCAGCACGCGGCGGGCCGCCCGCCGGAGCCTCCCGATGTTGTAGTAGCGTCGGGCGAGCGCCTCGCGGTCCATGGCGATCCTCCCCTCGCGGCCCGGCCCTTCCGCCCCGCCCGCGACCGTGGCATGCGGGCACCGGCGCCACAAGACACGGCAGCGGAGGCGGGCCCTGCGATGACGGCCGGCCGCTCGATCGGTATCCTGGGGCTCGGCACGATGGGCCGCAGCCTCGCCCTCAATTTCTGCGGGCGCGGGATCGCGGTGGTCGGCAGCGACACGGGCGAGCCCGCCCGCCGGGCCGCGGCCAATGCCGGGCTCGAGGTCGCGGCCGACCCGGCCGGCCTCGTGGCCGCCCTCGCACCACCGCGCCGCATCCTGCTGATGGTTCCGGCGGGACCGCCGGTCGACGCTGCCCTCGAAGCGCTTCTCCCGCTGCTCGCCCAGGGCGACGTCGTGATCGACGGCGGCAACAGCCACTGGCGGGACAGCGCTCGCCGTGCCGCCCGCCTCGAGGCCGATGGCCTCGCTTTCGTGGGCCTCGGCATCTCGGGTGGCGAAGAAGGTGCCCGTCACGGGCCCGCGCTCATGGCCGGCGCCTCGGCCGAGGTCTGGGAGACGATCCGGCTCCTCCTCGAGACGATCGCCGCTCGCGCGGAAGACGGCGAGTCCTGCTGCGCCCGCTTCGGCCCGCCGCCCGCCGGCCACCTCGTCAAGACGGTCCACAACGGTATCGAGTACGCGGTCATGCAGGCCCTCGCCGAGGTCGTCGACCTCGCCCGCCGGGGCCACGGCCTCGATCTTCCGGCGATCGCCGGACTGCTCGAGAGCTGGGCCCGGGGGCCCTGTGGCGGCTTCCTGCTCGAGACCGCGATCCGCGTCCTGCGCACGGTCGACAAGGAGAGCGGCCGGCCGCTTCTCGCCTTCGTGCGCGACCGGGCCGAGCAGAAGGGCACCGGCGGCTGGACGGCGATCGAGGCGCTCGAGCTCGGGGTCGCCGCCCCCACGCTCGTCGAGGCGGTCCTGGCCCGCTCGCTCTCGGCCTTCCCGCCGCGCGCCGAGCTCGCCCGTACCCTGCCCCGGCCGGCCGGCACCGCCCCCGCGGGCCGCCCCGAGGATCTCGAGGGCGCGCTGCTCGCCACCCTCCTCGCCGCCCACGCCCAGGGCTTCGCGCTCCTCGCTGCCGCCCGGGCCGAGCGCGGCTGGCCCGAGGATCCGGGCCGGATCGCCCGCGTCTGGCGGGCCGGCTGCATCCTCCGCGGTGCCCTTCTGGAGCCGATCGCCCACGCCTTCGATCGCGACCCCGGCCTGCCCTTCCTCCTGCTCGACGACGAGCTCTTGGCGCTCCTCCTCGCCGGCCTCGCCGACCTGCGCGGGGCGGTCGAGGACGGCGCGCGCACGGGCGTGCCGCTGCCGGCGATGGCGGCGAGCCTCGCCTGGCTCGACGCGCTCGCGAGCCCGCGCCTGCCGGCCGACCTGATCCAGGGGATGCGCGACCGGTTCGGCGCGCACGGCTTCGAGCGGATCGACCGGCCCGGTCGCCAGCACGATCTCTGGCGGGGCGCATGAGCAGCGGTCCGAGCCGCGGCCGGGCGATCGTGCTCATGGGGGTGACCGGCGCCGGCAAGACTACGGTGGGCGAGCGCCTGGCGGCCCGGCTGGGTGCCCGCTTCGTCGAGGGCGACGCCTACCATCCGCCGGCCAACGTCGCGAAGATGCGCGCCGGCACGCCGCTCGAGGACGCCGACCGCTGGCCCTGGCTCGAGGCGATCCGCGCCGATCTGGCGCGCTGGCTCGCCGCCGGCGAGACCGCCGTGGTCGCCTGCTCGGCTCTTCGCCGCGCCTACCGCGACGTGCTGCGCGGCGCCGGCCCCGGGCTCCGCTTCGTCCACCTCGTGGGCCCCGGCGAGCTGATCGCCGCCCGCCTCGCCGACCGCCGGGGCCACTACATGCCACCGGGCCTCCTGCCGTCGCAGCTCGCCACCCTCGAGGACCCGGCGGACGAACCAGACGTGCTCCCGGTGGCGATCGACGGCCCGCCCGAAGCGATCGTCCGGACGATCCTCGAGCGGCTGGAGCCCGAGCCGCCCACCCGCTGAGCCCTCATCCGTGCGGCGGCCGCGGGTCGATCGGCAGCATCGGCGCGATCCCGAGCAGATCCTCGAGCCTCGCGGCGGCGGCCAGGAGTTCGGCCTCGCCGCGCGGCCGGCCGACGATCTGCAGACCCACCGGGAGCCCTTCCTCGGTGAAGCCGCAGGGCAGCGAGAGCGCCGGCAGGCCCGTGAGCGTGATCGCGTAGGTGATCGCCACCCAATCGATGTAGCTCGGGAAGCGGTGGCCCCGCAGCTCTTCGAGATAGCGCCGCTCGACCGGGAAGGGCGGCACGATCGCCGCCGGGCACAGGAGCAGATCGAAGCGCTCGAGGAACGCACTGGCCGCCTGCTGCATCCGGCCGCGGGCCCGCTCGGCCCGGCCGATCTCCTCGGCCGTGAGCTTCATGCCTGTCTCGATGTTCCAGATCACCTCGGGCTTGAGCAGCTCCCGATGCCGCTCGAGGAGGGGCGCGCGGCTCGTGACGAACAGCTCGGCCCGCAGGACCCGGAAGACCTCGACCGCCTCGGAGAGATCGGGGCAGGCGTCGAGCACCACTTCGCAGCCCAGTTCGGCGAAGCGCTCCGCCGCCGCCCGGCAGATCCGTGCGACCTCGGGATCGACCGGCGTGATCCCGCCGAGATCGGCGGAAAACGCCACCCGGACGAGCTCCACTGGCCGCTCGACCGCCTCGACGTAAGGAACCGCGGGCGGCTCGAAGCTCAAGGGATCGCGCGGGTCGAACCCGGCCTGGGCATCCAAGAGGAGGGCCAGATCGCGCACGTCGCGGGCCATCGGCCCCTCGACCGCGAGGGTCTGGAAGGGGCTCGCCACGGGCCCGTGCGGCACCCGCCCGGGCGAGGGCCTGAGACCCACGACCGAGCAGAAAGCGGCCGGGGTGCGCAGCGAGCCGCCGAGATCGGAGCCGTTGGCGAGCCAGCACTCGCCGGCTGCCAGCGCCACCGCCGAGCCCCCCGAAGAGCCCGCGCAGGTGCGATCGGTGTTCCAGGGGTTGCGGGTGACGCCGAACACCTCGTTGAACGTCTGGGCGCCGGCGCCGAACTCGGGCGTGTTCGACTTGCCGAGGATCACGGCCCCCCGCGCCTCGAGCCGCTCGACCTCGAAACCCGACCGCTCGGGCACGTGATCCCGGAAGATCGGCGAGCCGTAGGTCGTGCGCACGCCCGCGACGTCGTTGAGGTCCTTGATCACGATCGGCAGCCCGGCGAGCCAGCCGCGGCCGTCCGGCGGCGGCTCGATCTCGCCCTTCTCGATCCGCTCGGCCTGCTTGCGGGCGCGCGCCTCGCAGAGGGTGGGGATGGCGTTGAGCCGCGGCTCGACCGCTTCGATCCGGGCGAGCGCAGCCTCGAGCGCCTCGGTGGGACGCACCTCCCTCGCCCGCAGCTCGGCCACGAGCGCCCGCGCCGAAAGCCGCCACAGCTCGTCCATCGCACGGCCTCCCCGTCCTCCGCCGGCGGGGCTAGCCCCTGTCGGCTCGGCCGTCCAGCGTCTGGCGTGCGCGCCTCCCGCGCGGTACCAGGGGAAAGCGCGCCGTGCCGCGGCCGGCCGTCCCCACGAGCCGGAACCCGGGAGAGCCCGCTTGCGCACGCTCACCGTCGCGATCGCAGGCTTCGGTGCGATCGGTGCCACCGTCGCCGAGCGGCTCGACCGCGGGATCGAGGGCCTCGAACTGGTCGCCGTGAGCGCCCGCGACGTCGAGGCGGCGCGCGCTCGCATGGCCGCCCGGCTCGCCCGGCCGGTCCCGGTTCTGCCCCTCGCCGAACTCGCCGCGCGTGCCGACATCGTCGTCGAATGCGCCCCGGCCGCACAGTTCCGCGCGATCGCCGAGCCCGCGGTGCGGGCCGGCCGGATCCTGATGCCGCTCTCGGTCGGGGCGCTCCTCGACCATCTCGACCTCGTCGATCGGGCCCGGGCGAGTGGCGCTCGGATCCTGCCGCCCACGGGCGCGCTCTTGGGCCTCGATGCGGTCCGCGCCGCGGCCGAAGGGACCATCCGCTCGGCCCGCATGGTCACGCGCAAGCCGCCGGCCGGGCTCGCCGGTGCTCCCTATCTCGTCGAGCGCGGCATCCGCCTCGACGGCCTCGAGCGGCCGCTTCGGGTCTTCGAGGGCACCGCCCGCGAGGGCGCCCGAGGCTTTCCGGCCAACGTCAACGTCGCGGCCGCCCTCGCGCTCGCCGGCATCGGCCCCGACCGGACGCGGCTCGAGATCTGGGCCGATCCGACCGTGACCCGCAACACGCACCGGATCGTGGTCGAGGCCGAGGAAGCCTCCTTCGAAATGACGATCGCCAACGTGCCGAGTGCCGAGAACCCGCGCACCGGGGAGATCACCGCTCTTTCGGTCGTGGCGGCGCTGCGTCGCTTGACCGCGCCCCTCGTGGTCGGCACCTGAGCCTCGCCCGGCGGCAGCCGTCGCGGGCCGCCGCACGAACCGGAGACCCCGCCATGGCCGGATCCCGCCGCCGCCCGTCCGCCGTGGCCGCGCGTGCTCCCGCGGGTCTGCGGGCGGCGGTCCTGGCGGCGCTGCTCGCGGGCTGCACGGTCGCACCCCCAGTCGAGCCGGCCGCACCGGCCGCCGCCCCGGAGCCCGAGCCCGCGGCCGCCCGGGAGCCGGTTCTCCCCGGCGCGACGCTGACCGCTCGCGACTGGCAGTTGCGCACGCGCGAGACCTTCCGCCGGCTCGACCGCGACCGCGACGGTACCCTCGATCTCGCCGAGATCCGCCAGGGATTCGCCGTGCTCGACGCCGACGGCGACGGTTGGATCTCGCGCTACGAGGCGCGCGCGCTCGTCGAGGCCGGCGATCGCGACCGCGACGGCCGACTCTCGCGTACCGAGCTCGAGCGGCTGCCGGCGATCCTGCCCGAGACCGACCGCGACGGCGACAACCGGGTGAGCGCGCTCGAGTTCAGCCTCGCCCGAACGGAAGTCTTCGTGCGCGCCGATTTCGATCGCGACGGCCGGCTCTCGGCCGAGGAGCAGCGGGAGAGCGCTCGCTTCACCCTATTCCGGTTCTGATCCGGCCACGCCGCCGCCCGGACCACCCCCTCCTTCGGGGGAGCGGGCAGCGAGCGCAAGTTGCTGGCGGCCGGAGGGCCGGGTACGATCTGGCCGGACGGGCGGCGCGCCCGTCCCCGCCTCGAGCCGGAAGCGGAGCCGGATGCAACCGCCCTATCTCTTGTTCCTCGGCGATGTCCAGGACCAGCTCGCCGCCAAAACCGCGCACGGGCTCAAGGACTGGCGGCCGGAGCGCTGCCTCGCGCAGCTCCGCTTGGCCGGCTGCAAGGCCGATTGCGGCCTGCCCGAGATGAGCGTGCGCGAGGCGGCCGCCGCCGGCGCTCGCACCATGATCGTGGCGGTCGCCAATTCGGGTGGCTGGCTCGCCGAGCACTGGATCCCGGTCGTCGTCGAGGCGCTCGAGGCCGGCATGGACGTCGCCTCGGGCCTGCACCAGCGGCTCGTCGACATCCCGGCCGTGGCCGAGGCCGCGGCGCGCACCGGCAAGAGGCTGTTCGACGTCCGCCACCCCACCCGGCGCTTCCGCACCGGGACCGGCCTCAAGCGCAGCGGCAAGCGCCTCTTGACGGTCGGCACCGACTGCTCTTGCGGCAAGAAATACACGGCCCTCGCCCTCGAGCGGGAGCTCCGGGCGCGAGGCCGCAAGGTCACTTTCCGCGGTACCGGCCAGACCGGCGTCATGATCGCCGGCGCGGGGGTGGCGATCGACGCGGTGGTGGCCGACTTCATCGCCGGGGCGGCGGAGTGGTTGAGCCCGGACAACGAGCCCGACCATTGGGACGTGATCGAGGGCCAGGGCTCGCTCTTCCACCCGGCCTTCGCCGGCGTCACGCTCGGCCTCATCCACGGCAGCCAGCCCGACGCGCTGGTCCTCTGCCACGAGCCGACCCGCACCCACATGCGGGGCCTGGCGCACCAGAAGCTGCCGGGCCTGCGCGAGTGCCTGGACGCCAACCTCGCCGCCGCCCGTCTCACCAACCCGGCGGTCCGCGCGGTCGGGGTGGCGGTCGACACCCACCGGCTCGAGCCCGACGCCCGTGCCGCCTGCCTCGCCCGCATCGAGGACGAACTCGGGCTGCCCACGGTCGATCCGATCGCCACCGGCGTCGGCCGCATCGCGGACGCGCTCTGGTGAGCGCCCGCACCCTTTCGGCCCGCCACGAGCGCTTCAAGGTCCGGGGCACCTTCACGATCGCCCGCGGCTCGCGGACCCATGCCGACGTGGTCCTGGTCGAGATCCGCGAGGGCGAGGCCCGAGGCCGGGGCGAGGGCGTGCCCTACGGCCGCTACGGCGAGACGGTCGAGAGCGTCCTCGCCCAGATCGAATCGCAGCGCACCCTGATCGAGGGCGGCGGCTCCCGCGCCGAACTCGCCAAGGCCCTGCTGCCCGGTGCCGCCCGCAACGCGCTCGACTGCGCCCTTTGGGACCTCGAAGCGAAGCTCGCCAAGAAGCCGGTCTGGCGGCTCGCCGGCGTGCAGGCCCCCAAAGCCGTGCTCACCGCCTTCACCCTCTCCCTCGGCACCCCCGAAGCGATGGCCGAGGCCGCCCGCCAGGCGGCCGATCGACCGATCCTCAAGGTCAAGCTCGGCGGCGAGGGCGATCTCGCCCGCATCCGCGCGGTCCGGGCCGCCGCCCCCAAGGCCAAGCTCCTGGTCGACGCCAACGAATCCTGGCACCCCGACTGGGTCGCGTCCTGGCTCGACGTGATGGCCGAGTGTGGGGTGGCCCTGGTCGAGCAGCCGTTGCCCGCCGGGCAGGACGCCATGCTGGCCGACATCCCCCACCCCGTCCCGGTGGGCGCCGACGAGAGCGTGCACGCCGCCGACAGTCTCGATCGGCTCGTCGGCCGCTACGAAGTGGTCAACCTCAAGCTCGACAAGACGGGCGGCTTCACCGAGGGCCTGGCCTTCGCCCGCCGCGCCCAAGAGCTCGGCTTCGGCCTCATGGTCGGCTGCATGCTCGGCACCTCGCTCGCCATGGCACCGGCCGTGCTGCTCGCCCAGCGCGCCACCTTCGTCGACCTCGACGGGCCGCTCCTGTTGGCCGAAGACCGCACCCCGGCGCTGCGCTACCAGGGCAGCCTGATCCAGCCGCCGCCGCCCGAGCTCTGGGGCTAGCCGCGCCGCCCGCTGCTGGCGGCCTGCCGGCCCGGGTCTCGAGCGCGACCCGACGGCCGCTCGGCGAAATGGCGGGGCGGTCGCGGTACCGGTCGGGTCGGCCGTTCCTCCGCAACGAAGCCGAGCCCGAGCTCGGGCCGGGGCCGACGGTGCGGGATCGCGAGCGGGCGGACCGCGGCGCCCGTGACCGGCAGGGCCGAACGGCCCGGGGGCGGCAATCGCGAAGCGGGTGTCGATAGCGAGGAGGCGGGTCGCGCGTTCGGATCAGCTCGGGCAGCGCACGCCCGTCCCGCCGAGCCCGCAATAGCCCCAGGGCCGCTTGGCGAGATATTGCTGATGGTCCTCTTCCGCGTACCAGAAGGGCCCGGCCTCCCGTAGCTCGGTCGTGATCGGCCCGTAGCCGGCCGCGGCGAGCGCCTTTCCGTAGGCGGCGATCAGCCGCTCGGCGCCCTCCCGCTGCGCCGCCTCGCTCCAATAGACGGCACTGCGGTACTGGGTCCCGACATCGTTGCCCTGGCGCATGCCCTGGGTCGGGTCGTGGCCTTCGAGGAAGGCCTTGAGGAGCGCCTCGTGGGCCAGGACCTTCGGATCGTAGACCACGAGGACGACCTCGGCGTGGCCGGTCCGGCCGCTGCAGACCTCCTCGTAGGTCGGGTTCGGCGTGTGCCCGCCGGCATAGCCCACGGCCGTGACCCAGACACCCGGCAGCTGCCAGAGGAACCGCTCTGCGCCCCAGAAGCAGCCCATACCGAGCTGGATCCGGGCGAGGCCTTCGGGGAACGGGGGAAAGATCGAGCGGCCGTTGACCGCATGGCTCCCGGTCAGCGGGAAGGGTCGCTCGGCGCGGCCCGGCAACGCTTCGCTCGGGCTCGGGACGGTCAGCGGCTTGCGGCTCGGCCACATGGCGGGTCTCCGTTCGATCCCGAGGCTCAATCGCCGAGGTCGATGCCGAGGTGGCGGGCGAGGTGCGGTGCCAGGTCGCGATGCGCGACGGTGGCGAAACGATCGAGCCCCGGTCGCACGATGTAGAGCCAATCGCCGTCCGGCCGGCGGGCCCAGAGCTCGGCCGTGTAGACGTCGGCGAGCGCCGGGTTGGCCCGGCTCAGGAAGCGGACCCAGTGATATTCGATCCGCACCGGACGGTCCTCGGCGTCGTAGCCGATGACGAGCTCGCCCTCCGCCCGGCCGATCCGATGCCAGTGCTGGTGCTCGACCCGCACCGGCCGGATCGTGCCGAGCGGCTCCGGCAAGGAGATCCGGGCGGGACGTTCGGGGATCGCGGGGCTCGAGCTCAAGGCGGCACCTTCCAAAGGCAAGGTCGGTCGCCGGCCGCGCCGGGTCAAGCCGCCGAGGGCGCAGGGCTCGTCGCACGCGCAGGGGCGATAGCAACGGCCGGGCCGTGCGGGACCGATCGGCTCACTGGAACAGTCGGGCGAGCAGCTCGCTCCCGAGCGAGCCCGCCTGCGGCACGCTCGTGCGCGGGACGTAGTCCGGCGCGAACAGCCGACGAACCGCCGCCACCGCCCGCTCGAGGTCGCGCAAGGGCTCGACCGGCACCCGCCGCTCGGGCAAGGGCTCGCCGAGCCAGGCGGCCCGGCCGGCCTCGACCTGGCGGCGGTGCACGATGCCGACGTCGCGGGTGAGGCGCTTGGGTCCCACGAGCATGCCGAGCCGGTAGGCGATCGGCTGCAGGCGGATGTCGGCGAGCCGCTCGAGCAGCGTACGACGACGCACCGAGGGCGGCACGGGCGGTCGGTGCGAGCCCCTGCCGCGGGCGAGGTCGAATATGTAGACCGGCTTGCCGGTGGCGATCGCCTCGGCGAGCATCGACATGGAATCGCAGGTGACGATCAGCTCGTCGGCGAAGGCCAGGATCCCGAGATAGGGATTGTCGGGGTCGTCGCGGCGGAAGCGGTAGAGGAAGGCCGGCGCGTCGAGCTCGGCCTCGAGCGCATCGATCGCCTTCGCGGGCGTGCGCGCGCTCGAGGTCACGAGCAGCGAGCCGCCCGCTTCGCGGGCTCGCCGGGCGGCGTGCCAGCCGAGCACCGCCCCGTTCTCCCGGTCCATGCTGTAGGGCCCGGCGTGGCCGCCCAGGATCACCGCGATCCGCGGCCGCGGCAGATGCTCGAAGCGGCCGGCGAAGCGGGCCCGCGCCTCGGCCAGCCGGGACGCCGTGACCCGGTGCAACGGCGCCTCGTTGTGCAGGATGTTGGGCTTCTCGGGCAGCCGGTACTGCGGCGTCGTGACGATCAGATCGAAACATTCGTGGCGCGCCCAGGGCCGGCCGACATGCACGAGGCGCACTTTCCCGGGCCCGCCCGCCTCGCGCTGAATCCACCGCACGAGCGGCTCGTTGCGCCGGCCGGCCGAGATCACGAGCTCGGGCCAGGGCGGCTCGAGCGGGCTCGAGCGCTCTTTCACGAGCCCCATGAGGGTGGGACCGGCCAAAAGATTGGTGACGAGCTCGGTCTTCCGGTAGACCAGGTGCTTCACCTCGAAAGGCCAGCCCAGCCCCTCGGCGAGCGCCAGGATCTGGCCGTTGTCGCCGACCTTGTGGCCGAGCATGAGCCAGGTCCGGGGCGGCCGGTCGATCCCGGGGCGATCGCTCATGCCGCAGCCGGCTCTCCCACCGGCTCTCCGGTCTCCCGGGGCCAGCGCCGCTTGGCGCACAGCCACTGTTCCGGCCGCTCGCGGATCCAACCTTCGAACAGACGGTTGAGGGCGGCGGTGAGTGCGAAGGCCCGCTCCCGCGCATCACGGATGGTCGGGTCGGGCTCGAGCGGCGGCTCGATGCGGATCTCGAAGCGGCAGCCCTCGAGTCGGACGACCCGCGCCGCCACGAAGGGCAGCCCCATCCGCACCGCGATCCGGGCGGGGGCCACGGGCGTGGGCGCCGGTCGGCCGAAGAAGGGTACGAGCTCGCCTCCCTCGAAACGCTGGTCGGGCAAGAGCCCCACCGCCCGGCCGGCTTCGAGTTCGCGCAACATGCCGCGGGCCGCCTCGCCGACCTCGAGGCTCCGCCAGGGCAGGCCCGCGCGGACGCGCGCGAACAGCGCCTCGATCCGCGGATTGGTCTGGGCGCGGAAAATCACCGTCGGCACGATCCCGGCCCGGATAGCCGCCACGGGCGTGAGGTTCCAATTGCCGAGATGCGCGGTGAGAAAGATCGCCGGCCGGTCGCGCAGACCGACGATCAGACGCTCCGGGTCGACCACCGCGATCGCCCCGCTGCGGCCCGCCACGAGATCCGGAAGATGCGGCAGCTCGGCCAGCATCCGAAAGGCGTTGGCCCAGCTCTCGCGGGCGATCGCAGCCCGCTCCTCGGCCGAGCGCTCCGGCAGGGCGATCGCGAGATTGGCGAGCACGTGGCGATGCTTCTTGAGCCTCGGCCCGAGTCGGCGGCCGAGCTCGGCGCCGAGGGCCGAGGCCCGCTCCACGGGCAGGGACGCGAACAGCCGCCAGAGGCCGCTTGCGAGCCCGCCCTCGACCGCCTGGAGGGCGCGTTCGGGCAGGCCGCCCTCGCTCAGCCGCTCGCCGAGCCCAGCGAAGAGGAAATGCCGCGCCAATCCCGCCCATCCGAAGCTTCGAGCCCGCGCCTCTTAGCGCCTCCCGCCGCGGTCGGGCAAATGCCGCATGCACTCCGCCCCCTGCCGCGCCGGCTCGGGCCCGGCTAGCCTTCCGCCGTAGCCAGCGAGGAGGGCCGCCCGTGTCGCTCGATCTCGACCAGCTCCGGGGCGTGCTCTACGCAGCCGTGCTCTGCGACACGCTCGACTCCCTGGGCCTTTGCAACCAGGCCATGCGGCCCTTCGTCCGCCCGCTCGACGAGAGCCTCGTCCTCTGCGGGCGAGCCCGCACCGGCCTCTACATGCCGGTCTGGGAGGTCCGCGCGGATGAGAACCCCTATGCCGTCGAGATCGCGCTGGTCGACGATCTGAAGCCCGGCGAGGTCGCGGTGCTCGCCTGCGGCGGCCCGACCGAGCGGATCGCCCCCTGGGGCGAGCTCTTGACCACCGCCGCCCGGGCGCGCGGTGCGGTCGGGTGCGTGACCGACGGGCTCGTCCGCGACGTCCGCCACATCCGCCAGGCGAGCTTCCCGGTCTTCGCAGGCGGCATCGGCCCGCTCGATTCCAAGGGCCGGGGCAAGATGATGGAGCGGGACTGCACGGTGATGTGCGGCGGCGTCGTGGTCCGCCCGGGCGATCTGGTATTCGGCGACGCCGACGGCGTGGTCGTGATCCCGCAGGACCGGGCGGCCGAGGTCGTCCAGGCGGCGCTCGCCAAGATCCGCGGCGAGAACCACACCCGCGACGAGCTCCTCGCCGGCGCCACCCTCGCCGAGGTCTACGCGAAGTATGGGGTCCTCTGAGGCGAGGTCTCAGAGCCCGGTGTCGGCGTAGAGCTCGTCGAGCCCGATCTCGTCGCCCAAGAGTTCGCTCGTGAAGCGGGCGACCCCGCGCATCGGCAGGGTGACACTCCAACCCTCGGCGAGCCGCCGCCAGATACGGACCCAGCGCCGCTCGCTGTCGATGAGCCAGATCTCGCGGCAGGAAGGGAGCTCGCTATAGGCGTCGGCCTTGAGCCCGAGATCGAAGGATCGGGTGGCGGGCGAGAGCACCTCGACGATCAGGACCGGGTCGATCGTCCGGCCCTCGGCATCGCGCGGCGAGCAGCTCACGACGAGGTCGGGCACGAACAGGGTCGCCTCGTCGATTCGCACCCCGGCATCGACCACCGCCCGGCAGGGCGCGCGCAGCCGCCTTCGAATCGCGACGACCGCATTTGCGACGATCGTCCCGTGCTGGTCGCGCGCCGGCGCCATCGCGACGATGCGCCCGGCGTGCAGCTCCTCCCGCACCCCCGGCCGCTCGCCACGCGCCAGAAAGGCTTCGACCGTCCAGAGCTCCCGCGCGGCCTCGCTCACGCTCTCCCTCCGGGCCCCCTTGCCCGATCCTAGCACGCCACCGCCCGCCCCTCACCCCTTCGGCGGGTGGCGGCGGATCGCCGCCTCGTTCACCTCAACCCCCCAGCCCGGCGCGTCGCCCAGGACCAAGTGGCCGTCCTCGATCCGCGGAGGCGGCACGATCTCGTCCTTCCACGGCACGTCGTCGATGTCGATCTCCATGATCCGAAAGTTGGGGATCGCCGCACAAAAATGTGCACTCATCGTGGTCGAAAGGTTGCCGTAGAAATTGTGCGGCGCGCAGTTGACCTCGAAGGCCTCACACAGAGAGGCGATCTTGAACGCTTCGAGGATCCCGTTCCAGGGCACGTCCACGATCGCCACGTCCACCGCCCGCTGCTCGAGGAAGGGGCGGAACTGGCGGCGGTGGAAGAGCGATTCGCAGGACGCGATCGGCGTGCCGGCCCGGCCACGGATCCAGGCGAGGGCACCGGGGTCCATGAGATCGATCTCGAGCCAGAAGAGATCGAACGGCTCGATCGCCCGCAAAACTTCGAGATAGCCTTCGGTCTTGAAGTTGAAGTTGAGATCGAGGAGGAGGTCCACATCCGACCCCGCGCCTTCGCGGAAAGCCGCCATCTGCCGCTCGATCCGCCGCAGCGTCGCGCGGTCGACGTTGAGCTCGGGCCAGCCCGGCTGGTGCGCGAAGCCCGGCTGCCACATGGCCGGCGGGTCGCGATCGAACAGGAAGACGTTGGTCTTCATCGCGGTGAAGCCGCGCCCGCGGATCTCCTCTGCGAGCGCCCGGCAGCCCTCGAGGTCGCGCAGCGGCAACGTCCCCAGGAGCTCGTGGAAGCGCAGCCGGTAGGAGCCCGCGTGGCTCCAGTAGAGCCGCAGCCGATCGCGCACGGGCCCGCCCAGAAGCGCCGAGACCGGCACGCCGAGCGCCCGGGCCTTGAGATCGACGAGCGCGTTCTCGATCGCCGCGATCGCCATCTGCGCGATCCCGCCCGGATGCGCGCGGGTGAGCGCGTGCATGAAGGCGGTGAGCCGCTCGACGGGCCGCGGGTCGAGCCCCAAAAGGCGCTCGCCGAGGCCGCGGATCACCGCGGTGAGCCCCTTCGCCCCGTAGCTCTCGTTGTACTCCGACCAGCCGACCGCCCCGTCCTCGGTCGTGATCTTGAGGAACGACCAGACCCGCCAGCCAGCATCGCAGTGCAGGTCCTCGATCCGCGCGATCCGCATCGCCCGCCTCCCCGCCTCCACCGCGGCATCATCCCGCACCCGCTCCGGTGCGGCCAGAGCCGTCACCGCAGCACTGGGGCGAGGCCGGCGACAGTCGACGGCGGCAGGAGGCCGGGCTAAGCCCGCGCCGGCCGCAGGGAGCCGTCCATGTCCGAACTCTTGCTGTGCCTCGACTGGCACCTCGAGGGCCCGCCCGATCTCGAGCGGGAGGTGTTGGGTCCGGATTTCCGCCTCGAGGTCTTCCCCTGGAGCGAGCGCGAGCGGGTGCCGGAAGCCCTCCTCGCCGAAGCCCGCGGGCTCTTTTGCAACTACGCTGCGCGGGTGGACGCGGACCTCCTCGGGCAGATGCCGCGGCTGCGGGTCGTGACGCGCTGCGGCGTCGGCTACGACAACATCGACATCGAGGCAGCCGGCAGGCTCGGTATCGCCGTCCTCAACGTGCCCGACTACGGCACGATGGACATCGCCGACCACGCCATCGGCCTCGCTCTGGCCTTCCTGCGCGGCATCCCCTTCTACAGCGAAGGCCTGCGCGAGGATCCGGTCGCCAACTGGCGCTTCGCCGCCGCCCGGACGGTCCGCCGGCTCGCCACGCTCGGCTTCGGAGTGGTCGGACTCGGCCGGATCGGCACCGCCACGGCGCTCCGCGCCAAGGCCCTCGGCATGCGGGTCCTGTTCTACGACCCCTATCGGCCGACCGGCACCGAACTCGCGCTCGGAATCGAGCGGCGCGAGCGGCTCGACGAGCTGCTCGGGGAATCGGATGTCGTCTCGATCCACACCCCGCTCACGCCCGAGACCCGGGGTATGATCGGCGCCGCCGCACTCGCCGTGATCAAGCCCGGAGCGATCCTGATCAACACCGCGCGCGGGCCGATCGTCGATCTCGAGGCGCTGCACGAGGCGCTGCGCTCGGGCCGGCTCGCCGGGGCGGGGCTCGACGTCCTGCCCGAGGAGCCGCCCTCGCCCGACCATCCCCTGATCCGAGCCTGGCGGGAACCCGGCTCGCCGCTCCGCCACCGGCTGATCCTCACCCCGCACGCCGCCTGGTACACACCCTCGGGGGTCGAAGACGTGCGCCGCAAATCGGCGCTTTCCACCCGCCGGTTTCTCGAAACCGGCACCTCGCGCGATCTCGTCAACGCCCCCTGGCTCGACACCGCCGCGGCGGCGGCGCGGGTCGGGGCCAGGAGGAAAGCATGAGCGAAGCCGTTCTCGATACCTGGCTCGCCGAGCGCGAAGCGGCGATGCTCGCGCTGCTCGAGCGGATCGTGAACATCGACAGCGGCTCCTACGACCATGCCGGGGTCACGGCCGTGGCCGAGGCGATCGCCGCCTTCCTCGAGGGCGAGGGGGTGGGCTGCGAGTGGTTGCCGCAGAGCCGCTCGGGCCACATCCTGCGTGCCCGGGTCGAGGGGCCGGACGAGGCACCGGTGCTCCTCCTGGGCCATTGCGACACCGTCTTCCCGAAGGGCGAGGCGGCGCGCCGGCCCTTCCGGATCGAGGCCGGGCGGGCCTATGGACCCGGGGTGTCCGACATGAAGGCGGGGCTCGTCATGAACGCCTTCGTCCTCGCGGCCCTGCGCGCCTGCGGCGCCCCCTGCCCCGTCCTCGGCCTCTTCACGAGCGACGAGGAGATCGGCAGCCCGGTGAGCCGGCCGGTGATCGAGGCCACCGCCCGGGGCTGCCGGGCGGTGCTCAACGCCGAGCCCGGGCGGCCCTCGGGCAATGTGTGCACCGGCCGCAAAGGCGGGGTCTTCCTGCGCACGACCGTGCACGGGCGGGCGGCGCATTCGGGCGGCGCCTACGCCGAGGGCCGCAGCGCGATCCTCGCGCTCGCCCACAAGACCGTGGCCCTCATGGGCCTCACCGACCTTCCGGCCGGCATCACGGTCAATGTCGGGCGGATCGGCGGCGGACAGTCGGTCAACACGGTCGCCCCCGAGGCCTGGGCCGAAATCGATCTACGCTATGTCAAGGGCGGCGACCGGGCCCGGATGCTCGAGGCGATCGCGGCGATCGTCACGACATCGCACGTCCCCGACACGACGGCCGAACTCGCGATCGAGGGCGAGTTCCTGCCGCTCGAGCCGACCCCCGCATCCGAGCGTCTGTTCGAGATCTACCGGCGCTGTGCCCGCGAGGTCGGCCTCCGAGTCGAGGGCGAGTTCTCGGGCGGCTGCGCCGATTCCGGGTTCACCGCGGCGCTCGGCGTGCCCACCCTCTGCTCGACCGGCCCGGTCGGCGGCAAGGGCCACACCCCCGAGGAGTACACGGAGGTGCGCACGCTCGTGCCGCGCGCCCGTGCTGTCGCTCGCACGATCCTCGCCCTCGGCGCCGGTCGCGAGCGGGCGAGCGGTTCGGGCTCGCTTCAGTAGAGCCCGCCGAGCCCTGCCCGACCGTCGAGGCCGTCTCGAGGCTCGGGCGCGTCCTCGCCGGGCAGCGCCGCTTCCGCCGGCGCCTCCTCCGCCACGGACTCCTCCTCCGCAGCCGGGCCCTCGTCCGGCGCCGCGACCTCCTCGCTCGCCGGCGCCGCGAGCGGCAGGCTCACCCGCACCGGAATGCCGCGGCGGGCGACGAGCTCGGCCTCGACCCGGTCCCAGTCCACGCGCCCCACCTCCTCGCCCGCCTTCCGACGGACGAGTTCGAGGGCGGCCGGGTCGACCGCGCCCGGCTTGGGTGTGAAGCTGTAATTCTCCTCGAGCTCTTCGAGCTGGCCGAGATCGGGATGGGCCTCGAGGTGGAGCTCGCCTTCGTGCCACCCGACCTTGACCGGCTGGTCGACCACCGTCACGCGGGTGCCGATCGGTACCTCCTCGTAGAGCCGCTCGATCGCCGCCGGGTACATGCGGATGCAGCCGCGACTCACCCGCCGGCCCACACCGTAGGGCTTGTTGGTGCCGTGGATCAGGTAGGTCGGCCAGCCGAGATAGAGGGCGTGGCGGCCGAGCGGATTGTCTGGCCCGGGTGGGACGACCGCAGGCAGCTCCGGCCGATCGGCCCGGGTGCTGGCGGTCGGGTACCAGGTCGGGTCCTTCTGCTTGCGAACGATGCGGGTCTCGCCCACGGGCGTGTCGAAGCCCTCGCGACCGACGCCGATGGCGTGGCGGCGCGGTGCGCCGCCACGCGGGAACCAATAGAGCCCGAGTTCGGCCTTGTTGATGACGATCCCCTCGCGCCGCGCGTCCGGCAAGAGATGCGCGGTCGGCAGGAGGACCAGCTGGTCGGCCCCGGGGATCCAGGGGTCGATCCCCGGATTGGCGGCCGAGAGGGCGAGGATGCCGATGTCGTTGGCGACCGCGATGTCGAGGAGAGTGTCCTCGGCGCGGGTCGGATGGAAGCGGAGCGCGCCGATCAGGTCGCCGGTGCGGAGCGCGGCGCTGATCCGCCCGGCGTGCAGCAGGAAGGGCAGCACGAGCCCGGCCGCCAGCAGCCCGCGGCGGGCGAGCCCGGCCCGGGCGCCTCCGCCCGGCAGCCGGGCGGAGGCGCCCGCCGCGTTCACTTGCGCAGACCGGCCCGGAAGATGCGGTCGGCCTTCTCGCCGGCCACCGCGGCGTCCTGCGCCGCCCGCTGGGCGTCGGCCGCCGCCTGCCGCGAACTGGCCTCGGCCGCCGCGGCCTTCTGCTCCGCGCTCTGGGCGATCGCCCGCACGCCGGCGATCTCCTGGCGCAGGGTCTCGATGTCGCCCTTGGTGGCGCAGGCGCCCAGGAGCAGGAGCGGCGCCACGGCCGCGATCGTCGAAAGCTTCCTCATGTCGTCTCCTCCTCGCTGCGAAATCGACGGGGGCTCGGTCACCGTCCGGCCGGCACCCGTCACGGCCGGATGTCGATCGGGGTCCCGGGGGCGACGCTCGCCCACACGGTGTCCATCTCCTCGTCGGTGACCGCGATACAGCCCCGTGTCCAGTTGAACAACCAGTGTTCGTTGCGGAACTGCTTTTTGATCGCAGGATCCAGGCCGTGAATCAGGATGTCGCCACCGGGCCGCACGCCGAGCTCACGCGCCCGCCGCCGGTCCTCCGCGTTCGGGTAGGAGATCCGGATCGCCTTGTAGAAGTAGCTCCGCGGCAGGAACTCGACGAGCTCGTAGCGCCCCTCGGGCGTACGCCCGTCGCCTTCCTTGATCTTGTGCCCCTCCGGCCGGCGGCCGAGCGCCACCCGGAAGCGATACAGGAGAAGCTCGCCGTTCCAGAGCTCCATCACCCGCTCGCGCTTCCTGACCTCGACCCGGTCGGCCAAGAGCCCGGCCGGTGCCGCGCCGCGGGCCACGGCGGGCGCGAGCAGGGCGGAAGCGAGCGACGGCAGGAACGCCCGACGGGTCGGCATCGCTGACGCGCGGATCCGACGGCTGCAGGTCCAAGACACTCGGGACAATAGGCACGCCCGCGCGACGTTCAAGCGCGACCGGCTGCCACTACGCGCGACTGCGGATGCGCTGCAACGCCGCCCGCGCCGACCGGTCCGAGCGGCGGCAGGGGCGGCCGCCAGCGCCGCCTCGCTCCGGCAAACGGGACCGAACAGCCGAAAGGATCGGCACCCACGACCCGCAGCACGGCCTCGCTGCCGAGCTCGAGCAGGCCCATCGCCGCGGCCGGCTCGGGCTCGGTGGTGAAGGTCTCGGTCAAGGACTGGACGGTCAGGTGCGCGATCCCGTCGAGCAGTGTGACCCCGTTCCAATGGACGTGCCCGGCGATCGCGAGGAGCGGCACGGGGCAGGCCGCGAGCACCCTCCGGATCGCCGTCTGCTCGCCGTATCGGGCGTGCGTCGGCCGGTGCTCGAAATAGTGGTTCCCGGCCATCGCCTGGCCCGACAAGGGCACGTGGCTCGCGAGCAGGACCGGCCGGTCGGCGGCGGCGAGTGTCGCCTCGAGCCAGGCGAGATCGCCCTCGGCCAGAGCGAAGCCGCGCCCCGGCGCGAACGCCACCTCCGCCTGCCAGAGGACCAGCAGGAGCGAGGGCAGCTCGACCGTCCGGTGCCGCATCGAGCGGCCGAGTAGGGCGCCGTTCTCCGCCGGCGAGAGATGGACCACGTCGTGATTGCCGAGGAGCGAGGCGACCGGAACGCCGAGCGCGGCGAGCGCGTCCGCCACCTCGGCCATCCGCCGTCGGTCGAGCTCGGGCGTCTCCTCGGAGATCCGGTCGCCGAGCTCGAGGACGAGGTCGGGCGCGCCCTCGCGCACGAAGCCCGAGAACCGCTCGAGCAACGGCAGTGCGGCCGAGCCCCGCTTGGTCGGCAGATCGGGCCCGTGATGGATGTCGGCGACGAGTGCGATTCGCACGCTCGCAGCCATGCGCGTCCTCCGCCGCGACGAGCCCGGCCCCGGCCCGTGCGACCCGCTCCGCGGGCGAAGGAACAGGGGTTCCGAGACGGGCGCATGACGGCGCGGCGACCCGTCACCTAAGCCCGGGCGACCGTTGCCGGAAGGCCACGAGGCGGGTCGGCGCGGACGGGCGGGTGTGCCCTGCCCCTCCCCGGCCCGCCGATGCGCTCCTAGAAGTCCGCGCCATGACTTGCGCCGCGGCGTGCCTCGCGCCCCACCTCGAGCTCGTCAACCCGGAGGGCCGGCCCGAGCTCCTCCTGCTCGCCGATCACGCCGGCAACCGGGTGCCCGCGGAGCTCGCCGAGCTCGGTCTGCCGGCGAACGAGCTCCACCGCCACATCGCCTTCGACATCGGCATCGCCCCGCTCGCCCGCCGCCTCGCCGGCTCGTTCGACGCGCCGGCGCTCTTGAACCACTGCTCGCGCCTGGCGATCGACCCGAACCGGCGCCCGGGCGAGCCCTCCTCCATCCCCGAGCGAAGCGACGGAACCATCGTCCCCGGCAATCTCGGTCTCGATGCGGCCGAGAGGCTTAGGCGGGTGCGTCGGTACTTCCTACCCTATCACCGGGCGATCGCCCGCCGGATCGCCGGCTGCCGGCGATCCGGCATCGTCCCGGTGCTGCTCGCCCTGCACAGCTTCACGCCGCGCCTGGGCGGCATCGACCGGCCCTGGCAGGTGGGTGTACTCTGGCGCGGCGCCGATGCTCGCGAGCCTGCGCGCCCGCGGCGATCTGGTGGTCGGCGACAACCAGCCCTACTCCGGCAAGGACGCCTTCGGCTACACGGTCGAGTTCCAAGCCCAGCGCACGCGGCTGCCGCACCTCATGCTCGAGCTGCGCCTGGACGAGATCGCCACGCCGGCGCGGGCCGAGGCCCATGGCCTCGGTCTCTGGCCGGGCCGCCCCGCGCCGCGCGCCTGGAAGCGGCCGACCGATGGCGCCCCGGCAAGCGTGCGCGGCGCCGGCGCCCTAGACGACCGCCCCGCCTAGCCGCGCGGCCGCCGCGCTCGGGGCGGTGATCCGGGGTGGGGCGAGCGATGGGTCTCGAACCCACGACCTCCAGGGCCACAACCTGGCGCTCTGACCAACTGAGCTACGCCCGCCACGAGGGCCGGTTGTGCCCCGCCGGCGCCGAACCGTCAAGCGCGACCGGGCTCGCCGCCAGAGAGGCCTGCCCAAATCGTATGCACACTGCCTTCGACTTGGGCAACTTTCTGGGCGTTCGCTGAGCGCCCCGTCCGGTTCGGGCGCCGGTCGGCGGTTGGCACGGGCCCTGCATCGTTGGTTCCAGTGCAGGCTGGGGCCCGCGCGCCCCTTCGATCCGGGGTTGGGCATGAAGAAGATCGAGGCCGTCATCAAACCGTTCAAGTTGGACGAGGTGAAGGAGGCGCTCCAGGAGATCGGCCTCAAGGGAATGACCGTGACCGAGGTCAAGGGCTTCGGCAGGCAGAAGGGCCACACCGAACTCTATCGGGGCGCGGAATATGTGGTCGACTTCCTGCCGAAGGTGAAGATCGAGGTCGTGGTCGAGGATTCGCTCGTCGAGCGGGCGATCGAAGCGATCCAGCAGGCTGCCCGTACCGACCGGATCGGCGACGGCAAGATCTTCGTCATTCCGATAGAAGACGCGATCCGCATCCGCACGGGCGAGCGCGGCGCCGACGCGCTCTGAGCCGCGTTCCGCACCTTTTCGAGAACCGGCGGCCGGATCGGCCGGCCGGGCCACCGCTCCTTCGGGAGCCCGATCAACCGAGCAACGGGGAACAGGGTCGATGAGTTTGGGTTGCAAGACGTCCGCGGACGTCATGAAGGCCATCGCGGAGCACGGCGTGGAGATTGTGGACATCCGGTTCACCGACATGCCGGGCCTCTGGCAGCATACCTCTTACCCGGTTCAGGGCTTCGACCAGGACGCGATCGACGAGGGGCTGGGCTTCGACGGTTCATCGATCCGCGGGTTCAAGGTCATCAACGAGTCCGACATGCTGTTGATGCCGGATCCGACCACGGCTTTCATCGACCCGTTCTTCGAGCACAAGACGCTCGTCATGATCGCCGACGTCAAGGACCCGGTTACCAAGGAGTTCTACTCACGCGATCCGCGGGGTGTGGCCAAGAAGGCCGAGGCCTACCTGAAGAGCACGGGTATCGGTGACACCGCTTATTTCGGTCCGGAGGCCGAATTCTTCGTCTTCGACAACGTCCAGTACGGCACGGGGCAGAACTATTCGTCCTACCTGGTCGATTCGGGCGAGGGCCACTGGAACACGAACCGCGCGGAAGGCCCCAACCTCGGCTACAAGATCCGGCCGAAGGAGGGTTACTTCCCCTGCCCGCCGAACGACACCTTGCAGAACCTGCGCGCCGAAATGGCGCTCACCATGATCCGCTGCGGCCTCACCGTCGAGTGCCAGCACCACGAAGTCGCGACCGCCGGCCAGTGCGAGATCGACATGAAGTTCGATACGCTCTTGGCGATGGCCGACCATCAGATGCTCTACAAATACATCGTCAAGAACGTCGCCCGCAAACACGGCAAGACGGCGACCTTCATGCCGAAGCCGCTCTACGGCGACAACGGTTCGGGCATGCACTGCCACCAGTCGCTCTGGAAGGACGGCAAGCCGCTGTTCGCCGATCCGGCGGGCTATGCCGGCTTGAGCCAGATCTGCAAATGGTACATCGGCGGGCTCCTCCGTCACGCTCCGGCGCTGCTCGCCTTCGCGGCGCCCACGACCAACAGCTACCGCCGGCTGGTTCCGGGCTACGAGGCGCCGGTCAACCTCGCCTGGTCGATGCGCAACCGTTCGGCTGCCTGCCGTATCCCGATGTACAGCGACAGCCCGAAGGCCAAGCGCGTCGAGTTCCGCTGCCCCGACCCGTCCTGCAACCCCTATCTCGCCTTCGCCGCGATGCTGATGGCCGGTCTCGACGGCATCAAGAACAAGATCGATCCGGGTGATCCGATCGACAAGAACATCTACGACCTGCCGCCCGAGGAGGCCGCCGCCATCAAGCAGGTGCCGGGCTCGCTTGATGCCGCCCTCGCCGCCCTCGAGGCCGACCACGAGTTCCTGCTCGAGGGTGGGGTGTTCACTCCCGACCTGATCGCGACCTACATCGACTACAAGAAGAGCGCGGAGGTCGACGCGATCCGCTTGCGACCGCACCCCTACGAGTTCTTCCTCTACTACGATTGCTGAGTGTCGTACCTTCCCTCGGCTCGGCGGGACGGGGCCTTTCGGGGCCCCGTCCTCGTTTGCGGCCCTCAATAGCGCAGGGTGACCGCGAGCCGGTCGACATACTGGCCCTCGGCCTTGCCCGCCTGGCGGGGGATCACACCGTAGATCGTGAGCCGGACCGGCCGCTTGCCGTCGCTCTCGGCGGTGACCGTGGCGCCGCTTCCACCGCCGTCGCCCCAAGGCCGGCGATGGCCGGGATCGGCAAACAGCCGGTAGCGCAGCCGGGCGCCCGAAGGCGCGACAAGCTCGCGCTCCGCACCACCCTGGAGCGCGACCTCGAAGCGCGTCGGCCGCTCGCAGCGGACCACGATCTCCCCCTTGCCGTAACTCTTGCGATCGAGGTCGATCGTGCCGAAGGCGAGCGGCCGGATGTCGACCCGGCAGCGCGCGAGGGCCGGCTCAGCGGCGAGGCCGAGCGCGACGAGGGGGAGGAGCAAGAGGGCCCGGTTCAGCGACACGGCGGGGTTCCGAGATCGGGCAGGAGCTCGCCCTCGGCAGCGGCCGGCAGGCTGCAGACGAAGCGCCGGCCGTCCCTCTCGCCCACGACCTCGACCGGCCGATCGAGCAGGCCGGTGATTCGGGCGAAGCCGTCGCGGCCGACCAGCACCTCCACCCCGGCCTCGGCATTCGCGAGCCCGAGGCCCGGCGGCAGCGGTTCGCCGGTCGCGGCGCGCAGGATCGCCGTCGCCTGGCGGCGGCGGTCGAGCGGGAAGCCGATTGTCACGCCACTGCGATCGCGCGGTACCGTCACGGTCTCGGCCCGTTCGAGCCGGGCGTCGAGCGGCAGATCGTCGAGCTCGAGGCGGACCCGGTTGGCCTCCCAGGGCCGGAGCCCCGGCAGCAGCAGCCGGCCCTCGCCGTCGGTCCGACCGACCTCGCGATTGTCGAGATAGACCCGCACGTTCGGGAAGCCGGGCAGGTCGACGAGGCCGAAGGCCTGGCCGAGCCGGCGGGAGGCGGCGAAGGTGCCGTCGACATAGGCGAGGCTGCCGTCGACCCCGAACCGGAGTCGGTTCCGGTCGTCGAATCGCTCGGCCTCTAGTGCGATCGCCCCCTTCTCGCCCTGCCAGCTCAGCCGAGCGTCGTAGCTGCGGGGCGCGTCGCCGACCTCGGCCCCCACCCGCCAGTCGAGGCCGAGATCGGAGGCGCCGCGGGTGCCGCGCGCCTGCAGCCGCGCCGTCTGCCGCCCGTCGCGGATCCGCGCCTCGGTCCCCAAGGTGGTCCGCTCGCCGAGCGGCAGGGTGTAGACGGCGGTGATCGCGAGATCGCGATCGGGCCTGAGGCTCTGGCCGGCAGAGAGAAGGAGCGCGCCGGGGCCGATCGGCAACGACCAGGAGGCGGCGGCGACCGTGCGATCCTCGCCCCGATCGCGCTCCTCGTTGGCGAGCAACAGGCCGAGCCGGCCGAGGCTGCCGAAGTCGAGCCCGAGGTCGAGCTGGTCCTGGCGCCGGACGCCGTCGCGCCCGCCGAGCTCGCTCCAGTCCTCGCTCGCGAGGCGGGTGCGGGCGCCGAAGCTCCAGCGCGCCGCCCGGTACTCGTAGGCGAGCTGACCCACGGCGCCGAACCCGTCGTCCTCGTCCCGGCTCAGCCCCACCCCGGCGGTGAGCGTGCCCCAGAGGCCGAGCCGCAGGGTCCCGCCCGCGATCAGTGCCTGGCGATCGAGCTGGAGCTCGCCGTGCAGCTCGCCCGTGAGCGCGTCGGTGAGGCCGTAACGGTGCGTGCCCACCAGGAGCGCATCGCCGTAGGCGAAGCTCGCTTCGCCGTAGCGGCGCCGCTCGAAGCCCGCCTCGTAGGAATATTCTTGCAGGCCCTCCTTGAGGTTGCGGGCACTCACGTAATAGGGCTGCGTCAAGATTCGTTCGCGTCCCAGAAGATCGGTCACCCGCAACTGCACCTCGCCGGCACCGGTCACCACGGGCAGGTTCTGGAAGCTGAACGGGCCCGAGGGTACCTGGCCGGTCGAGCGCTTGAGATTGTCGATGAACACGTCGACCACGGAGGGCTGCTCGGCGAGCCCGCCGATCGCCGGCAGAGGGAAGGTCACGAAGCCCGGATCGAGGGCGAAGTTGGTCGCCCATTGGATCCCGCCGAAGCGGATCGAGGAGGCGAAGGAGCCGCCCGCAGTGAGGCTGTCGCCGAGCCTGAGGCTCGCCCGCCGCTCCGGCAGGTCGCGGAAGAACCGTGTCTCGAGCCGAACGAGCTCGGTATCGCCCGTCGCGTCGCGCAGAAGCGCACTGCCCGTGAGCACGCCGGGCTCGCCGAACAGCCCGCCCTCGAGGAGGCCGTCGAGCCGCTCCTCGACCCCCTGCCCGGCGGTCGCCAGGAGGTCGTAGTCGAGGAAAGCTCCCCGGGCGCTCGCGGGCGGCGGGCCGGGCTCGGGCCCATCCTCGAGGGCATAGGGCTCGAAGGCCTCGGGCGGCAGCTCGAGGGTGAGGGTCAAGGCCTCGCGATCGGCCGCGACCCGCTTCGCCCCGAGCGCCTCGAGCGGCAGGAAGGGCTCGCCCTGCAGCGTCACGACCCGGGCCGGATCGACCCGCACCCGCCAGAGCCGAAGCTGAGCCAGCGGGATCGCGAGCCGGCCGCTCTCCGGCTCCTCGGCGATCAGGCTGCCCTTCGAGACTTCCTCGCCGTTGAGGGTGACGGCGAGCACCCACTCGCGCCAGCCGTCGGGCCCGAGCGGCGGCTCGAGCGGATCGCGGCGCAGTACCCGACGCGGCGGCTCGACCGGCCCCGGCTCGAAGGTCGGTGGCACCACCCGGGTCGGCTCGGTCCGCGTCGCCGCCGTCGGGATCGGGTGGCGGGGGGCGGGTGGCGCTTGCGCGAGCGGCGCGGGCGCGGCTCCGGCCTCCTCGATCGCCGGTCCGAAGGCGGCGGCCGGAGCTGTCGCCGCGGGCTCGGCGGCGAGCTCGGCGCGCTCCGCACCGGCCGGTCGCGGTAGCGCATCCTCGCGCTCCGGCAAGGGCAGGGCCGTGCCGCTCTGGCGAGCGGCCACGAGCAGCCGCAACAGGCGGCCGTCGGCCTCGGGCGCGTCGCCTTTCACCAGGCCGAGTCCCTGCTCCGGCCCGCCGGCCGAAAGGCCGGTCCAGACGGCGAGCAGACCGGCGACGCCGCCGAGGCTAGCCGCCCCGCGCCGCCAGCGGGACGTCGAGCTCGCCAAGGTTGGTGTCGGCGCGGACGGACAGGGCACGGGCTCCCTCCAACCGGGCCCCGGCCAAGGGCCAGCGATGCTCGCGGCCGGCCAGCACATAGACCGGCCCGTCGCCGATCGGGATCGGCCGGCCCTGGTCGACCAGCTCGAGACGGCGGACGTGGAGATGCGCCCGGCCGAGATTCCTCACGACGAGGCTCGGCCCCCGAGCGTCGCGCTCGATCGACCAGCGCGGTTCGGCGCGCGCCCCGGGCGGGGTGACGAAGACCGGCAGGCTCATCCGCAGTGCGAGGCGCACGCCGCCCAGCGTCGGGTCGTCGCGCGGTACCTCGGTGACCAGCACGCGGTAGGTCTCCTCGACCTCGAGTGTGCCCGTCGCGCGGCGGGCGACGCGTACGATCTGGCGCTCGCCCGGACCGAGCTCGAGCATCGGTGGCACGGCGACGATCGCCCGGGTCGGCTCGAGCTCGCTGCTCGCGCTGCCCGCCCGCCAGAGGAACGTCTCGACCTGGAGAAGGAGGGGCGTGTCGCCGCTGTTGGTGACGGTCAGGGCCGCGGCCGGCCGACCCGGAGCGAGCTCGATTCGGGTGGGCGCCACCCCCAGAGTGGCGGCACTCGCCAAGGTCGCGCTCAGGAGGAAGCAACCGAAGAGCGGAGCGGCCAACCGGCGGCGAGGCAAAGGAGAAAACTCCTCAGAAGGTCAGGGTGATCGTCACGGTGTCGCTGTAGCTGCCGGGCGGCACCGTCTGACCGGCGGGGATGCGCCCGTAGACCGGCACCGAGCCGCTGCCCGCCTGAAGCACTTGGATCTGCACGGCTTCGGCTCCGCTGCCCCAGTTGCTGTTCCGGGCGCCCGTTTTGAAGATCTGGTAATTCAGATAACTGTTGCCCGACTTCATGCGCCGCTGGCCGCCATTGGCATTGGCACCGTTGTCGAGCTCGAAGGTCAAGGTTCCGGCCGGACAATTGACATAATTGATGGAGCCCTGAACGTCGAGATTGGTCGTCTGGCCCGAGACGTAGTTGCCGAAGGCGAGCGTGCCGCCCGAGAGCGCGCAATTCGAGGTGACGGTGGCGGTCACGGTCAGCGTCCCGGTGTCGGTCGCAGCCGCCGCCGGCCGGGCATGGATCACAGCCGCGGCGAGCAGCGCCGCGGCGATCCCGATTCTCCTCCGAGCCATGGCTCGATCTCCCTTCGCTGCTGCCTCGGCGAGGGCTTGGGCATTCCTTGGTCGCGCGACGCGACGTCGGCGAATGTACATTTCCGGTTGAGAATCTTCAAGTACACTCTCTCTCAGCGAGATGTCCGGGCATGCCGCTCGACGGT
This sequence comes from uncultured Alphaproteobacteria bacterium, assembly GCA_937926445.1. Lineage (GTDB taxonomy): Bacteria > Pseudomonadota > Alphaproteobacteria > Geminicoccales > Geminicoccaceae > JANXAZ01. The sequence goes on from CALBAK010000002.1 coordinate 189,748, forward strand.
CGCGAGCAGGGTCGCACCGTCGACCGGCTTGGTCAGGTAGCCGTCCATTCCCGAATCGCGGCAGCGCCGCTCGTCGCCGGCCATGGCGTTGGCGGTGACCGCGACCACCGGTGTCGCGGCCCGCGCCGGGTCGGGCAGGGCGCGGATCCGGCGGGTGGTCTCGAGCCCGTCCATCCCCGGCATCTCCATGTCCATGAGCACGAGGTCGAAGGGCTCGGCGGTGAGCCGTTCGAGGGCGGCCTCGCCACTCTGCACGGTAACGACGCGGTGGCCGGCGCGCTCGAGCAGGACGGCGAGGAGCCGGCAGTTGAGCGCGTTGTCGTCGACCACGAGAACGGCGAGCGACCCGCCGCGCCGTTCCGAGAGGCTGTGCCGGGTGAGGATCCCGGAACCGGAGCCGGCGCGCAGGGTGCGCAGGCAGGCCATCAGGGTCTCGGCCGTGACCGGCTCGGCGAGGTAGGCGGCGAAGCCGGCCGCCTCGGCCCGCCGGGCGTCGCCGCGTAGACCGACGGGGGCGAGGAGGACGAGGCGGATGCCGGCCTGCCGCGGGTCGGCGCGTAGCCGCTCGGCGATCGCCACGGGGTCGGAGTCGGCGAGCCGGCCGGCCAGGATCGCGAGCTCGAAGGGCGCGCCGCGGTCGGCCGCTTCGGCAGCCAGCGCGAGCGCCTCGCGGCCGCTCGCCGCGGTCCGCACCGTCATGCCCCAGAGCGTGGCGAGCGTTCGGATCCGATTGCGGCTGTGGTCCGAGGGATCGGCCACGAGGAGCTGCGCGCCGGCGAGCGCCGGGGCGCCGCCGACGGCTGTCTCGCGACCTTCGCCGTCGACCGGCGCGACCGGCAGCAGGAGGGAGAAGGTCGTGCCGAGACCGGGCCGGCTCGTGCATCCCAGGACGCCGCCCATCGCCTCGACGATCCGCCGCGCCACGACCAGGCCGAGCCCGCTGCCGCCGTAGAGCCGGCCGGTGGCGGGCCCGGCCTGGGCCCAGGGGCGGAACAGCCGATCGAGCTCCTCTTCCGCGATGCCGATGCCGGTGTCGGAGAGCTCGAAGACGAGCAGGACGCCGCCCGCCTCGCGCGGCCGGCTCGCGAGGTGCAGGCGGATCCGGCCGCGCTCGGTGAACTTGACGGCGTTGCCGAGGAGGTTGAGGAGCACCTGCCGCAGCCGCGCCGGATCGGCCCGCACGAGCTCGGGCACCTCGGGCTCGACCAGGAGCTCGACCGCCACCCCCTTGGTCCGGGCGCGCGGCTCCACCAGTCCCACGACCCGTTCGAGGAACGGCCGAAGCGCCAGATCGACGGGGGCGAGCTCCAGCCGGCCGGCATCGATCCGCGAGAGATCGAGGATGTCGTTGACGAGGGTGAGGAGCGCCTCGCCCGCCTCGAGGATGCAATCGACATGCGCCGCCTGCTCGGGCTCGAGCGGGGTATCGCGCAAGAGCCGCGCCATGCCGAGCACGCCGTTCAACGGCTCGCGCATTTCGTGGCTCATGGTGGCGAGGAAGGCGGCGCGCGCCCGGGCCGCGGCCTCGCCCCGCCGCGCCCGCTGCTCGAGCCGCCGCCGCTCGCGGCGCTCGCGCAGCACGGCGAGCCGCCGCATGGTGCGGTCCGGGTCGCCTTCGCCCGCCCCCCGCATGGCCCACTCCCTCGCCGGATCGCCGGATCCGGCGACGGATCTGGCACTACCTTTTGGCGAGATCCGTGAGAAAACTCAACCTCAGGGAGAAATCGCCGGTGGCGGATCAGGCGTGCGTATCGATCGCGGCCGGAGCGGCAGCGCCGCTGCGAAGGAGCGGGGCGGCGGCCGGCTCGATCGTGACGTCGAGCAGCGCCGGCCGACCGGCGGCGAGGGCGCGCTCGACGGCCGAGGCGAGCTCGGTCGGGCGCTCGACCCGCTCGCCCAGGGCCCCGAAGCCCTCGGCGACCCGGTCGTAGCGGGTCGGCAAAAGGTCGCATCCGATCAGCCGGTCGGGGCCGTAGAGCCGGCGTTGGATCTGTTGTTCGGCGTTCCAGCGGGCATCGTTGCCGACGATCGCGAGGAAGGGCAGACGGTGGCGGACCGCGGTATCGAGCTCGGCGATGTGAAAGCCCGCGGTGCCGTCGCCCAGGAGCGCGACGACCGGCGCTTCGGGTTCGACCAGTCGGGCGGCCAGGGCCATCGGCAGGACCCCACCGATCGCACCCGAGGGGCCGTTGGCGAGCAGGCGCGGCGCGTCGAGCCCGGCGCGCGCCCATTGCCCGAACTCGCCGCCGTCGATCAGCAGCACGGCGCGCGGATCGCGCGCGAGGACCGGGCGGAGCGCCTGGGCGATGTCGAGCGGGTGGCAGGGGCCATGGGTGGCGGCGCGCCGTTCGGTCCAGTCGAGCGGGCGCCAGCGGAGCGCACTCTCGACCCGCCCGAGCCAGAGGGCGCGCGCACCCCGCCGTTCGGGCTCGGGCGCCCCGGCGGCGAGCGCCTCGGCGGCCCGCTCGGGTCCGGCCCGTAGCGCCGCGAGCAACCGCTCACCGAGCTTGCGTCGGGCATCGTCCAGGGGTTCCCGCTCGGGGTCGATCGCGATCACTCCGCCGGCGGGCGGCAGCGGCGGGCAACGCCCGAAGCGGAGTGCGAAGTCGAGCCGTTTGCCGACCAGGACAAGGAGGTCGACCTCGCCCAACAGCTCGGGCAACAGGCCGAGGCGCGGATCGGCGAGACCGCGCGGGCTGTCGAGCACGGCGAACGGCAGAAGCGCGCGCCCCGCCGCCTCGCGCAGCGCGGCGAGCGCGGCACCCCGGCCGGTCCAAGGGCCGAGCAGGAGGAGCGGCCGCTCGGCTCGGGCCAGCGGCTGGGCGACCCTCTCGAGGCCCTGGCCCGGGTCCGCGGCGGTGGCGTGGACGACGAGACCGCGGGCACTCTCGACCTCGTCCTCGAGCACGTCGACCGGCAGCGTCACCTGGACCGGGCCGGGCCGCCCGCTCGCCGCCAGGCGGAGTGCCCGGGCGACCGCCGAGGCGACTTCGTCCGGCCGCTCGACGGTCCACGAGGCCTTGGCGAAGGCGGCGGCCAGCTCGGCCTGGCGCATCTCTTGGAAGGCGCCGCGGCCGCGCTCGGCCAGCGGTGCCGCCCCGCTCAAGAGCACGAGCGGGCTCTCCGCACAGGCGGCGGTGTAGAGGGCGGAAAGGCCGTTGGCGAAGCCGGGCCCGGCCGTGAGCAGCGCCACGCCCGGCGTGCCTTCGAGCCGGCCGAAGGCGTCCGCCATGTGGACCGCGGCCGCCTCGTGGCGGACATGGACGAGCGCGACGGGCGCTTCGACGAGCGCGTCGAAGACGCTCATGATCTGGTTGCCGGAGAGCGCGAAGACCGTGCGCACGCCGTTCGCCGCGAGGGTGGCGACGAGCGCGTCGGCGGCGCGCGCGGCGCGACGGACCCTCAAAGGTCCCATCGCCGGGCGGACCGGCCGGTACGGCCGGGAAAGCGCCGCCTCGGCCCGACCGGTGCGGCGGCGGCACCCCCTGGCGGGTGGAGCACGACAGCCGCCGATGTCGCGACGGTGCTGCGGCGCGTTCTCCCTGCCCTCACTCTTTCACCGCACCCGTCAGACTCGAGACGTAGTACTCGACGAAGAAGCTGTAGAAGATCGCGACCGGGATCGAGCCCAGGAGCGCGCCGGCCATCAGCGAGCCCCAGTGGTAGACGTCGCCCTCTACGAGCTGGGTCAAGACCGCGACGGGCACGGTCTTCTTCTCCGCCGACTGGATGAAGGCGAGGGCATAGATGAACTCGTTCCATGACAGCGTGAAGGCGAAAATGCCCGCGGAGATGAGGCCGGGCACGGCGAGCGGCAGGGTGATGCGCCAGAGGATCTGCAGGCGCGTTGCGCCGTCGATCAGCGCGCATTCCTCGAGCTCGTAGGGGATCGACTTGAAGTAGCCGATCAACAGCCAGGTGCAGAACGGCACGAGAAAAGTCGGGTAAGTCAGGATGAGGGCCAAAGGGCTGTCGAACAGCCCGAGCTGGAAGACCATCGTGGCGAGCGGGATGAAAAGGATCGAAGGCGGCACGAGGTAGGCGAGGTAGATCGCGAGGCCGACCCACTGCGAGCCTTTGAAACGCAGCCGCTGGATCGCGTAGGCTGCGAGCACGCTCGCGAAGAGCGAGAGCGCGGTCGCCACCACGGCCACCGTCATGGTGGTCACGAGCCAGCTCGGATAGTCGGTCTGGAAGAGGAGCTTGTTGATGTTGGCGAGCGTCGGCGAGCTGACCCAGAAGGGATTGAAGTTCTTGTAGTCGTAGAGCTCCTCGTTCGATTTGAAGGTGGTGATCGCCATCCAGTAGAAGGGGAACAGGAGCACGACGACGAAGCAGGCGAGCGGCAGATAGACCGTCACCACGCGGCGCGGCAGGCTGGCCCACTCGAGGGGCCCGCTGCGCTCGACGAAGGTCGTGGGCGCCGCAGCGGCGGTGGCGGCCTCAGTCATCCTTGCCTCCCTGCTGCCACTTGCGGCGGGCGAGCGCGAAGTAGGAGAAGACGGTGGCGAAGACCAGAAACGGGATCATCGAGACGGCGATCGCCGCCCCTTCGCCGAGCTGACCCCCCGGAATCGCCCGCTGGAAGGCGAGCGTGGCCATGAGGTGGGTGGAATTCGCCGGGCCGCCCCGCGTGATCGCGTAGACGAGCTGAAAGTCGGTGAAGGTGAAGATCACCGAGAAGGTCAAGACGACCGCCAGAATCGGCATCAGCATCGGCAGGGTGATGTGCCAGAAACGCTGCCAGGCGGTGGCACCGTCGATCATCGCCGCCTCGTAGAGCGAGGGCGAGATGGTCTGCAGCCCGGCCAACAGGCAGATCGCCACGAACGGGATACCGCGCCAGATGTTGGCAGCGATCAGCGACCAGCGGGCGTTCCAGGTGTCGCCCAGGAAATCGATATAGTGGTCGAGCAGCCCCAGCCGGTCGACCAGGATATAAGAGATGATCGAGAACTGGGGATCGTAGATCCACCAGAAGGCGATCGCCGAGAGTACGGTCGGGACGATCCAGGGGATGAGGATGATCGCCCGGACGAAGGACTTGAACGGCAGATGGTGGTTCAGGAGCAGAGCCAGCCAGAGGCCGAGGGCGAACTTCCCGATCGTCGCCACGAGCGTGTAGAAGAAGGTCCACCAGACGGCCATGAGATAGGTGTCGTCCTGCAGGAGCGACACGTAGTTCTCGAGGCCGATCCACTCCCCCGCCCGGCCGATCCGGGTATCGGTGAAGCCGAGCCAGATGCCGAGCCCGAGCGGATAGGTCAAGAACACGACCAGGAGCCCGACGCAGGGCAGCATGCACAAGACGACGAGAAACGGCTTCCAGTCGAACAGCCGGGCGAGCCAGCTCTGCTCGACCGGCGGCAGGGCTACCCTCTGGCTCGTGGTCGCCACCGCGTTCCCCCTCCCTCGTGCCGCCGCCGGCGAATGCGCCGACCGGTTCCCTGCAGCCTAGGGGAACCGATCCGGCCCGGGTAGAGCGCAGGACGGGACGGGCGGCAAGGGCGGAACGGGCATGCCGGGGCACGCGGTTACGGTCGTCTCGGCGCCACTTCGGCCCTCCCGCCTCGAGGTCCGGCTCCTGCGGGCCCCGACCGAACGGCCGGTGCGCAGCTCTTTCGGGACGACGAGGAGCCGGCCCTGCCTCCAGATCCGGGTCGAGGACGCCGAAGGTGCCTTCGGCCGGGGCGAGATCCGGTGCAACTTCCCGGCTCGCGGGGCCGAGTACCGGGCCCGGCCGGTCGAGACCGTGGTGGCACACCTCCTGCTCGGGCGGATTTTCGCCGACCCGTGCGCGGTCTTCGCGGCTCTCGAGCGCGGCCTGCACGTCCCGGCCCTCCGGACGGGCGAGCCGGGCCCCTCGGCACGGGTCGCCGCGGACCTCGACATCGCTTTCCGAGACCTCGCGGCGCGACGGGCGGGGCTGCCCCCCGGGCGACCGCTGGGCGGCGAGCGGCGCGCGGGCGGTCGACCCGGGCGTACCCGGCCGCTCGCGGGCGGGTCCATCGGCCCGGACCTCGCGATCGATCGGCTGCCCCGAGGGTGCGGTAGCGTGCATCCCTCGCACCCGGCTTTTCCCGCTGCTCGGGGCCTTGCGGCATGCAACCCGCGCTCGGCGATCGGCCGGGACACGGGTGAGCGGGTCGGGCACGGCGACGGGCGGGAACGAGCGGGCGATGCCGCCCGATCGGCCGGGGCTCGTGCGGCGCCCGACCGGGCGAGGCTCGTGCGAATCGTGCGCGAGGCCGTGTCGGAGCGCCGGGCGATCCGGCTCCGGGGCGGCTTCGCGGACGGCACCCCCGGGCCGAGAGCGACGCCGATCTTTCGCGGCTCGGCGAACCGCCGCTTTCCTGCGACGCGCTGTTCGAGCGGACGCTCGTTGGTCGGCCGGCTTCGCCGGCCCCGGCCCCGCGGCCGGGTCGCGGGCCGTCTCGCCCGCGATCCATCCCGGTGGCAGGATCCTTTCTAAAGCGTCGGGAGCGGGACGATGGAGCAGGCCGAGCCGATCCGGATCGACGGTAGCCGGGGCGAGGGTGGTGGGCAGGTGCTGCGCACCACGCTCGCGCTCGCCGCGATCGGCGGGCGGCCGGTGCGGATCGAGCGGATCCGCGCCAAGCGGCCGATCCCGGGCCTCGCAGCCCAGCACCTGGCCGCGGTGCGGGCGCTGGCCGCCCTCTGCGATGCCCGGCTCGAGGGGGATGCGCTCGGCTCGAGCGAGCTGCTGTTCGCACCGTCCGGGCCGGTTCGCGCCGGGAGCTACGAGATCGACGTCGGCGCGATGCGGGCGGGCGGCAGCGCCGGGGCGGTGAGCCTCGTCCTGCAGGCCATGGCGATTCCGCTCGCGCTCGCCCGCGGCGGCTCGACGCTCAGGTTGCTCGGCGGCACCCACGTGCCCTGGAGCCCGTCCGCCGACTACCTCGTCGAGGTCTGGGCACCGATGCTCGCCCGGCTCGGGATCGCGCTCGAGCTCGAGGTCGAGCGGACTGGCTGGTTTCCGGCCGGCCGGGGTGCCATCCTGGCTCGGATCGAGGGTCGCGCCGGCCGCCCGGCCGAACCGCTCGACGCGATCGAGAGGCCGCCGCTCGAGGCGATCGAGATGCGCGCCGTCGCCGCCGAGTTGCCGGCCCGGATCCCGCAGCGGATGGCCGATCGGGCGCGCAAGCTCCTGGAGCCCACGGGCGCGCCGCTCCGGATCGTCCCCGTGCGGGTCAAGGCCGCCTCGCCCGGTGCCGCGCTCTGCCTCGTGGCACGGCACGGGCCGCTGCGCGCCGGGTTCCAGGCCCTCGGCGCGCCGGGCAAGGCCTCGGAAGCGGTGGCCGAGGAGGCGGTGGAGGCGCTCCTCGCCTTCGAACGGGGCACGGCCGCGATCGACCGGCACCTCGCGGACCAGCTCCTGCTGCCGCTCGCGCTCGCAGGCGGCCCCTCGCGGTTCACGAGCGAGGCGGTGAGCGGCCACCTCGAGACCGCGGCGGCGCTGCTCGAGGAGCTCGCTGCCGCGCGGGTGGCGATCGAGCGGCGGGCCGACGGTACTGCGCTCGTGACGGTCGAGCCCACGGGCCTCGTGCCGGCACTCGGGGAGCCGCGCGGCGAACCGGTCCGGCTCTGCGAGGGCGAGCCCGCGCCGGCGGCCCCGCGCGCGCCCACGAGCGAACCGCCGATCGCCTGGAACCTCGTCGCCACCGTTCACCGCGAGAGCTGGCGCGAGGCCCTCGGCATCCTCGGCCGCTACGGCCGGGTGCGGAAGACCCTCTATTACAACGTCGTCGTCATGGCGGTGGAGGATCCGCGGGCGGTCGCCGAGGATCTCGGCGGACGGGTCGCGTCGGAGCCCGGGATCATGAACTTCCTCTCGCGCGTGGTCCCGCTCGAGGCCGCCTTCGAGTTCGGCCCGCTCGAGCGGGTGGAGGACCGCCTGGTCGAGGCCTTCGCCCCGATCCTGCCGCGGCTCGCCGGTCGGAGCTTCCATGTGCGGGTGCACAAGCGCGGGCCCGGCAAGGCGCTCTCCGGCCACGGGCTCGAGCGGGCGCTGGGCGATCGCCTGCTGGCCGAACTCGCGGCGCGCGGTACGCCGGGCCGGCTCGCCATCGACGACCCGGATGTTGTCCTCGTCGTCGAGATCGTCGACCAGCGGGCCGGGGTGGCGGCCTTCGACCGCGAGCAGCGGGCGCGCTGGCCCTTCCTCCGGCTGGATTGAGGAGCGCGCGGCGGGGGATCGCCTGGACCCGCCCGGCGGCTCAGCCGAGCTGGGCCACCCCGCGCATGGCGAGGCCGCCCTCGGGCCCGGTGATCCAGAGCCGGACCGTGCCGCCCTCGGCCTCGGGCTCGCCGTGCACGGTGAGCTCGCGGTCGGCGAAGAGCGGGGCAGTGGCGCGGAAGTCGAAGCGGCGGAGGACCGCGCCGGGCCGCTCGCGGCGCACGAGGTCGAGCATGAGAGTGGCGAGCAGGGGCCCGTGCACGATCAGCCCCGGATAGCCCTCGACCTTGGTCACGTAGGGATGGTCGTAGTGGATCCGGTGGCCGTTGTAGGTCAGCGCACTGTAGCGGAAGAGGAGGACCGGGTCGGGCCGCCAGCTGCGCCGCCAGCTGCCGGGCGGCGGTGCGACGGGTGGGGCCACGACCTCCTCCGGCCGCGGCGGCTCGCGATAGACGATGTCGTGCTCCTCGACGAGCACGGTCTCCCCGCGGTCGAGGAAACGGTGCTCGACCAGGACGAACACGAGGGGTCCGGTTCGGCCGCGCTTCGCTTCGACCGAGCGGACGGTCGAAATCCGCTCGAGCGTCTCGCCGACCCGAAGCGGCCGCTCCCAGGCGAGCCGGCCGCCCGCCCACATCCGCCGCGGCAGCGGTACGGGTGGCAGGAAGCCGCCGCGCCGCGGATGGCCGTCGGGGCCGGTCTGCGCCGCCGCCACCACGGGCAGGAAGTACAGATGGTGCCAGAAGGGCGGCAGGGGCTCGCCCGGGCCCGGCGGGTCGTCGCGGTCGAGAGCGGCGGTCAAGGCCGCGGCCGGCCAGGGGTGGAGGGTGTCGGTCCGCCGCTCCTCGCGGCCGACCCACCGCTCCAGAAGCGCGATGTCCACGACGTTCACGGTCCGAGCGCCCGATCGAGATCGGCCATCAGGTCCTCCAGATCCTCGAGCCCGACAGAGAGCCGGATCAGGTCCTCGCTCACCCCGAGCCGCTCGCGCAGCTCGGCCGGAACCTTGGCGTGGGTGGTCGTGGCCGGATGGGTGGCGAGCGAGCGGGTATCGCCCAGATTGTTCGAGATCTTGACGAGCCGCAACCGGTTCAGGACGGCGAAGGCGCGCTCGCGGCCGCCGCCCAGCCGGATCGCGATCATCGTCCCCGGGCCCTTCATCTGCCTGCGCGCGAGCTCGGCCTGCGGGTGCGAGGCGAGGCCCGGATAGCGGACCTCGCGCACTCCCGGGTGCCCCTCGAGCCACTCGGCGAGCCGGCGCGCGCTCGCCTGCTGCGCCTCCACGCGCAGGCCCAGGGTCTCGAGGCCCTTGAGCAGGACCCAGGCGTTGAAAGGCGAGAGCGTGGGTCCGGTATTCCGCAGATAGGGCCGCACCGTGTCCTCGAGGAGCCGGGTGGCACCGGCGATCAGCCCGCCCAGACATCGCCCCTGGCCGTCGACGAGCTTGGTGGCCGAATAGACCGCGAGGTCGGCGCCGAGCTCGAGCGGCCGCTGCAGCCAAGGGGTGGCGAAGGCGTTGTCGACCACGAGCGTCGCGCCGGCCGCGCTCGCGAGCCGTGCCACCTCGGCGATGTCCACGAGATCGAGGGTCGGATTGGCCGGGCTCTCGAGGAGCACGAGATCGACCGGCCGTTCGAGCGCACGCGCGAAGCCCGCCGTGTCGGCCGCCGGCACGAGCTCGCTCTCGACTCCGTAACGCGGCAAGAGCTCGGTCACGATCCACTGGCAGGCGCCGAACAAGGGGGCGGAGGCCACGACCCGGGCACCGGCCCGGAGCCGGCAGAAGAGGGCGGCGTGGACCGCCGCCATGCCGGTCGCCACCGCGGCGCAGTCCTCCGCACCCTCGAGGGCGGCGAAGCGTTCCTCGAGCATGCGCACGGTCGGGTTGGCGATCCGGCTGTACTGGTAGCCCGGCGCACGGGCCGCGACGCGGGCTTCGGCCTCCTCCGCGCTTGCATAGACGAAGCCCGAGGTCAGGAAGAGGGCCTCGGAGGTCTCGCCGAAGGCGGAGCGCGCGGCTCCGCCGTGGACGAGGCGAGTCCGCATCCGCCAACCGTCGCTCATGGCTGCGCTCCGCCGCAACGGCCGGCGGTCGGGCGCCGGCTGCGGCGATCCGACCTTTTAGCGGCTTCTTTTCCGTGGCCCGCAAGCCGGCCGGCGCAAATCGCCACGTGCCCTTTGCCTGCCGTCCACCGCCCGGCCTGTCAACGGGCGAAGCCGGAGGGGGCGGAGCAAGCGCGGC
>CALBAK010000003.1 GCA_937926445.1 uncultured Alphaproteobacteria bacterium
CGGAAGCCGAGACCGAACCGCCCGATCTCCTCGCCGCCCTTGGGCGATACGCCACCCAAGACGAGAGCGCGCAGGCCCTCCTCGTTCACCGGCTCGCCCGTGTTGGCGGCGTAGAGCCAGCGCTCGGCGAGCCGCAGCTCGATGCGGGCGCTCGCCCGGTCGATTGCCGCATCGGCGGCGTTCTGCACGAGCTCGAGGATCTGCCGGTCGTGATAGCCGCTCGCGAGCAGGCTCTCTTCCTCGCGGGCGTCTTTCTGGACGAGGTCGGGGTTGACCCGCCAACCGGCGAGCGTTCGCCTGTTCAGCTCGCCGAGTTTCGCGGCGAGGGCGGAGGCCCTCTGGCCGACGCGGTTCATGACGGGATCGTGGTCGCTTTCCCGATCGCGGGCAAGCGCAGGAACGGCCGCGACCGGCGAGCACCCGCGAGGGCCGTCAGCCGATCGTTTCCTCGAGCAGCTCCTCGAGCTCGTGCTCGCTCGCCACGGGCGGGGCCAGCGTTTCGCGGAAGAGCTGCCGCTTGCGCTCGAGCAGCGCGTCGAGGTTCTCGTCGAACGATCGTCGTCCGTCGCCAAGCACGGCGATCGGCAGGTGGATCGTGACCGGCCGCTCCTGGCCGATCCGCAGCACGCGGCCGTTGCACTGGTCCTCGACCGCCGGGTTCCACCAACGCGAGAGATGGATCACGTGGTTGGCGCGGGTCAGGGTGAGGCCGACCCCGCCGGCGCGCGGCGACAAGAGCACGATGCCGAAGCCGCATCCGGCCTGGAACCTGTCGACGATCCGCTGGCGCCGGCCGCCCGCGACCTCGCCCGTGATCCCGGGTGGCGGCTCGGGTAGGCGGTAGCGACGTTGCAGCAGACCCGAAAGCCTCGCCACGAGGGCGAGGTCGTCGAGGACCAAGAGCGCCGCCTCGTCGTGCTCTCGGATCCGGTCGAGGGCTTCGATCGCGAGGGCGAGTCGGGCCGAGCCGGCGATCAGCGCTTTGTCGTCCTCGCATCGCGGGTCGGGATGCAAGCAGATGGCGCGCAGGGCCTGGAGCGCCTCAAGGACTCGGCCGCGCCCGTCCGCGTCACGTGCCCTGGCGAGGACTTCCTCGTAGGCCCGCCGCTGAGGCTCCGGCATCGGCCGCTCGCGGCGCTCTACCGAGAAGTCCGGCAGATCCGGCAGGTGCTCCGCCCGCACGCGCCGCAAGAGGAAGGGCGGCGTCGTCCGGTTCGGGTCGTCGAGCATGCGGCGCAGGCGGCGCAGTTTTTCCGGCTCCGGATGGCGCTCGAAGCGCTCGGAGAAGGAGCGCAGCTCGCCCAGAAGGCCGGGATGCACGGTGTCGGCGATGCACCAGAGATCGGCCAGGCGATTCTCGACCGGCGTGCCGGTGATCGCGATCGTGAACTTGGCCTGCATCGCCTTGGCGGCATCGGTCAACCGCACCCCGGGGTTCTTGATCTTCTGCGCCTCGTCGAAGGCGACCACCGCGAACCGCACGGCCCCGAAATCGCGGTCGTAGTCGCGCAAAGTCTCGTAGGTCGTGAGCACCCAGTCGGCCCGCTCGAGGGCGGCGCGATCTATGCCCGGCGAGCCGTCCTCGCGCGGCCGCTTCAGGGCGGCCAAGCCCTTGCCGTGCGCCTCGACGAGGCGGCCGAGGCCGGGTGCGGCCAGATGCCGATCGTGCTCGGCCTTCCAGTTGGCGAGAAGTCCCGTGGGCGCCACGACGAGAACAGGCGCCCGAGCCACGACGCCGAGTCGCATCGAATCGCGTAGCCAGGCGAGGAAGACCAGCACTTGCAGCGTCTTGCCGAGGCCCATCTCGTCGGCCAGCAAGACGCCGGGGCGGCCGGCCTCCCAGCATCGTTGCAGCCAGAGCACACCTCCGCGCTGGTGTTCCTTGAGAGGCGTGCGAAGCACGGGCGGCAAGGCGCCGACCTTGCCCGTGGGGTGCTCGCGGAAGCCGGCTTCGAAGCCGAGCTCGGTCTCGTTCGGCTCGATGAGGAGGACCTGGGGCTCCGGTTGCGAAGGCCCCTCGCCGTCCTTCTCGACCTTCTTCTTTCCGGCGAGGCTGTCGATCAATCGTTGGACCGCTGCGAGCGTTTTCGTGTCCGCCGCGACTTCGACACTCTTTCCGTCGGCGTCCGTCCAGCGAAGGAACGGTCTACCCTCGCCGATCGCGGTCTCCACCTCCTCCCGAAGCTTCTTCGCCCCTTCGAGATCGAGCTCGATCCGCTGCTCCCCGACCAGGATGCCGCCTTTGACGACCTTCGTGGGCTCCGGCTTCTCGGCGCCGCCGGTCTCCGGACCGAACCAGGGGATCGCCTCGATCTGAATCCAGGGCAGGACGCGCGGTTGCCACAAGCCCAGCCCGACGACCCGCTCGCCGTAGGCGCGGGTTTCTACGAACAACCGCTCGATCACGGTCTGGTCCAGGTCCTCGCCGAGCCGATCCGCGAGAAAGGCCCTCGGTGCACGGAGGAAGGCGAGTTTGGTCCGCCGAGGTGCCGCCTGCACCTCGCGAACCACCTGCAGCGCCTTGCGCAGCGTCGGTGTCAGCACCACCCAGTCGCCGGCACCGAGCACGTAGACACCGCGCGCGTTGCCATAGGCGTGGAACAGCTCGCGGCCGAACCGACGTTGCCGATCGGGGTCGAGCAGCGGCGGCGGCTCCTCGCCCTCCGCGCCGGTGCCGGCCCGGTGCAGCACCGGGACCAGCTTCGCCCCGTCGCCCTTGCCCTCGAGGTCGAGCGAGAAGACGTCGGCCACGGCGATCCGGAGCCGACCGAGGAAGCCCGGCGCGCGGACGCTGCCGTCGTCGATCGCCTCGGGCAGGAGCTCGCGCAGCGCGGCGAGCGCAGCCATCCGACCCGCTTCGTCGTCGGGATCGAGGCCGGCGAAGCGGTCGATGGCCTGGGCGATCGAAAAGAGCGGCTCGGGGATCCGTCGCCACGAGCCGGCCACGTCGAGCCAGGCACCGACGCGCCGCACGCCGGGCAGGGCCTGCCCGGTCGGGCGTTCGAAGCGGAGCCGGACCGCGAAGTCCGGCCGCGTCACCACGCCCTCCGTCTCGATCACCGCGATCGCCTCGATCGCCGGGGGCAGTTGGAGCGCAGCCGCCTGTTCCGGCGAGAGCCCGGCGATCGAGCCGTGCTCGACGAGCACCGTGTCGCCCTCGCCGACGGCCGTTTCCGCGGCGACGAGCCGATTGACGAGATCGACGCCGGGCAGCAGCGGGGCGGGTGCCTCGAGCGCCCAGCGCTCGACCGGGATCGCCCGGCCGGAGACGGTGAGCCGAAGCGCGGTCGCCGCGGCCTCGGGCTCGA
>CALBAK010000004.1 GCA_937926445.1 uncultured Alphaproteobacteria bacterium
AGCCACTGCCGCTTCCACCGCCGCCGGATCGGTCACGTCGAGACCGACCGCCAGCGCCCGCCGCCCCTCCGCCTCGAGCGCCCGCACCGCCGCCTCCAGCCGCTCCACACGCCGACCCGCCAACGCCACCACCGCACCGGCAGCCTGCGGCGAGCCGGCGCTGGACGGCGCGGTCGGACAGTGGAACGCTCGGCGTGGAACCCGGAGGTCCCATGCCCGCGCCGATCGACTTCTATTTCGAGTTCGCCTCCCCTTACGGCTACCTCGCGAGCCTTCGGATCGACGCGATCGCTGCCGCCCACGGTCGCGAAGTCACGTGGCGGCCCATCATGCTCGGCGCTGCGCTCAAGCTCACGGGCTCGCAGCCCAACGTGAACGCGCCCTTGAAAGGGGACTATTTACGGCGCGACGTGCCGCGCTTCGCCCGTCTCCTCGATGCACCGCTGGCGTTCCCGCCCGTGATGCCCATGAACAGCTTGGCGGCGAGCCGGGCCTATTGGTGGCTGTTCGATCAGGACGAGGACCTCGCCAAGGGACTCGCGCAAGCCCTTTATCACGCGCACTGGGGCGAAGGGCGCGACTTGTCCGCGCCCGAGGCCGTGGCGGAGATCGCTACGAACTTCGGCATCGAGCGAGCGGAACTTCTGGCGGCCCTCCAGAATCCTGCGGTCAAGGCCAGGCTCAAGGAGGAGACGAAGCGTTCGATCGCGCGCGGCGTCTTCGGGTCCCCGTTCGTCTTCGTCGACGACGAGCCGTTCTGGGGTGCCGACCGGCTCGACCAGGTCGAGCGGTGGCTCGCGACCGGCGGCTGGTGACCCGCCTCCTTCCCTCGCCGGACATCCGTCCTGGCTCGGCCCGATCGAGCTGGCGCGGCGCGATCACGGCCCTCACCTGGATATCCTCTCGGTAGGACGGCTCGGAGTAGGACGGCTCGGACGCCCGGCCGTGCTCGTGCCGCTCCGTCGCTCGGGTGCGCTGGCCTCGGTGCCCCGATCGCCTCGTCGCCCGGGTCGAGCTGCCCTACCGGGGCCGCATCGCTCCGAGGAGGCTCGGGGCCGACCTCCCGGTCGGCGACCGCGGGCTCGGAGGAGCGACACCCGCGGGGCTCGGACCCTCGAGCCTCGACGTGCCCGGACTTCGGGCTCGGCTACTCGTCGGACCAAGAGCAGGGAGGAGCAGCACGCTTCGCACAAAGCGGCACACGATGCGGCGCGTGCCGGACGGCCTCGGCCGCTCGCGCCTGTCGAGCGGTGCGGGCTCGCCGCCGGCTCGCCCGGGGGGCGCGGCGGCGACTGCGGCTAGCCGAGACCGTAATCGCGCACCGTCGCCGGGTGGTGACGGTGCCGGAGAAGGCGATCCACCCTGCGGCGAACGGCTCCGACCGGTTCCTCACGGATCGGTTCCCGAGCGGGCGGGTCGGCCCGCTCGGGACCGTCGTCCGTGGCCGCCACCGACTCGAACGAGAGCCGGCGGCAGACCGGCTGTGAACCCGTGTCGCCATACCGCCACCCGGCGAACGCAGTTCGGTGACGGCCGAGGCGACGGGCGACTCGCGGGGAGCCCCGTGCCAGCGAGCGCGATACCCGGGAGGAGACGTGGAGACCTACTCGGGCAGTGCGCCCGAGACCGGTGGCACCGTGACCGGCCGGCGGGTGATCCCGGTACGGACGCCGATCGTTACTCGCCGAGGCTCGGTTGTTCTCCAGTCGTCGAGGGCCTTTCGCCGACACCGAACCGGGTCCCCTCTCCGGTCGATGCGAACCGGAACCGCAATCCGAACCACCCACTCGAGGCGGCTAGCCGTCCGGCACTTCGCACCGATCGCTCCGAGGGTCTCGCGAGGCGGCGAGAAGCGACCCATCCGGGGTGCGTCTCGACGACGGTCGTCACCCCCCTTCGAGCCGCTCGGCACCCGGTCGTGCCACGTTCCCACGAAGTCGAGTTCCACCGATCGCGACGGGTCGGCTCGCCGAGCGGGCCGGTCTTCTCCCTGGCACGAAGCCTTGCGTGCACCGTTATGCCGGCCGAAGCGCGGGGCGCGAAGCCGTGCAGCCGAGCCCGAGAGCCGGTCGCACGCCCGTTTTCGACGCCGGGGCCCTGTCATCCGCCGCGTCCGGCGATCCGGGCGGCCGAAAACACACCGCTCGGGTCCGGTATCCCGACGGCCCGACAACCCGCTTCGCCCGAAAACCCGGTTCGTCCGCATCCCGCCCGGCCCCGACCGCGAGCGAACCCCTCCTTCCCCCGTCGCGCGCTCCGGGCCGACGTTTCACGCCGACCACCCCGCCGCCTCCGTCCCAGAGCCACGCTCGCGGCCACGTCGGAGGGCACGGTTCCGGCCGCCGTCCCTCGGCCGGGAAACGGGGTGCTCCACGGTAGGCGAGGCGGGAGGCGTCGGTGCCGCCGCCCGGTCGACGAGCGTCGCCGGCCCGTGTACCGGCCGGAAGGCGGGCGACTCCGGCGCGCGCTCTTCGGATCGATCTTCCGGCAAGAGGCATGCCGGCAAAACGTCGTTTGCGCAGGCCCGCAGATCCGGTTTCGCTTCGAGGGGACAGAACTCCGGTAGGGGAGGCTGCGGTCGCGCAGCGGGCCGCCCGTCCGGACGATCGGCCCCGACGTCGCAGAGCAGGGAACGGTTCGCCACGGCATTGCCGAAGCCGCCGGCCGCGGTCGCGCCCCGCAGCGAAGTCCCCGGCAGCGAAGTCCCCGGGGGCCAAGGCGGGGGACGCCAAGACCGGTTCGTCGTGCACCCTCTCGGAATGGAGAGGTTGGCGCCGGGCGGTCCAGCGTGGGCGGGCGGCGAGGCCACGCTTGGCCGGGGCGATCGGGCCCGTTACCGTGCAGGCCACGGTGCGGCGCCCGCCGCACGCCAGCCGGGAGGCCGGAGACACTGTCACCCGCTCGTTCCGCCGATCCTCGCACCGCGGGGTGTCTCGCTTGACCGTCATCCGCTCGCGCCTCGATACCCGATCCGAGGCTTTCCGGGCCAACGCCGCCCGCAACCGGACCCTCGCCCGTGAGCTGCGCGAGCGGCTCGCCGCGGTCGCGCTCGGTGGCGACGAGCGGGCTCGCCGGCGCCACCTCGAGCGCGGTAAGCTCCTGCCGCGCGAGCGGGTCGAGCGGCTGCTCGACCCCGGATCGCCGTTCCTCGAGCTTTCGCCCCTGGCCGCCTCGGGCGTCTACGAGGAAGAGGTGCCGGCGGCCGGTATCGTCACCGGCATCGGCCGGGTCGGCGGGCGCCTCTGCGTGATCTTTTGCAACGACGCCACGGTCAAGGGCGGCACCTACTATCCGTTGACCGTCAAGAAACATCTGCGGGCTCAGGAAATCGCCCTGGCCAATCGGCTGCCCTGCATCTACCTGGTCGACTCGGGAGGAGCCAACCTGCCCAACCAGGACGAGGTCTTCCCCGATCGCGACCATTTCGGGCGGATCTTCTACAATCAGGCGACACTTTCGGCGGCCGGGATTCCGCAGATCGCGGTCGTCATGGGCTCGTGCACCGCGGGCGGTGCCTATGTGCCCGCAATGGCGGACGAGGCGATCATCGTCCGGAACCAGGGAACGATCTTCCTGGGCGGCCCCCCCCTCGTGCGGGCCGCGACGGGCGAGGTCGTGAGCGCGGAGGAGCTCGGAGGCGGCGACGTGCACACCCGGGTCTCGGGCGTGGCCGATCATCTGGCCGAGGACGACGCCCACGCGCTCGCGATCGCCCGGCGAATCGTCGCGAGCCTCGGCCCGCCGCCTCCCCCGGCCGTGGCGCTCCACGAGCCCGCTCCTCCCCTCTACGACCCGGACGAGCTCTACGGGATCCCCCCGGCCGACTTGCGGGAGCCCTTCGAGATCCGCGAGGTGATCGCTCGCCTGGTCGACGGCAGCGAGCTCGACGAGTTCAAGCCGCGCTACGGACCCACGCTCGTCGCGGGCTTCGCCCGGCTCATGGGCTGCCCGGTCGGCATCCTCGCCAACAACGGGATCCTCTTCAGCGAATCGGCGCTCAAGGGCGCCCACTTCGTCGAGCTCTGCTGCCAGCGCGGCGTGCCGATCTTGTTTTTGCAGAACATCACCGGCTTCATGGTCGGCCGCAAATACGAGCACGGCGGTATCGCCAAGGACGGCGCCAAGCTCGTAACCGCGGTCGCCTGTGCCGCGGTACCGAAGCTCACCCTCGTCGTCGGCGGCAGTTTCGGCGCCGGCAATTACGCCATGTGCGGGCGGGCCTTCGAGCCGCGATTCCTGTGGACCTGGCCGAACGCTCGGATCTCCGTGATGGGAGGCGAGCAGGCCGCCAACGTGCTCGCCCGGGTTCGCCGCGATGCGCTCGAGGCCCGGGGCGAGCGTTGGAGCGAGGCCGAGGAAGAGGCCTTCAAGGCTCCGATCCGAGCCCAGTACGAGCGGCAGGGCCATCCCTATTACGCCACCGCCCGGCTCTGGGACGACGGCATACTCGACCCGGTCCAGACCCGCGAGGTGTTGGCACTCGGCCTGTTCGCGACCCTCGAGGCCCCGATCCCGCAGACTCGCTTCGGCGTGTTTCGAATGTGAGCACGGAGGTGCGATGAGCGAGCCCGATCCCCTGCTCGTGCGGCGTGACGGCCCGATCGCGACCGTCACGATGAACCGACCCGAGCGGCACAACGCCTTCGACGAGACGCTGATCGAGGCGCTCACGGCCGCCTTCGCCGAGCTCGGCGAGGATCCCTCGGTCCGTGCCGTCGTCCTCGCCGGCGCCGGAGCGAGCTTCTCGGCCGGGGCCGACGTGGGCTGGATGCGGCGGGCGGCCGAGTACGGCGAGGAGGAGAACCGGGCCGATGCGCGCCGGCTCGCCGCCATGCTGAAGACCATCGACGAGTGCCCGAAACCCGTGGTGGCGCGGGTCCAGGGAGCGGCCCTCGGCGGCGGCACCGGGCTCGTGGCGGTCTGCGATATCGTGATCGCCGGGCGAAGGGCGAGCTTCGGGACGACCGAGGTCCGCCTAGGGCTCGCCGCGGCCGTCATCTCGCCCTTCGTGCTCAGGGCGATCGGCCCGCGCCAGGCCCGCCGGCTGCTCCTGACCGGCGAGCGGATCGGCGCTGAGCGTGCGCTCGCGATCGGGCTCGTCCACGAAGTGGTCGAGGAGAGCGAGCTCGATGCGAAGGTGGACGCCGTCCTCGACCAGCTGCTCGCCGGCGGGCCCGAGGCCCAGGCGGCCTCCAAAGAGCTGATTCGGATCGTGCTCGCCATGCCGCAGGGCGGCTCGCTCCTGACCGAGGCCACGGTCGGCGTGATCGCGGCCCGGCGCGCCTCGGTCGAGGGTAAAGAGGGGCTCAGGGCCTTCCTCGAGAAGCGCGCGCCCGCCTGGCGGGCACGGCGCGGGGGCGGCGGGTGATCGCCAAGCTCCTGATCGCCAACCGGGGGGAGATCGCCTGCCGGATCGCCCGCACCTGCCGGCGGCTCGGAATCCGAAGCGTGGCGGTCTTCTCCGAGGCCGATCGGGACGCCCTCCACCCGCGGCTCGCCGACGAGGCCGTGGCGATCGGACCGGCGCCCGCCGGCGAGAGCTATTTGCGGATCGATCGGCTGATCGAGGCGGCCCGGCGGACCGGTGCCGATGCGGTCCACCCGGGCTACGGCTTCCTCGCCGAGAGCGCCGCTTTCGCCGCCGCGGTACGGGAGGCCGGCCTCGCGTTCGTGGGACCCTCGGCCGAGGCCATGGAGCGCCTCGGTGCCAAGGACAGCGCCAAGGCGCTCGCCGAAGCCGCCGCCGTCCCGACCGTCCCGGGCTATCGAGGTTCCGACCAGAATGACGAGCGGCTCCGCGCCGAGGCGCTGCGGATCGGTTTCCCGCTCCTGATCAAGGCTGTCGCCGGCGGCGGCGGGAAGGGCATGCGGCGGGTCGACCGGCCCGAGGATTTCCTCGAGGCGCTCGCCGCCTGCCGGCGCGAGGCGGCGAGCGCCTTCGCCGACGACCGCGTGCTGCTCGAGCGGCTGATCGAGCGGCCCCGGCATCTCGAGGTCCAGGTGATGGCCGACCGGGCGGGCCGGGTCGTCCATCTCTTCGAGCGCGACTGCACCCTCCAGCGGCGCCACCAGAAGATCGTCGAAGAGGCCCCGGCAGCGGTCCTCGAGCCGGCGCAGCGTCGGGCCCTCGGCGAGGCGGCCGTGCGGCTCGTGGCCGAAGCCGGCTACGAGGGGGCCGGGACGGTCGAGTTCCTCCTCGCCCCCGACGGGTCCTTTTTCTTCATCGAGGCCAACACCCGGCTTCAGGTCGAGCATCCGGTCACCGAGGCGATCACCGGCCAGGACCTGGTCGAGTGGCAGATCCGGATCGCCGAGGGACGACCCCTGCCGCTCGCCCAGGAGGCGATCCTCGCCAGGGGCCACGCGATCGAGGCCCGTCTGTACGCCGAGGACCCGGCCCGTGGCTTCCTCCCCTCGACCGGCCGGCTCGAGCGGCTCGTGCTGCCCGAAGGCCTGCCCGGAGTCCGGGTCGACACCGGCATCGCCGAAGGCGACCTCGTCACCCCCTTCTACGACCCCATGATCGCCAAGATCGTCGTCCACGGGGCCGACCGCGGCGCCGCGCTCGCCCGTCTCGAGCGGGCTCTGGACGCGACCGCGGCCGCCGGCCCCGCCACCAATCTCGCCTTCCTGCGCCGGGTGATCCGCGAGCCGGCGTTCCGCGCGCCCGCGATCGACACGCTCTGGCTCGACCGCGAGGCCGGCCGGCTCGCCGCCGCCGAGGACGAGCCCGAGCCCGTCGATCTCTCGGCCGCCGCCTTGCTGCTCGCGGAAGCGGAGCGCGAGCGACGGCTCGGACCGGCGGGTCCCTGGCGGACCTCGCCCTGGCTCCTGCTCGAGGGCTTCCGGCTCGGCCGACCGAGCCGCCGCGAGGTCCGCCTGCTCGCCCGGGGCCGCGAGCACGTCGTCCGCTTCGAGGGGCCGGAAAGGTCGGCTTCGGCACCGAATGCGAGCCTCGACGGCGTGCCGCTCGGCGAGGTGCGGCTCCGGCGCGACGGCGACGAGCTCCGCCTCGAATTCGACGGGCGGGTCCGCCCGCTTCGGGCGACCCTCGTCGGCGATCGCGTGCTGCTCGCTCGCGACGGGCGCACGCTCGTGGTCCGCCGGGCCCCGGAAGCGGGCGGAGGCTCGGAAGAGGTCGGCATCGAAGGGCTGGTCGCGGCCCCGATGCCGGGCAAGGTCGTCCGCCTCCTCGCCACACCCGGCGAGACGGTCACCCGCGGCCAGGTGCTGGCCGTGCTCGAGGCCATGAAGATGGAGCATCGCCTGCCGGCGCCGCGCGACGGGCGGGTCGTGGCCGTGCACGTGGCGATCGGCGAGCAGGTCGAGGAGGGCACGGTCTTGCTCGACCTGGCGGATGCCGATTCCGGCGGGTGAGCGCGTGCCCGGTCCGGCGAACAGCGCCGGAGGTTTGCGGCTCTCGACGAGGCCCGCACGGACCGGGCCGACCCCGGCCGTGCCGAGCCGCGAGGCCCGCGAGGAGGCCGGTTCGCCGGCGCGGCCGCGGCTCCGTCGGGTCCCGGCTCTCGCTTTCCGTGCCGACGCTGCGCGAGCTTCGACCGTGGCGGGCGGCGCGCGAGCGGGACGATCCGGCCCGGCGCCGCGAGCAGGTGGCGATGCGGCGGGGCAGGCTGCGTGCGGGCAGAAGCGAGGGGTGGCCCCGCCGGGCCCGGTCGTCGCGGAGGCCAGACGAACCGCACGTCGTCCGCCGCTGTCGAACCAGCCGAGCACCGCCCGGATCGCGCCCGCGAGGTGGACGAGTATCCACGGCAGCGCGTGCGGCAGGCGGCGGAGCGAAGGTGGCACGGGCCCTCCCGCGGGTCGATCCCGAGCGGTTTCTCCCACGAAAGGGTTAACGAACGGTTGAAACCGAAGCACGGCGTTTGCCGCGGGCCCGAGCCGGCCTATCCTCGCGAGGAGCGCGCTCTCGGAGCTCATCGCCGTGACCGGGATCCTCGCCGATCTCCGCGAACCGTCACCCGATCCCTTGCGCCGGCGGATCGACGCGGTCGCCCACGAGGACGAGGCCGCCGCCGTCGAGCGCCTGCTCGCGGCCCTGCCGGTCGAGCCCGAGCTCCTCGCCAGGGTCGAGGCCCGGGCGCGCACGCTCGTGGCCGGCCTGCGCGAGGAGGCCGCCGGGCTCGGCGGGGTCGAGGCCTTCCTGCAGGCCTACGGTCTCGACACCGAGGAAGGGGTGATGCTCATGTGCCTCGCCGAGGCTCTCCTGCGCATCCCCGATCCGCCGACCCAGGACCTCCTGATCAAGGACAAGCTCGCCGACCGCGACTGGCAAGCGCGGGTCGCGGGCTCGGAGAGTTTCCTTCTTTCGGCCTCGGCCTTCGGTCTCGTGCTCTCCGGCCGGCTGGTCGGCTGGGATCGACCGGGCGAGGAGCTCGCCGACCGGCTGGCCCGCCTCGTGGCCCGGCTCGGCGAGCCGGTGGTCCGCGAGGCGATGCGCCAGGCGATGCGCCTGTTGGGCCGCCAATTCGTCCTCGGCCAGACGATCGAGCAGGCGGTCGAGCGGGCCCGCGCCGCGGCCGAGCGCGGCTTCCTCTACTCCTTCGACATGCTGGGCGAGGGCGCACGCACGGGAGCCGACGCGTACCGCTACCTCGAGGCCTACCGGCACGCGCTCGAGGTCGTGGCGCAGAGTGCGCCCC
Organism: uncultured Alphaproteobacteria bacterium; assembly: GCA_937926445.1. Lineage (GTDB taxonomy): Bacteria > Pseudomonadota > Alphaproteobacteria > Geminicoccales > Geminicoccaceae > JANXAZ01. The sequence continues at coordinate 8,661 of CALBAK010000004.1, forward strand.
CGGGCGAGCTTCCGCAACGCCCCTCGCTGTCGATCAAGCTCAGCGCGCTCCATCCGCGCTGGGAGTTCGCCAAGTGGCGGCGGCTCGAGGCGGAGCTCGTGCCGGTGCTGGTCGAGCTCCTGGCCCGCGCCCGCACGCTCGCCGTGCCGGTGACGATCGACGCGGAGGAGGCCGACCGTCTAGAGCCCCAGCTCGACCTCGTGGAGCGGCTCGCCCGCGATCGGGCGCTGGCCGGCTGGAGCGGCCTCGGCCTCGCCGTCCAGGCCTATCAGAAGCGGGCGCTCCCGGTTCTGGACTGGCTCGCCGAGCTCGCTCGCCGCACCGACCGGCGCATCCCGGTCCGGCTCGTCAAGGGTGCTTATTGGGACGCCGAGATCAAGCGCGCCCAGCAGCAGGGGCTCGAGGATTATCCGGTCTGGACCCGGAAAGTGGCGACCGACGTCTCCTACCTCGCCTGCGCCCGGCGTCTGTTCGACGGCGGCGACCTGTTCTGGCCGCAATTCGCGACCCACAACGCACACACGCTCGCCTTCGTGCTGGAGCTCGCCGGTAATCGCCGCGCCTTCGAGCTGCAGAAGCTGCACGGCATGGGCGACGCGCTCTACGAGCGCCTCGCGGGCGAGCGGGCGGGGGTGCCGGTGCGCGTCTACGCTCCGGTCGGCGCGCACGCCGACCTCCTCCCCTATCTCGTACGGCGCTTGCTCGAGAACGGCGCCAATTCGAGCTTCGTCCACCGCGTGCTCGACCCGCACGTTCCCCTGGATGCGCTCGTCGCCGACCCGATCGCCCGGCTGCGCGCGCTCGAGCCCAAGCCGCACCCCGAGATCCCGCGGCCGCGGGCGATCTTCGGTCGCGAGCGGAAGGCGGCGCACGGGCTCGACCTCGCCTCGCCTTCGACCCTCGCCGGGCTGCGCGAGGCCATGGCGGCCGCCCTCGCCGAGAGGCGCCGGACCGGCCCGAGCCCGTTGCTCGATCCGCCCGCCGATCTGCCGCGCCGAGCGGTGCGCGATCCGGCCGATCGCCGCCGCGTCCTGGGCGAGGTCGCGATGGCCGATGTCGCGACCGCCGAGCGGGCGGTGGCGGTGGCACACGCCGCCTTCGCCCGCTGGAGCCGGGTGCCGGTCGCGGAGCGGGCCGCCGCGCTCGAGCGAGCGGCCGACCGGCTCGAGGCCGATCTGCCCGCACTCGCGGCGCTATGCGTGCGGGAGGCCGGCAAGACGATCGCCGATGCCGTGGCGGAGGTGCGCGAGGCGGTCGACTTCCTGCGCTACTACGCGCTCGAGGCGCGACGGCTTTTGGTCCGACCGCTCGTTCTGCCGGCGACGACCGGCGAGGCGAACCGGCTCGAGCTCCGGCCGCGCGGGCCCTTCGTGGCGATCAGCCCCTGGAACTTCCCGATCGCCATCTTCACGGGCCAGGTCGCGGCGGCCCTGGTCTGCGGCGATCCGGTGATCGCCAAGCCCGCCGAACAGACCCCGCTTTGCGCCGCCGCAGTGGTCGAGCATCTGCACCGGGCGGGGGTGCCCGAGGAGGCGCTCCTTCTCCTGCCGGGCGAGGGCCCGGTCGTGGGTCCCGCCCTCGTCGGCGACCCACGGGTCGCGGGCGTCGTCTTCACCGGCGGCACCGAGACCGCGCGCGCCATCCACCGGCGGATGGCCGCGGCCGACGGACCGATCCGGCCGCTCGTGGCCGAGACCGGCGGCCTCAACGCCATGATCGTCGACAGCTCCGCCCTGCTCGAACAAGTGGTGGTCGACGTGCTCGAGAGCGCCTTCCGCTCGGCCGGCCAGCGCTGCTCGGCGCTGCGGATCCTCTGCATGCAAGAGGAGATCGCCGACCGGCTCGAGGCCCTGATCCGGGGTGCCATGGCCGAACTCGAAATCGGTGATCCGGGCCTGCTCGCGACCGATGTCGGGCCGCTCGTCGACGAGGAAGCTGTGATCGGCCTCGAGCGACACCTGCGCGAGGTCGAGGCGCACGGCCGCGTACTCTTTCGCTGCCCGCTCGGCGAGGCGCACACCCATGGTGCCTTCTTCGCGCCCGCCCTGGTCGCGATCGACCGGATCGACCGGCTCGTGCGCGAGCCCTTCGGCCCCGTCCTCCATCTCCTGCGCTACCGGGCGAGCGATCTCGACCGCGTTCTCGAAGCGATCGAGGCCACCCGCTACGGCCTCACCTTCGGACTTCAGTCGCGGATCGACGGCACGATCGAGCGGGTGCTGGATCGGATCCGCTGCGGCAACGTCTACGTCAACCGCAACATGATCGGCGCGGTGGTGGGCGCCCAACCCTTCGGTGGCGAGGGGCTCTCCGGCACCGGCTTCAAGGCCGGCGGGCCCTTCTACCTGCTGCGCTTCCTAACCGAGCGGACCGTGACCGTGAACACCGCCGCAGCCGGTGGCAATCTCGAGCTCCTGGGAAGCCTCGGCGATTGACCGGCGCAGCCTCGACCGTCGAGCCGGCCGAACTCCTCGCCGGTGCCGCGATCCTGCTCGTCGCACCGATCGTCGGCAGTGTTGCGGGCGCCTTCGCCTGCCGCTATCCTGACCGGCTCGACGAGTGGGTCTTCGGCCGCTCGCGCTGCCTGGCCTGTGGCACCGTCCTCGCCGCCCGCGATCTCGTGCCGCTATTGAGCTATCTGCTCTTGCGCGGCCGCTGCCGGCACTGCCGTGCGCCGATCGACCCGGCCGAGCCCGGGGTCGAGCTCGCGGCCCTCTTCCTGGCCACTCTCGCCGTGGTCCTGCTCGATCCCCTCCCTGCACTCCTCGCCGCACTCGTGGGCTGGGTCCTGCTCGCCGCCGCCCTGGTCGACCGTCGCACGCTCCTGTTGCCCGACCTGTTGACGCTGCCGCTGATCGCAGCCGGCCTGGCCGCGGCCGGCCTCCGCCTCGCCCCGGCGAGCCCGCTCGGCTCGCTCGCAGGCGCCCTTCTGGGCCTCGGCGGCACCGCCCTCTTGGCCGAGGCCTATCGCAGGCTGAGGGGCCGCGAGGGGCTCGGGGTGGGCGATGCCAAACTCCTGGCCGCCGCCGGCGCCTGGCTCGGGCCCGGCTCCCTGCCGCTCGTCGTCCTGATCGGCGCCGCGGCCGCGCTCGCCGCGGCCCTCCTCACGGGCGCCCATCGGCGCCCGCAGGAGCCCGTCCCCTTCGGCCCCTGGCTCGCCCTCGGCTTCTGGTCGGTGCTCCTGGTCGAGCTCAGGGGTCTCGATCCCGTGGGGCCGTGAAGCGAAGGCCACCGTCGACCTCGAGCCGCACGCCCGTCACGTAGGGATTGCTCAAGAGCGCCAGGATCGCGCGGGCCACCTCCTCGGGCTTGCCCGGCCGACCGAGCGGGGCCGCCCGCGCCCGGGCGAAGAAGCGCTCGCGCTCGGCCTCGGGCCAGGCCGCGAAGATCGGTGTTTCGATCACCCCCGGGCAGACGGCGTTGACCCGCAAGGGCGCGAGCTCGACGGCGAGCGGCGCGACGACGGCGTCGAGGGCGCCGTTGTTGAAGGCGATCCCGACGGTTCCCGGGAAAGCCGCCCGGGCGGTGGCGGCGGTCACGAAGGTCACCGAGCCGTCGGGCCGGAGGTTCGCGAGGAAGGCCTGGAGCGTCTCGAGGAAGGCCCAGGCTTTGCCCTCGACCACTTTGCGAAGGGCGGCGAGGTCGAGCGTGCGGAATGCCCCGGCCCCGCCGCCGGTGGCGAGCGAGAGCACGAGATGATCGATCGGCCCCATGACGGCTGCGAGCCGGTCGAGCGCGGCCCGGTCGGTCGCGTCCACGAGCCGCCCCTCGGACCGCTCGCGCGGCAGGCTCGAGAGCGCATCGGCGAGCCGTAGCGGATTGCGCCCCACCACGACCACCGCGGCCCCCGCCTCGGTCGCAGCCCGGGCGGTCGCGAGGCCGATCCCGCTCGTCCCGCCCATCACCAGCACCCGTTGCCCGTCCAGCCGCATCTCGACCCTCCTGGTGCGGCCCCTGACGGCGGCCCTACTCCCGCCTATGATGCCGACCGACGCACGCGCCAGAAAGCATCGGGGGAGCGCGCTGGCTACCCCGCCCAAGATCCGCCACACCGCCCTGGCCCTCGGCATCGGCCTGCTCGGTGCCGTGCTGTCGCTCGGCGAGGCGGCGCACCGGGCCGAAGAGAGCTGGGGGCTGCTCGCCCTCTTCGGCCTGCGCGGCCCGCAGCCTCCGCCCGAGGGAGTCGAGATCGTGGCGCTCGACGAGGCCTCCCTCGCCCGCTTTCGGGAGCTCCCGGCCGACCCCGACCGCTGGCCCGAGCCGCTCGCCTCCTGCCAGCGGCGCACCGGCGGACTCGAGGCGCTGCCTTCGCTGCACGGCATCGACCGGCTGCCGCGCGCGCTGCATGCCTGCCTCGTCGATACCTTGGCCGGGCTGGGTGCCGCGGTCGTCGTGTTCGACATCGCCTTCGGCACCGATCCCGGCCGGGCCGCCGGCACGGACGCGCTCGCCCGAGCGATCGCCACCCACGGCCGGGTGGTGCTGCTCGCCCGGGCCCGCCGGCTCTGGCGCGGCGATCCGGCGGGCGAGGTGCTGCCGCGCGACGAGATCGCACCGGTCCATCCGGCCCTCGCCGCCGCGGCGGTGGCGGTCGCCCCCTTCACCCTGCCGCGCACCGGGCCGCGCGTGCACCAGGTGTGGACCCGCCACCCGGTGCTCGCCGAGCCGGTCCAGCTGCCGGTCCGGGCGCTCGAGGCCCGCGCCCTACCGGTCCTCGAGCGGCTCGCGGGCTCGCTCGGGTGGCCGGAGCCGCCCGCGGCGCTGCCGCCGGCCGGCCGTCTCGCCACCCGGGTCGAGGCGTTCCTCGAAAGCGACCCCGTACGCTGGCGGCCGCTCGTGCCCGATCCGCGCGAGCGGGCGCTGCTCGAGGCGGTCCGGCGAAGCCGGCTCGGCCCCGAGGAGATCTGGCTCGACCTCTACGGCCCGCCCGGCACGATCGCCCATCGCTCGCTCGCCGATCTCCTGCTCGGCACGGTCGAGGGGCGCCGCCCCCTGGCACCCGGCACCGTGGTGTTCGTGGGCCCGTTCGACACTCGTGCTACGCTCGCCGCCGACAGTTTCCCGACCGTCTATTCCGACCCGCGCGGGATCGACACGGCAGGCGTCGAGCTCGCCGCCACGGCCTACGCGAATCTGCGCGACGGCCGGCTCCTCGTGGTGCCCAGCGAGGCCGCCCGCGTCCTTCTCGTGCTCGCCTTCGGCACGCTCGCCACTCTGCTCGTGCTGCGCGGGACCCTCCTGCGCGGCCTGCTCACCGCCCTCGCGCTCGCCTTCGCTTACGTCGCGCTGGCCGCCGCCGCCTTCGCGTCGCAGCGCCTCTGGCTGCCGCTCGTCCTGCCGCTCGCCCTGCTGCTGCCGCTCGCCCTCCTGCTCGGCCAGCTCGCCCGCTATCTCGGCCTCGCCCGCTGGCTCGGGATCTACACGCCACGCCCGGTGTCGGCCGAGCTCTTGCGCGGCGGCACCGGGCCGGCAGCCGGCGGCACCTCGCCCGTGAGCGTGATGTTCACTGACATCGTCGGCTCGACCGCGCTCGCCGAGACGCTCCCGCCCGCGACCTTCAAGGCCAGACTCGACGCCCATTTCACCCTCGTGACCCGAGCGGTCGGGGCGACAGGTGGCGAAGTCGTCGAGTTCCTGGGCGACGGGCTCATGGCCTATTGGGGCGGCCCGCGCGGTGCCGCCGACCACGCCGCCCGCGCCTGCCGGGCCGCACTCCTGATCGCAGCCGCTCTCGAGCGCGACAATCGCGAACGCGAGCGCGCCGGCGAGCCGCCGATCCGGCTTCGGATCGGCATCAACAGCGGCGAGGCCACGGTCGGCAATCTCGGAGCACCCGAGCGCGGCATCTTCACGGTGATCGGCGATGCCGCCAATGCCGCGCAGCGGATCGAGGAGCTCGCCCGCGCCCTCTGCCCCGACCGGCCGACCGCCGCGGTCCTGGTCGGCGAAGCGACCCGCGCGCAAGCCGGCCCGGCCTTCGCTTTCGAAGCGGTCGGCGAGTTCGAGCTGCGCGGCCGGGCCCGGCGCGAGACCGTGTTCCGGCTGATCGCGCCCGGCACGGTGGCCGAGGCCCGGGCCGTCCCGCTCGGCGGTCCGAGCTGAGCGGCGCCGTCGGCACGAGCGCGCCGGGGGTCGTCGGCCCCGCCGGTACGGCCGCCCGAGCGGAGCATTCGCGCGGACCGCCGGCTCGCCTCCGCGACCTGCCTCCGATCCGCGACATCGTCTCGCGACGTGCAGAGCGCGCGATGCGGTCGGACGCGCACGGCCGTGGACAAAAGCGCCGTTCGGTGACACGGTCCCCTCGCCGCGTCGATCGGAGGTTGGGGAGAAGAGCCGGTGTCCAGGCAGCCGTCGGGGCTCGGGCTGCTCGCGGTACTGGCGGCGGTCCTTTCGACGGCTGCGGCTCGGGCGGAGGACTGCCCGAGCGGACGGACGCGGGTCGGCACCGTGATCGCCGTCGAGGGCGAGACCCGCGCGGGTAGCCGGCCGATCGGACCCAGCGGTGGCCCGCTCTGCGCCGGCGAGACCGTGACGGTCGGGCAGGAGGGGCGGGCGGCGCTGCGGCTCGACGGTGCCGGCACCGTGCTGCGGCTCGACGGTGGCACCCGGCTCGTGCCGGAGGTCGCGGGCGAGCCCGGCAGCGGCCGGGTCCGCCTGCTCGAGGGTCTGCTCTACTTTCTCTCCCAGGTCCGTCGCTCGCTCACCGTCGAGACCCCCTATGTGACCGCCGGCATCGAGGGCACCGAGGTCTTGGTCGAGGTCCGGCCGGGCACGAGCGAGCTGCTCGTCCTCGACGGTCGGGTTCGCCTCTCGGGCCCGGCGGTTCCGGCCGATGCGGCCCCCCTTCTGGCGGGCGAGGGAGCGAAGGTCGTGGCCGAGGGTCGGCTCGAGCGGACCGGGGCGCCGGCCGCTCCGGGCGAGGCCCTGCGTGCACGGGCCCGCGACCGGCTGGGCTGGACGCTGTGGTATCCGCCCGTGATCGAGGCCGAAGCGGCGCGCTACCCGCGCCTCGCCGAGGCCGCCAGGGCGCTCGCCGCCGGCCGGGTCGAGCCGGTCCTGGCACTCTCGGCCGAAGTGCGGGAAGGCGAGGAGGCGGGCCTCGCCCGGGCCCTCGAGGCCGTCGTCCTGACCGCCCGCGGCGAGCTCGAGCCGGCTGCGGCGGCCGCCCGCGAGGCCGTCCGCCTCGCCCCCGAGGCGGCGGGCCCGCGGCTCGCCTGGTCCTATGTCCGGCAGGCCCGAGGCGACCTCGAGGCGGCCGCCGAGGACGCCGCGATCGCCTCCCGGCGGGCACCGTCGAGCGCACTCGTGCGGGCGCGCGCAGCCGAACTCGCCTTCATGCGCGGCGAGCTGCGCGCCGCTCGGCGCGAGGCGGAGGCGGCTCTGGCCCTCGCCGACACGGCCCTCGGGCGGATCGCCCGTGGTTTCGTGGCACTCGCCGCCAGCCGGCCGCGCGAGGCCGAGGCCGATTTCGAGGCCGCCCGCGCGCTCGATCCCGGCAATCCCGCTGCGCATCTCGGACTCGCGCTGGCGCGGATCCGCCAGGGCCGGCTCGACGAAGGTCGCGCCGCGCTCGAGATCGCCGCCGCTCTCGATCCCACGGGAGCGCTGCCGCGCAGCTATCTGGGCCGTGCGCTCGCCCTCGACGGCCGGCCCGAGAAGGCCCGCGAGCAGCTCGCGCTGGCCAAGGGCCTCGACCCCGACGATCCCACACCCTGGCTCGCCTCCGCGCTCCTCGAGCTCGGGGCCGACCGGCCGGCGGTGGCGCTCGCCGAGCTCGACCAGGCGATCGCCCGCAACCGCGGCCGCTCGCCCTTCCGCTCGCGCACCCTGCTCGAGCAGGACCGCGCCACCCAGGGCGCTGCCCTCGCCCGCGTCTATCGCGAGCTCGGCCTCGACACGCCGGCCCGCCTGCAGGCCCAGCACGCGCTCGCCCGCGACCCCGGGAACGCCACCGCGCATCGCTTCCTGGCCGACATGTTCGCCGACCGCCAGCGCTATCAGATCGCGCGCACGAGCGAGCAGCTCCAGGCCCAGCTCGCGGGTCCGCTGGAGGCCGAGCCGGTCTCGCCGCGGCTGGGTTACGGCGACGTCTCGATCGCCCCCGGCGCCGCCGCCCTCTTCCCGGGCTTCGGCGAGTACGGCTTCGCCTTCGAGCACGAGCGGGTGACAGCGTTGGGTACGGGCCTCGTCGGCAGCTCCGAGACAGTGGCGGGCGAGGGCCTCGTGGGCGCGCTCTACGACCGTGCCGCCCTGAGCGCCGGCTGGCTCTCGAGCCGGACCGACGGCTTCCGCGACCACGCCCGGATCGACAACGATCTCTTCAACCTGGTCGGCCGTTTCCAGGTCGACGAGACGCTCCAGCTCCAGCTCGAGGGCCGCCACCGCGAGACCGCGCGGGGCGACATCGTCCAGCGCTTCGATCGCGACCTGTTCTTCCGCGGCCAGGACAATCGGCTGCGGCAGGGGTTGGCGCGGCTGGGGGCCGCCTGGCGGCCCGGGGCCGAAACCATGGCCCTGGGCTCGCTCGTGCTCACCGACCAGCGCGAGGAGAACAGCCGCTTCGGGCCCAACTCCGTTCAGGAGAGCCGGGGCCATCTGGGCGAGCTGCAGCTCCAGGAACGGATCGGGCCGGTGCGGCTCGTGGCGGGGGCCGGCCTCACCTCGATCGACGTCGACGACGAATTCGTCGGGCCGCCCCGGACTTTCGAACGCCGGGCCAGGAACGCCTATCTCTACGCCACGGGCGAGCCGGCCGAGGGGCTGCGCGCGACCCTCGGCCTGTCGCTCGATTCCTACCGCAACCGCCAGCACGACATCGACGCGGTCGATCCCAAGATCGGCCTCGAATGGCGGCCGAGCGAAATGCTCGCGCTGCGCGCCGCCGCGGCGCGGGCGGTCAAGCGGCCGCTCCTGGTCGACCAGACCCTCGAGCCCACCCAGGTCGCGGGCTTCACCCAGCTCTTCGACGACGTCAACGGAACCGAGGCCTGGCTCTGGGGCGTCGGCGCCGATATCCGGCTCGGCGACGGCCTGCACACCGGTCTCCAGCTCACCTGGCGGGCGTCGAGCGTGCCGAGCTTTTTCGGTGACCGTCCGAGGCTCGACGATCAGGACGAGATCCGCCTCGAGGGCTATCTCGCCTGGCAGGCCCTGCCCGAGCTCGGTATCTCCTTCGAGCCGTCGTTCGAGCGGTTCGACGTGGCGAGCGGCGACAGCCCCCGCTTCCCCGGCCGCGCCGACACGCTCGTCTTGCCGCTCCGGCTGCGCTGGCTCGCGGCTTCCGGATTGTTCGCCGAGGCCCGGTTGAGCCTCGTGCACCAGAAGGTCCAGGACTATCGGCCGGCCGATGTCGACGACGGCGATTCGACCTTCGCCACCCTCGACGCTGCGGTCGGCTGGCGCTTTCCCGGGCAGCGCGGCAGCATCGCGCTGGTCGCCACCAACATTCTCGACAAGGAGTTCGAATATCTCGACGACAACTATCGTACCAACGAGGTTCGCATGGGCTCCTTCGTGCCCGAGGCGACCGTGCTGGTGCGGGGAACGGTCCGCTTCTAGAACGACGTCTTCGCCCAACTCGCCCGGAGGAACGCCCGTGCTTCGCTTCACCCCGCGCCTCGCCCTCGTGCTCGCCGCGCCCTCCATCGCAACGGCGCTGGGGATCCCGGCGGCGCGCGCGGCCGGCGGGAACCCGCCTGTGGTCGATCCGATCGGCGGCGACTCCGTCTGCCGCGAGGTCTGCAAGTGAGCCGGCGTCGACCGAACGGGCTGGCCGAGGAGGAACCGACCGTGCGATCCACTCTGCTTCGCCCGCTTCGGATTTGCGGCGGGCTGCTCCTCCTGCTGCCGCTCCTCGCCGCGACACCGAGCGGCGTAGCGGCCGGCGCCGCCGCCTGTCCAGCGGCGGCCCGGAGCTCCCCTCCGCACGCGTGGCAGCCGATCGCCACCTGCGACGAGTGCCGCACGAGCGGCAAGCGGAAGGGCTACAAACAGTGCTGCGAGCTCATCGGCGGCGACTATCGCTGCGAATGGGTCCGGTGCTGAGGAACGACCGCGAGCGGAGGATCGCTCGAGAAGGGAGGAACGCCCGTGACGAAACTCGACGAAGAAGCCCTGGAGCGGCTCACCCGCAGCTTGCGCGACACGATCGCCGAGCGCGGCATCAGCGGGCTTCTGCTGATCGACGGCGAGGGTCGGCCGGTGCTGCTTCCCTGGGGCGAAGTCGCAGCCCACGAGCCCTGCGAGGCCGAGGAGCCGATCGTCCGCTCGCGCAGCTACACGCTCACGCTCGAGTGCGGGCCCTGCAAAACGAGCGGACCGCACGCCGGCAAGCGCCGCTGCTGCGAGCTGATCGGCGGCGACTATATCTGTCGCTGGGTGCGCTGCTGAGCCGGGGCCGGGATCCCCACACCGCTCGAGATCGCCGGGCGATCGGTTCCCGCCGCGGACGGGATCCGCCCGCGGCCGACGGCCGGCCCCTCAGCGCTCGATCGCGACCCCGGCCGCGGCGCAGGCGGCGCGGATCGCCTCGTTGCCCATCGTCGCGTAGCGCAAGGGCTCGGCCTTTTTCGGGTCCTGCTCGGCCTCGACCACGACCCAGCCGCGATAGCCCACTTCGGCCAAGAGCCTCGCCACCTCGTCGAAGTCTACGCAGCCCTCGGGATCGCCGGGCACGGTGAACACGCCCTCGAGCACGCCCTTCAAGAAACTCCAGCGCTCGCTTCGGACCTTCTCGAGCACGGCCGGGCGCAGGTTCTTGGCGTGCACGTGGACGATGCGCCCCGCATGCCGGCGGAACGTCGCGGCCAGGTCGCCGCCCGCGAAGGTCAGATGGCCCGTGTCGAACAGGAGCCCCACGCTCGTGTCGGTGTTCGCCATCAAGAGGTCGATCTCGGCCTCGGTCTCGACCACCGTGCCCATGTGGTGGTGGTAGGCCATCGGGCACGCTTCGGCCGCGAGCCAATCGGCGAGCTTGGTGAGCTTCTCGCCGTAGCGGCGCAGATCGTCCGGCTTCAGCTTCGGCCGGTCGGCAACCGGCACGGCCATACGGTTCTGCACCGTGCCCGTGGTCTCGGCATAGACCAACACCGGGCAGCCCATGGCCTGGAGGAGGTGGAGATGCGGGGCGAGTCGCTTCTTCTCCTCCTCGAGCGTGAGGTCGAGAAGCCCGCCCGAGAACCAGCCCGAGACCAGCACGAGCCCGTGCGCCTCGAGCAGCGGGCGGAGCGCTCGCGGATCGTTCGGGAACTTGCCGCCCTTCTCGATGCCCGAATAACCCGCCCGCGCCGCTTCGGCGAGGCAGCGCTCGAGCGGGATGTCGCGGCCGAGCTGGGGCAGGTCGTCGTTCGACCAGCCGATCGGGTTGATGCCGAGCCGCACGCTCGCCTTCGCTCGCTCCGCCAAGGTCTACACTCCCACCCGCTGACGCTGCTTGCCGGCCCGGTGCCGGGCGAAGGCCTCCTGCACGCTGGTCCGGGCGCTCACCTCGGGCGTGCCGCATTCCCACCAGGCGCCGTTGCCCTCGGTCCAGTCGCGGGCCTGGACCTCGATGTGGATCACGGTCGTCCGATCGGTCGCCTTGGCGCGCTCGAAGGCATCCTCGAGCTCGCCCACGCCGCGGGCGCGAATGCCGATCGCCCCCATCGCCTCGGCGTGCTTGGCGAAGTCGACCCGGACGACCTCGCCCGCCCGGCGGCAGTCTTCGAGCTGGTTGTTGAAGGAGGGGATGCCCTTGGCCCGCTGCAGCCGGTCGATCACCGCGAAGCCGCCGTTGTCGCAGACCACGACGATCAGCTTGTGGCCGGTCGAGACGCTCGAATAGATGTCGGAATTCATCATCAGATAGCTGCCGTCGCCCACCATGACGACGACGTCGCGCGAGGGGTCGGCCATCTTGGCGCCGAGCCCGCCCGCGATCTCGTAGCCCATACAGGAGAAGCCGAACTCGCAATCGAAGCTCGAGGTCGCGCGGGCCCGCCAGGCCATGCAGAGCTCGCCCGGCAGGCCGCCCGCCGCCGTGAGCACCAGATCGCGCGGGTCGGCGAGCCGGTTCACGATGCCGATCACCTGCGCGTAGCTCGGCACCTCGGCATTGGTCGGCCGGGTCCGCTCGTCGATGAAGGCGTTCCATTCGGCGTAGCGCGTCTTGCCCGTGGCGAGCCAGTCGGTCGGTGCCCGCCAGTCGCCGAGCGCGGCATCGAGCTCCTCGAGGGCGACGAGCGCGTCGCCCACCACCGGCTGCGCCCGATGCTTGGTCGCATCGAAGCGGGCGGCGTTGATCGCCACGATCCGCGCCTCGGGATGGAAGAGCGACCAGGAGGCGGTCGTGAAGTCCTGCAGTCGGGTGCCGATCGCGAGCAGGAGGTCGGCCTCGGCCGCCATGGCGTTGGCCGAGCTCGAGCCCAGGATCCCGATCGGGCCCACATTGCAGGGATGTTCGTGCAGGAGCACGGTGCGGCCGGCGATCGTCTCGGCGACCGGCAGGCCGCGCCGCTCGGCGACGGCCGCGAGCACCGCCTCGGCCTCGCTGTAACGGACCCCGCCCCCCGCGATCACGAGCGGCCGCTGTGCCGCGCGCAGAAGTGCGACCGCCTTCTCGAGTTCGCGCCGGTCCGGTCGCGGCCGCCGCGGCTCGTGGACCACGGGCTCGAAGAAGCGCACCGGCCAGTCGAAGGCTTCGCCCTGGACGTCCTGGCAGAGGCCGAGGAAGGCCGGACCGCAGTCGGCCGGATCGAGCATGGTGGCGAGCGCCTGAGGCAGCGAGGATAGGAGCTGTTCCGGCCGCGTGATGCGGTCCCAATAGCGCACGACGGGCTTGAAAGCGTCGTTCACCGAGACCGTCGGATCGCCGAACTGCTCGATCTGCTGGAGGACCGGGTCGGGCGCCCGGCTCGCGAAATAGTCGCCCGAGAGCAGGAGCACGGGCAGCCGGTTGGTGTGGCCGACCCCGGCTGCGGTGACCATGTTCGCTGCTCCCGGGCCGATCGAGGATGTGGCGACCATGATCTGCCGGCGGCGTTTGGCCTTGGCGAAGCCGAGAGCGGCGAGCGCCATGCCCTGCTCGTTCTGGCCGCGCCAGGTGGGCAACTCGTCCCGCACCGCCTCGAGGGCTTCCGAGAGACAGGTCACGTTGCCGTGCCCGAAGATCGCGAACACGCCCGGGAAGAGCGGTACCTCCCGCCCCTCGATTCGGGTCCGCTGGGCGATCAACCAGCGCACGAGCGCCTGCGCCATGGTCAACCGGAAGGTCCGCATGGGCCTCCCTCCCCGCTCCGCCGGACGGACCATACAGCCCACCCTGCCCGGGGCAAGGCGGCCGCGGCGGGCCGGGCCCCGCACGCCGGCTACCCGGGCTGCGGGGCAGAGAGCGCTGGCCGACCAGCGTCGCGATCGCGCCGCCCCGTCGCCGCCCTCGGACGCGCGGCTTCCGATGCCCGGGTGCGGGCTGGGCTCACCCCTCCCGTGTCGGCGGAACCGCCGTGCGCGAGCCGTGCGGCGCCAGCCGTCCCGTGCCCCCCTTCCCGCCCGACGTCGCATCTGGATCGGCGCACCTTCTGCCGCATCGCGATCGCGGTACCGGCCGCGTTCCGCGCGGCGCCCCTTTTCGCGCCCCCGGGACCACCTCCCGGGCCCGTGGTTCGGCGAGCCTGCCGTGTCGGCGGAGCGGCCGCCGGCCTTTGACAGGGGCGGTCCGATCGGTTCGACTGCGCCCGCCGCTGCGGGGGAGGAGGAACATGCTCCGTTTCGCGCTGTTCGGCTGTGGCCGGATCGGCCGCATGCACGCGGGCTACGTCGAAGCCCATCCGCGCGCCGAGCTCGCCTGGGCCTTCGACGTCCACCGCCCGGCGGCCGAGGCGGTCGCCGGCGAGACCGGTGCGAAGGTCGCCGCCACGGTCGAGGAGGCGCTGGCCGATCCCTCGGTCGGTGCGGTGCTGATCGCCTCCTCGACCCATACGCATGTCGAGCTGATCACCGAGAGTGCCGAAGCGGGCAAGGCCGTCTTCTGCGAGAAGCCCATCGACCTCGACATCGCCGAGGTCGACGCCTGCTGGCAGCGGATCGGCCACTTGGGCGTGCCGATCCAGATCGGCTTCAACCGGCGTTTCGATCCTTCCTTCGCGAGCCTCGCCCGGAGGCTCCGGGCGGGCGAGATCGGCGAGCCGCGCCAGGTGCTGATCACCTCGCGCGATCCCGACATCCCCTCCGACGACTACATGAAGGTCGCGGGGGGTCTGTTGCGCGACATGACCATCCACGATTTCGACCTCGCCAGGTTCCTGTTGCCCGAGGAACCGGTCGCGGTCTTCGCGGTGGCCAGTGCTCTGATCGACGAGCGGGTGCGGCGGCTCGGCGAGCACGACACGGCGGTCGTCGTACTGACCACCGCGACCGGCAAGCAGGCCGTGATCACCAACTACCGCCGCGCGGTCTACGGCTACGACCAGAGAATCGAGGTCGTGGGCGAGAAGGGCATGCTCAAGGCCGAGAACCGCCACCCTACCACGGTCGAGGCCTGGACCGCCGAGCACACGCGCGCGCGCGATCCGGTGCTGCACTTCTTCGTCGAGCGCTACCGCGAGGCCTACGCCGCCGAGCTCGACGCCTTCGTCCGCGCCGTGCTCGAGCGGGAGCCCGTGCCGGTGACCTTCGCCGACGGCCGGGCGGCGCTGCGCCTCGCGGATGCCGCCTACGAATCGCTCGCGACGGGCCGGCTCGTCCGGCTCGACTGAGCGACGGGCTCCGGGCGCGGACCCCGGGGCCGGCCTGTTGGGGCCGGGGCGGGCCCGAAGTGGTGGTCGCTGCAGGTCCGGGTCGGCGCCGTGCCCGGTGACGGTCGTCGCCGAGGCGAGCCGTCCGTCCCGGCCGACATCCGCCGGGCGGTCCGGTGATCGGGCCGATTTCCCGCGACTGGGCGCCGACGCGGCATCGTCGGCAAGACCCGGCTTCGATCGCGGCACGACCGAAGCGGTAGCGCGCGTCGGCGGTTCGCCGCGGTCCCATGGACCGGGACGATCGCGGAGCGGCTGCGGCCGCACCCGATCCGGCTCTGCCCGATCCCGCATCGGAGCGACGCGAAGGCCACGCGCGACCTCCGGGCCACGCCGGCGCTGTACCCGCTCGGACGCGGGGCCGGCTCGAGCCCGCGCCCCTCGCGAGCGGCTCCCGCGAGCCGAGCCGTTGCCGGATCGCTTCGACACCGGAGAAGCGGTCGCGACGGCGCCCGGCAAGGGTCGGCGGAGTCGGCGGTCGCCATCTGTCCGCCCCGTAGGTCCCGCACGAGCGCACTCGCGGGTGAGCGCGGCGTCTTTCCGATCCTCGCCCGGCATCCTGTTCCCCCTTTGCGGAACGAACCCACCGCCCCTTTCCGGCGCCGGGCCGGTCCCGACCCGCGGCCGCTGCCCGCGCGGTCCCAAAGGCCGGGGTCGATCGAACATCGAGCGGTGCCCCGGCGACCGCATCCCGCTAGGCCTGCCGGGCAGCCACCCACCGTCAACCGGACGGTAGGCGAAACGGGCGCGCTTTCGCGAGCGCGTCGTTCTACCGTTCGCCCGCGGAAGGTCTTGCCGCGAGGAGAGGCTCGGACCGAAGCCTTCGAGCGTCCCGCGGACCGGGAGCCCGGCGAGCGACCGCCCGAGGCGCCTTCGTGGATCGAACCGCCGGCGGATCGAGGAGAGCGGCGAGACCGGTGTCGACAGGGGGCGCCCCGAGCCGGCGACCCGTCGGGGCCACCGGCACGGGTCGGGGAACGGTAGCGAACTCGCGTCGGAAGGCGCGGCCGCGGCTCCTCACCGGTGGTGGGCGCCCTTTCCGGGACCGGCGGGGCACGGCGCACCGGCTGGTACCCCACCGGCCGAACCGAGCCGGTGCCCCCGACTTCTCCCGACGCCCGTGTCACGAACCGCCGTCGCTCGGTGGCGCCGCTGAGAGAGTTCCCGCATGCCCGGGATACTCGCGCGGGGGATCCTCGGTGCGCACGGCACGAGGTCGATGTTCCCGGCCCCCGAAATCCTCCATCCCACGCGGCGGACCGGCCACGCTCACCCCGTCGGCCATCCGCGAACGAAGGCGGCGGGTCCGCACTCGACGTTCCCTGCGCGCCGAGGTCCCGTACCCGGCTGCGACACGGGTGAGGTCCGATCTCGTCGCGGCCGTCCGCGGACGGTTCCCCGGCGACCTCGGCCGTGCGGTTGCCGAGCAGGCCACGGTCTGCCCGCCGCGCCGCGAGGCTCGGCGCGCTAGCTCGAACCACCGAGGAAACTGGCCGCCCGCGAGGCGGCTCGTCGTGCTCTCTCTCCTCCGCGAGCACGCCGCACCGGATCGCGGGACCGCCGACGGGTCCCCGCGGTCACGGCAGGCGCGGCAAAGGCGTGTTCCGGGCGAGCGCCGCGGTCACCTGCTTGGCCTTGCTCGGCTCCATCGCGGCGAGCACCGCCGCGAGCTTCGCCTCGCGCATCCGGCGCACGATCGGCAGCAAGACCTCGAGGGCGAGTTGATCGAAGACCTGGGCCGCGTTCTTCGCTTTCATCGCCTCGTAGGTCTTCACGAGCTGGGCGAGCTCGGCCTCGTCCTTCTCGCGGATCTTGGCGGCGGTGGCTTCAAGCTCCTTCTTGAGCGCCTCGAGCCGGCCGAGCTGCTCGCCGAGCCGGGTCTCGACCGCCACCACCGCCGCCTCGCGCAGCACGAGCTCCTGCTCGCGCCGGTCGAGTTCGGCGGCTCGCCGCGCGAGTTCGGCGGCGACATCGGCGAGCGGGTCGGCGGAGCCCGGAGCGATGCGGCCGCTGCCGTTGGCGTTCGAGGCCGTGGCGGTTCCCGGCACCGGGGCCGCGCCCGGGTCGGGACCGGCGGCGGGCTCCACCGCCGGCACCGGCAGGAGCGCTTCGAGAAGGCCGGTCGCCGCGGCGACCTCGCCGTCCGGTGCTTCGGCGGCGGCCGGGCCGGCCTCTGCCACGGTCGCGGGAGCGGTCGCCGCGGACCACTCGATCCGCCCCACGAGGTCGGCGAGCCTGAGTGCGGCGAGCAGCAGGGCCACGGCCGCGGTGAGCAACAGGGGGCTCGGCCGGCGACCGGGACCCGCGAGGGTCACGGCGAGGCGGCCCGGCCCGGGGGGATGCTCGCCGCGGCCGCTCATCGGAGCTTCTGCAGCGCCTCGAGGAGATCGTCGCGGACCCGCCGGCGTGGCGCGGCCGGTCCGGCGGCCGGCTCGGCTGCGGCGGGGGCCGGTGCCGACGCCGGCTCCGGTTGCGCCGCCCGCAGCGCCTGCGCATCCTGTCGGGCCTTGAGCTCGGCCACGAGGCGGGCCCCCTGGCCGAGCGCGTCCTCGAGCCGGCGAGCCATCTTCTGCGCGGCCTCGACCGTGCGTTCGAGCTCCCCGCGCCGGTCGCGGGCCGCGCTCTCTTGCGCCTCGCGGGCGACGACGGCCTCGCCGCTCGCCGCCTTCAGCTCCTGCACGATCCGCTCGGCCCGGGCGGTGGCGGTCGCAAGCGATTCGACGAAGGCGGCGATGTCGCCCCGATCGGCCCTGAGCGCCACGAGCCGGCGATGAACTCGCACGCACCAGAACGCCGTGACCGAGAGGAGCGCGATCAGGAGGAGGTCGAGCGCGATCTTCGACATGTCGTGAGCCCCGTTACCCGTCCCGCTCGCGGTCGATCCGCTCCTCGATCCGGACCGATACCCGATCACCGACCCGCCCGAGCTTGCCGAGGAGGAGCGGGACGCCGCCGCAGCGCAGGACCACCGCGCTGTCGGGGCGCACCCCGAGCGGCAGGACGGCGCCGGGCCGAAGGTCGAGGAGTCGACGCAGACCGACGCTCGCACCGTCGAGCACCGCTTCGAGCTCGAGCGAAGCGGCCAGGATCCGGTCCTCGAGATGACGCTGCCAGATCGGATCGCGGCCGAACCGCTCGCCCGGGAAGGCCTCCGCCAGCCGTGCTCGGACAGGCTCGAGCGTCGCATGGGGGAGAAGAATGCCGAGCCCTCCGCCCCGGCCGTCGAGGAGGACGCTCAGGCGGAGCAGCACACAGCCGCTGCCCGACCGCGCGATCGTCGCGAAGCGCGGATCGTTTTCGATCCGCTCGAGCTCGAAGCGCACCACGCCGACCGGTGCGAAGGCACGGGCCAGATCGGCGAGAACGATCCGCAGGAACCGCTCGACGAGCGCGGTCTCGATCGCCGTGAGCGCGCGCGCCCCGCGAGCGGCAGCCGCGCCGGCGCGCCGACCGCCGAGCAGGATGTCGACCAGAGCGAAAGCGAGCGCCCGCTCGACCGTCAACAGGCCGCGGCCGTCCCACTCGACGGCGCGGAAGACGGCGATCGGGACCGGCCGCTCGAGGCTCCCGAGATACGTACCGAAGCGGCGCGCACCGATCTCTTCGGTGGCGAGATCGACGGGGCCCCCGGTCAGCACGCGCAGGCTCTCGACCAATGCGCTGCGCAGCCGCTCGACCACCGCCTCGAGCATCGGCAGGCGCTCGTGCGCGACGGCTTCCCGGGCGACCACCGCGAGGAGGCCGGGCCCCGTCCGCTCGCGCGCCTCGCCCAGAAGCGCTGCCACCTCGGCGCGCTCGAGCAAAGGCTCGCTCTCCTCGTCCGCGGCCGACCGAGCGGCCTCGCCCCAACCGAGGCCGTCGTCGACCTCCTCGGCGCCGACGCGTCTCCGCGCCTCGGGCTCCACCGTGCTCACCGCGCGCCCCCCGTGGCTCGCCGGCCTATTGGACCAGGATCTCCTTGAACAGGACGTCGTCGATCCGGTTCGGCGCGACCGCCTGGTTGATCCGCGCGAGCAGCTCCTCCTTGAGGGTGAGCATGCCGCTCGAGCCCTGGATCTCGTCGGCGTCGAGGGCCCGCAGATAGAGCTGGAAGCCGTCCATGATCCGCGGCGTGAACGCCTTCACCCGCTCGGCCGTGCGGGCGTCCTTCACCTCGAGAGCGACCTTGAGTTTCAGGAACCGCGGCCGCTTGTTGGTCGATTTGAGGTTCACGAGAATATCGGGTAGGTCGACGAAAACGATTTGCGGGGCCGGCGGGGCCCCGTGGCCGTCGGCCGGCGGTCCACCGTGACCCTCGGCCGCGGGCGCGCCGTGCGCCGGTGCCGCTGCTTGGCTCTTGCCGCCGCCGAACAGGCCGAGGAACCAGGCGGCGGCCCCGCCGCCACCCGCGACCACGAGAGCGGCCGCCAGGATCAAGACCAGCTTGAGCCCGCCGCCCTTCTTCTCCTCGCCGTCCGCCTCGCCGGCCTTCTTCGCTGCCGCCATGGTTCCACCCCGTGCGCTCGGGCACACCGCATCGCGCCCGGGCGGTTCCTAGCCGACCGAGGGTTAACATTCGGTTTCCTTCCCGCTCCCGGATACGCCGGCCGGCAGGATGTGCCGGGCAAGGCTTGCCGGTGCCCACCCGACTCGAACCGACATCCCGGGATGCGACCGGACCCGGGCCGGGTGGCACGGCGGATGCAAGCGACGAGCGGCAGGGAGAACGCGCTTGGATACCACGTCCTACGTCGCCTTGAGCCGCCAGATCGCCCTGCAAAGGGCGATGCAGGTGGTCGCCAACAACGTCGCCAATCTCGGCACGACCGGTTTCAAGGCCCAGTCGGTGCTGTTCGAGACCGTGCTCGAGCGGGCCGGCGAGCCGCGCACCGTGGCCTTCGTGCAGGACGTCGCCACGGTCCGGGATCCGAGCCCGGGGCCGATCCTGCCGACCGGCGGGCCGCTCGATCTCGCGATCCGCGGGCCGGGCTACTTCGCCGTGCTCACTCCGGCGGGCGAGCGCTACACCCGCGCCGGCCAGTTCCTGCGCAACGCGCAGGGCGAGCTCGTCACCGCCGACGGCCATCCGCTGCTCGACGAGGGCGGCCGACCGATCGTCCTGCCGCCCGAGGAGCCCGCGCCCACGATCGCCGCCGACGGCACGATCGCCGGCCGCAACGGCATCCTCGGCCGGATCGGCCTCGTGAGCTTCGCCCAGCCCCACCGGCTGCGGCCGGAGGGCGGCGGCCTCCTCGCGAGCGACGAGCCGCCTATTCCCGGCGCGCCGGGCGGCATCGTCCAGGGCGCGCTCGAGGGCTCGAACGTCCAGGGCGTGCTCGAGATCACCCGGCTGATCGAGATCACCCGGGCCTTCGAGGGAACCCAGCGCATGATCGAGACCCACCACGAGCTGACCCGGCGGGCGGTCGAGCGCCTCGCCGGCGTCAGCGCCTGAACCCGTCGGCCCCGCCCGCATCGAGCGAGGAGCGCATGCGATCCCTGAGTGTCGCCGCCACCGGCATGATGGCCCAGCAGCTCAACGTCGAGGTCATCTCCAACAACATCGCCAACATGACGACCACGGGCTTCAAGCGGATGCGGCCCGAGTTCCAGGACCTGCTCTACCAGAACGAACGGCGGACCGGTGCGGTCACCTCCGATACCGGCACGATCGTGCCGGCCGGGGTGCAGCTCGGCCTCGGCGTCAAGACCGCCGCCGTCTACCGGATCCACGACCAGGGCAGCCTCGTGAACACCGAGAACCGGTTCGACGTGGCGATCCAGGGCGAGGGCTTCTTCGTCGTCGAGAAGCCCGACGGCGAGCCAGCCTACACCCGCTCCGGCAATTTCCAGCTGAGCCCGCAGGGCGTCATCGTCACCCAGGACGGCTATCCGGTGAGCCCGGGCATCACCGTGCCGAGCGAGGCGATCGACGTGTCGATCGCCGCCGACGGCCAGGTCACGGCCAAGCTGCAGGGCCAGACCGGCGTCGTCGTGCTCGGCCAGCTCGAGCTCGCGAGCTTCGTCAACCCGGCCGGGCTCGAGGCGATCGGCTCCAACCTCCTGATCGAAACCGAGGCCTCCGGCCCCGCCCTGATCGGCCCGCCCGGCAGCGAGGGCAAGGGCACCGTGCTGCAGGGCCATCTGGAGAGCTCGAACGTCAACGCGGTGCAGGAGATCACCCAGCTGATCGCCGCCCAGCGGGCCTACGACATGAACTCCAAGGTGATCCAGGCATCCGACGAGATGATGGCCACCGTGACCCAGCTGCGCTGAGGCCGACCGTGTGCCCCCACCCCGCCCCGAACCGGACCCGTCTCCTGCTGCTCGCCCTTTTGACCGTCCCGCTCGCGGCCCGGGCCGAGACCGCCACCCTCGCCCCGCGCGAGCCCTTGACCGCCGGCGTCGCGCGCGCGCTCGTGGAGGCGGCGCTACCCGCCCAGCCGCCCGGCCGCCGTCTCGAGGTGGCGATCGCCGAGCCGCGCCTGCCGCTCGCCAATCCCTCCGACCGACCGGTGGCCCTCGCCCTCGAAGAGCTGAAAATCGACGAGGCGCGGCAGCGCTTCGCCGCCCAGCTCGTGGTCCGGGTCGACGGCCGGGTCACGGGCGTGGTCGAGCTCGCCGGTCCCGCCCGACCGCTGGTCGAGGTGCCGGCGCCCCTGCAGCCCGTCCGCGAGGGCCAGCCGATCGAGCCTGGTCTGCTCGGTACGATCTGGGTGCCGGAAAGCCAGCTGCCGCCGGACGTCGTCCTCGTGGCCGAAGCGATCCAGGGCCTCGAGGCAGAGCGACGGCTCGCCCCCGGCCGACCGATCCGGCAAGGCGATCTGCGGCCGGCCCGGCTCGTGCGCAAGGGCGAGATCGTGACCCTCGTTTTCCGGCGCGGTCCGATCGAGCTCACGGCCCAGGCCCGGGCACTGCAGGACGGTGCGGAGGGCGAGCGGATCCGGGCCGTCAACCTCGACAGCGAGCGGCCCGTGAGTGGTCTCGTGATCGGCCGCCGGCGGCTGCTCGTGGGTGCCCCGGAGACCGGTCGATGAAGAGCCTCGCTCGCAAGGCCCTCGCTCTCGCCCTCGCGCTTTCGGCCGGCGCCTGCACGGTCGCCGAGCGCCTGGCCGAGGTCGGCCGGGCCCCGCGACTCGAGCGGCCGGCCAACCCGGTCGAACAGCCGGGCTGGCGACCCGTCACCATGCCCATGCCGGAGCCCGAGCCACAGGTGGCGGCCGGCGCCAACTCGCTCTGGCGCTCGGGCGCCCGTGGTTTCTTCCGCGACCAGCGAGCGCGGCGGGTCGGTGACATCCTGACCGTCAACGTGACGATCAACGACAAGGCGGAACTGTCGAACACGAGCCGGCGCACGCGCGCCAACAGCGACAAGCTCGGCCTCACCAACATCCTCGGCCTCGAAAACAAGCTCGACAAGATCTTGCCGAAACCGATCGACCCCTCGAGCCTGGTCGACGCCAACAGCTCGATGCAGAACCGCGGCCTCGGCGAGACCGAGCGCGAGGAGACCGTGCGGCTCAATGTCGCGGCGGTCGTCACCCAGGTGCTGCCGAACGGCAATCTCGTGGTCGAGGGTCGGCAGGAGGTACGGGTCAATTTCGAGGTTCGCGAAGTGATCGTGGCGGGTGTGGTCCGCCCCGAGGACGTCACCCCGCGCAACACCGTGCCACACGACAAGATCGCCGAACTGCGGGTGGCCTATGGCGGCCGCGGTCAGCTGACCGACGTCCAGCAGCCGCGTTACGGCGCCCAGGTGCTCGACATCCTGCTTCCCTATTGAGGCCGCTCCCCTCCTGCCGAGCTGCTGCCCTGTCGAGGCGAGCCGGCGGCGCGACCAACAGAAGCGGCCGCCCGACCGGACGAGATGCGCCGAGCGGTGCCGCCGGCCCTTACCGGACGCCTCCTGGGCGCTCAAGCGCGGGCCGGCCGGCGCAGCCCGCCGAGGCCCGGGATCCGCGCCAGAAGGTCGACGAGCTGCCCACCCAGCCGGCCGACCCTGAGCGCGTCCTCGATCCGCCGGTCGAGGAAGGCCCAGGTCTCCGCACATCCCTCGGAAGCGTCGTCGAGCCAGAAGAGCGTGGTCGACGAGAGCACACCCGCGAGCGTGAGCCTTCGGGTGTAGTGGTCGACCCCCGAATCGGCCTCGGGCGGCAAGCCGACCGCCTGCCAGATGCGATCGAGCGTGGTCCAGAAGCCCTTGCCCGCCTCGACCAGGTTGCCGGGCAGGCCGCGCGCCGCGAGTGCCCGGCGGACGGCCTCGCGGTGCGGAATCAAGGGCTCGAGCCGCGCGCGCACGAGCCGGGCCACCCGCCGGCGGATGGAGAGCCGCTGCAGCTCGTCGGCCGGGCAGGCCTCCAGCATCCGCCGGTCGGCCCAGTCGTCGAGCCAGGCCAAGAGACTGTCGCCGCCCCGCGGGAACAGCCGGCGGGCGGTCGCCCGGTCGATCCCGGCATCGTCGGCGGCGGCCAAAAGCGTGCGGGTCGACCAGCCGTCGAAGGCGGCGTGCTGGAGCGCTGCCTCGAGGATCCGGTCGCGCTGCTCCTGGCGCTCGCGCAGGGCCTCACCGCTCATCGCACCTCCTCGACCGCGGCCGCGGCGCGCTGCCGAGCGAGCTCGTTCTCGAAAGCGAGCGTGCGCAGATCGCGCATCCGCATCGGGAACAGGATCCCATCGAGATGGTCCACCTCGTGCTGGAGGATGCGGGCGAAAAGGCCCGTCGCCTCCCCCTCGAGCCGGCGGCCCTCGAGGTCGAGGGCGCGGAAGCCGACCCGCCGGGCGCGCGGCACGAGACCGCGCAGCTCGGGGATCGACAGGCAGCCCTCGAAGGCTTCCTCGACCGTCTCCTCGAGCGGCTCGAGCTCCGGATTGACGAACACGAGCGGGCTCGCCTCGCGGGCACCCTCGCGCTCGCCGATCGGCAGCGCCACTATCAGCCGCAGGCTCGCGTGGACCTGGGGCGCGGCGAGGCCGATGCCGGGCGCCTCGCGCATGGTCTCGACCATGTCGGCGGCGAGCGCGCGGATCTCGGGAGCGGTCGGGTCGGCGACCGGCCGTGCGCGAGCGAGTAGGATCGGATGGCCGAGCCGGGCGATCTTCAAAAGCGCCATGCCGCCCATGTATGGCCCCTCCGCCGCTCGGGAAAGGGGCGCTGGCGCGACCGCGGCGGCTTGGCGCGGCAGCGAGGCGATGCTACATGAGGAGCACGCGCTCCGCGAGGAGCGCGAGAGTGTTTGCGTCCCGAATGACGGGCCGAAGCGAGGAGAACGCACCCTGATCGAGGTCCAGGTTCGCGACAACAACGTCGACCAGGCGCTCCGCGCGCTCAAGAAGAAGATGCAGCGGGAGGGCCTCTACCGCGAAATGCGGATGCGGCGGCACTACGAGAAGCCGTCCGAGCGCCGGGCGCGCGAGCGCGCCGAAGCCATCCGGCGCTATCGCAAGCTCCTCAAGAAGCGCGCCGAACGGGACGAGCTCTGAGCCCCCGGGCCGGCGGCCGCACCGCCGGTCAACCCGGTTACGAAACACCCCGGCGGCCTTCCGCCGGCCGACCCGCTTCGGCACGCCGCCCTCGGCCCCGTGCCGGCCGCCGAACCGTTCGCACCACGTGGCATAGGGGATCGGTTCGCCCCGACGACGAGGGCCGCTTTCGACCTGCTCGACAGGCACCGGGCGCCGTGCCCGTCTTCGCATCGTCTGGCCGAAGCCTCGGCTCTTGGCTGCGTCGAATCTGCGCGTCCCGAAGTCGCTCGCGCGTACCGGCGCTCCTCGCGCGCGCCGCGGGTCACGGCCTCGGCCGCGGATCCGGTGGAAGCGGCCGAGAAAGCCCTCGAGCCGCTCGCTCGAAGGGTTGCGGAACAAGAGGTCCGGTGGCCCCCGCTCGACGGTGCGGCCGCGGTCCATGAACACCTCCCGGTCGGCCAGCTCGCGCACGAACACGAGCTCGTGGCTCACGACCGGCATGGTCGTGCCCGAAGCCGCGGCTCCTCGATCGCCGCCAACACCTCGGCCACGAGCTCGGACTCGAGGGCCGAGGTCATCTCGTCGAGCAGCACGAGCTCGGGCTCCATGGCCACCGCCCCGGCGATCGCCACCCGCTGCTGCTGCCCGCCGGAGAGCTGGTAGAGGTAATGGTCGCGCCGCTCGGCGAGGCCGACCCGCTCGAGCAGCGCTCGGCGATCGCCCGCGCCTCGACCGCCACGTCCGCCTCGATAGCGCAGACGGGCGAAGCGGCCCTCGAGCGCCGCGCAGAAGGCGCCGAGCGCCAGCACCCCGGCCCACTCGGCCGGGAGTCGATCGTGAACAGGGCGAGCCCGTAACTGCGAAAGCGGAGCGGGAAGGGGAACGCGATCCCTCGCACGAGATCGACACCGAGCCGCACCAGGAGCCGCACCGGCCCGATGCCGTAGGCCGGGACGATCGCGATGCCGCCCGGGATCGTGCCGAGGAGGAACGTCCAGAGCGCGAGCTCGGCCGTCACGAGCGCGCCGTTCGAGAGCACGTGACACGCCGTGGAGAGCTCGCTCCAGAAGCTGCGTTCCCTAGCCGGATCGGCGCGCAGCGCCACTCCACCAGCCGCAAGAGGAGGGCGAGCGCCCGGGAGAGGGAAAGGTAGAGGGCCGAGGCGACGAGCCGGGCCTCCGTCACCCGAAGGGTCTCGGCGTCGATCCGGTGGGCCGCGAAGCCCGGCTCGACGACCGGGATCGCGGTCGCGAGCGAGGTGCCCTCGACGCCCGAAATCGGGTCGTGCGCGATCGCCGGCCGCCCGGTCCGCGGGATCACCGGAAGGACCGACCCGAATCGGCCGCGGCCGAAGCCCGATCGCCCCCCGCTGCTTCGGACCGGTGCCGCGGGATCGTGACGGTTCCGAAGCGGAGCCGCTCGCGAGCCGACACCGCACCGTCGAGCGAGGTCGGACGACCCGGATCGAGCGCCCTCGCAGCTCGCTCCGGCATCCGACCCTGTCCGGAAGAGATCGCGGTCGCGGTGCGCGCGCCAGCGGATCGCCGACCGGTCGGCGAGATAGGCGTCGCTGCGGCGCGCATCGAGCGTCCGCAGGCTCGTGCCCGGGCTGTCAAACGGGTCGACCTCGGCCGACGGCAGGGCCTCGTGCACCCTCGCCTCGACGAAGACGATCCGCATCGCGCCCACCCGGAGGTTCGGGCCCGCCGCGAGCGCTTCCCGGAAGTTCTCTCTTGCCCTGCCCCAGGAGCAGCAAGCCCACGCCCGCGCGACAGCAGGGGACGCGAACGCGACATGCCGGGCGCGGCCCGGGGAGCACCGTCGTCCACGGCACGACCGGGCCGACCGTGTCGCTCACGAGGCTCGGGATGCGGGCATCCGAACCCCGGGTCACGAACGCGACCGCGTTCGGATCGCGAACGGGCTCTCGGCGATTGGTCGGGCGAGGTCGATGTCCATGCCGACGAGCTCGCCCGTGGCATCGGAAAAAGCCCGGGGGCGGACCGGTCGAGGCCCGTGGCGAGGATCGGTTCGCCGCGCTTCGAGGCCCGGTAGAGCTCGCTCTCGCTCACGTCCAAGGTCCGCGCCTGCGCGCTCCACGCTAAGGCGAGCCCGCCCGGGGCCGCGCCCGCCGCTTCCGGCGCGGCGCCGAGCCCCGTGATCCCGCGGCGGGCGAAGCCGCCCGTCGAACCGTCTGTCGCGCTCGTGCTCGTCTCCTCCCGGACCCGCGGTCGGCCGCCGCGACGAGCGGCGGTGCTCGACCGGTCGAGCCGCACACGGGGCGGCGGCCGCGCCGAGCAGGGCGACGTGCGGCCGCATCCCCGCCATCTCGCGGTTGCACAACGGCGCCTGCCCGGCGAGAGTGCCCGGCTGACGCGCGGAGGACACCCATGGACACGACCCGACGCCGGGCGCTCGCCGGCGCCCTCGCCACCACCGCCCTCGCCGCCGCTCCGCTCGCCGCACCGCGCCCGCTCGGCGCCCAGCCGGCGGCGGTCAAGGTGGGGGCGGTGTTGCCCTTCTCGGGCGGGCTCGAGCTGTTCGGTCAACAGGCCCGCCTCGGCCTCGAGCTCGCCGCCGCCGAGATCAACGCCAAGGGCGGCATCCTCGGGCGGCCGGTCGAGCTCCTCTTCGAGGACAACAAGACCGACCCCAAGACCTCGGTCGAGAAGGCCTCGCGGCTCGTCGCCCGCGACGAGGTGCTGGCGATCTGTGGGCCGATCACCTCGAGCGCGCGCGACGCCATGATCCCGACCATGGCGCGCGGCCGCACGCCGCTGCTCTACGCCACCAACTACGAGGGTGGTGCCTGCGGCCGCTACGTCTTCTGCTTCAACACCGTGCCGAACCAGGAGCTCGCCAAGCTCGTGCCCTATCTCGCCCGCACCAAGGGCACGAGCTTCTACTGCTTCGGCGCCGACTATGTCTGGCCACAGAAGATGTTCGCGCACGCCGAGAAGCTCGTGGCCGGGCTCGGCGGCACCATCGTCGGCAAGGAACTCACCCCCTTCGGCGTGAAGGAGTTCGCACCCGTCATCCGGCGCATCGAGGCCTCGGGTGCCAAGGTCCTCCTCTTCGCCCTGCCGGGTGCCGACGGCATCACCTTTATCCGCCAGGCCGAGGACCTCGGCCTGTTGCAGAAGCTCACGGTGGGCTTCCTCGGCTTCTCCGAGGCCTATCTCGGCGCCTTCGGCCCCGGCAAGGGCCAGGACATGTACGTGGCGGTGCCCTTCGTCGCCTCCTCCGAGGCGACCGGGCCGCGCGACTTCGTCGCCCGGATCCGCGCCCGCGCCGGCAAGGAGACGGTGGTCTCGCATTACGTCATGACGCACTGGCTCGCGCTCACGGCCCTCGCCCGGGCGGTCGAGAAGGTCGGCCGGATCGACCGCGAGGCGGTGGTCGAGGGGCTCGAGGGCCTCACCGTCGAAGCACCCACGGGACCGGTGACGATCGGTGCCAAGGACCACCACGTCACCCTCGCCATGTTCCTCGCCCGGACCGAGGGCGACCGCCTCGTCACGGTCGAGGCGCTCGGGCCACAGGCACCCGAAGCGGGCTGCGGCTGAGCCGGGGGCGGCGGAGGAGCCGGCTTGCCTACCCCCCTCCTCGAGCTTCGCCACCTGGTCAAGAGCTTCGGTGGCGTGCTCGCCGTCGCCGGTGCCTCGCTCGAGGTCGAAGAGGGCCGGCTCTTGGCGCTGATCGGCCCCAACGGCTGCGGCAAGACCACCCTCTTCAACCTCGTGACCGGGATCGAGCGGCCGGAAGCCGGCTCGATACGCCTCGCCGGCCGCGAGATCGGCGGCCTGCCGCCGCAGGCTCGCGCCCGCCTCGGGATCGGCCGCACCTTCCAGGTACCGGGCGTGCTCGCGGCGCTTTCCGTCCGCGAGAATCTCGAGGTCGCGGCCACCGCTGCCGGCCGGCCGCGGGCGGAGGTCGCCCATGCGCTCGAGCAGGCGGGTCTCGGCCGCTTCGCCGAGCGGGCCGCCGGGACCCTGCCGCACGGCCTGCAGCAGCGCCTCGAGCTCGCCATGGTGCTGCTGCAGCGCCCGCGCCTCCTCCTGCTCGACGAACCCACCGCCGGCCTCGAGCTCGGCGAGAGCCTCGCCGTGGCGGCTCGCCTCCGCCGGCTCGTCGCCGCCGAGGGGATCGCGGCCCTCGTGGTCGAGCACGATCTCGCCTTCGTCCGTGCGCTCGGTGCCGAGGTCGCGGTCATGCTGCGCGGCCGGATCGCCGCCCGCGGCCCGTACGCCCGGGTCGCCGCCGATCCAGACGTACGCGCCGCCTATCTCGGAAGCCGGGCCTGATGCTCGAGGTCCGCGGTCTCGTCGCCGGCTATCGGCCCGGTGCGCCGGTGCTCCTGGGCGTCGACCTCGAGCTCGCCCCCGGCCGGGTGCTCGCCGTGATGGGCCGCAACGGCGCCGGCAAGAGTACGCTCGTCAGGGCGATCCTGGGCCTCGCGCGGCGCGAGGCGGGCACGATCCTCCTCGAGGGTCGGTCCATCGCCGGCTGGCGGACCGATCGGATCGTTCGGGCCGGTATCGGCCTCGTGCCGCAGGGCCGCGGCGTCTTTCCCGGCCTCACGGTCGAAGAGAATCTCCGGCTCGGCGGGCTCGGCCATCGCCGCCCGCTGCCGGCCGCCGCGCTCTACGCCCGCTTCCCCGTCCTCGCCGAGCGGCGCGACCGCGATGCCGCGAGCCTCTCGGGCGGCGAGCAGCGCCAGCTCGCGATCGCTCGGGCACTCGCCGCCCGCCCCCGCCTCCTCCTGCTCGACGAGCCGAGCGAGGGAATTCAACCTTCGCTGGTCGAGGCGCTCGGCGAGACCCTGGCCGAGCTCGTCGCCGTCGACGGCATGGCGCTCCTCCTCGTCGAGCAGAGTCTCGAGCTCGCCGCCCGGCTCGCCGACGAGTGCCTGGTGCTCGAGGACGGTCGCGAGGTCGATCGGATGAGCGGAGCCGTGCTCGCCGACGAGCCCGCCCGGATCGAGCGCCATCTCGGGCTCTGAGCGTGCCGACCGTCTCCCTCCTGCTGCTCGATGCGCTGGGCCAGGCCCTGGGCCTCTTCCTGGTCGCCTCGGGACTCGCCCTGACCTTCGGGCTTCTCGGTGTGATCAACCTCGCCCATGGCGAGCTCTTGCTTCTGGGCGCCTACACCCTGCTCGCCGCGGAGCGGGCCGGGCTCGGCTTCTGGGCCGGGCTCGCCCTGGCGCCGCTCCTCGTCGGGCTTCTGGGCCTCGCCCTCGAGCTCCTCGTCGTCCGCCGTCTGCGCGAGCGGCCGCTCGATACACTGCTCGCCACCTGGGCCGTGGCCCTCGTGATCCGGCAGACGATCGTCGCTCTCTTCGGCCCGGCCGCGCACACCGTGCCGCCGCCGATCTCCGGCAGCGTCGAGCTCCTCGGCGTCCCCTATCCCGCCCATCGGCTCCTGGTCATGGGCCTCGCGCTGCTCGTGGGGGGACTGCTCGCCTGGCTCCTGCTCGCGACCCGGCTCGGCCTCGCGATCCGCGGCACGGTCGCCGACCGCACGCTCGCCGCCGCCTCGGGCCTCGCCGTGCGGCGGCTCGATGCCACCGCCTTCGCGCTCGGCGCCGCCCTCGCCGGACTCGCCGGTGCCGCGACCGCCCCGCTCGTGAGCGTCGATCCGCAGATGGGACTGGGCTTCCTTCTGCCGGCCTTCCTCGCCGTCCTCGTGGCCCCGAGCGGCGGAGCGGCCGGCACGATGCTGGGTGCGGGGCTCGTGGGCGGCGGCGAATCGCTCGTTGCGGCGTTCGCCTCGCCGGTGGTGGCGCAGCTCGCCGTGCTCGCCCTCGCGGTCGTGCTCTTGCGCCGGGTCGCCGGCCGCCGGCTCCGCCGCGAGCGCTGAGGGAGCCCACCCCTTGAGCCGCGAGCCGCTCCTGCCCGCGCTCCTCCTGTGGACCGCCCTCGCCCTTCTGCCGTTCGCCGCGCCGGCCTGGCTGCTCGCGCAGCTCGCCCAGTACCTCGCCTACGGCTTGCTCGCGATGAGCCTCGCCTACGTCTGGGGCCAGGGCGGCCTCCTTTCCTTTTGCCAGGCGCTGTTCTTCGGTGCCGGCGCCTACGCCTTCGCGCTCGCCGGGCTCGGCCGGCTGCCGCTCCTGCCGGCCTCCCCGGGCCTCGGGCTCGTCCTCGCCGTGCTCGTGCCGACCGCCCTCGCCCTCCTTTTGGGCCTGCTTCTGGTCGGCGCCCGGGTGGCGACCGGGCCGGCCTGGGCCGTCCTCACTCTCGTCCTCGGCGTGATCGCCGAGCGGCTCGCCGTAGCGAGCCCCTTTCTCGGCGGCTCGAACGGTCTCGCGGGCCTACCGCCTCTGGCGCTCCCCCTTCCCGGGCGCACGCTCGAGCTGCTCGACCCCTTGCCGACCTACCTCGCCCTCCTGCTCGTGGCCGCGGCAGTCCAACTGGGCCTCGCCCGGGCGATCGCGGCCCCTTCCGGGAGCCTGTTGCGGGCGGTGCGCGAGGACCCGCTGCGGGCCGCCCATCTCGGCATCGACCCGACGCGGGCGCGGCTCCGCGCCTTCACCCTGGCAGCGGCGGTCGCCGGGCTCGGCGGCGGCCTGTTCGCCGCCCAGTTCGGCTTCGTGGCGCCGCCGCTTCTGGGCCTCGGGCTCTCGACCGAGGTCCTGGTCTGGGTCGCGGTCGGCGGCCGCGGCTCACCGCTCGCGGCACTCCTGGGCGCCGTCCTCGTCAAGACGGTCGAGGGGCTGCTGGGCGAGTGGCTCGGCGCCGGCTGGCCGCTCGCCCTGGGCCTCCTCCTCCTGCTCGTGGTCCTGCTCTTCCCGCGCGGGATCTTCGGCGGGCTCCTCGCCCGCCTCGCCGGGGCACCGGACCCGTGAGCGCAGCCGAGCGGTCCGGCACGGCGGGCGACCTGCCTTCCCCCTGCATCGGGGTCTGCCGGCTCGACCCCGACCGGCGCTTCTGCCTGGGCTGCGGCCGCACCCTCGAGGAGATCGCCCGCTGGCGCGACGCCTCGCCGGCCGAGCGACGGGCGATCCTCGCCCGCCTTGCCGCCCGGCGGCGGAACCGGTCCGACTGAGCCGGCCCCGCCTTCGACCGCCGCTCAGGCCTCGACCAGCCGCGGCAGGGCGCGGGCCTGCGCCACCCAGTCCGCGACCTCCTCGGGAGTGGGCGATCGCCGGGCGAGACGGTCGCTCGTGTTGAGTTCTTTGAGCCGCCGGTGCAGCACGACCGGGTCCTGGCGAGCGAGTGTACCGACGTCGCGCACCCCGAGGTCTTCGAGCATCATCCCGAACACCGCACCGATCCCGTTGATCC
>CALBAK010000005.1 GCA_937926445.1 uncultured Alphaproteobacteria bacterium
GGAGCGGCTCGGCCACTCGAGCCCGGCATTGTTTGTACCGCCCGCGCGGGCGTCCGATCTCGTGGACCTCGACCTCGCCAGCTCGGCGCGCGTCTGTCCGGCCCGCTCGGCCGTCCGACATCCGCGTGCGGTCGGCGCGGCCGAGGCACTCCGCTTCGCCTTCCTGCCCGGGCGCCCGCGTCTGGGCGCGATGGTCGGCTTCGATTTTGTCGGCACGACGGTCGGCACCCGGCGGCTCGACCGGCTGCCCGGGCGGAGGTTCGCCGAGGCGTTCCGGTTCGTCCTCGCACGCCGCGCACTCTCGCTCGTCCGGGAGGGACCGAACGGCCCGGCGGGCCCCGAGCGCGAGATCTCGTCGGGCGGTCTTTACCGCGGTATGGTTCGAGCATGGCCGAGCCCGCCCGCACCCTTCCGCCCGAGCCCGTGACCGTCGAGGCTTTCCTCGCCTGGCACGACGGGACCGACACGCGCTACGAGCTGCTTGACGGCCGAATCGTGGCGATGGCGGCACCGTCGCCGGACCACAGTACGATCGCCGGAAACATCGCGGGGCTGCTCTATTCGAGACTGCCGCCGCCGTGCCGCGCGACCGTGGAATGGGGCGTCCCACGCGGCGAGCGGAGCTATTGGCAGGCCGATCTCGCCGTGGTCTGCCGACCCTGGGTGCCGGGCGAGCCGCCGCCCGCACCCTCGGCGCTCGTCGAGATCGTTTCGCCCGACAGCGCCGATCACGACCACGGCAAGGCCGCGGGCTATCGCGAGATCGAGGGTCTCCAGCTGATCCTTCTGGTCCACGCCGATCGGCGGCGAATCGAGCGCTGGCTTCGAGAGGGCGAGCGCTGGATCGTGACCGACCACATCGGCCGGGGCACGGTCGATCTTCCCCCACTCGGCCTCGCCCTCGAGCTCGACGCGGTCTACGCCGGCACGAGCCTCGAGGGGGTCTGAGTCGGTCTCAAGCGGCGCGGCAGTTGGGCGCCGGCGCTGCGCTCGAGGTTTCGTTCGGCAGAGGCACCGGCTCGGCCGCGGCCTTCGCCCGCGCGGCCCGCCCGTCGCGGCGCAGGATGCGCAGCTCGTTGAACGCGAAGGCCAGCGCCACCAGGGTGAACCAGCCCTCGAGCAGCAGGAACGCGGTCGTCTCGCTCATCGCCTCGACTCCGGGATCGATCCGCCGCCGGCGGTGGGGCGCGGGGGATCAGGCGGCCCGTCGCGGCGCCGGGGGGCCGACCGGCGGGGCAGGACCACCACCGGCGCCTGCGGCCGCGCCGCCGCCGCGGCCCGCGCGTCGCGAAGCAGCACCCACAGCTCGCGCACGGCAAAGGCCAGCGGCAGGCCGAAGACGATCGCTGCCTCGAACAGGACGAAGGCGAAACCGCTCTCGAGCATGCCGGACACCCCTTTGCAGCCCTCGTCGAGACGGTCGCGCTGCTCCGGCCGATCACCCGAAAGCCTCGCGCGCGGCCGGTGGCCGGTCAGCCCGGCGTGATCCGGGTGAACTTGCTGTCCTGGATCCCGAGCCCCGCCATCAGCCCCTTCTGGTCGAAGAAGAAGGCATAGATCGCGTCCTGTGCGGTCGTGGTGCCGAGGTTCGCCGCCTTGCCCGCATCGAGGATGGTGATCGTCGGCCCGACGCCCGGTTCCCGGCCCTCGCTCTCGTCGAGATAGGCGAGCGCCTTCTCGTCCATGAAGAAGAGCGCGTAGCCGAAGGTCTCGACCCCGATCTGCAATCCGTAGGAGGCGGCGACCGTGTCGTAGTAGGCGACCGGCTCGCCGGCCTCGACCAGCGCCCCCTCGCCGTACCGGCCGCCGATGATCAGCCCGCCCTCGACGATGTCGGGGAACACGAGGATCGCCTGGGCCCTCTCGGCGAGCACCTCGGCCGCCTCGTTTTTGGCGAGAGGGCTTGCCGGGGCGAGCTCGACCTCGGCGTCGATCTCGCGGGCGGTCGCGGCAGCGCCGGCGCGCGGCAGGAGGGCGGGCAGCGCGGCCAGCGTTGCGGCGAGC
Organism: uncultured Alphaproteobacteria bacterium; assembly: GCA_937926445.1. GTDB lineage: Bacteria > Pseudomonadota > Alphaproteobacteria > Geminicoccales > Geminicoccaceae > JANXAZ01. The sequence continues at coordinate 2,005 of CALBAK010000005.1, forward strand.
GCGGAGCGGCGGGCGAGAACGGTCATCGATCGGTTTCCTTCGGGTTCCGTGTCGTTGGACCATGCATTCCGTCGCGACACAACGGGCCGGCGCCGCCGATCACCCGCCGCGCACCCGGCCGCTACGAATTTGTCATGGAGTGTCTCTCGCGGGCGGGCGGTCGAACTTTTGCGACCCCATCGGTCAACGAGGTGCTCCATGCACACAACCCTGCGCACCCTCCTCGCGGCGACGACGGCGCTCACGGCCCTCGCGGCCTCGGCGCCGATCTCGGCTCGGGAGCTGGTTTCCGTCACGTGGATCGGCTCGGAGGAGCCCAAGACCCCCGGGCAGCTCTCCGAAATGTTCTCGACCGCTCGGGTTCGGGCGACCTACGCCGACGGGCGCGTGGTCGAGAACCCGCTGCGTTACGAGATGGTGCCGACCAACCTCGCTCGCGTCGGCACCAATGCGAGCCCGACGGGCACGCTCTGCGACGAGTTCATGCGGCCGATCCCGGACCCGATCGACCCGACGAAGCCCCTCGTCTCGGAGGAGCCGGACGGCTCGATGCTCGCGAATATCGGCGGCAAGCTCTATCTCGTGAACCAGTTCGAGTACGACTGGCTCCTGGCCGACGGCAGCGAGGCGGAGAACTATCCGGGGTGGAAGATCAAGCACGCCAACGGCAAAGAAGACAGTCGGGCCTGGAATCTGCCGTCCACGATGGTTCTGACCGAGGTCGTGCAGGATCCCGCGACCGGCAAGCTCACGCCGGTCGCGCAGCGGCCGATCGGCTTTTTCGAGGTGGGCGGCCTGGTCTGGGCGTGCAACGCCAACACCACGCCCTGGGGCACCTTCATTTCCTCGGAAGAGAACTACTCGGTCGATGCGCGCCAGGTCGAGGAGGACCGCAAGGTCGATCCCTCGGGGCGCAACGACTCGCTCGCCGGCATCACCTTCCAGTACCACGGCGGGCGCAAGCTCGCCTCGCCCTATTGGCGCGGCATCGTGCCCGAGATCCGCATCGGCGCCGACGGCTCGACCAAGGTCACCAAGCACTTCGCGCTCGGCCGCGGCACCTCCGAACTCGTCCAGATCATGCCGGACCAGCGCACCGTGCTGATCGCCCACGACGGCGAGAACAAGGCCTTCAACCTGTTCGTCGCCGACCGGCCGGGCGATCTCTCCGCCGGCACGCTCTATGCCGCCCGGCTCGAGCAGCGCAGCGAGGAGCACGGCGGCAGCTTCGACATCCGCTGGATCAAGCTCGGCCACGCCACCAACGACGAGATCCGGACGCTGGTCGACGGCGGCATCGTCTTCTCCGACATCTTCGAGGTCACCGACCAGAAGAAGGAAGGCTTCGTCGCGGTCCTGGCCAACAGCTCGAAGAAGGCGGAGTTTCTCAAGGTCAAGAACGAGAAGGCGGCGGCCTTCCTCGAGACGATGCGCTACGCCGGCTACAAGGGCGCCACGGTCGAGTTCAACAAGGCCGAGGGCCTAACCTACGATCCCGAGGGCAAGCGCGCCTTTCTCGCCGTGAGCGACATCTCCCGCGGCACGCTCGCCGGCGCCGGCTCGGGCGATGCCGGTGACCACATTCGCCTCAAGGAGGTCCGTGCCGGTGCGGTCTACGCCCTGCCGGTGGCGGCCGGCCAGAAGGACTCCGACGGCAACCCGATCGACAGCGCCTTCGTGCCGGTGTCGATGAGCGTGCCCAAGGGCCTCTTGGGCGTCGATCTCGCCAAGGCGGACGCGCTCGGCAACAAGTCCGATCCCAACTACATCGCCGGCCCCGACAATCTCTACTGGTCGTCGGCCTACAAGACGCTGTTTGTCGGCGAAGACACGAGCCGGCACACCGCCAACGTGCTCTGGGCCTGGCAGGACGGGATGGAGAAGCCGGTCCGCCTTCTGACCGGTCCCGCCGGCGCCGAGCTCACCGGGCTGCGGATCCACGAGAACGTGGGCGGTCACGCCTACGCGCTCACCAACGCCCAGCACGTCGGCGACTTCGAGCCGGGGGACAACGAGACCCTCAAGCAGGCGATGAGCCTCATCAAGGAGAAGTGGCAGAACCGGCTCGTCGCACCGCTCGGCTATGTGAGCGGCATGCCGGTGGCCAATCCGGTCGTGAACTGATCGGCCGACGGTCGAAGCGTTCCGTGCGTCGGGGCGGGCCCTCGGGCCCGCCCCTCCGTTTCCGGCCCCTCTCAGTCGCCGAGACCGGGGGCCCTGCGCCCGGCCGCCCGGCGTTCGGCGAGCCGGCGCTGTTGGGCGATCGCGATCCGGTACCAGGCGGGCTCGGGCGGCTCGACACCCTGCGCCCGCAGCCGGTCCTCGCGGCGGAGCAACACGAGCTCGCGGACCGCGAAGCCGAGCGGCAGGGCGGAGATCAGCGCGAACTCGAAGACCAGCGAGGCCCAGGCGGCCGTCTCGGGGCTCATGCGTCGACGCCCTCGAGGCGAGCGAGGGCCGTGGGCCGCGGCCCGCCCGTGGCCCAGTCGAGGAGCTCGACCGTGTGCACGACCGGCAGCCGCGTTCCGGTGCGCAGCTGGGCGATGCAGCCGATGTTGCCGGTCGCCACCACGGCGGCGCCGGTCCGCTCCAGGTTGGCGACCTTGCGCGACTTGAGCCGGGCCGCGATCTCCGGCTGCAGGATGTTGTAGGTGCCGGCGGAGCCGCAACAGAGGTGACCCTCGCGCGGCTCGCGAAGGGTGAAGCCGGCCGTGGTCAACAGGCGCTTGGGGAGATCCGTGATCTTCTGGCCGTGCTGCATCGAGCAGGCCGAATGGTAGGCGACGGTCAACCGGGGCGCCCGGCCGGCCGGCCGGAGGCCGACCCGGTCGAGGAGCTCGGTGACGTCGAGGGCGAGGGCGGCGACTCGGGCTGCCGGTTCGGCCCATTGCGGGTCTTCGCGCAGCATCCAACCATAGTCCTTGACGGTCGTGCCGCAGCCCGAGGCGTTGATCACCACCGCATCGAGCGGGCCTTGCCGCTCGACCGCGAGGAAGGCCTCGATGTTGCGCTTCGCCTGGGCGAGCGCCGGGGCCTCCTTGCCCATGTGGTGGACGAGGGCACCGCAGCAGCCGGCACCGCGCGGGACCACGACCTCGACCCCGTG
>CALBAK010000006.1 GCA_937926445.1 uncultured Alphaproteobacteria bacterium
CGAGAGCCGGGAGCGGGGAAGCTCGGCCGCCGCTTCCCGGCGGGGTGAACGAGCTGCGACGAACCTCCTGCCCGGCCCCGCCGCCCGACCGCGCAGCTCGGTTCGGCGCCCGCACGGGCGAGCGGGCTCGCGCTCGAGGCGAGCTCGATCCCACCCGGCGCCGTTCCTCTCTCGCCTCGGCCACGGGCTCGGCGCCGAGCCCGGCCGGATCCGGTTCATCGGCTACGGCGAGGATCGGCTGATGCGAACCGCCCGTCTCGCCTCGTACAGGGAGCTCTCGCGGGCGCGCGCCGAGACGGTCCGAGCCGGGCTCGCGCCGGCTTTCGCCGATCTCGGACGGATCGCGGTCGAGGGTCCGCCGGACAGCGAGCCCGTGGCGCCGAACAGGGACGAGAGCGGCCGATCCCGCGACCGGCGCGTCGAAATCCTTGGTGTCGCGGTGCCGCGGTGGCGAGCCTTCTGCACACTCTCTGGGCTGTCCCCGCCGCGCATCGCGCCCTCGGCCTTCTGGGCGCGCTCCAGCACGCGGCCCCGGTCCGGTTCACGGGCGATCTGTCGGCGTTCGGCACCTCTCGGCCGCTCGCGGGCGAGGCCCGCGAGCTCGTGGCGGTCCTCGTTGTCGCCTCGCTCCGGAGGGCACGCGATCTCTGGCACTAGCACCGCACTAGCCGGCCGAACGCGGCGCTCGTCGAGGCACTCGCCGCACCCGCTGCCCCGCTCGACGCGGCTGCCGACGAGCCGCCCGGTACGCCGGTCGAGCGTCATTTCGCTCGGCTCCCGGCCCACGTCGCGGAGCGGGACGGGGCACCACCGGCGCTCCATGCCGCGCTCGCTGCGCTCGGGCGGGCCAAGCAGGACCAGCAGCGCGCTGTTCCCGCCCGGCCCACTACCCGGCTGGCGTTCTTCCCCATCCCGCTCGGGCTCGACGTGGCGGCTTGGAGCGTGAGCCTCGACCTCGACGGCCGAGAGCTACGCTACGATGATAGGCGGGCGCCGCCGCGGAGCTTCCTTTGGCCCGGCCCGGCGGCACCGGGCTCGTGCGGCTTTCTTTCGCGCCGCTCGACAGCGCGCCGACCGTGGCCGTGTTGCGGAGGGGGCATGGTCGCTCTTCCGACCGATCGACCGACGCGAGGTCCGGGCCGCGGGCCAACCCGACCTGTTCGAGCCGCCGCTGGGCGCGGGCCGCGACCGGGCTTTCGCCTCGAGGTCGGCAGCGTCGAGAACGCGTTCGACCCGGGCTCGTTTTCGGGCTCTACCCGTCTGGAGGCGCTATGAACGCTGTCGGTGTCTTCGGCAAGCTGCCTGCGCGCAGCGATTTCGTGGCGCAGGGGCTGCCGCCATTCTTCACCGAGGCTTGGCACGGCTGGCTCGTGCGGGGGCTCGCCGAGGCCAGGCTGCAGCTCGGGGAACGTCTGCTCGAGGTCTGGCGGGTGGCGCCGGCTTGGCGGTTTCTCCTCGCACCGGGCCTCGCCGGGCCGGTGGCCGCGGCGGGCGTGCTCGTGCCGAGCGAGGATGCAGTCGGCCGGACCTTCCCGCTGACCCTGGCCCGCCTCGCGGCCGAGCCCCTCGAGCCGCTCGGGCTGCTCTCGGGCCCGCCCTGGCTCTACCGGCTCGAGGCGGCGGCCCGCGCGGCGCTGGTTCCCGACCTCGACCTCGAGGCTTGGCTCGCGGAGCTCCGGGCGACGCCGCCCGAGCGGCCGCCGGTGGCGCCGCCGCCATCTCTCCCGCTGCGGCTGTTCGGCGAAGCCGGCGGGCTCGCGCCGCGCCTGGCCGAGGCGCTCGTGGCGCGCGGCGGGCACGGTCTGGCACTCTTCTGGACCGCGGGCTCGCCCTATGTGGCGGCCGGTCTGTTCGCGAGCCTCGGTCTGCCCGAGGGGCGCGATTTCCTTCGGCTGCTGAGCGATCGGGAGGGGACGTGAGCAGAGATCGACGTCGGCAGGCCGCAGGTGGGAGCGACGTCGGCAGGGTCCGGCGCTCGACGGCACGACCTCGGTGCAGCGGACTTTCACGTTCCGAGCGGCACCCGTTCCGGCTCCGTCGTCCGGCCGACCCGTCGCACCCGATCCTCTGGCGGGGCGAGGCCGAGGTCCCCTGCGGCCGGCGCCCGCGAAGGTCACGGTCCGACGCCACAGGAGCCGGAGCGCGGGCGCTCCGGGCGACAGGACGGCGCCTTGGGTGCTCGACCCGTCGAGTGGGCAGCGACCGCCGCGATCGGTCACGATCGCGGTCCGCCTCGAGCACCGATCGCGGCCGGAACGAGAGCGCAGCAGCGATCGCGGGCGAGGACGGCCCGCCCGCGCAAAGCGATCATTCGCTCGGCCGCGGCGGGCAGGTCGTGGCTGTCGCGATGGCAGAGAGGGGCCCGTCGCCCGGACACTCGACGACCCGACCGTCTGCACGTGCGACCCCGGCCAGCAGCCGGTCGAGCGGGCGCCGGACGAGGCGGCGGTGCGGCGCCGGCGCCGCTAGCGTTCGGCGAAAGCCCGGGCGCAGCAGCGGCGTCGACCGACCTCGGCGAGGAACAGCATCGGCAAGACGAGGATGCCGAGAAGCGAGTGGTCGGCGCGGCCTACGGGCGTTCACCCGCCGAGCCCGGCGCGGAGTGCTCCGAGCCGGGCCTCCGCGGCCCGAACTTGCGCATCGTCCGCCGGCAGCCGGTTCCGCACGGCGGCGAGGCCGGCACGGGCCTGCTCGGCCAAGAAGCGGGCGCGGTCGCGCTCGCCGCGGGCCCGGCTGGTCTCCGCGGCACCGAGCAGCCCCTCCACCTGCAACCACTCCTCGGCCGTGCCGAACATCGGCGGGGGGCAGAGAGGGAGCGTCGATCGGGCAAGCCGCTCCGGTCCGCCTCGAGGAGACCGGGGCCGGGTGCGGCCTCCGAACGGTCGCGGGCGGCGCGCTCGGCTCTGGCCGCGTGGCGGCGGAGCTCCACAAGCTCCCGGGCGGCGCGACCGCGTTCGATCGAGGCGGAAGCCGGCAAGTCGCGCTCGAGGCGTTCTAGTCAGCGGAGCGTGTCGGCCGGGACGTGGCGGATCTCGCCGCCGAGCGGGCCGCTGCGCTCCGGGCCCGAGTGCTGTGCACTGGCCGGGTCGGCCGCCAGCGCGAGGAGGAGCACGGCGGCGCACGCTGTCGCGGCCGCCCGAGTGCGGCTTGACCGGTGGGCGCCGGGCACCGGATGCTCGCCGCGGGCGTCGGGTCGGGTGTGGGGCCCGACCGTGGAGGAGATGGAAGGATGCGGCATCGGCTTCGGGCCCTTCTGGCGACTGCGATCCTGCTCGACGCGGGCACCGCCTCCGCCGGCTGGCAGGAGGATCTGGCGGTCGAGCTGCTGGCCGCCAAGGGCTGCAGCTTGGCCTATCTGAGCCAGGTCGTCGAGCGGCTCGTGGACGGTCGCCAAGTCGTCCTCGCCAAGGTGCATTGCGAGGACGGGCGGGTGTTCGACGCGAGCCGCACCGACCCCTCGATGCCGTTCGAGCTCAAGGAGTGTCAACCTGCGAAGCAGCCGCAGGCCTGCTGAGGGCTCACACCAGCCGGCGGGCGAGGAAGCCCGCGACCTCGGCCACGAAGAGCTCGGCCCGCGGCAGCATCCGGCTCATCTGGAAGCAGCCGTGCGTCACGCCGCGCCAGAGCCGCCAATCGAGCTCGACACCGGCCTCGATCAGGCGATGGGCCAGGCGCTCGGAATCGTCGCGCAGGGGATCGAGCTCGGCGGCCGAGACGTAGAGCGGCGGCAGCCCGCGCAGATCGGCCCGGAGCGGGCTCGCGAAGGGGTCGCGGCGGGTCGCAGGGTCCGGGGCGTAGTGGTTCCAGAACCAGCGCATGGTCGAGGTCGACAGGAAATGGGCGCCACCGCCGAAGGCGGCATGGCTCGGACTGTCGAAGTCGTCGGAATAGCAGCCGTACACGAGAGCCGCCGCCCGGACGAGCGGCTCGCCGGAGTCCCGTAGGCGCAGACAGGCGGCGAGCGCCAAATTGGCGCCGGCCGAATCGCCGGCCAAGGCCAGCCGGCCTGGATCGACCCCCTCGCTCGCGCCGTGCTCGGCGAGCCAGCGCACAGCGTGGACCACGTCGGCGAGCCCCTGCGGGAAAGGGTGCTCGGGGGCGAGGCCGTAATCGACGCTCACGACCTCGAGGCCAGCGGCGCGCGCCAGCCGGCGGCACACATGGTCGTGGGTGTCGAGCGAGCCGATCACCCAGCCGCCGCCGTGCAGGTAGACGATCGCGGGCGACAGATCGCCCGCGCCCTGCGGCACGTAGAAGCGGAGCCGCAACGGGCCGCGCGGGCCCTCGATCGTGACGTCGTCGACCTCGGGCAGCGCCGGTGCGTCCTGGTTCCAGAAGGCGTTGCGGCGCTCGCTCTCGGCCCGCGCCTCGGCCGCGGGCATGGTCTCGTAGGCCGGTAGCGCCTCGGCTTGGAGCATCGCCAGGATCTCGGCCATGGCCGGATCGAGCTCGGGCATGGTCCCTCTCCCAGGGGGCCGCCGGCGATCGCCGCGGCGCGAGCGGAGCACGCCCGCAGCTCAGCCCGCCGTCAAGCCTCGCCGCGCAGGAAGGCTGCGATTCGGGCGGCTTCGTTGACCGGCAGCGAGATGTGGCCCGCATCGGGGACGATCTCGAGACGGGCGTTCGGCAGGCGGGCGGCGTACCAGTGGGCATGGGCCGGAGGCACCACGCGGTCGAGCGCGCCGTGCAGGACGAGGACCGGACAGCGCACGTCGCGCGGCGCGACGTCCCACCGGCGGGTCAAGAGCTCGAGGTCGGCGAGGGCCCCCTGTACGCCGCGCCGGGTGCCCTCGCGCAGCGAGACGAGCACGAGCCGCTCGAGCCGCTCGGGGTCGATGCCCGGGGCGAGCAGGTGGTGCTCGGGCAGGAGGACCAGGCGGAGGACCGCCTCGTCGAGCCCGTGGCGGCGCAGGTTCCGCAGGAGCACGGGTGCGAGGCCGAGCGCCAGGCGGCCGTGCCGGCGGGCGAGTCGCATTAGCCGCACGGCACCGCCCTCGGTCCGGAGCGTACGCTTGTTGGCGACCGCACAAACGAGGGCCAGGCGGACCACCCGCTCGCCGAGCCCGGCGGCGATGGCCATGGCGTAGGGCCCACCGGCCGAAACGCCGACGACCGCCACCCGGTCGAGCCCGAGTGCGTCGAGAAGCGTCGCCACATCGGCGGCGAAGCCGCGGAGCGTGAGCCCGGGACAGGGTTCGGAGGCGCCGTAGCCCGGCCGGTCCGGGGCGAAGAGGTGCAAGCCGAGCTCGCCCGCCACTCTGGGCTCGAGCCGGCTGCCGAGGAAGCCGTGGAGGTAGAGGACGGGGATCGAGCGTCCGCGCTCGCCGTACTCGGCGCAGACCAGGATGCGGCCGTCGGGGAGCCGGACTCGATGCTCCTCCGCGGGAGGAGGCGCGCTCATCGCGAGGTACCCGTCGCCCGTCTCAAGCGGCTCGCCTATATCGGGGTCGGCTCGGCGGAGGAAGGGTGCGATGGCGGGTGGCGGATCGATCCTGTTAGGCAAAGGCGAGCGGGAGGTCCGGCTGCACCTGCCGCTCGCCAATCGGCACGGGCTCGTGGCGGGGGCCACCGGGACCGGCAAGACGATCACGCTGCAGGTGATGGCCGAGAGCCTGTCGCGTGCGGGCGTCCCGGTGTTCTGCGCCGACGTCAAGGGCGATCTCTCGGGCCTCGCCGCACCGGGAAATCCCAACCCCAAGCTCGAGGGGCGGGCTGCCGAGCTGGGTGTGACGGACTTCGCCTACGAACCCGCTCCGGTGATCTTCTGGGACCTGTTCGGTCGCCGGGGGCATCCGATCCGTACCACGGTGAGCGAGATGGGCCCGCTCCTTTTGGCCCGGCTGCTCGAGCTCAACGAGACGCAGGAGGGGGTGCTCAACATCGCCTTCAAACTGGCCGACGACGAGGGCCTTCTCCTTCTCGACTTCAAGGACCTGACGGCGATCCTGCAGTTCGTAGCCGAGCAGGCGGACCGGATCACCACTGCTTACGGGAACGTATCGAAAGCCACGGTCGGCACGATCCAGCGCCGGTTGCTCACCCTGGAACAGCAGGGGGGCGAGCATTTCTTCGGCGAGCCCGCGCTCGAGCTCGAGGATCTCCTGCTGACTACACCCGACGGCCGCGGTGCGGTCAACGTGCTGGTGGCCGACCAGCTCATCCAGAGCCCGCGGCTCTACGCCACCTTCCTCTTGTGGCTGCTCTCCGAGCTGTTCGAAGAGCTGCCGGAGGTGGGCGATCGCGACAAGCCCAAGCTCGTTTTTTTCTTCGACGAGGCGCACCTGCTCTTCAAGGATGCGCCCAAGGCCCTGATCGAGAAGGTCGAGCAGGTGGTCCGACTGATCCGCTCGAAGGGTGTGGGGGTCTATTTCGTTACCCAGAACCCGCTCGATCTGCCCTCGAGCGTGTTGAGCCAGCTCGGCAACCGGGTGCAGCACGCGCTCCGGGCCTTCACTCCCGCCGAGCAGAAGGCGGTCAAGGCGGCAGCCGAGACCTTCCGCCCCAACCCGCGTTTCAAGACCGAGGCCGCGATCACCGAGCTCGCCGTCGGCGAGGCGCTGGTCTCGACACTCGAGCCTGGTGGGGTCCCGGGAATGGTGGAGCGGGCCCGGATCTGCCCGCCGCGCTCGCGGATGGGACCGCTGCAGGAGGAGGAGCGGCGGGCAGTGATCGAGCAGAGCCCGCTTTCCGGCAAGTACGAGAAGGTGGTCGACCGCGAGTCGGCCTACGAGATCCTGCAGGGACGGGCGACGAGCGGGCCCTCGACGGTCGAGCCGCACGCGCCCTCGGGTGCGGGACCGGCCCCCGTCCGCGCCGGCAGCCCCTGGGGGACGGCGCCGGCCGGAACAGCGCGGCGAGTGGGTGGAGCTGCCGGTGCGCGGGCCGAGGCCGCGCCGGCGAGCCCGCGCCGGCGGGTCCTCGAACCGGCGCCCGAACCGGCTCGAGCGGGCGGGGCCGGCGGGATCCTGGGCGAGATCCTGACCGGGAGCGGTGGCCGTCGCCAGGGAGTCGCGGAGGCGGCGGCCAAGACGCTCGCGCGGACCGTATCGAGCCAGGTCGGCCGTCGGCTCGGCAACGCGCTCGTGCGCGGGATCCTGGGCTCGCTTCTCAAGGGTTGAGAGCGCGAGCCCCCCGGGCTCGGCGGGATGCGAGCGACCAGCCGACGAACGCTGCTCGGCGGGTTAGCGCTCGCACCGGCGCTGTTGCAGTGGGCGGCGGCGGCCGAGACCGAGGTCGTGGTGGTGGGGGCGGGCGTGGCCGGGCTAGCCGCCGCCCTGGAGCTCGCGCGGCGGCGGGTGGGATTCACGGTGCTCGAGGCGCGCGGCCGGATCGGCGGGCGGGCCCGGACCGAGAGCACGAGCCTGGGTGTGCCGTTCGACCACGGTTGCTCCTGGCTGCAGGCGGCGCAGCGCAACCCGTTCGTCGGGCTCCGGCGCGAGCGCGGCTTGCGGCTCGTGCGCGAGGCGGCGAAGCGTCTCTGGCTCGACGGCCGGTTCGCGGGCGCGGGCGAAGAGGCGAGTCTTCGGGCGGCGCTCGGACGGCTCGAGCGGGCGATCGCCGAGGCCGGGCGGGCCGGGCGCGACGTTGCGCTCGCCTCGATTTTTCCGGCCCGCGACCGGTACGAGCGGATCGCGCTCGCGATCACCGGGCCCTTCGAGGCCGGCGTCGAGCCGGAGCGGCTCTCGGCGCTCAAGGTCTGGAGCCGGCCCGGCGGGCTCGAGTACCTCGTCGAAGGTGGGCTCGGCGCGGCGCTGGCGACCTGGGGCTCGGCCGTCCCGGTCGAGCTTGCGGCGACCGTACGGCGGATCCGCCGCGACGTCGGTCGACGGGCGGCTCCTGCTCGCGGGCGAGGCGACCGAGCCCGAACTCTACACGGTGGGCCAAAGGGCGCTCGCCTCGGGCCGGCGGGCGGCACGGCTCGCCGCACGGCTGATCCGCGGCCGGCGACGAGGCTGAGCCTCAGCGGATCCCGGCCCTGAGGAAACTCTGTACGAACTGGCGCTGGAAGATCAGGAAGGCGATCAGCAACGGCCCGCTCGTGACGAGCGTGGCGGCGCAGATGATCGACCAGTCGATGCCCTGGTCGACGCTCGAGAAGACCTGCAGGCCCACTGTCACCGGTCGGGTCTCGACCGAGGCGGTGACGATGAGCGGCCACAGGAAGTTATTCCAGTGGTAGCTCACCGAGACCAGGCCGTAGGCGACGTAGGTCGGTCGCGCGACCGGCACGTAGACACGCCAGAGCACGCCGAGCCAGGAGCAGCCCTCGACCCTCGCCGCCTCCTCGAGTTCCTTGGGCACCTGCTTGAAGGTCTGGCGGAGGAGGAAGATGCCGAAGGCCGAAGCCATGTAGGGCAGGCCGATCGCCAGGATCGTGTCGAGGATGCCGAGCCGGGAGACCGTCCGATAGTTTTCGACGAGGAGCACGTCCGGAGTGATCAGGAGCTGGACGAGGACCAGGGCGAACAGCATCTCACGGCCCTTGAAGTCGAAGCGGGCGAAGGCGAAGGCGGCGAGCGTGCAGAGCAAGAGCTGCCCGGCGAGCGTCATGGTGACGAGCAGCACGGTGTTGAGGAGGTAGCGCGGGAAGGGTGCCGCCTCGAGCGCGCGCGCGAAATTCTCGAGGGTGAGGGGTGCGGAGAGGGTGAAGCGGGCAGCGTAGGCGGCCGGGTGGAAGGCGGTCCAGATCGCGTAGAGGAGCGGAGCGACCCAGAGCAGAGCCAGCATCCAGGCGCCGAGCTGAACGAGGCCGAAGCCGAGTCCGCGGCCGCGGCCGACCATGCCCTCGGCGGTGCGCGCCGACAGGGCGGCGGGTCGGACGAGGGAGGCCCGGTCGGCGCTCACCGGTAGTGGATCCGACGGTCGAGGAAGCGGACCTGGGCGACCGAGATCGAGCCCAGGACCAGTAGCAGCACGACGGTGAGTGCTGCGGCGTAGCCCGTGTCCCAGAACCGGAACGCGGTCTCGTAGATGTAGAAGAGCAGGAGCGCGCTCGCATTGTCCGGTCCGCCCTGGGTCATCGCGACGACGTGGTCGACCACCCGGAAGGCGCCGATGAGCGCGTTGACCAGCACGAAGAGCGTGGTCGGCATGAGGAGCGGGAGTGCGACCCGGCGGAGATAGACGAAGTGCGAGGCGCCTTCGAGCCGCGCCGCCTCCTCGAGGACGGGTGGGATCGCCTGCAGGGCCGCCAAGTAGAAGATCATGAAGAAGCCGGCCTCCTTCCAGATCGTCACGACCATGACGCTCCAGAGCGCGGTGTCGCGCGAGCCCAAAAAATTGGTGTCGGGCAGGCCGAAAGCGGTCAAGATCTGGTTCAAGAGGCCGTAGCCGGGGGTGTAGAAGAAGAGCCAGATGTTGGCCGCGGCAACCATCGGCAGGACGGTCGGGGTGAAGTAGGCGAGCCTGACGAGGCCGCGGGCGCGAATCCGTTCGTTGACGAGGAGCGCCATGGCGAGGGCGAGCAGGATCGAGGTCGGGACGGTGATCAGCGCGTAGAGCAGGTTGTTCCAGATCACCTGCAGGAAGATCGGATCGTCCACCAGCATCCGCCGGTAATGGTCGAGGCCGACGAACTGCGACGGCCGGCGGCCCTTGGGGGTCGACCAGAAGCTGTCGAGGAAGGAGGCCAGGGCCGGCCAGTGGGTGAAGGCAGCGAGCAGGAGGCAGGCCGGCAGGGCCAGCAACCAACCGTAGATCGCCTGGATGCTCCGTTCCACCGAAGCGCGGGGAGCGGTCGCCCGCTCCCCTCCCCCGGCTCATCGGTAGGGGGCGAGGATACGCGTCGCCTCGGCCTGCGCGTCCTTCATCGCCTGGGCCGGGGTCTTGGCGAGGGTGAGGGCGGCCTGGAGCCCGTCGTTGAAGACCTTGGTCACACGCTGGTTCTCGTGGGTCGAGAGCTCCGCCTTGGCATATTGCAGCTGGTCGCGCGCGACCGTCGCGGGCGGGAACTCGGCGACGTACTTGCGCATCGCCTCGGTCTCCCAAGCGGCCGGGCTCGTGGCGACGTAGCCCGTGGCGATGCACCAGTCGGCGGCCATCTCGGGCGAGGTGAGCCAGCGCACGAAGCCGAGGGCGGCCTTCCGCTCGGCCTCGTTGGCCCGCTTGAAGATGAAGAGGTTGCCGCCCCCCGTGGGTGCGCCACGGCGCTTCCTGGCCGGGAGCATGGCGACGCCGAACGGGAAGGGGGCGTTGTTGCGGACGTTGGTGAGGTTGCCGGTGGTGGTCCACATCATGGCCGTGCGGCGCTCGAAGAAGTCCTTGGGCGTGGTGCCCCATTCGATGATGCCGGGGGCCATGACGCCGTGCTTGCGGGCGAGGTCGACCTGATACTGCAGCGCCTCGATCACTTCGGGCGTGTCGAAATAGACCTCGTTGCCGGCCTCGTTCATGAGGTGGCCGCCATTCTGGATCACGAGCCCGTGGAACAGCCAATAGGGGAAGCCGGAGGAAGGGATCTGGATCCCGTACTGGGTGACGTTGCCGGCCGCGTCGCGCTTGGTGAGCTTCTTCGCGAATTCGACCTGCTCGTCCCAGGTGGCGGGCGGCCGCTCGGGGTCGAGGCCGGCCTCGACGAAGGCCTGCTTGTTCCAGTAGAGGACCGGCGTCGAGCGCTGGAAAGGGATGCCCCAGGTCTTGCCGTCGATCGCCCCGTTCTCGAGGAAGGCCGGGTAGAAGCTGCGCATCCAAGCGCGGTCGGCCTCGCTCGAGACGAGCTCGTCGAAGGGGACGATCGCGTCCTCGTCGTAGAGGGTGAAGGTGTCGACCGCGAGCAGGACCGCGAGATGGGGCGGGTTGCCGCCCTTGAGGGCGGTCAGGGTCTTGGTCATCGTGTCCTGGTAGCTGCCGGTGTAAACCGGCTCGATCACCACCCCCGGGTTCAGTTCCGAATAGCGCTTGGCGTAGCCGTCGACGATCTTGGTGATCGGCCCGCCCACCGCGATCGGGTAGTAGAAGGTGAGCTTGACCTCGGTCGACCGGGCCGGCCGGCCGCCGAGGACGGTCCCGCCGATCGCTGTGGCTCCGCCGATCGCCGCCGCCCCGAGGGCGGTGAATCCACGCCGCGTCACGCGCATCGTCTCGCTCCCTTCCGCTCGCTAGCCGCTCACACCACCTCGAGCCGCCTGCCGCTGCCGGCATCGAACAGGTGCACGGCGCTCTCGGGCCAGGCGAGTCCGATCTCCGCGCCAGTGGAGAGATCGAGGTGGCCGCTCGCCCGGACCAGGAGGCGCTCCCGGCCGATGCGGCAGGCGAGGTGGCTGTCGGCGCCGAGAAACTCCACGCTTTCGATGACGGCTCGATGACCGCCCTCCCGGGCGAGGCGGACCGATTCGGGTCGCAGCCCGAGGACTCGGCCGCGGCCGGGCCGGCCGGGCAGTACGCAGACGTCGCTGCCGGCCACGACCGCGCCCTCGGGGCCATCCTCGAGGGCCAAGAGGCTCATGGGCGGGGTGCCCAGGAAGGCGGCCGCGAAGAGCGTCGCGGGCTTCGCGTAGAGTTCGGCGGGCGTTCCTACCTGCTCGACCCGGCCGTCTTTGAGGAGCACGATCCGGTCGGCCATGGTCATGGCCTCGACCTGGTCGTGGGTCACGTAGAGCATGGTCATGCCGAGCCGGCGCTGCAGCTCGCGGATCTCCTTGCGCATCTCCTGGCGCAACTTGGCGTCGAGGTTGGAGAGCGGCTCGTCCATCAGGCACAGCCGGGCCTGCGCGACGATCGCCCGGGCGAGCGCCACGCGCTGCTGCTGACCGCCCGAGAGCTCGGAGGGTTTGCGGTGGAGGAGGCCCTCGAGGCCCAACAACGCCGCCGCTTCGCGCAGGCGGGCCGCGCGCTCGGCCTTCGGCACGCGGCGTACCTCTAGGCCGAAGGTGATGTTCCGGGCGACGTCGAGGTGCGGGAAGAGGGCGTAGCTCTGGAAGACCATGGCGAGGCCACGGGCCGGCGGCGGCAGGCCGGTGACGTCGCGGCCGTCGACCAGGATCCGCCCGCCGCTCGCGGTCTCGAGGCCGGCCACGAGGCGAAGCGTCGTCGACTTGCCGCAGCCCGAGGGGCCGAGCAGGACAGCAAGGCTCCCGTTTTCGACGGTGAAGCTGACCTCGTCGACCGCGACGGTGGTGCCGAACCGCTTGGCGAGCCGCTCGATGCGGACCTCGGGCAAGGTCTTCCCCGTTACTGGCGCGCGAGCGAGGCCTAGGCGATCGCCTTCCGTCGAGCAAGCCGGGCCCGGTCCGAGGCGGGCTCCGGCAGAGTGGGGGTCGAGGCCGGCGGGGTCGCAGCGACGACGTCGGCGGTCGCCGTCGGTCCCCGAGAAAACCTCCCTTCCTCGCCCCGGGATCGGGACCTCGCTCCTGATTCGGCGCCCTCGAGGGGAGGTCCGGCGGCGGACATCGGGATCGCCGAGCCCGATGGGCTCGCTGTTGCCGGAACGAGCGCCCCGGCCGGGGCCGGTCGGCGGCGAAAGCTCAGCGGCGGTCCCGCTCGGCCAGGGCTTCCTCTGCCCAGTCGACCTCTTCCTCGCTCACGAGCTCGCCGCGCATGGAGGGACCGCGGATTTGCACGGCCTCGGGGTCGCCGCAGACCAGGTGATGCTACTCGGGGAGGCAGACCCCGAAGGCGACGAGCCGATAGGCGCAGCTCCGAAGCAGCCAGGAGAGGGCTCGGATGTTCTCGGGCGTCAGCGCCACACAGTCGGGGACCCGCACGTGACGGTCGGCATAGTGGCGGCAGCGATGGGTGCAGAGGTCGAGCAGCCGGCAGGCCACGTCGGAGAGCGCCGTCTCGCCGGTGTCCGGGTCCTCGACACGGATCTGGTAGCAGAGGCCGCAACCGTCGCAGAGCTCCTCCCACTCGGCCGGGCTCAGGGCCGCGAGCGCCTTGGTGCGCCAGAAGCCGGGCTCGAGCCCGGCTTCCAGTGACAGGTGATCTGGGGCGCAGCTGCGCGTCAACGGCTTACCTGCAGGCCGGTGAGCCAGGCGAGGATCGCCTTCAGGTCCTCCTCGCTGGCGGTGTCCTTCCAGGCCGGCATGACGAGACCCGACTGGGTCTGCAACCGGCCCTCGCGGACCGCCTGCCAGTAGGCTTCGGTCCAGCCCGTGCGGTAGCGGATCTTCATCCGCCGCAGATCGCGCGGCTTGTCGGGGCCGACTGCTTCGGGCCCGTGGCAGTGGGCGCAGCCCAGGACCGAGTTGAAGAGCTCGCGGCCTCGCTCGGCGATCGCCTGGAGGTCGTCCGCGGCCGGCGCTTCGGCTGCGACCCTGACGATGCCCGGGGCGACGGCCGGCGCGATCGAACCCTGCCGCTCCGCGCTCGCTGGCAGCCAGTTCCAGACGATGCGACCGTCCTGGCGCAGACCGTAGTCGCGGGCGATCGCCGCGATCTCGTCACGCATGCCGCGCAACAGCTCCTCGAGCCGGTCGCGCAGAGGCTTGTTGGCACGGGCGACGCCGGCTGCCGAGCGCCAGCGCAGCCGCGGTCCGTCGACCGCCACGATCGTGAAGCGACGGCCGGTTTCCCGCTCGATCCAGGGGACGGGGGCTTCCCAGACGAAGGCGGCATCGACCTCGCCGCGGGCGAGCGCGCGAAGCGCCTCTTCGGGCTCGCGGAAGGTCACGGGCCCGACGCCGTCGAGGGTGGCGAGCGCATTCTGCGCTTCGCTGTTGAAGGCGACCGCGACGCGTCGGCCGCGCAGCTCTTCGATCGCACCGACCGAGTTTCCCTCGGGCAGAACGAGCACGTAGCCGAGCTCGAGGAGAGGTCCCGCCACCAGCAGGCGCGGCCCCATGAGGCCCTTCACGTCGGGCACGCCGAGCATGACGTCGCAGCGGTCGGCCAAGAGCGTCAGGCGGATGGCGCGTTTGCCGAGGTCGGTCGGCCACCAGTAGACCTGGAACGGCCGGTCGAGGGCGCGCGCCAGGCGCTCGCCGACCTCGTAATAGACCCCGTGCCGCTCACCCGCGACCATGCTCAAGGGCGGCGTGTCGGGATCGAGGCAGACGCGGAACGGCTCGGTGGCGACCGCCTCGGCGAGGGGGGCGAGAAAGAGAAAGGCGGCGGTGAAAAGGAACGGGAGGCGTCGCAAGGGGGCGTCTCCGGGGACCGGGGACGGGCGGTCCCTCGGACCGCCCGTCCTGCAGGATCACTCGAGGGTGAAAGCGAACAGCATGCCCGCCGTCGGCTGGGCGTCGATCATCTTGCGGCCGATATCACCCAAGAAGCCCGGAATGGTCTCCGAACGGCCGACCGCGACGACGACGTACTGCTTGCCGCCGACCTCGTAGGTCGACGGGCCGGCATGGATGCCGGAGCCGAGCTGCTTCTTCCAGAGCACCTCGCCGGTCTTGGCGTCAACGGCGCGGAACTCGCCTTCGTAGTTCCCTGCGAAGACGAGACCGCCTGCGGTCGCTAGGGCACCCCCGTTGAAGGGCCACTTCTCCTGGATGCTCCACACCTTCTTGCGGGCGACCGGATCCCAGGCGATCAGCTCGCCGAGGTAGCCGCCGGGCCCGGGCTTCGTCGGGAAGTCCTTGCCGAGGTAGAAGGAGCCACGCTTGTACTCGACCTCGCTGTCCTCCATGTCCATGCAGAGGTTGTTGGCCGGGATGTAGACGAGCTTGGTCTGCGGGCTCCAGGCCATCGGCATCCAGTTTTTGCCGCCGATCAGATTCGGGCAGATGTCGGTGGCCTTCTTTTTGAGCCCGGGCCGTTTCGCCGGATCCTCGATCGGCCGCTGGGCGGCCAGATCGTAGCCCTTGGCCCAGTTGGTCGGCACGAAGGTGTCGGCCGACAGGGCCTTGCCGGTGGTGCGGTCGAGCACGAAGAAGAAGCCATTGCGATCGGCCTTGAGGCCGACCGGATCGGGCTTGCCGTCACCCGTGACGTCGATGTCGACGAGAACGAGTTCGTTGACGCCGTCGTAGTCCCAAGCGTCGTGCGGCGTGCCCTGGAAGCCCCAGACGATCTTGCCGTCGTCGGGATTCACGGCGATCGTCGCGGCGGTCCATTTGTTCGTGTATTGTCCGTAATCGGAAGTGTTGGGGCCGCGGACGTGGGCGGCCCAGGGGGCCGGGTTCGAGGTGCCGAAATAGGCGAGGTTGCGCTCCGGGTCGTAAGAGGCGACGAGCCAGACGGTGCCACCGCCGTGCTTCCAGGAATCGCCCTTCCACGACTCGTTGCCGGGCTCGCCCGGACCCGGCACGGTCCAGGTCTTCCAGCGCTCCTTGCCGGTCTTCTTGTCGAAAGCCACGATGTAGCCGCGAGCGCCGTACTCGCCGCCACCGAAGCCGGTGATCACGAGGTCCTTCACGACCAGCGGCGGGGAAGTGATCACCGAACCCTGCTTGTAGTCGACCACGTCGGCGGTCCAAACCTCTTCGCCGGTCTTGGCGTCGAGGGCGGTCAGGGCCCCGTCGAGCCGGCCGACGAAGAGGAGACCGTCGCTGTAGGCGGCTCCGCGGTTGACGACGCCGCAGCAGGCGTATTGCTGTACACCAGCCGGCATCTCGAGGTCGACCTTCCAGCGGATCGCGCCGGTGGCCGCGTCGAGCGCCATCACGTGCTGGGGCCCGTTGGCGCTCGTCACGAACAGCGTGTCACCGACGACGAGCGGGGTGCTCTCCTGACCGAAGGCATTGCCGAGCGAGCGCGCCCAGGCGAAGGAGAGCTTCTTGACGTTGTCGCGGTTGATCTGAGCGAGCTCGCTGTAATGCCACTTCTGGTAGTTGCCGCCGTACATCGGCCATCCGGTGTCTGCGGCTCGGGCCGTCACGGCGGCGCCGAGCGCTCCGGCGGCACAGCCGGCCAGAAGTGTACGTCGTAACAGCATGCGTGCGTCGATTCGCATCGTGCCCCCCTCTTCGGCGCATGGCAGCCATGCGCCTCCTGTCGCCGAGGCCCGACCGTCTGTCAACGGCCCTGCGACCGGCCGTCCCGCCGACGGCGAGGATGGTTCAGCGGCGCCAGCGCTCGACGCGCCGGGCGAGCGGCTCGAGGCCGGCCCATTCGACGAGTTGGACGATGGCGACGAAAGCGAGTGCGTAGGCCAAAATGGTGGCCACGTCGAAGAGCTGGAAAGCGGTGTGGATCTGGAAACCGACCCCGTTCGGCCGACCGAGGAGTTCGACGACTAGCACGATCTTCCACACGAGCGCGAGGCCCGAGCGGGCGGCGGCCAGGAGATAGGGAGCGAGCTGGGGCAGGACGAGATGCGCGAGGACGCGGCCACGCGGCACGGCGAAAGCCTGCGCCATCTCGAGGAGACCCTTGTCGAGGGCGCGGGCCCCCTCGCGCACCGTGACCGCGACGTTCGGAATCTTGTTGAGCGCGACGGCGGTGATCGCGGCGGCCTCGATCAGGCCGATCCAGATGTAGCAGAGTACGATCGTGACGAGGGCGGGCATGTTGAGGGCGAGAAGGAGCCAGGGGCGGCCGAACTCGTCGGCGGGCGCGAGCCGACCCATGAGGATGCCCACCGCGGTGCCCACGGCCATGGCGATCGCGAAGCTCGCCGCGACGCGAGCGAGGGTGGCGGCGAGGTGGTGCAGGAGCTCGCCGGCGGCCAACTCCCGGACGCCCGCCTCGAAGACCGCGAGCGGGCCCGGTAGGGTTCGCGGCGCTTCGGCGAGCGCGGCGGCGGCGGCCCAGAGCCCGATCAGGACGAGGAAGGAGGCGAGCGGCAGGAACCGCCGCGACCGCGAGCCGAGCGGCGGCGCGGAGGGGGCCGGGGCGCTCGGGAGCGCCGCGCCCTCGAGGCCGGCTTCACCAGACAAGCGGCCAGAACGTGCCATCGGGCAGGCTCTTGGCTTTGCCGACGAGCTTCTCGCCGCCGAGCTCGGCGAGGACGGCGAAGAGCTTGGCGGCGGCCTGCCGCTCGGCTTCGCCCCAGCTCGCGACGATCCCCTCGCGGTAGCGCTGCCGGAGCGTCCGGAAGGTCGACTCGTCCTCGGCACGGGTGAGGGGTCGCAACTTCTCCCATTCGGCGTCGCTCTCTTTCATGATGGCCTTGGCGGCGCGAGAGGCGCGCGAAAAGGCGGCGATCCGCTCCGGGTTGGCCTTGGCCCAGCCCTCTTTAAAGATGTAGCCGAGCTGCGGGGTGGTGGGCGGCACACCGAGGGCGGCCATGGCGTCGGCCACACCCAAGAGCCGGGTCATGCCGCGGGCCTCGAGGCGGGCGGCGAAGGGCCAATAGGTCAGCACCGCGTCGAGCTCGCCCGAAGCGAGTTTCTCGGAGAGGAGCGGCGGCGCGCCGAACACCGGGCTCGCCGCACTCGCGAGCTCGAGGCCGGCCTCGCGCCGGGCCAGGCCCTGTAGGATGAGCCAGCTCTTGTCGAGCGCGCCGCCGGCCACGCCGAGCTTCTTGCCGGCGAGATCGGCGAGCTTGGTGATGCCGCGATCCGGCCGGACGACGAGCGCGCCCACGGCGCTCGAATAGGGCAGGAAGCTCACCGCGACACCCTCGGCGCGTTGGCGCGCGACCCAGAGCCAATCCTCGACCACGATGTCGACCGCATCGCCCATGAAGGCGATCGAGGCGGCGTCGTTGGCGGCGAATTCCTGGACTTGGAGGGTGAAGCCCTCCTTGGCGTCGAGACCGTGGCGTTTGACGACGTCCAGCTCCCAGCTCACCGTTCCGAAGCGCAGCACGCCCGCGCGTATCGTACCGAATTCGGCCGCCGCGAGCGACGCCGGGCCGAAGGCGGCGAGCAGCACGACGGGAAAGAAGAAGCGACGGAACACCGAACGGAACATCGCGGGCGCCTCCCCCTCGCACGGATCAGCGATCAGATGATCCGCCACCGCTCCAGTGACAAGGGCCGTTCACCGTGCCGTCTCTCCTTCGATCGACAATCCCCCTCGGAGTTCTCGCCGCGAACGACCGAAACCGCGAGCGGGCAGCGAAGCACCGGTCCGGGCGGTAGGCCGGCCGCGTGCAGCCCCGTGTCTTGACAGGCAACCAAATTGCCGCTTATCGCTCTCATAAGAGCGGCTTCGGTGGCGGCCGAGAAAGGGAGGGGCGATGCTGTATCGAGCGCTGTTCGCTTTGCTCGCGGGGACGCTGGTCGCCACTGCCGCGGAGGCCGCCGGAAACCTCGCCACCAAACCGACCCGCCTCGAGGTCGCGATCAACAAGGATCTCCAGTTCTCCAAGAAGGAGTTCCAACTCGAGACCGGTAAATATTATCGGCTCACGGTCGACTCGAAAGCCGGCGACGAGGTGATGTTCATCTCGCCCGATCTGTTCCGCAACGCCTGGATCTCGCAGATCGTGATCGCGGGAATCGAGGTGCACCCGATGGGTGGGATCGAAGGGATCGAGTTCGACGAGGACGGCAAGGTCGACATCTACTTCGTGCCGATCCGCACGGGCGATTTTACCTTCGGCCTCAAAGGGCATGAGGGCCGCGGCGCGGTCGGCAAGTTCGTCGTCCGCTGAGTTCGGTCCCCGGAGGTCGTACCTTGGTCTCGCCCCTGCGCGCCGTGACCGTTGCTCTGGCGCTGGTAGCCGCCGCGACGTCGGTGCACGCGCTGGAGCGGCCCAAGGTCACGCTCGGCTATATCGGGCTCGAGGACGATCCGCGGTACCGCGAACTCAAGACCTACGCCAACGTCCCGATTCGCCCGGCGATCGTGCCGCTCGACGGTGCCGCCGTGGCGATGCGGGACGCGCGCGCGATCGGTCGGGCGATCGGCGTCGAGATCGGCCTCGAATCGCTGCGGGTGAAGGATCTGGACGGCGCGCTCGCCGGGGTCGAGCGGCTGACGAGCGCGTTCGGCGTGCGCTTTCTGCTGGTCGACGTCGAGGACGGGATGCTGGCCGAACTCGCCGCTCGCACCAAGGGCCGCGAGCTCGTCCTCCTTAACGTTTCCGCGCGCGACGATCGGTTACGGGGCGAGGCGTGTGCCCCGCACCTGTTCCATGTCGCCGCGAGCCGGACGATGCTCGCCGATGCACTCGGCCAATATCTCGCCAACCAACAATGGCGGGATGCGCTCCTGCTGGTCGGGCCGGAGGCCGAGGATGCGCTTTGGGGCGAGGCCTTCACCCGTGCCATCCGCCGCTTCGGCGGTCGGGTGGTCGAGACCCGGCGCTTTGTCTCGGGGCGCGATCCGCGGCAGCGCGAACAGAACAACGTCCGCCTGTTGACCCAGGGTGTGGCCTACGACGTCGTGGTCGTCGCCGACACCAACGGGGAGTTCGGCCGCGCGTTGCCCTACCAGACCGTGCTGCCGCGGCCCGTGGTGGGGACGCACGGGCTCGTGCCCTCGGTCTGGCACTGGGCCTACGAGCGGCAGGGCGCGCCGCAGCTCGAACAGCGCTTCGAGCGCGCGCTGACGGTCCCGCGCAAGATGCAGGATCCGGAATTCTCGGCCTGGGCGGCGATCCGGGCGGTGCTCGAGGCCATGAGCCGGGCCCGCTCGAGCGACTTCACGAAGGTGCGCGAAGCGCTCCTCGACCAGAGCGTGACCCTCGATCTCTACAAGGGTGCGCCTTCGACCTTCCGGCCGTGGGATCTCCAGCTTCGCCAGCCGATCCTGCTCGGGACCCTGGACGCGGTGATCGCCCGGGCGCCGCTCGACCGCTTCCTCCACCAGCGCAACACGCTCGACACTCTGGGTGTCGACCAGCCCGAGAGCCGCTGCCGGTTCTGATCCCGCGGGCGGGTCGTCGCGGCGATTTATTCGCACTTGCTGAATTTCAGAGGAGGGCGTAGCCCTTCGGGCGGTTTGCCGTCGCGTGACGGGGGCCGATATCCCCGAAGGGGGGCGGAGAATGAAAAAGCATACGAGCTGGCTCGCAGGAGCCAGCCTCCTCGCTGTGGCGGTCGGCGCGACCGGCAGCGTACAGGCTCAGGAGGTCAAGGGAGCCACCAAGTACGGCGACACGCGCACCGCGACCCAGCGCGTGCTGAACGCCGCTGCCGGTGACGGGAACAACTTCCTGTACACGAACCACAACTACCATCAGACCCGCTTTTATCCGAACCCGCAGATCAACACGTCGAACGTGCACCTGCTGCGCCCGGCCTGGATCTTCCAGACCGAGTTCAAGGAGACGATGGAAACCACGCCGATCGTGGTCAACAGCGTTATGTACGTGACCACGGCGTTCAACCACGTCTACGCGTTGGATGCCCGGACCGGTGAGCAGCTCTGGCACTACAAGCACAAGCTCGGACCGATCACGGTCTATTATTGCGGCCCGAACAATCGCGGCGTGGCGGCCTATGGCGACATGGTCTACATCGGCACCCTCGACCCCAAACTCGTTGCCCTCGATGCCAAGACGGGCAAGCTCGTCTGGGAGACCGAGATCTCCGATCCCGAGCTCGGCTACTCGGAGACCATGGCGCCGACAGCGGTCGACGGGAAGATCCTGATCGGCATGAACGGCGGCGAGTACGGCATCCGCGGCTTCGTCAAGGCGTTCGACGCCAAGACCGGCAAGCGCGTCTGGACCTTTCACACGATCCCCGAGAACTCCGTCGGGGTCTGGGCGACGCAGGACGCCACCGGCCGCGACTTGAAGCGCGACATCGCAGCCGAG
Organism: uncultured Alphaproteobacteria bacterium; assembly: GCA_937926445.1. Taxonomy (GTDB): domain Bacteria; phylum Pseudomonadota; class Alphaproteobacteria; order Geminicoccales; family Geminicoccaceae; genus JANXAZ01. The sequence continues at coordinate 20,540 of CALBAK010000006.1, forward strand.
AAGGAAGTGCTCGCCAAGACGGGCGATCCGTACATGACGCTCGGTGGCGGGGTCTGGCAGAACCCGGCGGTCGACCTCGAGCGCCGGCGGATCTATTTCGTGGTGGGCAACCCCTCACCCGACCTCGACGGCTCGCTCCGGCCTGGCGACAATCTCTATACCGACAGCCTCGTGGCGGTGGATCTCGACACCGGCAAGTACCTCTGCCACTTCCAGTACATCGCGCACGACGTGTGGGATCTGGATGCGGTCAGCCCGCCGATCCTGATCGATGTGAAGGACGAGGACGGCAAGGTCGTGCCGGGTGTGATCCACGACGGCAAGACCGGCCACGTCTACGTCCACAAGCGGGACGATTGCTCGCTCATCCGCTTCTCCGAGGCGATGATGCCGCAGGAGAACATGTGGGTCATGCCGACCAAGGAAGGCGCCCGCATGCTGCCCGGCGCCAACGGTGGCATCGAGTGGTCGCCCATGGCCGTGGACGAGCGGCTCGGCCTCGCCTACGCCATGAACCTGCACCAACCTATGATTTATCACGTCGAGAGCACACCCTATCCGGGTGGCGAGCCTTGGCTCGGCAGCGCGTTCAAGGTCATTCCGAGCGAAGAGCAGTGGGGGATCCTCTCCGCGGTCGACTACAACACCGGCAAGATCCGCTGGGAGGTCAAGACGCCGCAGCCCTTGATCGGCGACGTGCTGGCGACCGCTGGTGGACTGGTCTTTTTCGGCGCGGGCAACGGCCGCTTCAACGCCCTCGATTCGGCGACCGGTGCGCAGCTCTGGAGCTTCCAGGCCGGTGCCGGCGTCGACGCGCCGCCAGCCAGCTACACGGTGGACGGCAAGCAGTACATCGTGGTGGCGACGGGTGGGAACACCCAGCTCGACTACGAGTGCCGCAACAATATCATCGCCTTCAGCCTCGCCGATTGAGGCAGGCGACGGTCGATTTTCTTCATCCGCATGGGCGGTGTCGGGCGACCGGCGCCGCCCGCAGCGAGAGGACGGATCCCGAGGAGCACGCCCCGTGACCCGATCTACCCCCCGGCTTCTGCTCGCCCTATGCGCCGTACCGATCGCTTGGCTCGTCGCCACGGGCGTCCACGCCGAGGGCGAGCGGCCGCCGGCGCCGTCCACGATTCCGGGGATCGACCAGCTCGCCGGACATCTGGCGGAGCTCGTGCCGATGTGCGTGGCCTGCCACGGCGAGAACGGAGTGCCGAACTATGCAGAATCACCGATCATCGACGGCCAGCACGAGGGCTACATCTACATCCAGCTGCGCGACTACAAGAACGGATCGCGCAAGCACGAGGTGATGAACGAGATCGTCAAGGATTTGTCCCGGCAGGATCTCCGCGAGCTCGCCGCCTTCTTCGCCAAGCGCCCGTGGCCGCGGCTGCAGCAGCAGGCCGAGGAGGGCGACGACGTGGTGGCCGAGAGGCTGGCCAGCGCCGGCATGTGCAAGGAATGCCACCTCGGCGGCTACCTGGGCGACGGCACCGTGCCGCGGCTCGCGGGCCAGCTCACGAGCTACCTCGTCGTCACGATGCGCGCCTTCAAGACGAAAGAGCGCGCCAACAACGCCGCGATGTCGAGCCTCCTCGACACCTACACCGACGAGGAGATCGACGTGCTCGCCCGTTACTTGGGCGCGCTCTGAGTCCGAGGCGCGCGTTCGGCGATCGCCGGCTCGGCCGCGAGCTCGGCCAATCCCAGGCCCTCGCGGTCGCGCCAGCCCGGATCGGCGCCGTGCTCCAGCAGGAGGGCGACGAGGCGCTCGTTGCCGTTGAAAACGGCGGCGAGCGGGGTGAGGCCGCTGCGGCCGGGCCGATCGACGGGCGCACCGTGCTCGAGCAGGAACCGGACGACGTCCACCTGGTCGAGCTCGCTCGCCAGCAGGAAAGGTGTGCTGCCGGCGAGATCGGGGGCGGCGAGGTCGGCGCCCGCCTCGAGGAGGAGCCGCGCGGTCTCCTCCTTGGCGCCGCGGGCGGCGTGGTGGAGCGCCGTCCGCCCCGTCCGATCGCGCGCCCGCGGCGAGGCGCCACGGCCCAGGCGCTCGCGCAGGATCGCGACGCAGCCTTTTTCGGCGGCGAGTGCGAGCTCCCGGTCGAGCCGACGTTGCTCGACCGTGCCCGGGACCAGGAAGTCGCGCGCGAGCTGCTCGCAGACGCGATCGGCGGCCCGCGCCGAGGGGGCGGCAACCAGCATCGGGCCGACGACGAAGGGGGAGGCGCAGACGAGCCGGGCATAGCGCATCGGTACGAATTCTACCGTTCTGGCGACGGCCCATTCTCGCGTGGGCCGGAAGATTTGACGAGCGTCGGCCCCCATTCCCCGGCGCACGGCTTTTCGAGCGTTCGAATGCGCCTTATGTCGGCTATCGCACCGACTTATGGCTTCGGAGAGGGAGCATGCGGAAGACGACGGCTTCGTTGGCATCGGCGCTGCTCGCGCTGACGCTCGCGGCCACGGAGGCGGCGGCGGCACAGGGTTTCGCGATCGTGACCAACGAGAAGTCCGCCAATTTCTCGGTCTACGACCTCGACGGCAATCTGCTCCGCACGGTTCCGGCCTGCAGTCGCCCCCGCGGCATGGTGTTCACCAAGGACCGCAAAGAGTTCCTCGTCTGCTGCGCCGAGGACAACATGATCGGCGTCTTCGACACGCAGACCCAGAAGCTCGTTCGCCGGTTGCCCAACGTGCTCTATCCCGAGGTGCATTACCTGCATCCGGACGGCCGGCATCTCTATGTCTCGAACGAGGAGGACAGCCAGGCGACGGTCTTCGACCTCGAGACGGGCCGACAAGTGGCCGCCTACGACACGGGCGCCGAGCCCGAAGGGATCATCGTCACGAACGACGGGAAGCTCGCTTTCGTCGCCTCGGAGGCGGCCAATCTCCTCCACGTCATCGACATCGAGAAGGAGGAGATCGTCAAGGATATCGTGATGAACACGCGTCCCCGCCGTATGGCGCTGACCCCCGACGGTAAGGAACTCTGGGTCTCGGCCGAGATCGCCGGCGTCGTCGACATCGTGGACATCGGCAAGCTCGAGATGGTTCACACGATCGACTTCGAATTTCCGGGGCTGCGGAAAGAGAACGTCACCCCGGTCGACGTCCTGGTCGACCGTCGCGGCGAGCGTGCCTATGTCGGGCTCGGGCGCGCCAACCACGTGGCCGTGATCGACGTCAAGACGCGCAAGCCCACGAACTACATTCTGGTGGGTCGGCGGCCGTGGGGTCTGGCGCTGAACAAGGACGAGAGCCGCCTCTGGGTGACCAACGGCCTGTCCGACGACGTGACCATCATCGACACGAAGACCCTGAAGCCGCTCAAGAGCATGCCCGCCGGCGAGGTGCCCCACAGCATCCTCATCTTCGAGCCCTGAGCGGAGCCACGGTCTGGGTGTGACGTCGGTTGGCCGGGGCTTTCCCCGTAGCAGATAATGGACGGGTTCGCTGCTCGAACCGCTGATAGCCGAGCTTGCCGTTCGCGGCCACGGCAGCTTCCGTGCCGGTTTCGAGGCGTCTGGGCGGGGCGGCGAAAATATTGCGCTGCAACATCGCATCGACCGGTGCGGGGTCGGCTTGACGCGTGGAACGCGTCGCCCTAGGAGCGCTGTGACGGATTGCCTCACCGCCATCCGTGCAAGAGCGAGCCCCGAGAATCTCGAGGCCGATCGTTCCCTGAGAAAAAATGGCCGGGCACGAGGCCCGGCCGAGTGGATCAGGGAGGCTAAACGTCTGGGGGAAGAGGGACCCGGAGATCCCCTCCCGAGGGCGTTGCGCCCTCGGGACCGCGGCCGCGAGGACCGCCACAACGAGGGCTCCCAGAGCAGCCCTTGTTGCGGCGCATCAATTAGAGATCGCTGAGCCCTTCCGCTAGTGTCTGGATGCAACAGTAGCATGCTTTTTTTGCATGCCTATCACCAGACCGGCTGCTGGGCCACCTTTTCCAGCAGGAAGTCACGGAACACCGCGACTCGCTTCGAGTTCCGCAGCTCCTCCGGATACACGAAATAGCCCGTGAAGCTCGGACCATCGAGCTCCGGTAGCACGCGCACAAGAGAGCCGCTGCCGCTCGCCAGATAGTCCGGCAGCGAGGCGAGGCCGAGCCCGCTCTGCACCGCACGCAGCATCCCGTAGACGTTGTTGACGCGCAGCGCCGCCTTTCGCGGCCGATCGATCTCGCCTTCCTCGAGCCCGGCGTAGAGGATCCAGTTGAGGGGCTGGCTCGATAGGTTCGGATCTTCGCCGTAGGCCACGAGACGATGTCGGTCGAGGTCGGCGGTCGAGGTCGGCGTACCGTGCCGCTCGAGGTAGGACTGAGCGGCATAGATGTGGGTGTGAACCGTCATCAGCCTACGCTGGATGAGGTCGGACTGGGTCGGCCTTTGCATCCGCACCGCGACGTCGGCCTCGCGCATCGAGAGGTCGAGTTCCGCATCGGTGACGATCAGCGAAATCGTGATCTCGGGGTAGCGGTCGAGGAACTCGCCGAGATGCGAGGCGAGCCAAACCGTGCCGACACCCACGGTCGTACAGACCCGCAGATGGCCGGCCGGCACCTCGCGGCTCTCGCGCAGCGCAGTCTGGGCGGCGGCCATCTTGCGGGCGATCTCGCGCGCCGCCTCCACCAGGATGTCGCCCTGCTCGGTGAGCACGAGGCCGCGGGCGTGCCGATGGAAGAGCGGAGCGCCCAGATCCTCCTCAAGCGCGCCGATCTGCCGGCTGATCGCCGACTGCGACAGACCGAGACGGTCGGCGGCGCGGGTGAAGCTGCCCGCCTCGGCGACCACGTGGAAGATGCGAACCCGATCCCAGTCGAGCATGTGCTCCGCGCGTCCCCCGTCTCGCTCGGGCCTCAACCCCCCGCGGCCCGTTCCGCGAGCCAGCGATCCGCCTCGAGCGCCGCCATGCACCCGGTTCCGGCGGCCGTCACCGCCTGACGATACACCTTGTCCTGGACGTCGCCGGCTGCGAACACGCCCGGAACACTGGTCCGGGTGCTGCCCGGCGCGGTCACGATATAGCCCTCGCGATCCATGTCGAGCTGGTTCTTGAAGAGACCCGTAGCGGGATCGTGCCCGATCGCCACGAAGACGCCGTGAACCGGGATCTCGCCCGTCTCCCCGGTCGCGACGTGCCGGATCCGCACACCCGTCACCCCTTTGGGCTCGTCGCTGCCCAGGATCTCGTCCACCACGTGGTTCCAGACGACGTGGATCTTGCTGTTGGCAAAGAGCCGGTCCTGGAGGACCTTTTCGGCGCGAAGGCTGTCGCGGCGATGGATCAGGGTGACCTTCGCGCACAGCTGGGCGAGGTAGAGCGCTTCCTCGACCGCGCTGTTGCCGCCGCCGACGACCGCGACCTCGCGGCCGCGGAAGAAGAACCCGTCGCAGGTGGCACAGGCGGACACGCCGAAGCCCTGGAACCGACGCTCGCTCTCGAGGCCGAGCCAACGCGCCTGGGCGCCGGTGGCCACGATGAGCGCATCGCAGCGCACGCTGTCGCCGCTGTCGAGCACGAGACGGAACGGCCACTCGTTCAGATCGACCGCGCTCACCACGTCGGCCAAGAGCTCGGCCCCGCAGCGGCGGGCCTGCTCGGCCATCCGTTCCATGAGCTCCGGCCCCTGGACGGGCTCGGGAAAGCCCGGGAAGTTCTCGACATCGGTGGTGATCGCGAGCTGGCCGCCCGGCTGCAGGCCCTGGATCAGAAGCGGTGCGAGGTTGGCACGGGCGGCGTAGATCGCGGCGGTGTATCCCGCCGGACCGGCGCCCACGATCGCGAGCTTGACCCTGCGCTCCGCCATCGCCGCTCCACCCGGCCGGTGCCCGCCCGGCCCGACGCCGGACGGCGGCCGCTCAGCCGTACTTGACCTCGAGGATCTCGAAGTAACGGGTGCCGCGCGGGGTCGTCACCTCGACGGAATCGCCCGCCTCCTTGCCGAGGAGAGCCTGGGCGAGCGGCGAGTTGACCGAGAGCAGGCCCTGGGCGATCTCCGCCTCTTCGGGTCCGACGATCTGGTAGGAGACCTCTTCGTCGGTCTCCTCGTCGACCAGCCGGACCTTGGCGCCGAACATGATTTTCGAGCCGGAGAGCTTCGAGATGTCGATGATCTCGGCTCGCCCGAGCTTGTCTTCGAGCTCCATCACCCGGCCTTCGATGAAGCCCTGACGCTCACGGGCGGCTTGATACTCGGCGTTCTCGGACAGATCGCCGTGCTCGCGCGCCGCGGCGATCGCCTTGATCACCGCCGGACGCTCTACCGTCTTGAGGCGCTTGAGCTCGGCGCTCAACCTCGAGTGGCCCTCGGGGGTCATCGGTATGCGGTTGGACATCCCTGCCCGTCCGTTGCTTCGACAAAAATAGATCGGCCTTCGGTCGCCGTACCGCACGCTCAGCCCGCTTTCACCGCGGCAAGATAGGCCTGCAGCGGCCGCACTTCAAGCGAACCTCGGGCGAGCTTCCGCAATCCTTCAACCAGAGCGCGAGCCCCGGCCATCGTCGTATAGTAGGGAAGGCGGCCCACCAGGGCCGCACGCCGCAGCGAGTAGGAATCGGCGATCGCCTGGGCTCCCTCGCTCGTGTTGACGACGATCGCCACCGCCCGGTCCTTGATCAGATCGACGATGTGCGGCCGGCCTTCGTGGACCTTGTTGACCACGGTGACCGGCAAGCCCTCGGCCGCGAGCGCCGCCGCGGTGCCGCGCGAAGCCAGCAATTCGAAGCCCAGCTCGTGCAGCACGCGGGCGACCCGACAGGCGGCGGGCTTGTCCCTGTCCTTGACGGAGAGGAACACGCGGCCGCTCGTGGGCAGTTCGGTACCGGCGGCAATCTGGGACTTGGCGAAGGCGCTCGCGAAATCGGGGGCGAGGCCCATGACCTCGCCTGTCGACTTCATCTCGGGGCCGAGGAGGAGATCGACGCCGGGGAAGCGGGAGAAGGGAAAGACCGCCTCCTTGACCGCCACGTGGTCCGTTACCGGCGATCGCAGCCCGAAGCCGGCGAGCGGCTCGCCGGCCATCACCCGGGCGGCGATCCTGGCGATCGGCCGGCCGATCGCCTTGGCGACGAACGGCACCGTGCGGCTCGCGCGCGGATTGACCTCGAGGATGTAGATGGTGCCGTCCTTGACGGCCATCTGGACGTTCATGAGGCCGCGCACCTCCAGGGCGCGGGCGAGGGCCTCGGCCTGCCGGCCGATCTCCCGAACCGTGGCCTCGGGCAGGGAATAGGGCGGCAGGGAGCAGGCGCTGTCGCCCGAGTGGATGCCGGCTTCCTCGATGTGCTCCATGATGCCGGCGACGACGACCGTGCCGGGATCGGCCACCACGTCGACGTCGACCTCGATCGCATCGGCGAGGTAGCGGTCGAGCAGGACGGGGCCGATCTCGGAGGCCGCGCGCGCCTCGGCGAAGAAGCGGCGGACCTCGTCGAGCGTGTGGACGATGCGCATCGCCCGGCCACCCAAGACGTAAGAGGGGCGAAGGACGATGGGCAGTCCGAGGGCTTCGGCTTTGGCGACGGCTTCGGCCTCGCTCGTGCAGACGTCGTTCGGCGGCTGGGTGAGGCGGAGCCGCTCGAGAAGCAGCTTGAACCGGTCGCGGTCCTCGGCGAGGTCGATGGCCTCGGGCGAGGTGCCGAGGATCGGCACCCCCGCCTCCTCGAGCGGCTTGGCGAGCTTCAACGGCGTCTGGCCGCCCAGCTGGACGATGACGCCGAGAAGCTCGCCCCGGCTCGCCTCGACCCGACAGATCGCGAGCACGTCCTCGGCGGTGAGCGGCTCGAAATAGAGCCGGTCGGAGGTGTCCGGATCGGTCGAGACGGTCTCCGGGTTGCAGTTGACCATGATCGTCTCTAGGCCGGCCTCCTTGAGTCCGAAGGCCGCGTGCACGCAGCAATAGTCGAACTCGATGCCCTGGCCGATCCGGTTCGGCCCGCCGCCCAGGATGATCACCTTGCGCCGTTCGGAGGGGCGGGCCTCGCACTCGGCCTCGTCCTCGCCCCAGATCCCGGTCTCGTAGCAGCTGTACATGTAGGGGGTGAAGGCCTCGAATTCGGCCGCGCAGGTGTCGATGCGCCGGAACACCGGTCGAACGCCGAGCGCCTCCCGCCGCGCCCGGACCTCCCGCTCCTCGAGCCCGGCGAGCCGCGCGAGCCGGCGGTCGGAGAAGCCCTTGGCCTTGAGGGCGAGGAGGGTCGCACGATCGTTCGGCAAGCCTCCTTCGCGCACCGCCCGTTCGGTCCGCACGAGGTCCTGGATCTGCTCGAGGAACCAGGGATCGTACCGGCAGGCCCGGTGGACCTCCTCGATCGAGAGGCCCTCGCGGAAGGCCTGGGCGACGATCCGGATGCGGTCCGGGGTGGGTTTGGCGAGCGCCGCCAGGATCACCTCGCGCGGCCGATCGGCGCCGGCAAGGCCCGGGATCTCGATCTCGTCGAGGCCGGAGAGCCCCGTCTCGAGGCCCCTGAGTGCTTTCTGAAGCGATTCCTGGAAGGTCCGGCCGACCGCCATCACCTCGCCCACCGACTTCATCGAGGTCGTGAGGATGGGCTCGGTCTCCGGGAACTTCTCGAAGGCGAAGCGCGGGATCTTGGTGACGACGTAGTCGAGCGTGGGCTCGAAACTGGCCGGCGTCACGCGCGTGATGTCGTTCTGGATCTCGTCGAGCGTGTAACCCACGGCGAGCCGGGCAGCGACCTTGGCGATCGGGAAGCCCGTGGCTTTGGACGCGAGGGCGGAACTGCGCGAGACGCGCGGGTTCATCTCGATCACGACCATCCTACCGGTGGCCGGATCGACCGCGAATTGGACGTTCGAGCCGCCCGTGTCGACGCCGATCTCGCGCAGCACGGCGATCGCCGCATCGCGCATGCGCTGATATTCCTTGTCGGTGAGCGTCAACGCCGGGGCCACGGTGATCGAATCGCCCGTGTGCACCCCCATCGGGTCGACGTTTTCGATCGAGCAGACGATGATGCAGTTGTCCGCACGATCGCGGACCACCTCCATCTCGAACTCTTTCCAGCCGAGGACCGATTCCTCGACCAGCACCTCGCCGATCGGCGAGGCGTCGAGTCCGCCGCGGACGATCTCCTCGAACTCCTCGCGATTGTAGGCGATACCGCCGCCGGTACCGCCGAGGGTGAAGGAGGGGCGGACGATGGCCGGCAGCCCGACCTCGGCCAGCGCCTCGCGTGCCTCCTCGAGCGAGTGGGCGGCCCGCGAGCGCGGCAGGTCGAGGCCGATTCGGGCCATGGCCTCGCGGAACAGGAGCCGGTCCTCGGCCTTGTCGATCGCCTCGAGCCGGGCACCGATCAGCTCGACGCCGAACTCGCGCAGTGTACCGTCCTCGGCGAGGGCCTTGGCGACGTTGAGGGCCGTCTGCCCGCCCATGGTCGGCAACAGCGCATCGGGCCTCTCGGCCTCGACGATGCGCCGCACGAAGGCCGGGGTGATGGGCTCGATGTAAGTCGCATCCGCCACCTCGGGATCGGTCATGATGGTGGCGGGGTTGGAGTTGACCAGCACCACGCGATAGCCCTCGGCCTTGAGGGCCTTGCAGGCCTGGGTGCCGGAATAGTCGAACTCGCAGGCCTGGCCGATGACGATCGGGCCGGCGCCAACGACCAGGATCGACCGGAGATCGGTCCGTTTGGGCATGGTCGCGCTCGCGGAAGCTCAGACCGCGGCCCGCTCGACGAGCGCGCGGAAGCGGTGGAAGAGGTAGTGGCTGTCCTGCGGCCCGGGCGAGGCCTCGGGATGGTACTGGACGGAGAAGACCGGTCGTCCCTTCAAGCGGATGCCCTGGATGGTACCGTCGAAAAGCGAGCGGTGGGTGACCTCTATCTCGGCGGGCAGACCCTCGTCGGCGATCGCGAAACCGTGGTTCTGGCTCGTGATCTCGACTTTGCCGGTGGTCAGATCCTTGACCGGATGGTTGGCCCCGTGATGGCCGAAGCGCATCTTCTCGGTTCGGGCGCCGACCGCTAGGCCCAGCATCTGGTGGCCGAGGCAGATTCCCATGATCGGCAGCCCCGCGGCCAACAGCTCGCGGATCACGGGAACCGCATACACACCGGTCGCGGCCGGGTCGCCGGGGCCGTTCGAGAGCACCACACCGGCAGGCTTCAGGGCCAGGATCTCGGCGGCCGCGGTGGTGGCCGGAACCACGGTCACTTCGAAGCCGACCGAGACCAGCGAGCGCAGTATGTTCCGCTTGATACCGAAGTCGATCGCCACGACCGGCGGTCCGCCGGGCTCGCCCGCGACGTAGCCGCGGCCCCACTGCCAGCGGCTCTCGCGCCAGAGGGCCCGCTGCCGCGAGGTGACCTCGGGCACGAGGTCCATGCCGACGAGGCCGGGCCAGGAGCGGGCGCGGGCGACGAGTTCGTGCGGATCGATCCGCCCGTCCGGCGCGTAGGCGAGGGCCGCGTTCTGGGCCCCCTTCTCGCGCAGGATGCGCGTGATCCGCCGGGTATCGACCCCGGTGATGCCGGCGATCCCGTTGCCCTCGAGCCAGCGGTCGAGATGCCGGTCGGCACGCCAGTTCGAGGCTCGGGTCACGGGCGCCCGCAGCACGAGACCGCGGACGACGGGTGTGGTCGCCTCGACGTCCTCGGAATTGGTGCCAACGTTACCGATGTGGGGAAAGGTGAAGGTGACGATCTGGCCGGCGTAGGACGGATCGGTCAGAATCTCTTGGTAGCCGGTCATCGCGGTGTTAAAGACCAGCTCACCGACATGGACGCCCGGCGCGCCGATGCCGGAGCCGAGGAAGACGGTGCCGTCCTGCAGCCCCAACGCCGCGGTTGCCGAGCGCCGGTCGGAATCTAGGTTCACGCGCGAGGATCCGCTGTTCGGCGCACGGCGCAGGACAGCCGCGGCGCCGCTTGGGCAAACGCCCGGGGTTCTACCAACCCGCGGGCGGGCGTCAAGCAAGGCAGCTCCTCGCCGGGTGACGACGGAGTGATCGTGGTGCTGAGGGAACGGCTGCAGGCCGCGCTCAAATCCGCCACCGAGCGGACCGACGAGCAGGCCGCGGCGACGCTGCGCCTGGTGTTGGCGGCGGTTCGCGAGCGCGACCATTGCGCGCGCGCGGCGGGTGCGGGCGAGGGCCTGGGCGACGCGGAGATCGAGGAATTGTTGCGCGAGATGGTGGCCCAACGCGCCGAGCAGATCTCGCGCTGCGAGAGCCAAGCCCGGCTCGACGAGGCCGAACAGGAGACGGCGGAGATCCGGCTCCTCGAATCCTTCCTGCCGCCCAAGCTCGATGAGAGCCAGACCCGGGCCGCGGTCGAGGAGGGGATCCGGGCGGTGGGTGCGAGCAAGCTCAAGGACGCCGGCAAGGTGATCGCCTGGCTCAAGCAGCGGCACAACGGTCGGATGGACTTCGCCCTCGCTCGCCGCTTGATCTGCGAGCGACTTGGCTGAGGGCCGGAAGGTGACCGCCGGCGGCGCTGCGCGGTCACGGCCGGGTGCGGCGACGACGGCCTCCCTCGAGGAGTTCAAGGCCCGGCTGCCGCTCGCCGAGATCGTCGGTCACTGGGTAAAGCTCAGCCGGCGCGGCCGGGAATGGGTCGGGCTCTGTCCGTTCCACAACGAGAAGACACCGTCCTTTACCGTGGCGGAAGACAAGGGCTTCTATCATTGCTTCGGCTGCGGTGCGCACGGTGATGCCGTCTCCTTCGTCATGGCGGTGGAACGGCTCGAGTTCAAAGAAGCCATCGCCCGGCTCGAGGAGCTCACCGGCATCGAGGCGCCGCGCCGCGCCGGGCCCGAAGCGAAGCGGGCCGACCCCGGCCTCTACGAAGCGAACGCCGCCGCGGCGCTCTGGTTCCAGGCCCGGCTCGCCGACCCCGAGGCTGGAGCGGCGCGCGCCTATCTCGAGCGGCGCGGGCTCGACCGGGCGACGATCGGCGCCTTCCGGCTGGGGTGGGCGCCGGCCGACCGTTCGGCGCTGGGCCGGTCGCTCGCCCGGCAGGGCTTCGCCTCGGCGCTCCTCGTGTCGGCCGGCCTGCTGCGTGTTCCGGAAGGCGCTGGCGAGCCGTATGCCCTGTTCCGCGAGCGGGTGATCTTCCCGATCGCGGATGCCCGCGGCCGGATCGTGGGGTTCGGCGGGCGCACGCTCGGCGACGCCCAGCCCAAATATCTCAATACCCCGGATACCGAGCTGTTCCACAAAGGGCGCCTGCTCTACGGCCTCGACCGGGCGATCGAGCCGGCGCGGCGCAGCGGCCGGCTCGTCGTGGCCGAGGGCTACATGGACGTGATCGCGCTCGAGCGGGCGGGCTTTCCGGCGGTCGCTCCGCTCGGCACGGCGATGGGCGAAGAGCAGCTCCTGCGCTGCTGGCGGCTCGTCGACTGCCCGATCGTCTGCCTCGACGGCGACGCGGCGGGGCTGCGAGCGGCGCTGCGCCTGGCCGAGCGGGCCGCGCCGCTGCTCCGACCGAATCGCTCGCTCGCCTTCGTGGTGCTGCCCGAGGGCGAGGACCCGGACAGCCTGATGCGGACGGGGGGGGCGGAGGCCCTGGCCGGAGCTCTCGCGAGGCCCGAGCCGTTCGCCGCGTTCGTCTTCCGGGTCGTTCGCGCCGGTCTCTCGCCCGGGCTCGAGCGGATGGAGGAGCGCGCTCGGCTTCGGACCACGCTGCGCGGGTTGGTCGCCAAGGTCGCCGACCCGGACGTCCGGGCGAGCCTCGCCGAGGATCTCCGGGCGAGGCTGACAGCCGAACTCGAGCGGCTCGGGCTCGACCGGCGGTCGCCACGGCGGGGCGCCCCGAGTGGCGCACGCGGGCTACCGCCCGCCTCGCGCGCGGTTCCGGCGAGCGAGCTCCTGTCGGGGCTCGGCCGTCTCGAAAGCTGGCGCGAGGCGCCGATCCTGGCGCCACTGCTCGCGAATCCCGAACTTCTCGCCGAGGTCGAGGAAGAGCTCGCCGAGCTCGTGCTCGAGAACCCCGTGCTCGAGCGTCTTCGCCAGGAGATCCTCCTCTGCTGGTCGCAAGACCATCATCTTGACGCCACGGGGCTCGCAGACCATCTGGCTCGGTGCGGTTTGGCCGAGCCGGCGGCGCGGGTGCGGCAGGCGGGCGGTTCCGGGGGCGAGGCCGGCACGGACGAGGCATCGGGGTCCGCCAATGATCGTTGGCGGGCCACTGTTGCGCGTCTGCGCCGGCGGCTGACCCACAGGCGCGAGCTGGATGCGCTCGCGCAACGGCCCGACATGGCGTACGTCGAGCGACCGCTCGGCGGCCTCGACCGCCTTTTGAATGCACGGGACGAGGATGCCGCTGGCGAGCCGCCGCCTTATCCGATCCGGCCGCGCGAGTCCTGAGGGAGCGCCAGCCGAACACGGATCGCTGCGCCGTCCTTCCCGCCTCTCGCCCCGATCGAGCCACCATCGCCCCTTGTCGAGGAGAGCTCCCGCATGGCCAAGAGCCAGCCGGCGCCGCTGAGCACCGCCGCCGCCAAGGTCCGGCCGCCCGCCAAGGCCAAACCCGAGGACCGGCTCGAGCCGCTGCTCGCGGCCGCCCCGGCCCTGCGTCGCGTGCTGCTGCAGGCCAAAGAGAAGGGCTCGCTCACGATCGACCAGCTCAACGACAGCCTGCCGGCAGATTTCCCGCCGGACCAGCTGGACGAGTTGATCGCCGGGCTCGAAGCCCGCGGGATCGGCGTCGTGCGCGGCGATGTCATGACCGAGGGCGAAGCCGAGGCGCCGGTGCCTCGCGTGGTCGAGGACGAGTCCGCGGAGGCTCCCGCCGAGGATGCGGAGGAGACCGAGGAGAGCCCGGGGCCGCTCGACGAGGAGCTCGGTCGAACCGACGACCCGGTCCGGATGTATCTGCGCGAGATGGGCTCGATCGAGTTGCTCTCGCGCGAGGGCGAGATCGAGATCGCCAAGCGCATCGAGGCCGGTCGCAACATGGTTCTCGAGGCGCTCTGCGAGAGCCCGCTCACCATGCGCGCGGTGATCGGCTGGCGCGACGCCATCCGCGAGGGCCGGGCGATGCTGCGCGACATCGTCGACCTCGAGGCGACCATGGGCGGCGGCCCCGGCACGGCCGAGCCCGGTCCACCCGGTCTCGGGGCGACGGCCGGCGCGGGCCAGGGAGCGGCCGGGGAGCAGGCGGCCAGCGGCGCGGCCGCGGCCGGCGGGACCTCGACCCGGGCGGCACAACGCCTCGCGGCCCCGACGCGACCGGTACGGGCTGCCGCACCGGTGGAGGAGGTGGCGGCGGAAGAAGACGAAGAGGAGAGCGGCGAGGAGGAAGAGCGGGAGGCGGAGCACGCCGAGCGTTCGGCGGAAGCGTCGGAGGAGGGCGAGAGCCGGCAGACCGGCGAGGAAGACGAGGTCGACGAGGATACGCTCTCGCTCGCCGCGCTCGAGGCCAAGCTCAAGGACGGCGTGCTCGCGACCTTCGACCAGATCGCGGAGGCCTATCGCGAGTTGCGTGCGCTCCAGGAGAAGCGCCTCGCTCTCGTGCAGGCCCAGAAGCGTCCGGACCCCAAGCTCGACGCCAAGTACGAGAAGGCCCGTGCCCGCGTCGTCGAGCTCATGGCTCAGGTGCACCTCAATCAGAGTCGCGTCGAGGCTCTGGTCGACCAGCTGTTCGACATGAACAAGCTGTTGCAGAGCCTGGAGGGCAAGCTCCTGCGGCTGGCAACCTCCTGTAAGGTCTCAAGAGAGAGCTTCCTCGAGCATTACATCGGGCATGAGCTCGACACGGACTGGCTGGACCGCGTCGGCCGGCTCAAGGAGCGCGGGTGGGCCGAGTTCGTGACCCGTCACCGGGAGGAGATCGAGCAACTGCGCGGCGACATCGCCGGCATCGCCGAGGAGACGGGGCTGCAGATCTCCGAGTTCCGGCGGATCGTCTCCAAGGTCCAGAAGGGCGAGAAGGAGGCGAGCCAGGCCAAGAAGGAGATGGTCGAGGCCAATCTGCGCCTCGTGATCTCGATCGCCAAAAAGTACACCAACCGCGGCCTTCAGTTTCTCGACCTGATCCAGGAAGGGAACATCGGGCTCATGAAGGCGGTCGACAAGTTCGAGTACCGGCGCGGCTACAAGTTCTCGACCTACGCCACATGGTGGATCCGGCAGGCGATCACCCGCTCGATCGCCGACCAGGCGCGGACGATCCGGATCCCGGTGCACATGATCGAGACCATCAACAAGCTCGTGCGCGCCTCGCGGCAGATGCTCCACGAGTACGGGCGCGAGCCCACGCCCGAGGAGCTCGCCCACAAACTCAACATGCCGTTGGACAAGGTCAGGAAGGTTCTCAAGATCGCCAAAGAACCGATCTCCCTCGAGACACCGATTGGCGACGAGGAGGACAGCCATCTCGGCGATTTCATCGAGGACAAGAACGCAGTGCAGCCGTTCGACGCCGCCAACCTCGCCAATCTGCGGGACGCCACGACGCGGGTATTGGCGACGCTCACCCCGCGCGAGGAGCGGGTGCTGAGGATGCGCTTCGGGATCGGCATGAACACCGACCACACGCTCGAGGAGGTCGGCCAGCAGTTCAGCGTGACCCGCGAGCGGATCCGCCAGATCGAGGCCAAGGCGCTGCGCAAGCTCAAACATCCGAGCCGCTCGCGCAAGCTGCGCAGCTTCCTCGACACCTGAGGCGCGTCTTGCGCGCAGGCGGGCGGGAGTTAGGCTCGCCGCGTTCGGGCCCGTAGCTCAGCGGTCAGAGCCGGCCGCTCATAACGGTCTGGTCGCAGGTTCGAATCCTGCCGGGCCCACCAGCCCGTCGCCATCGGGACGACCGTCAGTCCGGCGCGGGCTCGAGGGCGCGGGCGAGCGCTCCGACGTCGATCGCTTCCTCGAGGCGGGCATAGGCCCCGCAGAGGAGGAAGCGGACATTGTTCTCGACGACCTCGCGGTCGGCCCGCTGGTCCGTGCGCAACGGCAGGAGGTCGAACAGTCTCCGGCCGGAAGTCCGCCCGAGGAGATGCGCCGGGCGAGGCTCGTCGGCGAGCGCCCGGGCGAGACGGTCGAGGATTTCGTGCTCGATGGTCTCGAGGTCCAGCGGGATAGCGGGCTCCCCGTGGAAACGCAGTGCCGCCCGGATCACGGGACCGAGCCTGTCCGGACGGGCCGCTCGGAGCTGCCCGGCGCGCCGGAGCAGCACCTGGGTGAGCTCGGCCAGATCGCCCAACAGGAGAGGAAAAGCCGACCAGCGGGAGCGCGCCATCTCGAGGGCGAACTCGTCCTGATCGAACAGCTTCGCCCAGTCGCAGCCGGCGCGCGCACGACAATATTCGATCGTCGCCTTTTGAGCGACGAAAGCGGCTTCCCCGGCCAGCAAGGCCGCGAGCTCATCGGGCGTCCGGCACGGTGCCCCGGCACCGGAGCGGCCGAGGGTCCGGCAAACGATGTTCTTGATCCGTTCGAGCGCTGCGGCAGCATGTCCCATGATCGCCTCTGTCGGCCCGGCGAGGTGCGTCCTTGCGCCCACCTTACAGCGGATTAGCGTCGTGAAACATCGCCCTGCGACCCGTGCCGGGGTCGTCCGCCGGCCGGCGGGCGGCGGACGCGGCGGAGCGGGGCGCAAGACGACCACCCGATGACCGAGGCCAAGCCGCGCGTCGCGAAGGGGGTGGAGTGGGAGGTGGTACATGCAGCCGTCGACACGTGCCGAAGAACATTGGCGCCGCACACGCGGGCTGATGATCGTCTCGATGATCATTTGGTTCATTTTCGGGTTCGCGATCCATTTCTTCGTCGAGCCGCTGAATCGTATTACTTTCCTGGGTTTCCCCTTGGGATTCTACATGGCGGCGCAGGGTTCGCTGATTGTCTTCGTCGTTCAGATCTTCTGGTTCGCCTGGAAGCAGAACAAGATCGACGAAGAGTGCGGCATGGCCGAGGAGGAGTGAGGAAGCATGCAGGACGCATTCGTCGCCAACCTCGGCAAGATCTACACCTTCTATACCGGGGGCTTTCTCGGTTTCGTGATCGTCCTTGCGATCCTTGAACAGCTCGGAGTTCCGGGCTATATCCTCGGTTATCTTTTCGTTCTGCTGACGATCGCCGTTTACGCCGGGATCGGCTACATCTCCCGTACTGCGCAAGTTTCGGAATATTACGTCGCCGGTCGACGCGTGCCGGCTTTCTACAACGGCATGGCGACGGCCGCCGACTGGATGAGTGCCGCCTCCTTCATCGGCATGGCGGGTTCGCTCTATGCCCAGGGCTATGACGGTCTCGCCTTCATCCTGGGTTGGACCGGCGGCTACGTGCTCGTCGCGGTCCTGGTCGCCCCGTATTTGCGCAAGTTCGGCGCCTACACCGTTCCGGATTTCCTGGCGGCGCGCTACGGCGGCAACTTCGCGCGACTCGTCGGTGTCGTCATCCTCGTCAGTTGCTCCTTCATCTATCTCATGGGCCAGCTCACCGGCACCGGCCTCGTGATGGCGCGTCTGATCGGCATCCCGTTCGAGTACGGGGTGTTCGTGGGTCTGCTCGGTATCCTCGTCTGCTCGATGCTGGGCGGGATGCGCGCGGTCACCTGGACCCAGGTGGCTCAGTACATCGTGCTGATCATCGCCTACCTGATCCCCGTCGTGATCCTCTCGACTCAGAAGACCGGCGTGCCGGTGCCGCAGCTCACCTACGGCTCGATCCTCGCCGAGATCACCAACCTCGAGCGCACCGCGGAATACATTGCGCCCTACGTCGGCGCCGCGAAGGGCCACGCGACACCCTTCTGGTTCCGCGATCCACTCAATTATTTCGGCCTCATTCTCTGCCTCATGGTCGGCACCGCGTCCCTGCCACACGTGATCATGCGCTACTTCACGACGCCGAGCGTCCGCGACGCGCGCAAGTCGGTCGGCTGGTCGCTGTTGTTCATTTTCATTCTCTACTTCACGGCGCCGGCCTATGCGGTGTTCGCCAAGTACGAGGTCTTCACGAACGTCCTGGGCAAGGACATCTCGACGCTGCAGGCGGTGGCGGCGCTGCCGTCCTGGGTCTTCACTTACGGCAAGATCGGCCTCGTCAAGATCTGCGGCGCCAACGCCGCGAGCCCGGAGGCGGTCTTCGCCGCCTGCCAGGGTGTCAAGGACGCCGCCGGCAACCTGACGCCGGTCACGACCCTGACCTTCAATCGTTTCTCGATCGCGCCCGATACGGTCGTGCTCGCGACGCCCGAGATCGCGGGTCTGCCCTACGTGATCGCCGGCCTCGTGGCGGCGGGCGGTCTCGCCGCGGCGCTCTCCACCGCCGACGGTCTGCTCCTGGCGATCGCCAACGCTCTGAGCCACGACATCTACTACAAGATGATCGACGCCCGGGCCTCGACCGCCCGGCGGCTCATCGTTGCCCGTCTCCTGCTGATCCTCGTCGCGCTCGTGGCGGCTTATACGGCGATCACCCTTCCGCAAGGCATCCTGATTTTCGTGTCTTGGGCCTTCTCGGTGGCCGCCTCGGGATTGTTCCCGGCTCTGGTGTTGGGCGTGTTCTGGAAGCGGTGCACCTCGGCCGGCGCCATTTTCGGAATGATCGCCGGCTACGCGACCTGCTTGTATTACATGTTCGGCACCGAATATTACGGTGTTCCGAAGTGGTTCGCCGGTACCTGGCTGACCCAGCAGGGGCTCAACAACATCGCTTCGGGGATGGTCGGTATTCCCGTCGCTTTCTTCGTGACGATCGTCGTGAGCCTGCTCACCAAGGCACCCTCCAAGGAGATGCAGGATTTCATCGACCAGATCCGCGTTCCGAAGGGTGGCGAGCTCATGAGCGAGGCCAAACCGGTCGGCGGCCACTGAGCACGGGACCCGTACGGTTCGGGGAGCGGGGCCTTCGGGCCCCGCTCCTGTCTTCGCAGGGAGGCCGACGATGGACGCGTTGATCGAGGCGCTCGCCTGGTATTTCTTCCAGGATCCGGTGTTCGGGATCGGAAATTTCCTTCTCGCGGCCCTGATGTGGACGATGCTAGGCCGTTTCCTCCTCGGACTTTTCGTGCCGCCCGATTGGGACTTCTACATCTGGCGTTTCTTTCGCAAGGTGACCGACCCGGTCATCGCGCTCGTACGGCCGATCACGCCCTCGTTCATGATCGAGGGATTGATGCCGCTAGTCGCCGTCTGGTGGCTGATCGCGGCCCGCATCGCCTGGTGGATCCTCTGCCGCCTGCTCGGCCTCGCAACCACGGTCGACTCGCCCTTCTGAGCGCGGTCCCGCCCCTTTGGCTCGGGACACACACGATCCGATCGAGCGGGCGGCGGAACTTTCGGTCCTGCGCGGCGTGGGCTTCGGGACGGTCGCGATCCTGTGTGCCTGCCTGGGCCTCGCCGGTTACCCGGTCGTTTCGCTGCGTCTCGGGGCGGCCGCCACCCCTCCTGATGGCGGCGATCCTCGAGCTCAAGGCACGCCTCGCCCCCAACGGCCCTACAAGCGGACCGAGGCCTGGTTGCTCCTCGATCCGCCGCCTCGGCTGCCGGCTGCGGTCGCCCAGCGGTTGGTCGGCGCGGCACTCAAGCGGACGTTTCGCTGCTATGCCCGGCTCGCCTTCCTGGCAGCCGTCGTCCTGTGGCTCGCGAGCCTCCTCTTGCGCCTCGTCGACGGGATGCCGTGAGCTCCGAATACGGCGAAGCGCGGCCGGTCGCCCGGACGCGCCCCGCCGGAGACGGCAGAATGTGTGGGACTCAGCGCTGCCGGATCTCGACGCGCCGGTTGCGCGGCTCCTTGACGTTCGGACCGGTTTGCACCGCGAGACGGGTGAAGCTGTAGCCCCGCACGGTCATGCGGTCGCGCGAGACGCCCTTGCGCTCGAGGTAGGCGGCCACCGCGTTCGCCCGCCGCTCGGACAGGCGCTGGTTGTACTGCATGGTCCCCACCGTGTCGGTGTGGCCCGAGATCTCGACCCGGATGTTGGTGTTCTTGACCAGCATGTCGGCGACCTTGTCGAGAGCCGGGTAGAAGGCCGGCTTGATCACCGCCTTGTCGAAGTCGAAGAGGACGTCGGCGGCGATGGTGATCGTCTCCGGCGCACCGGCGGCCGTCGTCTCGATCTGGGCCAACGCCTCCATGAACTGATTCTTGCAGTAGGCGATGTCGCGCGGCTGAAAGTTCTCTTCCTGCTGCTCCATCCAGCAATTGAAGCGCGCCACGGCCTTGCCGGCCGCGTCCGGATTGCGGCTCGCACCGCCGGCGTTCAGGGCGGCGACCAGCCGATTACGCGCGCTGGTGAGTTCGTCGACCTTGTCGGCGGGGAGCTGGCGAGAGGAGATCGCAGCCGGCTCCGGGGCTCCGCCACGGGCCGCGGCCATCGCGTTGTTGGCGTGGTACGTCGCGCTCCGATAATGCTCCATCTTGTTGAATTCGTACTCGGCGTGCTCCATCGAGTACTTGTAGTAGGCGGCACGGTAGGGATCGGCGCCGGGGCTGGTCGCACGCGCTTCGCTCATCACCTTGGCCGCCGGCCCGGCCTCGAAGAGGCGGCCGATGATGTCCGTGTGGCCGGGCGGCCGATCGCCGCAGCCGACCAGAAGAGCCAGACAGCTCGCTGCGGCTGCCACGCGTACATAGCTCAGCATGCGACCTCGCTCCCTCTGCTCTGCTCCCGTGACCACCGGTGATACCGGCATCGTCGAGGCATGGGAACGCTCGACATCCGCGCGAGCCACCGGCTGCGCAGGAAAGCCGCGGTGCTGTTGTCCGTTTCCTACACTGTCCGTCGGCCAATAGGGAAGGGCCGGGCCGTGCGACCAGCCGCGCCCTGGCGTCCCGGTCTCGACGGCGGGTAGGAGAGCCCGAGACCGATCCGGAGGTGGGCCATGCAGGAGAGCGAGGGTCTCGGAACCTTTGGTTGGGTGGCGCTCGCACTCGTTCTGTTGGGCATCGTGGTGGCACTGACCGCCGGCTTTTCTCGGCTCGTCATGCTCGCGCTGCCGCTCGCGGCGGTCGTCTTCGCGGCGATCCTCGCCCTGTGCACCGGGAACACCCGGGAGGCTTAGCCGCCGCGGACCGTGCCGGCGAGCTCCGGCAGGGCCGCTACGAGTTCCTCCCATTCCCGCCGGCCGAGGCCGAGCGCGGTCGGATCGATCGGCTCGCCCCGAAGAGCCCGGCGCACCGCTTCGCGTGCCGCGGCCGAAAGCTCGAGCGCGCCGCGGCGATAGTCCTCGAACGCTTCGTGGACGAGCGGTACCCAACGGCGGACGATATCGAGCAGGACCTCGGCGTAGGCGCGGATCTCCTGTTGGGCGTGCGGATCGGCGCGCAGCCGCACGAAATGCAGGAGGTTGTGGAGATCGATCTTCCAATACCACTGGGTGTAGGTCGAGAGCGGCAGGACGGTGCGGGCAAGCTCGCGGGCGATGCCGAAGCCCTCGACCCCGTCGTCCGCACCCAGTAGCTTTTCGTAAAGGGTGAAGTCGGTCTCGGCGGCCCGCTTCATGCGGCGAACCACGTCGGCCGCCACGGCCGCTTCGAGCTTGCCCTCGCGGCCCTGACGGTTCGTCGTCGACTGCGGTGCGGTCGCTTGGGCCTCGGGCGCGGGCGCGTCGAACAGTCGCTCCTGCCGGACGCCCTCCTCCGCCCGCTCGACGCGGACGAGCTGGAGCAGCTCGCGATCGGGCAGGTAGAACTCGCGGTCGAGCACCGAATAGCGGGCAGAATATTCGTTGACGCTGGCGGTGCGGTGGCGGATCCACTGTCGAGCCACGAAGATCGGTAGCTTCACGTGAAGCTTGATCTCGCACATCTCGAAAGGGCTCGTGTGGTGGTGGCGCATCAGGTAGCGGATCAGCGTTCGATCGCCGCTCACCTGCTTCGTGCCTTTACCGTAGGACACGCGCGCCGCCTGAACGACCGCGGCATCGTCCCCCATGTAGTCGATCACGCGAACGAAGCCGTGGTCGAGGACCGGGAACGGTCGGCCGAGGATCTCCTCGAGCGCAGCCACCGTCGGTCGCCGGGTCGGGGTCAACTCGGCGCGCGCCGCCTCGATCTCGGCGAGCTTGTCGGCCTCGAGCCGCATGCCACACCTCCGTGTCGAACGGCGCGCTTCATGGACCGGCCGACCGCGTGGAGTCGAGTGGAGTCGAGAGGTGCTGTCAGGTCGGGCCGGTTGCAGTTGAGCGACCATTGCCTATATTGGGGTTGCCGGCGCGAGCCGGAGATGGCGATGAACACCACCCGGAATAGGCGTAGCGGACCCGGGGGCGGAGCCCGGCGCCTCCACCAATTCGAGCCGGGTCCCCGCGAGGGGGCTCGGCCGCACGGGGGCGAATGAGGATCGACGCGCGTAGTAAAGGGGTGGCTTTCGCCCGGCATGGTACCGCCGTTATCGGGCCAAAACCACAAGTGCCAACGACAATCGGCTGGCGCTCGCTGCCTGATTTCGGTTAGGTAAGCGCGGCTCGGGGGGCGCCGGGCAACAGAAGCCCCCCACCTCCATCGCCGGTGCGGAGCGGCCGAACGGGCATGGCGCGAGGGGCGATCGATTACGGGCGCATGGTCGAGCAGGCGCTCAGGACCGTCGTGCGCGACGTTCTGCGCCGGCTCGCCGCCGAAGGTCTGCCGCCGCCGCACCATTTTTACATCACGTTTCGCACCTCCGATCCGGGCGTCGAGATCCCCGACCACCTGCGTGAGCGCTATCCCACCGAGATGACGGTGGTGCTGCAGCACCAGTTCTGGGACCTCGAGGTCGACGACACGGCGCTCTCGGTCACCTTGAGCTTCAACGACGTGCCGCAGCGCCTCAGGATCCCCTTCCACGCGATCAAGGTCTTCGCCGATCCGGGTGCCGAGTTCGGCCTCCAGTTCACGCTCGAGCCCGAGATCGTCCCACTGCCGTCCCCGGCGGTCGACAAGAAGCCGCCCGTGGCACCGAAGCCGGCCGACAGCGAGCCGCCGAAGGGCGGGGCGGAGATCGTCACCCTCGACCGGTTCCGCAAGAAATAGCGCTGGATCCCGCCGGCTCCGGCTCGAACGACGCGCCGTGCTTCCGGTCGCGTCGACAAGGGAGCGCACCTGCGCTAGGCGCGGGCCCGGTCGAGCGCGGAGGAAGGGCGATGGGCAGCGAGCGCCAGATGCGGATCGAGACCGACAGTTTCGGGCCGATCGAGGTGCCGGCGGAGCGCTACTGGGGAGCGCAGACCCAGCGATCGCTGCAGAACTTCAGGATCGGCGGCGAGCGGATGCCGATCCCGCTCGTGCGAGCGCTCGGCGTGATCAAGCTCGCGGCGGCCCGGGTCAATGTCCGTCTGGGCGCCCTTGAGGCGCGGCTCGGCGAGGCGATCGCCAAGGCCGCCCAGGAAGTGGTGGACGGCAAGCTCGACGACGAGTTCCCGCTGGTCGTCTGGCAGACCGGCTCCGGGACCCAGAGCAACATGAACGCCAACGAGGTGATCGCGGGCCGGGCCAACGAGCTCCTGGGAGCCGGTCGTGGCGGGAAGAGCCCGGTCCACCCGAACGACCACGTCAACCGCGGCCAGTCCTCAAACGACACGTTCCCGACCGCGATGCACCTGGCGGCCGCGCAAGAGGTGCACCATCGGCTCTTGCCGGCCCTCAACCACCTGCACGGTGCCCTCGCCGGCAAGGCCCGGGCGTTCGCCGACATCGTCAAGATCGGCCGGACACACCTGCAGGACGCGACGCCCTTGACTCTGGGCCAGGAGTTCTCGGGCTACGCGCACCAGGTGGCGATGGGGATCGAGCGGATCCGCGCGGCCCTGCCGAGGGTCTTCGAGCTCGCCCAGGGCGGTACCGCGGTCGGCACCGGCCTCAACACCAAGAAAGGATTCGCCGAGGCGGTCGCGGCCGAGATCGCGCAGATCACCGGTCTGCCATTCGTGACCGCGCCCAACAAGTTCGAGGCCCTCGCTACACACGACGCGCTCGTGGAGCTCTCGGGCGCGCTCAACACCGTGGCCGTGAGCCTCACGAAGATCGCCAACGACATCAGGCTTCTCGGATCGGGGCCGCGATCTGGCCTGGGCGAGCTCAGGCTGCCGGAAAACGAGCCCGGTTCTTCGATCATGCCGGGCAAGGTGAACCCGACGCAATGCGAGGCCCTGACCATGATCTGCTGTCAGGTCATGGGCAATCACGTCGCGATCACGATCGGTGGCGCCAACGGCCATCTCGAGCTCAACGTCTTCAAGCCGGTGATCGCCTACAATGTACTGCAGTCGATCCGTCTGCTCGCCGACGCGGCCCGAAGCTTCACCGACAATTGCGTGGCCGGGATCGAGGCCAATCGGGAACACATCCGGGAACTCGTCGAGCGCAGCCTGATGCTGGTCACTGCCCTCACGCCCAAGATCGGCTACGATGCCGCGGCCAAGGTCGCCAAGAAGGCGCACGCGGAAGGCACCACCCTCAAGGAAGCGGCGCTCGCCCTGGAGCTCGTGACCGCCGAGGAGTTCGAAACGCTGGTCCGGCCGGAGACCATGCTCGGGCCTTCCGACTAGGGCCGGCCGGCGGTCTCGGAAACGTAGCGCCTCAGCCGGTCGGGCGGGCCGAGGAAGCGGACGCGGCCCCCGGAGGCCGGTAGCTCGAGGTCGAGGATCCAGGCGGCGAGATCGAAAACGAGTGTCGCCGGACCCGGGCCCCCCGCGCTTTCGACTTCGAGCTCGCGGGCTCGCAACACGCCGCGCTCGAGAAGGAGCGGGCCGCGCAACAGGAGCTCCCCGCTCGGCCCGCCCCCCGCCGGGTCGGGCAGCGCGAGCTCGCGCAAGACGAGCGCACCGCGACCGCCCGCGTTGCCCAAAAGCTCGCCGATCGAGCGACCCTCGCTCGCGAGCGCGAGCTCGAGATCGAGGGTCCCGGCGGCCGGCGGCGAGGCTCCGATCGCTTCTGCGAGGGTGGCGAGGGCGGCGCTCGCGAGCCGTAGCTCGGCTTCGACACGTCCGGACTCCGTCCCGAGCTCGGCCAGTAGCCGGCCGGTCAGACGGCCGCCGGCGAGCGGCAGGTCGATCGCGTCGAAGGCCAAGGAGGGTCCCGCGAAGGCGAGGGCGGTCGAGCCGCGCCCGAGCGGCGTGCCGTCCTCCTGCACGAAGCCCAGATCGAGCGCGAGGTCGAGATCGACGGACGGCAGCCGCGGAGGGCCGAAGGGGCGGCGAGGCCAGGCACCGGGCCACGCGCGCAAGGGCCCCGGGGGCAAGCCAAGAGGTGCTTCGAACAGGCGGTAGAGATCCAGGAGACTCGCCGCGTCCGCTCCGTCGAGTCCGAGGCGGCCGCGCACGAGCGGCACACTGTGGGCCTGGGCGAGCTCGAGCGCGGCTTCGAGCGCGAGGCGGCCTGGCGCGAGGCGGCCCTCGATCCGCAAGCCTTCCGGCGTGCGCGACGCCTCGACCTCGCCGTCGAGACGGCCGAGGAGGCGCGGGGCGAGGGCGCCGCGGCCGGCGAGGCGGGCGGCGAGCGCGGCGGTGTCGGCAAATCCGCCCGCGAGCCGGAGCCGCCGAGGCTCGAGCGAGCCTCGGGCGAGCTCGAGATCGAGCCGGAGCCCGCCTTCGGCCGTGCCCAGCTCCGCCTCGAGCCGGCGGCCGACCTCGTCCTCTCGGAACCGGGCGCGAGCGCGCAACGGGCCTTCGAGCAGCGCCGCCAAGGTCGGCTCGAGCCCCAGCGCCCGGACGAGCCGAGCCGGCTGGTCTGCATCGAACTCGAGGGCGAGGTCGGCGGCCCCGGCGGGTCCGAGGCTGCCCACGAGCCGCGCCGAGCCGCCACCCAGGGCCGGGCTCGCGAGCTCGTCGATTCTGAGCTTTCCCGCGGCGAGCTCACCCCGGATCCGCACCCGCTCGGCCCGCAGGCCACGCCACGCGATCCGTTCGATCAGGAGGTCGAGCTCGGCCTCGAAGCCCGCGGGCGGGCCGCCCGCGAGCCAGCCTGACACGGGCCGATCGCTCGCCTCGTCCAGCCAGGGGTCGAGGATCAGCCGGTCGACCTCGCCCAAGAGCCGAAGCCGCAGTGGCGGACCCAGGAGGAAGGCGAAGGTCCCCTGGGCACGCGCGCCGGCGAGGCGGATCTCGGCCCGTCCGAGGCTCGCACCCTCGGGCACGGCCAGGAGGTCGCCCGCGATCGCGACCGCACCGAGCCGCTCGACCGCCCAGCCGGACGGGTAGCCGAGCCAGGCGAGGAGCGGGCGCGGATCCTCGACGCGGGCCTCGAGGTGGCCGCGAAAACGCGGACCGGCCGGGCTCGGCACAAGGGTCCCCCGGACGTCGAGGTCGCCGGTCCCCGGGAGCTCGGCGCCGAGCGTGTCGATATGGAACTCGCCGTTTCCGGGCAGCCGCGCGTCGAGCCGGACGAGGCGGAGCGCTTCGCCCGCTCGGGCGAGCGTGCCGATGCGAACGGTGAGGCTGCCGGCCAGATCGGCCGGTGGCCCGGCCCAGAACGCGGCCAGATACGCGGCCGGATCGAATCCGGCGGGAAGTTCCAGTCGGGAGGCCTCGATCTCAAGGCCGAGGCTGTGCGGCTGGGCGAGCCCGAGGGCGAAACGGACGGCGAGCTCGCCCCCGGCCGTGGCGATCCTGAGCCCCTCCGTCTCGATCCGGCCGTCGTCGGCGCGCAACCGGCCGCGGGCGGCGAAGGAGCCTACCGGCGCGAGGCGGTCGGCGAGGCGCTCGGCACCCAGTGCGACGAGCAGCGGCCGAAGGCGCGCAGCATCGGCCGCGACCTCGAGATCGCCCTCGAGCCGCGGGCGCGATCGGACGACATCGAGCCCGCCGCGATAAGCGAGGCGCGAGGCAGTGGGTCCCACGCCGAGGCCGAGCTGGGCGCGGACCGCGTGCGGCCCGACCGAGGCCACCCGCAGCTCCATCGCGACCGAAAAGCTCTGGTCGCGCCAGCGGCCGCCGCCGGTGAGCACAAGGGGTCCGCGACCGGTCTCGCGGGCGAGCTCGAGGTCGAGTTCGGCGAGCTCGAGGGGCTCGGGAAGGCGCGCATCGCGAAAAAGCACGCGGCCGCCCACGACCGAGAGCGCTTCCGGGCAGGTGCTCTCGCCGCGCAGCGCATCGAGCAGCCGGCCGAGCGCGGCGAGATCGGGAAGAGCCTCGGCGCGCAGCTGCGGACGGATCAGGCGGGCCTCGCGCGGAGACGCCTCGAGGCCGAGGAGGCCAGCGAAGCCGATCAGGAGATCGACCCGTTCGATCGACAGTGTGGTTGCGCCCTGCCCTTCCTCGCCGAGGACGAGCCGGCCGAGGGTGAGGCGCGGCTGAGGGAACAGGGCGAACTCGGTCGGGCCGAGGACCCTGGCCGAGGCGCCGGTGGCCCGCTCGAGGCGGACCAGGAGCCGCTCCCGGGCGAGCTCGCCGTCGACCAGCCGCGGGCCGAGCAGGAGCCCTGCCACCGCGGCGGCGATCAGGGCGGCCAGGGTCAGAAAGAGCGCGCGCAAGCCGTCATGCGATCCGAGCGGGCACGGGCCCGCTACCGTCCCGTCCCGTCAAGCTCTTATGGGGCGCGATCGTACGGCGCAATCGCCGGGAGCGGGCATCGGCGCGGCCCGCCTCAGCCGCGCGGGTGGTGGAGGGCGTGGAGTGCGAGCAGACGCTCCACCTCGACCCGGGTGTAGATCTGGGTGGTCGACAAGTTGCGATGGCCGAGCAGTTCCTGGATCGACCGCAGATCGGCGCCGTCCTCGAGGAGATGGGTGGCGAAGCTGTGCCGCAGCGCGTGCGGCGTCGCGGTCTCGGGCAGGCCGAGCGCTACCCGGAGAGCTCGCACGCGGCGCTGCACCACCGCCGGCTGCAGAGGACCGCCCCGGGCTCCGCGGAACACCGGTTGCTCGGCGCTCAATGGCCAGGGGCAGGCGGCGCAATAGGCGGCGAGTGCCTGGGCCACCTCGGGCAGGACCGGGACGACCCGCTCGCGGCCTCCTTTGCCGCGGATCCCGAGCGTCCGAAGGGCAGCCGGATCGGGGCCCAGCGCTTGGCGTGAAAGCCCGAGGGCTTCGCCGATCCGCAGACCCGAGCCCCAGAGAAGGAGGAGGAGCGCGCGGTCGCGCAGGGCCAGCCACGGTGCGCCCCCGGCGCGCTCGAGGGCGGAGGCGGCGAGAATTTCCGCCTCCTCCGCCGCCAAGGCTCGCGGCAGGGCGCGGTGCACGCAGCCGAGCCTGATGGCGCGGGCGGCGGGGCAGGCGATGTCGCGGGTCCGCTCGAGGAAACGGAGGAAGCCGCGCACCGCGGCCAAGGCCCTGGCGGTCGAGCTGCGCGCATAGCCGCGGTTCTGGCGGGCGGCGAGCCAGGCGCGGAGATCGGCCGGCTCGAGCCCGGCGAGCTCGGCGGAGCGGACCGGGCCGCCGCGATGCGCGGCGAGGAAGGCGAGGAAGCCGTCGAGGTCCCGGCCGTAGCCGGCCACCGTCCGGGCCGCGAGGCGCCGTTCACCCGCAAGCCGAGCGAGCCAGGCACGAGCACTCCGGGCGATCTCGTCGGTGGCCTGGGTGAACAAGGCGGCAGCATCCTTCGCCGTCGGCTCCGAGCATGATAAGGGCGCCGCCGTCAACTCCGGCGCAAGCCGCGCCGCCCGGGAGTGTCGTGGCCGCCACTGTCCTGCCGGTTCTGCTGCCGGTGCCGCTCGACCGGCCGCTCGACTATCGGGCAGACGAGCCCGTTCCCCCCGGCAGCCTGGTCCGGGTCGCTCTTGGTACGCGCGAGGCGGTGGGCGTGGTCTGGGACGGCGGGGCGGAAGGCGGGCTGCCGGCACAGCGGCTGAAGCCGATCCTCGCGCGGATCGAGGCCCCGCCGCTGCCCGACCGGTTGCGGCGCTTCCTCGAAAGGGCGGCGGGCGAGACGTTGACACCGCTGGGCTCGATGCTGCGGCTCGTGTTGAGCGTACCGGCGGCCCTCGAGCCGCTGCCGGCTCCGCTCGGCTACCGTGTGGCGGCGGATGCCCCCGCCCCCCGCAACGCCGCGGAACGTCGGGTCGTGGCGGCGCTCGCCGGGGTCGGCATGCTCCCGGCGCGCGAGCTGGCCCGCGCGGCGGGCGCGAGCCTACCCGCTCTCGCCCGCCTGGCGGAGCGAGGCCTGATCGAGGCCGTCCCGCTCGAGCCGGCTCCCGAGCCCGGACCCGACCCCGACCGGCCGGGTCCCGTCCTTACCGAAGAGCAGGCGGCGGCAGCGCGGGCGCTCGTCGGCCGGGTCGAGGCGGGGGACGGGGTGGTGCTGCTCGAGGGAGTGCCGGGCAGCGGCAAGACCGAGGTCTATCTCGAGGCGATCGCCGCCGCGCTGCGGCGGGACCGGCGCGTGCTCGTGCTGCTGCCGGAGATCGCGCTCACCGCCCAATGGCTCGAGCGTTTCGTCCGTCGCTTCGGGGTGGAGCCGCAGCTCTGGCACTCGGGGCTCACCGCCGCCCAGCGACGCAAGGGCTGGCGGCGTATCGCGGAGGGGCGCGCACCGGTCGTGGTCGGTGCCCGCTCGGCGCTCTTCCTGCCGCTCGCCGAGCTCGGGCTCGTCGTGGTCGACGAAGAGCACGACCCGAGCTTCAAGCAAGACGAGGGCGTAGTCTACCACGCCCGCGACCTGGCGCTTTTGCGGGCCCGTCTCGAGGGCTGCCCGGCGGTACTGGTGAGCGCGACCCCTTCGCTCGAGACGGCGGCCGCGGCTGGAGTCGCCCCCGGAGGAACGACGGCTCGGCCGGGCTGGTCGCACCTCGTGCTGCTCGGCCGTTACGGAGGAGCCGCGATGCCGCGGGTCGAGCTCGTCGATCTGCGGCGTGCGCGGCCGCCGCGTGGCGCTTTCCTCGCGCCACCGGTCCGCGAGGCGCTAGTCGGCACGCTCGAAGCCGGCGAGCAGGCCCTGCTCTTCTTGAACCGGCGCGGTTTCGCGCCATTGACGCTCTGCCGTGCCTGCGGGCACCGGCTGCGGTGCCCGAGCTGCACCGCCTGGCTCACCGCGCACCGGCTGCGGCGGCGCCTTCTCTGCCATCACTGCGGCTGGTCGGCCCCCGAGCCGGACCATTGTCCCGCCTGCGGTGCAGTGGGCTCGCTCGTTGCCTCCGGGCCGGGGGTCGAGCGGATCGCCGAGGAGGCCCGCACGATCGTGCCGAGCGCGCGGATAGCAGTCGTGACTAGTGACACGGTGAGCAGCGCCCGCGCCGCGGCCGACCTCGTGCGCGCGGTGCTGGCGGGCGAGCTCGACCTCCTCGTCGGCACCCAGATGCTCGCCAAGGGGCACCATTTCCCCAAACTCACGCTCGTAGCCGTGGTGGATGCCGATCTCGGGCTCTCGGGCGGCGACCCGCGGGCCGCCGAGCGGAGTTTCCAGCTGCTGCACCAGGTCGCGGGCCGAGCCGGGCGCGCCGACCGTCCGGGTCGGGTGCTGATCCAGACGCACGATCCCGACCATCCGGTCGTGGTGGCGTTGGCGTCGGGCGATCGTATGGCGTTCTTGCGGGCAGAGCTCGCCGAGCGCGAGGCCGGGGGCCTGCCGCCCTTCGGCCGGCTCGCCGCCCTGGTCGTGAGCGGCGCCGACGCCGAGGCGGTGCGCGAGGTCGCCCGCACACTCGCGCGCTCCGCCCCGAGCGTGGACGGGGTGCGGGTCCTCGGGCCTGCGCCTGCACCGCTCGCACTCTTGCGGGGTCGCTGGCGCGAGCGGATCCTCGTGGCGGCACGCGGCTCTCTCGATCTGCCCGGCTATCTGCGCGGTTGGCTCGCCGGCCGGCGACTGCCGTCGCGGGTCGCGCTCGAAGTGGACGTCGATCCCGTGAGCTTTCTCTAGAGGCGTTCCGGGTACGGGGGCACCGGGACACGGCCGCCACCCTTTACAATCGGGCGGCCGATCGGCGATCATATGAGGGCGGGTTCCGGCCGGGGGTACCGGATGGTCTCGGTCGATAGGCCCGGCGGAGCGAGTCTTTGCGAAGAGCGGCGAGAGGAACCGACGAGGTGGTCGGCGGGCGGCGTCATCGGGCCGTCGGCGCGATGTGCCCGTTCGCCGCTCCGTTCGCGAGTTCGGTGCTCGGACTGCGACTTACGGGCCCCTGAGCGACGGGTCGGGCGACCGGCCGGCGTTCAGGGGTGTCGCTCTGTCGCAACATCAGCGTCGTCCGAGGAAGTACCGATCATGACCACCCCGATCGATTCGTTGGCGCGAGAGGCGGCCGAGGCCGCCCTCGGCGAGCCGGTAGTGATCTTCGACACCACGCTGCGCGACGGCGAGCAGTCGCCGGGCTGCTCCATGACCGTCGAGGAGAAGCTCAAGGTCGCCGAGGTCCTCGAGGGCATGGGGGTCGACGTCATCGAGGCCGGCTTCCCGATCGCTTCCGAGGGTGATTTCCAGGCCGTTCAAGCGATCGCCAAGAAGGTCAAGAACAGCGTGGTCTGCGGGCTCGCCCGTGCCTCCGCCGCCGACATCGACCGCGCGGCCGAGGCGCTGGCGCCCGCCGAAAGGCGGCGGATCCACACCTTCATCTCGACCAGCCCGCTGCATATGAAGTACAAGCTGCAGATGGACCCGGAGGAGGTCCATCGGCGGGTGATCGAGAGTGTGACGCGGGCCCGCCGCTACACCGACGACGTGGAATGGTCCTGTGAGGACGGCTCGCGCAGCGAGCGCGATTTCCTCTTTCGCTGCATCGAGAGCGCGATCCGCGCCGGTGCTACGACCATCAACATTCCGGACACGGTGGGCTACGCCTATCCCGAGGAGTTCGCCGACCTGATCCGGGCGATCAAGAACAACGTACCGAACATCGACAAGGCGGTGATCTCGGTCCACTGCCACAACGATCTCGGGCTAGCGGTCGCCAACAGCTTGCTCGCGGTCAAGGCCGGTGCACGGCAGATCGAGTGTACGATCAACGGCATCGGCGAGCGGGCGGGCAACGCGGCGCTCGAGGAGATCGTGATGGCGATCCGGACGCGGAACGATCTGTTGCCGTTCCGCAATCGGATCGTCACCCAAGACATCATGAAGGCCTCGCGGCTGGTCTCGGCGATCACCGGTTTCAACGTCCAGCCCAACAAAGCGATCGTCGGCGCCAACGCGTTCGCCCACGAGAGCGGCATCCATCAGGACGGCATGCTCAAGCATGCCGGCACCTACGAAATCATGCGTCCGGAGGACGTCGGTCTCGTCAAGTCGAGCCTCGTCATGGGCAAGCATTCGGGCCGTCACGCTTTCCGCAAGAAGCTTGCCGAGCTCGGCTACGAGCTGGGCGAGAACGCGCTCGAGGACGCTTTCGTCCGCTTCAAACAGCTGGCCGACCGGAAGAAGGAGATCTTCGACGAGGATATTATCGCGCTCGTCGACGATCAGATCCAGAGCGAGGACCAGCGGGTCCGGCTCGTGAGCCTCGAGGTACGCTGCGGCACGACGGTCCGGCCCCAGGCGAACCTCGTGCTCGAGGTCGACGGCGTCGAGCAGCGGGCGGAGGCCGTCGGTGACGGGCCGGTGGATGCGATCTTCCGGGCGATCCGCGCCATCGTGCCGCATCGGGCGCAGCTGCCACTGTTCCAGATCAACGCCGTTACCGAGGGCACCGACGCCCAGGCCGTCGTCACGGTACGACTGGAAGAGGGCGGCAAGTCGGTGAACGGGCAGGCTGCCGACACCGACACGATGGTGGCCTCTTGCCGTGCCTATGTAGCGGCGTTGAACAAGCTTTTAAACAAGCGTGCCAGGAGTGCCCCCGCGGCGCTTTCCGCCTGACCCGTCGGGCGGGTCGGGGAGCGCTCCCGGCGCCGCGGCGCGAATCCTCGCCGGAGCTCGATCCGTCCGATGCTGTCCCGCTTGTTGGGCCTCTTTTCGAACGACCTCGCGATCGACCTCGGGACCGCGAACACGCTGGTCTACGCCAAGGGACGGGGGATCGTCCTGAACGAACCGTCGGTGGTGGCCATCTCCACCTCCCGGGGTCGGCGCCAGGTGCTCGCGGTCGGCGAGGAAGCGAAGCAGATGGTCGGCCGCACGCCCGGCCACATCGAGGCCATCCGGCCGCTGCGGGACGGGGTGATCGCCGACTTCGAGGTCGCCGAGGAGATGATCAAGCATTTCATCCGGCGGGTGCACGCACGGCGCGGTTTCGCGAGCCCGCGAGTGATCATCTGCGTGCCGTCGGGCTCGACCGCGGTCGAGCGCCGTGCGATCCAGGAGAGCGCGGAGAGCGCCGGTGCCCGCCGGGTCTTCCTGATCGAGGAGCCGATGGCGGCGGCGATCGGCGCCGGGCTTCCGGTCACGGAGCCGACCGGCTCGATGGTCGTCGACATCGGAGGTGGCACCACCGAGGTCGCTGTTCTCTCGCTGGGTGGGATCGTCTACGCGAAGTCGATTCGGGTCGGCGGCAACAAGATGGACGAAGCCATCATCAACTACGTCCGGCGTAATCACAACTTACTGATCGGCGAGGCCACGGCCGAGAACATCAAGAAGCGGATCGGGTCCGCCTGCCTGCCCGAGGACGGCAACGGCGAGGTCATGGAAGTCCGTGGCCGCGACCTCATAAACGGTGTGCCCAAGGAAATCGTGATCAGCCAACGGCAGATCGCAGAGGCGCTGGCCGAGCCCGTTGGCGCCATCATCGAGGCGGTAAAGGTCGCTCTCGAGCACACCGCGCCCGAGCTCTCTGCCGACATCGTCGACAAGGGGATCGTGCTCACCGGGGGCGGAGCCTTGCTGGGCAATCTCGATTTCGTGCTACGCCACGCTACGGGTCTGCCGGTGAGCCTCGCCGACGAGCCCCTGACCTGCGTCGCGCTGGGGACCGGGCGATGCCTCGAAGAGATGAAGACACTGCGGCACGTCCTGCACGCCGCCTATTGAGCGGTCCGGGGGCCCGGACCGGCGGGAGCTCGTCCAGGTGAGCGGCGCTCGCCGAGAGCGTGCCGGCACGCCAGGCGCTCTGCGCGCGGCTCTGGCACGCTCCGCGATCGGGGTCTTCGGGACCTTGGCTTTCGCCCTGATCGTGCTGACCAAGGCCGACCTCAAGTTCCTGTCTTATGCCTCGGAGAAAGCGGCCGACGCGCTCGCCTGGATCGCCGGCCTCCCGGCCACGCCGCTCGCCTTCGTGCGACGCGGTACCGAGGTCGTCGGCTCGCTCCTCGCTCTCGAGGAGGAAAACGCGAGGTTGCGCGAGGAGAACCGCCGGCTGGTCTACTGGCAGAACGAAGCGATCCGGTTGGCGGTCCAGAACGCCGCCCTTCGCGAGGCCCTGAAGATGCCGGCCGTAGCAGGTACGCGGCGGCGGACCACGGCACGGATCGTGGCCGATCCCGGCGGTCCGTTCGTGCAGACCCGGTTGATCGACGCCGGTCGTGACCGCGGCATCGAAAAGGGCATGGCGGTGGTCGACGGTTTCGGCATGGTGGGGCGGATCGTCGAAGTCGGGGAGCGCAGCGCCCGGGTCCTCCTCGTCACCGATTTCAACTCCCGGATTCCCGTCCTTGTCGAGCGTTCGCGCGATCACGCCATTCTCGAGGGTCGCAACGGGCCGCTCGCCGAGCTCCGCTTCCTGCCCATGAGCCCCTCGTTCCGGGTCGGCGACCGGGTTCTGACTTCGGGCCGCGGCGGGCTCCTGCCGCCGGGTCTCCCCGTGGGAGAGATCGTTCATGTCGAGGAGCGGCGCGTTTTGGTGCGCCCGCTCGTCGACTGGGACCGGCTCGATCATGTGGCGGTGCTCGAGAGCGAACCCGTGCCCGCGCCGGACGGCAGGATGCCGAGCACGGAGGTCGTGCCGGAATCGATCCACGCGGCGGGGCGGTACGGGCGATGAACAACAGCGTCCCGTCGCGGCTCCACTTCGCGATCCGCGGCTCGCTGGTGTTCGCGAGTGGGCTCTTGGCCCTTCTCCTCGACCTGCTGCCCCTGCCCTCCGCCGCTCCTCAGGCGGTGGCCCCGCTCGTCACCCTCGCCGTCGTGTACCACTGGGCGGTGCAGAGGCCGGATCTCATGACGCCAGGCTCGATCTTCTTCTTGGGGCTGGTGCGGGACTTGGCCGGGCAGCTGCCTCTCGGGCTGCACGCCGCGAGCTTCTTGCTCGTGCCGGCGCTCCTGCGGCGGGTTCCGCGCGGGCTCCTCCAACGCTCCCCGGTGCTCGCCTGGATCCTGCTGATACCGGTCGTCGTCGTGGTCGATCTCTGGCGCTGGCTGGCTGCGGCCCTGCTGTGGATGCAGCCGGCACCCGCCCGGGTCTTTCTTCTCGAGGCGGTTCTCACTTGGGCGGCCTATCCGCTGGTCGTGGCGCTGTTGGCACCGGTCGGCCGCCTCTTGCCCCGGACCGGATATGCATCAGGAAGCTGACCGCAACCGCTGCTTCCGCCGACGGACCCTGCTCCTGGGCGGCTTGCAGGTGGCGCTTTTCGCCGGGCTCGCCACGCGGCTCTGGCAGCTGCAGGTACGCGACGCTGCGACCTACCAGCTCCTCGCCGAAAACAACCGGATCAGCCAACGTCTCACGGTTCCTCCGCGGGGCGTCATCGTCGATCGCCGCGGCCGGGCCTTGGCGGTCAACGCCCCGACCTATCGTGTGCGCGTCGTTCGCGAGCAGGCCGGCGACCTCCGTCGCGTGCTCGAGGCGCTCGCCGAGATCGTTCCTCTCGACGCCCGTCGGATCGAGGAGGTGGTGCAGCAGGCGAGGCTCCACCGTCCCTTCGTCCCGATCACCGTGCGCGAGGACCTTTCCTGGGAGGAGGTCGCCAGGATCGCCGTGCGCGGGCCGGAGCTTCCCGGCATCCTGCTCGATTCGGGACTGCTGCGTCAGTACCCGCACGGCCCCGTGACCGCGCACGTCGTCGGCTATGTGGGGCCCGTGGCCGAGCACGAGCTCGCGCGCGAGACGGATCCGCTGCTCAAACTCCCGGACTTCCGGATCGGCAAGAGCGGTATCGAGCGGGCCTACGACCGGGAACTCCGCGGCCGCGCCGGGCTCTGGCGCGTCGAGGTCAATGCGATCGGCCGCGAGATCCGCGAGATCGACCGTAACGACGGCGAAGAGGGTGCGGATCTCCAACTCTCGATCGACCTCGATCTCCAAGCCTACTGCATGAACCGGCTGGCCGAGCAGGAGGCGGCCGCCGCGGTCGTGCTCGAAGTGTCGACGGGTGCGGTGCTCGCCCTCGCCTCGGTTCCGACCTACGATCCGGGTGCCTTCGCGGGTGGCCTCTCGGCGGCGCTCTGGCGCCAGCTCGCCGACGATCCGCGCCATCCGCTCGTCAACAAGTGCATCCGCGGTCAATACCCGCCCGGCTCGACTTTCAAGATGATCACGGCCATGGCGGCCCTCGAGGCGGGCCTGGTGACGCCCACGAGCGAGGTCTATTGCCCTGGCTTCATGAGCCTCGGCAACGCCCGCTTCCATTGCTGGAAGCAGCACGGGCACGGGCGTATCGCGCTCGTTCAGGCGCTCGCCCAGTCCTGCGACGTCTATTTTTACGAGCTGGCACGGCGTGTCGGGATCGACGCGCTCGCCGCTATGGCTCGGCGCTTCGGTTTAGGCGAGACCCTCGGGATCGATCTGCCCGGCGAAAAGCCTGGGTTGATGCCGGACAGCCGTTGGAAGCGCGAGCGGCTCAAGCAGGCATGGCAGAAGGGCGAGACGCTGGTCTGCGGGATCGGCCAGGGCTTCGTGAGCGCCACACCGCTGCAGCTCGCCGTCATGACCGCGCGGCTGTGCAACGGCGGGAGGGCCGTCCGTCCTTGGATCGTCCGCGGTCCGCACGCGCACGTGCACGAGGGCAAGGGGGTGCCGGCTCCGCCCGTGGGAGTGGCCCGCGCCAACCTCGAGCTCGTCCTCAAGGGCATGTTCGAGGTAGTCAACGGTCCGCGCGGGACGGCCAAAGCGAGCGCGCTGCCGATCGCGGGGACCTTCATGGGCGGCAAGACCGGAACCTCGCAAGTCCGCCGGATCAGCAAGACCGAGCGTGCACTGGGCGCGCACAAACGCATGGACCGGCCTCGGGAGGAGCGCGATCACGCGCTCTTCGTCGCCTACGCGCCGCACGACCGGCCGCGCTACGCCGTGGCGGTGGTCGTCGAGCACGGCGAGAGCGGCGCCAAGGCCGCGGCACCCATCGCCCGCGACATCATGGTCGAGGCTCTCAAGCTCGAGCCGGGAACGCCGCCTGGCCGCCTCGACATGGCGGCACGCCGGTGATGGTCGCGGGACCACTCGGCGCGGAGCAGTCGCCCTCGCCCGGCGAGAAGCTCGCGCGCCTCGCCTGGCCGCTCGTCGCTCTCGTGGTCCTTTTGGGCCTGGTCGGCTACGCGCTCCTCTACTCCGCCGCCGGCGGCTCGCACACACCCTGGGCGCTGCGCCACGGGATACGTCTCGTCGTCATGACGGTGCTCGCCGTGGCGATCGCCATGGTCGATATCCGGCAGTTGTTCCGTTTCGCCTATCCGATCTACGGCGTGCTTCTGATCCTTCTCCTGGCGGTCGAGATCGTGGGCGAGATCAACAAGGGTGCTAAGCGCTGGATCGACATCGGGATCGTCCAGCTGCAACCCTCCGAGCTCATGAAGCTCGCGCTCGTCCTGGCGCTCGCCCGTTATTTCCACGCGGCTTACCTCGAGGAAGTCCGCCGACCGCTTTTCCTCGTTCCGCCCGTTCTGATGATCCTCGTGCCGGTCGGACTCGTCCTGAAACAGCCCGACCTCGGAACGGCGGGGATGCTCGCCATGGTCGGCACGGCCATGCTCTTCCTCGGTGGAACGGCCGTGTGGAAATTCGCCGCGGCGGGTGCTCTGGCCGGAGCCGCGCTGCCAGTCGCCTGGTCGCAGCTCCACGACTATCAGCGTCAGCGCGTCTTCACCTTTCTCGACCCCGAGGCCGATCCTCTGGGGGCGGGCTACCACATCATCCAATCGAAGATCGCGATCGGCTCGGGCGGCTTTTGGGGGCGGGGCTATCTGCAGGGTAGCCAGGCGCAACTCTCGTTCCTTCCCGAGAAGCACACCGACTTTGCCTTCACCATGCTGGCCGAGGAGACCGGGTTCGTCGGCGCGCTCGCGGTCCTCGCTCTGGTGCTCACGATCACCCTCGCGGGCATGACGGTGGCCTTGCGCTCGGAGAGCCATTTCGCGCGGCTGTTGGCAGCCGGTGTGACCTGCAATTTCGCGCTCTACGCGATCATCAACGTGGCGATGGTGAGCGGTCTGATCCCGGTCGTGGGCGTGCCCATGCCGCTCGTTTCCTACGGTGGCACCGCCATGCTCACCGTGATGTTGGGTCTCGGCCTCGTGCTCAACGCACAGGTGAACCGTGACACGGTGATTCCGCGTTTCCCAGCCGATCTCTAGACGCCGGGCAGAGCTCGCAGGACGCGGAGCGCGGCGCAGGCGGCACCGTAGCCGTTGTCGACGTTGACGACCACGATGCCCGGCGCGCAGCTCGCGAGCGCGCTGCGAAGCGCTGCTCGCCCTCCCTCGGCGACGCCGTAGCCCGCGGATACGGGAACCGCCACGACGAGGCCCGGCGCGAGGCCGCCCAACACCGAGAAGAGGGCGCCTTCCATGCCGGCACAGGCGATCAGAACCGGGAAGCGGGCCAGCGCTTCGCGGCGTTCCATCAAGCGCCAGAGGCCCGCGACCCCCACGTCGTAGTGCCGCTCGACGGCTTCGCCGTGGAACGCGAGCGTACGCGCCGCCTCCTCGGCGACCCGCTGATCGCCGGTGCCAGCCGTGACGATCGCGATCCGGGCCGGCCGTATCGGCGGCAGGACCGCACCGAAGAAGGCCGTGCCCGACCGCGGGTCGTAGTCGAGCCGGGCACGCAGATCCTCCGGAAGAGCCCGGTGCTGCTCGGGGGCGAGTCGGGTCAGGAGCACGCTGGGCTCCCTCCCTTCGAGCGCGCGCAATACGCTCGCGAGTTGGTCCGCATCCTTGCTCGCGCAGAGGACCACCTCGCTCAGGCCGATCCGTTGCCGCCGATCGGCGTCGTGGACGAAGTTCCCGCTCACCGGCCCGGGTGTCCGAGAAAGGCGCTGCCACGCCGGTAGGGTGCGAGGCGCAGCGGGAGCTCGACGCCGCGCTCCGAGACGATGGCGGCCACGGCCGCCAGTAGGGCCGCGCGGGCCTCGGCGCCGAGGGTCTCCAGCCGCCGTTCGGGCAACTCGAGCTCGATCGCATCGGCGCGGATCCGACAGCGCTGGTCGCCCGGGCCAAGCCGCGCTTCGAGAAACCGCTCGACCTCGGCTACGAGGGCGAGCCTCTCGGGCGAGACCGGGATCCCGGTCTCGAGCCGGCTCGCGAGACAGGGGGAGGCCGGAAGATCGGCGATCGGCCCGAGGCCCAGGAAGCGCGCGAGCGCGCGAACGGCCTCTTTGCCGAGCCCGGCTTCGACATAGGGGTGACGGACGCCGGCCTCTTCGGCGGCGCGCAGTCCCGGACGAAAATCGCCCAGGTCGTCGAGGTTGGTGCCCGAGGCGATCGGCCCCTCCCACACCCGGCGGACGGTATCGTACAGGTTCAGCTTGCAGAAATAGCAGCGGTCGAGCGGGTTGGCGCGATAGCGTGGATCCGCGAGCTCCCGCGCGTCCAGAAGGCGGAGCGCGAAGCCCTCGCGCGCCGCGAGCGCGCGCAGCCGCGTGGTCGCAGCCCCTGGCACGGCCGGCGAGACGGCGTGGACCAGCAGTGCCCGGGCTCCGAGAAGGCGGTGGGCGAATACACCCAGCGTCGTGCTGTCGACCCCACCGCTCACCGCAACGGCGAGGCGGTGGAACGTGCCGAGGATCGCCTCGAGTTGCGCCACCACGGGATCGGTCGATGCCACCCTGCTCACGGCCCCTCCGCCGGCTCGCCGAGGGCCCTGGCCTCGGCCTCCCGGCGGAGCCGGCCGCGGGCGGCGGCGTCGCTACCGGCGGCACCCACATCCGCGAGCTCGGCCTTGGCCGTGCGGGTCCCGTCGGGGCGCTGCGCGCGCTTGACGCGGACCGTCCGTCCCTCCGCTTCGATCACGACCGTCTCGCGCGGGAGCACCCGCCGCTCGACCGTCTCGATCCGCACACCGAGGGTGGTGGTCTCGGTGAGGCAGGCCTCGGCCACCGCTTCGCTCGTCGCCGGGTCGCACAGGATCTGGACGGCGGCGGCGAGCCGACCGGCCTTGCCAACGACCGACCATTGGCAAACGTCGAGCACACCCCTCAAGCTCCGCACGCGGGCGAGCCCGAGTGCGAGATCCTCGGCCGTCTGGTCGTCGACCTCGAAGCGCAAGACCGCGACGCGCTCACCGGCGTTGCGGTCGCCCTCGGCGGTCTCGACCTCGCCCATCACGAGCATGCGCAACACGTTCGGCTTTCCCGGCAGCTCGCGGGCACCGAGCCCGTGACCCGCGGCCAGAAGGCGCAGGGGCCGCGAGGGCGGTCGGGTCGCCGGAGCGAGCTCGGCCAGTATCGCCGCTCCGGTCGGGGTGACCCGCTCGCCCGGGAGACCGTCGTCCCGGACGGGAAACCCCCGAAGAAGCCGGGCGGTGGCCGGTGCCGGCACCGGCAGCTCGCCGTGCAGGGTCCGAACGGTGCCCGAGCCCAAGGGTAGGGGCCCGACCGACCAGGTGACCCGCCCGAGCGCCTCGATCGCGCTCGCGGCCGCCACGATATCGGCGTACGAGTCCCAATCGGCGATCTCGTGGAAGTGCACGGTCTCGGGCGGGACGCCGTGGACGGCCGCCTCCGCTTCCCCGAGCCGGCGGTAGATGGCGCTCGCACGGCGCTTGACGGCCTCGTCCATCGCCGAGCCCGCGATCCGTTCGAGGATCTCGCGCAACGTTCCCGAAGCCGTTGCTTTCTCGACCACGAGCACGAAACGCAGCCCGAAGATCCCGCCACGCCGGTCGCCTCGAAGTTCGATCCGGTGACGCTCCGGCAGGCCGCTTCGGCGCAGCTGCCCGAGGACGGCGATCTCGAGTTCGGGCCAGCCGTGGACGAGAGCGGCCACGAACATGTCGCCCGCGACTCCGCCCAGGGGGTCGAGATGGAGATGGACCGGCGTCTCAGGCGGCACGGTGCACCGGAACGACGTAGGGGCCTTCGGGGACGAAGGCCACGTGCGGATCGCGCTGACGCTCGATCGCCTCGGCGAGGGCACGGTCGAGCGAGGCGACGATCTCGACCCCGGTCAGCCGCCGCGCCTCCGGGTCGAGCCCGTCGGTGTAGAGCCGCACGCGGCCGGCTTTGCGCATGGGTTCGAGCTGCTTTTGGGTCTGCCATTCGTCGATGTCGGCATGCGGCTTGCCGGCGATGCTCCGCCAGAAACCCTCGATACCGAGCTCCACGAGCCGGCGCTGGGCTTCGGCGAAGTGCGGGGAGCCCAGGCCTTCGGAGCAGGCGGAGGCGACCAGCAGGTCGCCGCCCGGCTCGAGGATGGCGAGGGGACCCACCATGGCCTTGACGGTCTGGTAGTAGGTCTTGTCGAGCGGGTAGCCGGCCGAGGAGGTGACGACGGTGCGGAAGCGGCGCGGCAACTCGACCCGTGCATAGCGCCCGCAGAACCGTACCGCCGCCAAGTGGCTCGCCACGATCTCGCCGAAGTTGACGAAGGCGAGGCGTCGCTGTTCGTCGACGACGGTGTTGAGCGCGAGCGCCCCGCCCAGCATCGCCACGATGGCGAGCTGCTCCTCGTGCAAGGGATTGCCGTCCAGCACGCAGCTCGTCGCCCGCGGGTGGCTCATGAAGGCGGCGTTGTGAAACGTCGTGATGGTTTCGGCGTGCGCCACGCCCGGGGCGATCACCTTCCGGCCGCCGGACCAACCGGCCATGAAATGGGGCTCGACGAGGCCCGTGGCGATCTTGAGCTCGGCCTCGACCAGCCGGCGGTCGAGCCGGACCACCGTTCCCCGGCCCGGCGTGCGGCCGAGGAACACGTGATCTTCGTCGGCCGTGGCGACGTGGTTCTCGACCCGGACCTCGCCCAGGAGGGCGGGATCGCCCACGATCTCGGCCAGCTCCTCGGGCGGCGCGGGCCGGTGCAGGCCGGTCGCGACCAGTACGGTGATCCCCCCGCGCGGTACGCCGGCCGCCACGAGCCGCTCGATCAGCGGGCGCAGGAAGAGCTTGTTGGGAACCGGCCGGGTGATGTCGCAGACGAGGACGCAGGCCGACCGTCGGCCCCGCGCCAGCTCGGCGAGCGGCGGGCAGCCGAACGGCTCGTCCAGCGCTCG
Source organism: uncultured Alphaproteobacteria bacterium (assembly GCA_937926445.1). Taxonomy (GTDB): domain Bacteria; phylum Pseudomonadota; class Alphaproteobacteria; order Geminicoccales; family Geminicoccaceae; genus JANXAZ01. The sequence continues at coordinate 62,596 of CALBAK010000006.1, forward strand.
ACCGACGGCGCCCACGGGGTCCTCGAGGAGCGGCATCGGCCGCTTGCGAACGATTGTCGGTACGCAGTCCGGCGGTGGTGTCACCCGGATCGTGCCCCGGCCGTAGAGCAGCTCGATCGGCTCGGTCATCGCCGCCTCCCCACCCGTTCGATCTTAGCGGAGCCCGTGCCCGCGGGAAGCGGCCCCGGCGGAGCTCCGGGTTCGCGCGATGGAGGGCGCGCAGCCGGGGTGCTGGCCGGACGAGACGGTCGCCGCTATGTCGGCGCGGATACGGTCGGGAGCGCGGACGATCATGGAAGGCACGGCGCGGCACGGCGGCAGGATCCTCGTCGACCAGCTCGAGGTGCAGGGCATCGGGTTCTGCTTCGGCGTCCCGGGCGAGAGTTACCTCGCCGCGCTGGACGGCTTCCACGGCCGCAACAGGCCGCGCTTCGTGGTCTGCCGCCAGGAGGGCGGGGCGGCTATGATGGCCGAGGCGGTGGGCAAGCTCACCGGCAGGCCCGGGGTCGCCTTCGTGACCCGTGGGCCGGGTGCCACCAACGCGGCCGCAGGCGTGCACGTCGCCCAACAGGACAGCACGCCCATGATCCTCTTCGTGGGCCAGATCGACAGCGCGACCCGCGAGCGCGACGCTTTCCAGGAGGTCGACTATCGCCGGATGTTCGGCGGGATGGCCAAATGGGCGGCGGAGATCGACCGGGTCGAGCGGATCCCCGAGTTCGTTCAGCACGCGATGTCGACCGCGATGGGCGGCCGACCGGGCCCCGTAGTCCTCGCCTTGCCGGAGGACATGCTGCATGAGCGAGCGGTGGTTGCCGACGCGCCGCGCTGGGAGGGGGTCGAGATCTGGCCCGATCCGCAGAAGCTCGCGAGCCTGCGCGCGAAGCTCGCCGAGGCCGAGCGGCCCATGGTGATCGTGGGTGGCAGCGGCTGGACGGCCGGGGCCTGTGCCGGCCTCGCCCGCTTCGTCGAGGCCTTCGATCTGCCGGTGGCGGCCGGCTTCCGCCGGCAGGACCTGCTCGACAACGAGCATCCCTGCTACGTGGGCGACATCGCGATCGGTCCCAACCCGGTGCTCGTCGAGCGCATTCAGTCCGCAGACCTCCTCCTGGTACTGGGTTCGCGGCTCTCCGAGATGACGACCCAGGGCTACAAACTTCTGGGCGTGCCGCACCCGGGTGTGCCGCTCGTCCATGTTCATCCCGATCCGGTCGAGCTCGGCCGGGTCTACGCCCCCGAGCTCGCGATCTGCGCCACCATGCCCGCGATGGCAGCGGCGCTCGGGGCCCTCCCGCCGCCCGCCCGGCGCCCCTGGGCCGAGGACCGAGCGCGCCTTCGGACCTCGTACCTCGCTTGGCGAACCCCCGCTCCGCATCCGGGCGAGGTCCAGATGGGACGGGTCATGCGACACCTGGTCGAGCGGTTGCCGCGCAACGCGATCGTCACCAACGGTGCCGGAAACTATTGTGCCTGGCCGAACCGGTTCTACAGCTACGGTCCGTTCCGGACCCAGCTGGCCCCGACCTCGGGTTCGATGGGGTACGGCCTACCGGCCGCGATCGCCGCCAAGCTCGTTCATCCCGACCGGCCCACCGTCTGCTTCGCCGGTGACGGCTGTTTCCTGATGACGGGCCAGGAGCTCGCGACCGCCGTCCAGCACGGCGTGCGTGGTCTCGTGGTGCTGGTCGTCAACAACGGCATGTACGGCACGATCCGCATGCACCAGGAGCGCGAGTTCCCGACCCGGGTCTCGGGTACGGGGCTCGTCAATCCGGACTTCGCTGCCTATGCGCGGGCCTTCGGCTGCCTCGGACTTCGCGTGACACGCGACGCGGAGGTAGGGGAGGCGATCGACACCGCGCTCGCCCATCCAGGTGTGGCGCTCGTCGAGCTCGTCGTAGACCCCGAGGCGATCACGCCGCATACCACGCTCTCGGCGATCCGCGAACAGGCACTCACAGCCGGCCGTTGAGCGCCTGCGTCGGGGAGCCGTCGCCCGACGTCAGGCGACGTTCTGCTCGATCCACTCCTGCAGCTGGCGCTTGGGCAGGGCCCCGACCTTGGTGGCCACCGCCGCGCCGTTCTTGAAAACCATCAGCGTGGGAATACCGCGCACCCCGTACTTGGTGGGTGTGAGCGGATTTTCGTCGATGTTGACCTTGACGATGTGGGCCCGATCGCCGAGCTCCTTCGCGATTTCGTCCAGATACGGGGCTATCATCTTGCAGGGACCGCACCATTCCGCCCAGAAATCGACGACCACCGGGCGGTCGGCCCTGAGGACGTCCTTCTCGAAGCTGGTGTCGCTCACGTGGAGCACCGACATGGACGTTATCCGTCTTGGTTGCACTACGGGGCAGCGCCCGCATCGCTCCCGTAGCTAAGGTTGCGCCCGTCGCACCGTCAAGGAGGGGGCGGTACCACCCCCACCTTGGCCAGGACGGCGTCGTCGAGCCATCGAAGTGTGGCGGTCTCGGTCCACAACAGGCCGAGCCGCACCTGGCGTTCGGGGAACCGCGGGACGAGCAGCGCTCGATAGAGCGCCATCTGGCGGAGATGGCTCTTGGAGACCTCCCCCGCGGTCGTCGGTTCGCGACCGGTCTTGAAGTCCACGGCCAGGACCTCCTGGGGTAGGACCACGAGACGGTCGATCCGGCCGCTCACCGCGACTCCGTCGACCAGACCCACGATCGCCTGCTCGGCGCGGGCCGCCGGACCGAAGAGGGGGGCGAGATCGGCTCGGGCGAGTAGATCCAGCACATTCGCGCGCAGCCTCGCGGTCTCCTCCCGGTCGAGACCGTTGCCGAAACGGGCGAGGAACCGTTCGACGGCAGCCGGCCTGTCGGGCACGGAAACCGCGGGGAGGAGCTCGAGAAGCCGGTGGACGAGAATGCCGAACCGCCGCCGGCGTCCGGCCTCGGCGTCGCCCCGGCGCCCGCTGGACGGTTCGGGCTCGGGGAGCACCCGAGAGGGCGACAAAGGCCGGGGAGGGCGCGGCTCAGCCGGAGCGGGTCGCCGTAGCCAAGCGGGTAGGGGTTCGGGTGCGGCCACGACCGCCGGCCGATCGTGCTGCGCGGCGGGTAGACCCCGTTCGTAGCGGAGGATGGGCCCGACGAACGCCTCGCCCAGCCGATGCGGCTCGATCCGCTCGACACCTGGCAGCCGCTCCAAGCCGCGGCGGACGAGACCGTGCCAGGACCGGTCGAGCTCGGCCGAGTCGCCTCCCTGGGTCACGGCCTCGGCCGTGCGGCGGCCGTGCCATCCGGTGACGACCAGGCGCTCCGCCGCGCGCGTCAAGGCGACGTACAGGAGCCGGTGGTTCTCCTCGCTCTCGAGGCGGTTCTCCGCCTGGATCAGCGAGCGGGTGAGGGGCTCGCGCTCGCTCTCGGCGGCTCGCCAGAAGGGCAGCTCCGGGCCCCCGCGTTCGGGGTCGGCCGAACCCCAGAGGATCCGCCCGCGCGGCGGCTGCCCGTGGGGACCGGCATCGGCCAGGACGACGATCGGTGCCTCGAGCCCCTTGGCACCGTGGACGGTCGAGACTCGCACATGGTCGCCGGGCTTCTCCGGGTCGCGCTTGAGCTCGCCGGCGCCCAGCCGGAACCAGGCGAGGAAGCCCTGGAGCGAGGCCGGGTGCCCGCGCTCGTAGGCGAGAGCCTGGCCGAGGAAGGACTCGACCGGGTCGAGCGCTTCGGGGCCGAGCCGCTCGAGGATGCGCCGGCGACCGCCGTCGGCACCCAGGATCCAGGCATAGAGCTCGAAAGGCGGCATGAAGTCGGCGCGCCTGAGCCATTCCTCGAGCCGATTGTAGGTGGCGCGAAAGGTGCCGTCGGCAGCGTCTTCCGCCGCTCGGGAACGCAGCCGCTCGATCAGCGAGAGACGGCCGCGATCGTGTGCGAGTTCGAACAGCGCGTCCTCACCGAGGCCGAGTAGCGGGCTCTTGAGGAGGCAGGCGAGCGCCATGTCGTTCTCGGGCAGGAGCAGGACCTCGCCCAGGGCCACGAGGTCCTGGACCGCGAGATGTCGATCGAGCGCGAGTCGGTCGGCACCCGCCACCGGAACGCCGCTCCGCCGCAGCGCGCGGACGATCCGCTCCTGGATCGTGCCGCGTCGGCTCACGAGGATCAGGATGTCGCCCGGGCGGATCGGTCGGCCGGAAGCGGGCAACCGTTCGCCCTCACACAGCCAGCGGGCGATCTCGGCCGCGATCGCCTCGGCGACGAGCTGCTCGGGCTCGACCATCCGGCCGGGAGCGTCGGGAAGGGACCACGGCTCCTCCTCGTCGGGGGCGTCCGGTGGCACCGCGAGCGGCCACAGCTCGACGAGGCCGGCCTGCTCGTCTCGCTCGCTCGCGTGATGGAGCGGCTCCTCGCTCACGCCACGGCGCGCCTCCGGATCGGCGAAGACGGCGTCGACGAGATCCAGCACCGCCGGCACGGAGCGAAAGGAGCGGTCGAGGAGGGTCGTCTCGATCGGCCGCCGGGCGGCTTCGGCGCGGGACCGGATCCGCTCGCGGACGGCACGGAAATTGACCAGGTCGGCGCCCTGGAAGCGGTAGATCGACTGCTTCTCGTCACCCACAACGAAGAGCGTCCGGCTGGCCGGCCGGGCACCCGCGCCCGCGAAGAACTCCTCGGTCAGCCGCTCGACGATCTCCCACTGAGCGGGGCTCGTGTCCTGCGCCTCGTCGACCAGAACATGATCGATCCGCGCGTCGAGGCGATACAGGACCCAGGCGCGTTGTCCGGCATCGGCGAGAAGCCCGCGCGCGCATTCGATCAAATCGTCGAAATCGAGAGCTGCCCGCTGACGCTTCAAATATTCGTAGCGATCGAGCACCGCGAAGCTGAGGACGAGCATGGCCTCGGTCTTGGCGTGGACCATCTGGCGCCGCTCGCCGTCGTCGACCTCGAGGATTCGGGCCTGCTCGCGCGCGATTGCTCGCAGCACGTCGGGATGCCGCTCGGCGAGCCTCTTATTCATCAGGCGGGCTTCGTCGAACGGTTCGCCGTCCTGCTTCACGAAAGCGCGGCGATACTCCTCGAAGGTCCGCAATCGATCGGCCGGCACCGCCTGGATCCAAGCCGCGATCTTGGCGGCGCGCTCGCTGTCACGCTGGCCGCCTTCGCGGAGCAGGTCGGCCGCCTTCGCGAGGCTCTCCGCGTCGAACACCCCATCGGCGCAGGCCCGCTCGCGGACGAGGCCCGGGGGTAGGCCGGGGACGGCGCGCAGGGCGTCCGCGACGGCTGCGATGAGCCCGTCCAGATCACCGTGGCGGGCGCGGACCCGTAGCAACCGGGTGCGCGACCCGAACGTCTCGGCGAGCAGCTCCTCGATCGAGCCGTCCGCGAGCCAGACGGCGAGGTTGGCCACGGCCTTGCCGAGACGGCCCGGATCGCGTGCCGCTGCCGCCAGTACCTGCTCGGTGGCCTCGCGTTGCAGTTCCGCGGCGTCGCGCTCGTCGATCGCCTCGAAATGTGGCGGGACCCCGGCCTCGAGGGGGAAGCGGCGCAGGAGCGTCTGGCAGAAGCCGTGGATCGTGGTGATCGAGAGGCCGTGCGGGAGGTCGAGAATGCGGGGAAGGAGCGTGCGGGCGAGCGCTTGCTCGGCCTGGCCGGGCGGTCGCCCGAGCAGCGTTTCGAGATCGGCCGCGAGGGCGGCCTCTTCGACGATCGCCCAGCCGGTGAGCCGGTCCTCGATCCGCTGGGTCATTTCCGCGGCGGCGGCCTTGGTGAAGGTTATCGCGAGGATCCCCTCGGGATCGGCTCCGGTCAGCAGGAGCCGCAGGAACCGGTCGGTGAGCACCCGGGTCTTGCCCGTGCCGGCGTTGGCCGTGACCCAGACCGAGCGAGCGGGGTCGGCTGCCCGTCGCTGGGCCTCGGTCGGCGGGCGGGGAGCCGATGGCGAGGGCGGGCTCACGATGCCTCCGCCGCCGTGTCGGTGCCCCACCATTCGGCGGTGCGGGCCAAATGGTCGAAAGGATCTGACCGGCGTGCCACTTCCGGCCGCGGCGAGGGCCGGAACGGGGTAGCGGGGTCGGCGAAATGGGCGAGCAGCCGGACCACGCCGGCCCGTGCCGCCTCGACCAAGTCCGTGGGCTCGAGCTTACCCGCGAGGTCGACCGGAGCCCGGGCCGGCTCGCCTCCCCGCAGCGGGACAAAGACGAGAGCGATCGGCACCGCGGCGCCGACGTCGGGGAAGCCGCCCTCGGCGGCGATCCAGGCCTCGAGCGCGAGCTGCGGCTCGCGGCCGCTTGCGACCTCGCGGCGCTCGGGCAAGCGCCCGCTCTTGTAGTCGAGGATCGCTACCCGGCCGTCGCGGCCGACCTCGATCCGGTCGGCCTTGGCTCGGATGCGGTACGGCCCGCCGGGCCCGTCGACGGTGATCGCGCCCTCGAGCTCGGCCCAGATCCGCGCGATCTCGCGACGACGCTCGGCCTCCCACGCAGCGAGGGCCACGGCGAGCCGTTCGAAGCGAGGCCACCAGAGTGCCACGACCTGCGGATGGTGTGCCTCCGTCTCGAAACGATCCGAGCCGATCGTGCGCAGGGCATCGACCAGGTTATCCGGCACCTGGTCGCGGTAGCGCTGTACCCAATCGGCCAGGATCCGGTGGAGGAGCTCGCCGCGCTCCGGAGCACCCGGCTCGGCATCGATCGGGTCCAAGGGGCCGAGCCCCAGGACCCGACGGGCGTAAAAGCGGTAGGGATCGCGCAGGAGATCCCGGACGTCGCTGACCCAGAGCTCACGCGGACGCGCTGCGGCCGGCGGTCGGGGGGCCGGTCGGGGCGTCGGCCGTGGCCAGGGTCCTTCCGGCTCGTCGAGCCGCGCCGGCCAGGCGCGCCGATTCGGGAGCGGGCGCACACGCTCGCGTGCTCGCTCGCGGGCGAGCACCGCTTCGAGCCGCACGAGCCAGCGCGAGGCGGTGCACGGTGCCCCGCTCTCGTCCTTCTGGGCTCGCGACAGCACGACCTCGGGCGCGCAGGCTGCCTGGACGAGGTCGTGGGCGGCGATTCCGATCGCCTGCTCGACCGGCGGCAGGCCGAGTTCGGTGCGCATCTTGCGGTTGAGCCACGGTCCCGTGGCCACGGTACCGGGCCACACACCCTCGACGAGCCCGCCGACGCAGACGAGATCGGCGCTCTGCAGGCGACTCTCGAGGGGGCCCAGGATGGCGAGGCGGGCATGGCCGGGGGCAAGCCGCCGCACCGCGCGCCCGCCCATCAGCACCGCGAGAAGCGCGGGCCAGGCCGAAGGGGGCAGCGGACCGAGTGCCGGGAGCGCGTCGCGCAGCTCGGCCACGAAGCCCGCTGCCGCTTCGCCCGCTTCTTTCGCCCAGAGCTCGCCAGGATCGCCAGCGTCGTCGGCGGCGAGCCACTCGACGAAGCCGAGATGTGCGTCGAGCAGCGCAACCGGGTCGACCTCTCGCTTCGCGGCGAGGTTCCGGGCGGGCTCGCTCGCCGCGACGATCTCGGCGAGCCAGGCAGTGAGCTCCGCCTTCGGAACGGGGGCCGTCCAGAGCTCCTCCGATCGATCGGCGAGTGCCGCGAGCAGGCCCGGCAGCCCGCCCGCCACCCGAGGGCCGCGCAGCAGCGCCCGCTCGAGCGCGCGCACGCGGCGGCGGAACTCGCGCCGGCCGAGGCCGCCTTGGGCGAGCGGATGTTTCAAGGCGGCGAGTAGGGGAACCGGCGGTGCTTCCTCGACGAGCACGCGCGCGGTGAGGAGGAGGAAGGTGCCCGGCGGGGTCTGGTCGAGGGGGGTCCCGGCGCTGTCGTCGACCTCGACGTCCCAGCGAGCGAGCTCGGCCGCCACGCGCCGGGCGAGGTTGCGGTCGGCCGTGACCAGCATCGCTCTGCGCCCCGGCACCTCGAGCGCCTCGCGGAGGCGAATGGCGAGGGCGGTTGCTTCTTCTCCGAGATCGCGGGCCTCGAGAAGCTCGAGCCCCTCGAGCGCATCGGGTGGGAGGGGGGCTTCGGCGGCCGAGGCCTCGCTCGCGCCCGCTGGGGTGAGGGCGACCCGCCGCCAGAGCGCGGCACGCCGGGCGCCCCTCGCGATCGGGGACGGGCCATCGCGTGGGGTCAGCTCGAAAACGTTCTCGGGCGACAGGTCGAGCCGAGCGAGGAGGCAATGCAGCGCCCATTGCGGGTGGGTCGGGCCGAGTGCGGCGCGTTCCGGCGGCGAGAGCGCGCGATCGAGCCCGGGCAGGATCACGAGCCCCTCGGGCAGGCGCGCGACCGCGGCGAGGAGCCGGGCGACGGCCGGCAGCGTTCCGGTGATTCCAGCCGCGATCACCGGCCGATCCGGAGGCCTTCGAGACCAGCGGCCGGCCACGGCGTCGAGCATGCGCCGCCGCCGCTCGGCGGGCTCGAGCGCGCCCTCCCCGAGCAGCACGCGGGGCCAGGTCTCGCGCAGGATCGCGAGGAAACGCAGCGTCCGCTGCCAGTGCTCGGCGAAGGTGTCGGGCACGAGCCCGTCGAGTCGCTCGAGGCCCACCTCCTCGTTCTGCAGCTCGTCGAGCAGGGCTTCGAGCTTGCCCGCGAGACGGATCGCCTGCTCGTGGCTGGTCTCTTCGCGTGCCAGCACGAGCCGGGTGAGAAGGAGCCGGCGACGAAGGGGTGGCAGCGCGGGCGGCAGATCGAGCTCGACATCGGGGTCGAGGACGAGCTCGGCTTCGTCGGGCTCCCCGACCGGCAGAAGACGCGGGAGGAGGAGCGGCCGGCCTTCGCCGACCCGCAGAAAGGCCTCCCGTGCCGCTAAGCAGGCCCGCCGGCTCGGCAGGAGGAGGAGGGTGTCGGCTAGGCGATCCTCGCCGCGCTCGAGCAGCCAGCGCGCGAGCACATCGAGGAAGGGCTGGCCCGGTCCGATCGTTGCGACGGTACCCAAGGCAGCGCTCCCTCAGACTTGCACGAGACCCGGGCGGTAGCGGGCGCACCAAGCGGCGACCGGTGCGAGCGCGGGATGGGCCAGATCGTCGCGCAGCCAGCGCTCGACCCGCGGCAGGAAGGTCCCGTAGCCGGGCTTTCCCCCGGGGCCGGCGAGTCGGGTGAAGACGGCGAGGATCCGCATCGCACGCTGGGCGCCGAGGATCGCCACGGCGCGGTCGAAGACCGTTTCCGTGAGCTCGGGTCGCACGGCGCGCAGGCCGGCCCGAAGACGGGCCGCGGTCTCGACCGAGAGGTCGCGACGGACGTCCTGAAGGAGCGAGACGAGGTCGTAGAGGCAAGGGCCGACGAAGGCGTCTTGGAAATCGATCACCGCGAGGCGCTCGTCGGCGAGCACCATCAGGTTTCGGCAGTGCAGGTCGCGGTGGACGAACACCTTCGGGCCCACACAAGCGTCCGGTAGGACGGCCGCCCAGGCGGCTCGGAACGCGCTCGCCACCGCGGCCGGGAGTTCGGGGGTCACCTGCGCCAGGAAGAGCTCGAGCTGATCGAGGAGTGTGGCCGGGTCGAGGGACGGGAGGAAGGCGGGGGCGGCGCATTGGAAGGCGACGAGGAGCTCGAGGGCTCGCTCGTAGAGCCGTGCCTCGCGTTCCGGGCTGTCGGCCGCCTCGTCGAGATGCTGGTCGCCCAGGTCCTCGATCAGGGCGAGGCGTACCGAGGGGCAAGCTTGCAGAACGTCCGGCACCCGCACACCGCGACCATCGAGCCAATCGCGCACCTCGAGCCAGCGTTCGATTGGCTCGGGTCCCGAATCCATGAGCAGGGCGGTTCGACCGTCGGCCGCGACCAACCGCTCGTAACGTCGGGTCGAGGCGTCGCCCACGAGCGGCCGGCGTTCGGCACCCGCCCAGCCGGCGGCTTCGAGAAAGCCGGCGATCAGCTCCGCTCGCCCGCCCACCGCGCCAATTCCGCCAGCCTCGACCGCCAGGCCGGGCCCGCCTCGAGCTCGGCCCGGCGTCGCTCGGGATCCCCCGGGTCCGGCAGGAAGAGGCGGATCGTCAACCGGTCGTAGGGGAGCCTGGTTCCAGCGCGCTCCGGCCATTCGACGAGCAGCGCTCCTTCCGCGAGCGCCTCCTCGAGGCTCAACTCGTCGAGTTCGACCGGGTCGGCGATCCGATACAGGTCCGCATGGGTCACGATCAGAGTCTCGAGGTCGTAGCGCTGGACGAGCGTGAAGGTCGGGCTCGGGACCTCGATCGGCGCACCGGCTAGCGCCCGGATCAGGGCGCGAGCGAGCTCGGTCTTGCCGCTGCCGAGCTCGCCCTCGAGACCGACCAGATCGCCCCGCCGCAGGAGAGCAGCGAGCCGGGCCGCGAGGGCCTCGGTCGCGGCCGGTCCCGGAAGCTCGACGAGGATGCGATCGACCGGCTCAATAGCGGTAGTGCTCCGGCTTGTAGGGTCCCTCGACCGGTACGCCGATATAGGCGGCCTGTTTGGGCGTCAGCTTGGTGAGCTTGACGCCAATCTTGGCGAGATGGAGGGCCGCCACCTTCTCGTCGAGGCGCTTGGGGAGGGTGTAGACCTTGTTCTCGTATTTCTCGTGATGGTTCCAGAGCTCGATCTGGGCGAGCGTTTGGTTCGAGAAGGAGGCCGACATCACGAAGCTCGGATGACCGGTGGCGCAGCCCAGGTTCACGAGCCGCCCTTCGGCCAAAAGGATGATGCGCTTGCCGTCGGGAAACTCGATCTCGTCCACTTGCGGCTTGACGTTGTGCCAGCGGAAATTGCGGAGTGCAGCGACCTGGATCTCGCTATCGAAGTGGCCGATGTTGCAGACGATGGCGCGGTCCTTCATCTGCCGCATGTGGTCGAGCGTGATCACGTCGATGTTGCCGGTCGCGGTCACGAAGATGTCGCCGCGGGGCGCCGCATCGTCCATGGTCGTGACCTCGTAGCCCTCCATCGCCGCCTGCAGGGCGCAAATCGGGTCGATTTCGGTCACGAGTACGCGCGCACCCGCGTTGCGCAGGCTGGCGGCCGAGCCCTTGCCGACGTCGCCGAAGCCGCAGACTACGGCGACCTTGCCGGCGAGCATGACGTCGGTGGCGCGGCGGATGCCGTCGACCAGGCTCTCTCGGCAACCATATAGATTATCGAATTTGGACTTGGTCACCGAGTCGTTGACGTTGATCGCGGGGAACGGGAGCTCGCCCTTGCGCTGCAGCTCGTAGAGCCGGTGGACACCGGTCGTGGTCTCCTCGCTGACACCACGGATGTTGGCCAGGGCCTTGCTGTACCAGCCCGGCCGTTCGGCCATCCGACGACGGATCGCGGCGAACAGCACCTCCTCTTCCTCGCTGGTCGGATGGGCGAGGACCGAGGGATCGCGTTCGGCCCGGCTGCCGAGCACGACCAGGAGGGTGGCGTCGCCACCGTCGTCCAGGATCATGTTCGGCAGCCCGCCATCGCCCCACTCGAAGATACGGTGGACGAACTGCCAATATTCTTCGAGGGTCTCGCCCTTGCGGGCGAAGACGGGGACACCGCGGGCGGCCATCGCGGCCGCGGCATGGTCCTGGGTCGAGAAGATGTTGCAAGACGCCCATCGAACCGAGGCACCGAGGTGGAGCAGCGTCTCGATCAGGACCGCCGTCTGGATGGTCATGTGGAGGCAGCCGGCGATACGGGCACCGCGCAGGGGCTGGAGCGGGCCGTATTCCTCGCGGATCGCCATGAGCCCAGGCATCTCGGTCTCGGCGATCGCGATTTCCTTGCGCCCCCAGTCGGCGAGCGCGAGGTCGGCCACGTGAAAATCCTGCGATGCGGTCATGAGCCTCTCTCTGACGGGCGCCGGTCCGCGGGGCGCACGTGCCCGACCGGCACCGGCTCCGGGCTTAAACCACGGTGCGCCCGGAGGCGGCAAGCCGGTTGCCCGGTGGCCCGGGTTCACTCCTCGTCGAACCCCCGGGCCACGAGCTCGGCCAGGGCCTCGAGCGCGGCTGCGGCCTCCGGCCCCGTGGCGCTGAGGCGCAAGACCGAGCCCGTTGCCGCTGTGAGCATCATGAGACCGAGGATCGAGGTGCCGACCACCTCGAGATCGTCCTTGGCGACCAGGACGCGGGCGTCGAAGCGCTCGGCCAACCGCACGAAACGGGCCGCGGCGCGGGCGTGCAGCCCGAGCCGGTTGACCACCGTCACCTCGCGCGTGAGCTGCATTTCGGGCAATTCGGCTCAGCTCCGGTCGACCAAGAGGAGCCGGCTCGCTACGTTGATGTATTTGCGGCCGGCTTCCTGGGCGGCGGTGACGGCCGCTGCGAGGGGTTCGCTCGCGCGCACCGAGGCGAGCTTGATGAGCATCGGAAGGTTGACGCCGGCGATCACCTCGACACCGGGCCGGTCCATGGTGGAGATGGCGAGGTTGGACGGCGTGCCGCCGAACATGTCGGTCAGGATCACGACACCCTGACCGCTGTCGACGGCGCGCACCGCCTCCACGATCTCCGCCCGGCGTCGCTCGATGTCGTCGTCGACCTCGATGCAGATCGCTCGGGCCTGCCGCTGAGGCCCGACGACGTGCTCGACCGCGGCGAGGAACTCCGCGGCGAGACGTCCGTGGGTGACGAGCACGAGGCCGATCATCGAGACGGCTCCGCCGGATCGCCCTCGCATTCCACGAGATCGCGGTGGACCACCGCGGGTTGCCAGCCGCCGGAACGCAGCCTGCGCGCGAGCTCTTCGGCGAGGGCGACCGAGCGATGCCGACCGCCAGTGCAACCGACGGCGATGGTGAGATAGCTCTTCCCTTCGGCCCGGTAGCGCGGCAAGAGCGGCATCAAGAGAGCCTCCAGCCGATCCAGGGTCGACCTCCAGTCCGGATCCCGCGCGACGTGGTCCTGCACCGCCGGGGCGAGCCCGGTCAGCGGGCGCAGCGCCTGCACATAGTGCGGATTGCTCAGGAATCGAGCGTCGAACACGATATCGGCCTCGCGGGGCAGGCCGTTTCGGAACGAGAAGGAGAGGACGGTGATGGTGAGCCGGCCCTCCGCTTGGGGGTCGAGCTCGGCCACGACCCGTCGACGCAGGTCGGCGAGCGTACTCGAGCTCGTGTCGATCACGAGATCGGCCGCAGCCTTGAGCGGGGCCATGAGTACTCGCTCGCGGGCGATCCCGTCGGTCACCGGTCGGTCCTGGGCGAGCGGGTGGCGGCGGCGGCTCTCTGTGTAGCGGCGCTGCAGCACGTCGTCGTCGCACTCGAAGAAGACGAGCCGGATCGGTGTCGCGGCCTCGGCGCGGAATCGCTCCACCTCGCGCACGAGCTCGGCAGGTACGAGCCCCCGGGTCCGACTGTCGACACCGACGGCGAGCGGCCGCTCGGGCGGTTCGTTCGGCCGCAGCAGGCGGGTGAGGAGTTGGAACGGAAGATTGTCGACTGCCTCGTAGCCGACGTCCTCGAGGATGCGCAGGCAGGAACTGCGGCCCGCTCCCGACATGCCCGTGACGATCACGATCCGGCTCATGGCGATCCCGTAGCGACGGGGGACGCGAGCAGTACCGTCCGAAGCCGCGCCAAGGCCGAGGCCTCGCGGCAGGCGAGCGCGATGCGCGGTAAGGCGACGCCGAGAAGATGTTCGAGGACGAGCTCGGGGAGCCGCTCGACGAGGCGCTGGCGGCAGTCGACCAAGAGATGGACGGGCTGGTTCGAGAGCGCCGGCAGGCGGTACAGCCCCTGACCGCGAAGCTCGACGAGGCCGGGCTCGGCTTTGGGCCTGGCGGTCAGACGACCGTTGCGAACCTCGAGCTCGACCAGGTCGTCGGCCAACAGATCGGCTCCCGCCTCGAGCAGGCGGAGGAGCAGATCCGACTTGCCGCGGCCCGGCGGTCCGCGCAGCAGGACGCCGCGCCCGAGCCAGCGCACACAGCTCGCGTGCAGACAGTACAGCGCGGGAGCGTCGCTCACCGTGAAGCCTCGGCGCGCCCGACGAGGATCGCATGGACCCTGGCCCGATCCTCGCAATGCCTGAGTGCCTCGCAGAGCTCCTCGTCCCGCAGCAGCCGGGCGATTCGCGCGAGGGCCTTCAGGTGGTCGGTGCCGGCGCCCTCCGGCGCCAAGAGGAGGAACACGAGATCGACGGGCTCGCCGTCGATCGCTTCGAAGTCGACCGGCTTGGCGAGGCGGACGAAGAAGCCCGTGAAGTTTCCGAGCTCCCGAATCCGTGCATGGGGGATCGCGATGCCGCCCCCGAGGCCGGTGGTTCCGAGCCGCTCTCTTTGCAGGAGCGCTTCCAGGATCACCTCGGCGTCGACCCCGGTCACACGGGCCGCCGCCTGAGCCAGGCTGCGCAGGACCTGCCGTTTGCTGGTCGCCTTGAGGTCGAGCAGCACCCGATCCGGCGTAACGAGCGTTCCGAGGTCGATCACGCGAACGGCTCCTCACGGCCCGAGAGCCCGTCCGCGTTCGTGCGAACGACGAGCTGTTCGGTCGTGCTCACGAGGCGAGAGCCCTGGCCCGGCGCCGTTGGACCGAGGAAGCGATACCGAGCGATTCCCGATATTTCGCCACGGTTCGGCGGGCGATCACGACACCGCGATCGCGCAGTGCGGCCACGATCTGGTCGTCGGACAACACCGCATCCCCCCGCTCGCTCTCGATCAAACGCCGGATCTCCTGGCGGATCGCCTCGGCGCTGTGACTCGCGCCCTGCTCGGTCGCAGCGATCGCGTTAGTGAAGAAGTAGCGCAGCGGGAAGGTCCCGAGCGGGGTCGCGACATATTTGTCTGCCGTGGCCCGGCTCACGGTGCTCTCGTGGAGGCCCGTAGCTTCGGCCACTTCGCGTAGCACGAGGGGCCGCAGGCCCGCCGGGCCTCGCTCCAGGAAGCCGACCTGGCGGGCGAACACGGCGCGGGTGACGCGCAGCACGGTGCGGGCGCGCTGGTCGAGTGCCTTTACGAGCCAGATCGCCGCCTGGTAGCGTTCGGAGAGGAACTCGCGCTCTCGCCGCTCGCCGCAGCGGCGACTGATCTCGGCATAGTAGCTTCGGTCGACGAGAAGGCGAGGCAAGGTCGCCTGGTTGAGCTCGACTCGCCAGCTGCGCCGACCGGCGCGCCGGACGATCACGTCCGGGACGACCTCGACCGGCTCGGGTGGGGTCAGGGAGAGGCCTGGCTTGGGGTCGAGCCGCTTGATCTCGAGGATCATCTCCTTGACGTCGTCGAGATCGACCCGGCAGACGCGCTGCAGCGCATTGAAATCGGCCCGGGCGACCAGCGGCAGATTGTCGAGCAGCGTCGCCATCGCCGGGTCCAGCCGATCGCGGTCGGCGAGCTGGGCCGCGAGGCATTCTCTGAGGTCACGGGCACCACAGCCGATCGGTTCGCAGCGGAGGATCGCCGCACGCGCCGCCGCGATTTCGGTTTCGCTCGCACCGAGCGCCTGGGCGAGCTCGCTGTCGGTCTCCCGCAGATAGCCGTCCTCGGCCAGCCAGTCGACGAGGCGCTCGGCCAGAGCGGCGATCGACGGGGTCAGGCGCTGACGCGCGAGCTGGGCGCGGAGATGCTCGGCGAGGGTCGGCGGCCGGACGAGGCGGCCTTCGAGCGCCACCTCGCCGTCGTCCGGCTGAGATGCGCCGCGACGCTCGACGCTCAGCCTGCGATCGGCGGCGACCGGCGCTCCGGGTGCAGCCCACCCTTCGTCCTCGCCACCTCGGCTGAGAGACGGGCCGGGTCGTCCCGACAGTTCGGCCTCGCGCTCTCCGGGAGCCGCGGGGCCGATCCGTTCGGTCTCGACGCGGAGGAGAAACGGGTTCTCGGCGAGCTCCCGATCGACGACCGCAGCAAGCTCGAGGTTGTTGAGCTGCAGGAGCCGGATCGCCTGCTGGAGCTGGGGCGTGAGAACCAGTCCCTGGGTCTGTCGAACCTCGAGACGGAGGGCCACGCTCACGGCTGTGCCCCGCCCTCAGAGAGAGAACCGATCCCCGAGATAGACGCGCCGGACCAAGGGGTCGGCGACGATCTCGGATGGTGTGCCCTCCCGCAGCAGGCGACCCTCGTGCAGAATGTAGGCGCGATCGATGATCGCGAGCGTGTCGCGCACATTGTGGTCGGTGATCAGAACGCCGATGCCGCGCTCCTTGAGATGGGCCACGAGGGCCCGGATCTCGCCCACATTGATCGGGTCGATGCCGGCCAGCGGTTCGTCGAGAAGCATGTAGCGGGGCTCGGCGGCGAGAGCGCGGGCGATCTCGACCCGCCGCCGCTCACCGCCGGAGAGTGCGAGCGCCGAGGAACGCCGCAAGCGGGCGAGACCGAACTCCTCCAGCAGGAGCTCGAGCCGCCGGGCCCTCGTTGCCCGCGAGGGTTCGTGCAGTTCGAGGACGGCCGCGAGATTCTCCTCGACCGTGAGGCCGCGGAAGATCGAGGCCTCTTGAGGCAGATAGCCGACCCCGAGCCGGGCCCGACGGTACATCGGCAGACGGGTCACGTCGGTGCCGTCCAGCAGGACCCGCCCGCTGTCGGGTGCGATCAGCCCGGTCAGGATGTAGAAAGAGGTCGTCTTGCCCGCACCGTTCGGTCCCAACAGACCCACGGCCTCCCCCGGTACGACGTGAAGCGTGACGGAATCGAGGACCCGGCGCCCCTTGTAGCTCTTCGACACGGCCTCGCAGCCGAGCGCGCTGACCGGCTGTACCGGCGCGTCCAGCCGGCCCGTCCGCACGCCGGCTCCGTGCGCCACCCGCTCTGCGATCTCCGCGACCACCGTCGCCACTGCCCGAGAGCTCCCCGCTCAGCGCGCCGACTGTTCCCGTGGCTTCTCGGCCGCCGAGGGGCGACCCTGGGCCTGCCCCTCGCGGGGCACGAACAGCGCCCGGACGCGCTCACCCGACGGGCCGCCCGCCCTCGCCGCCCGGACCACCGCGGTCCCTGTGGCGAGGTCCATCTCCAGCTGCCCGCCGCGGACAACATTGTCGCCCCTGGTTAAGATCACGTTACCGTCGAGTCGGATGCGGCCGGCATCCGGATCATAGACACCCCGATCACCCTGAGCGGTCTGGCCGGGCTCCACGACCACGACTCGACCCGTCGCTTCGATCCGCCGGATGCCCTGGCCGCCGCCGGGCCGCTCCTCGCCGTAGAAAACCTTGAGCTCGTCGGCGCGCAGCGAACGATCACCCTGCGTGGCATCCACATTGCCGGAGAACACGGCGAGCCGCTCGTTCTGCCGCACGACGAGGCTGTCGGCGACGATCTCGATGGGGGCACTCGAGCCCTGCCCCGGCAGAACGGCCTGGGCCCGGCCCGTCGACGGCGAGCCGAGCAGCAGGGCGCCGCCCAGGACCAGGAGAACGAACAGGGGCGACCGCTGCTCAGACAATGCCCGCCCTCAAGCAATCGTGCAGATGCAAGGCGCCGATCGGACGGTCGTTCTCGGTGATGAAGAGGACCGTGATCGGTCGCTTCGGATCGTTCATGAGGGCGACCGCTTCGACCGCCAACGCCCGGCCCTCGATCGTTCGCGGATGGGGGGTCATGATGTCGCGGGCACGCTGGGCGAGCAGGTCGTCGGTCAGGTGGCGGCGTAGGTCGCCATCGGTCACGATGCCGACGAGCCGTCCCTCGGGATCCACCACGCCCACGCACCCGAGGCAGCCGCGGGTCATTTCGAGGACCGTCTCGCGGGCGCTCGCATCGAGCCCGACGAGCGGCACCTGATCGCCGCGACGCATGATCTGTTCGACGCGCAGCAGCTGGGCGCCGAGCTTGCCTCCCGGGTGGAAGACGGCGAACTCGCGCGCGGTGAAGCCGGAGCGGTCGAGCAGCGCCACGGCGAGCGCATCGCCGATTGCGAGCATGCAGGTGGTGGAGGAGGTGGGGGCGAGCCCCATCGGACAGGCCTCGCCGACCGGGGGCAAGACGATCGCGAGGTCGGCGGCTTCGGCGAGTGTGCTCGGCGCCCGCCCGACGACGGCGACGAGGGGGATCGAGAAGCGCCGGGTATAGAGGGTCAGGTCCTTGAGCTCGCTGGTCTCGCCCGAATTCGAGAGGGCCAGCACCGCGTCCTGGGCGGTGATCATGCCGAGATCGCCGTGACTGGCCTCGGCCGGATGAACGAAGAGTGCCGGCGTGCCGGTCGAGGCGAGGGTCGCCGCGATCTTGCGGGCGATGTGTCCGCTCTTGCCCATGCCGGTCACCACGACCCGGCCCTCGATGCCGGCCAGGAGGTCGACCGCGGCCGTGAAACTGTCGCCGATCGCCCGCTCGAGGGCCGAAAGCGCCTCCGCCTCGCTGCGGATGACACGCCTGCCGGCAGCGAGGGCCCGCTCGGCGGCGACCGGATCACGAAGCGGGCCGCAGATCCCGATACGCGACCGTGAGAGCAAAGCCCGATCTTCGCGCAAGGCGTCGTTTCCTCCGAACCTTTACGACCGCCGGGCCCCGCCCATCGAACGGGCGGAGTATGGAAACGGGGCCTACCATCGTCAACGCGGCGTCCCGGCGCGCCGCCCGCTCAGTGGGCGAAGGGGTCGAGGCTCCCAAAGCCGGCCAGATCGAGTTCGACGCGGGTCGGGAGAAAGGCCATGCAGGCTTCCGCCAGCGCTCGCCGCTCTTCCCGCTCCAGCATCGCCTCCAATCGCTCCTTGAGTGCGTGGAGATGGACCACGTCGCTCGCCGCGTAGCGGAGCTGCGCCTCGCTGAAGCTCTCGCTGCCCCAGTCCGAGCTCTGTTCGATCTTCGAGAGCTCGACACCTAGCAGCTCCCGGCAGAGGTCCTTGAGACCGTGTCGGTCTGTGTAGGTTCGAGCCAGCTTGCTCGCGATCTTGGTGCACCACACCGGGGCGCAGCTGATCCGCAGATGGTACCGCAGCATGGCGAGGTCGAAGCGGGCGAAGTGCAGGACCTTGAGCCGCTTCGGGTCGCTCAGGACCGCCGCGAGGCGCGGCGCTGCGCGTTGGCCGCGCTCGATGCGCACAAGGTGCACGGTGCCACCGCCGTCGGTCAGCTGGACTAGGCAGAGGCGGTCGCGGAACGGGTCGAGCCCCATCGTCTCGGTATCGACGGCGACGACGGGCCCGAGTTCGACGGTCTCGGGGAGGTCGCCTCGATGGAGCACCGGCGTCATCGCCGCCACGCCACGAGCCGCCCGGCCGCCTCCACGGCCGGTGGTGCCCAGGAGAGGACTCGAACCTCCACGCCCTTGCGGGCGCTAGCACCTGAAGCTAGTGCGTCTACCAATTCCGCCACCTGGGCTTCGGACGGCCTCATTAGGAGCAAGCCGAGCGAGCGTCAACGGCCGCCCGAGGGCGGGCCGGCAGGTGGCCTCGAGACGAGGGACGGGCGGCAATGCGGGACGAGATCGTGACGATCTTCGGGGGGGCGGGCTTCATCGGCCGTCACCTGGTGCGGCGGCTCGCCGCGCGCGGCGCCACGCTTCGGGTCGCGACCCGATCACCGAACAGGGCGGGCCACCTCCTGCCGATGGGCGACCCGGGCCAGATCGTTCTCGTCCGCTTCGCCGAGGAGGAAGGGACGATCGCCAAGCTCGTCGAGGGTGCTTCGGCCGTGGTCAACCTCGTGGGCATCCTGTTCGAGCGGCGGGCCGGTGATTTCGAGCGGGTTCACGGCGTGCTCCCCGGACGGATCGGCGCGGCCGCCCGGGCAGCCGGCGTCGCTCGCCTGGTGCACGTCTCGGCGATCGGCGCCGATCCGGGCTCGGCGAGCCTCTACGCCCGCAGCAAGGCGCGGGGTGAGGCGGCCCTGCGGGCGGCCTTCCCGGAGGCGGTGATCCTCCGGCCCAGCATCGTCTTCGGGCCCGAGGACAATTTCTTCAACCGGTTCGCCGCCATGGCTCGGATAGCTCCGGCATTGCCCCTCCTCGGGGGCGGGACGACGCGCTTCCAGCCGGTGTATGTGGGCGACGTGGCGGAGGCGATCCTGGCCGGGCTCGAGCGGCCCGAGACGGCCGGGCGGACCTACGAGGTCGGCGGGCCCAAGGTCTACTCCTTCAAGGAGCTGCTCGAATACGTGCTGCGGGTCACCGGCCGCCGACGGCTGCTCCTGCCGCTTCCGTTCTCGCTCGCCCGGCTGCAGGCGCGTCTGCTCGAGCTCTTGCCGAGCCCGCCGCTCACCCGCGACCAGGTGACGCTCCTCGAGCGCAACAATGTGGCGAGCCCGAGCGCGGCGGGCCTCGCGGAGCTCGGCATCACGCCGACGCCGCTCGAGGTGATCGTCCCCGACTATCTCGCCACGTACCGTGCCTGGGCGCCCACCCTGCCGATGGCGTGAAAGTCCCGATCGGGGACTGTCGCGTCGGCTCTACTAGGGGAAGTCCTCCGGCATCTGCGCCGTCCGCGGGCTTTGTCGACGGAGTCTGTCTCGATATGGGACCGTTTCCGTCCGAAGCTATTTACAGCCGCGGTGGCGAGCGCTAAGCGCAGTGTCCCGCGGGGCGGCGAGCCCCCGCGGGATGTCGCGCCTCGGGGGAACGATGCCCGCCAAGATGATGCAATTCGTGTCGATCGAGCAGCGCCTACCGGACAAGCGGGCGGTCGCCGAACGAACGCACGATTTCGCCGAAATCTACAGTCGGTTCACGCCGGAGCGGGCGCGCGAACAGGCGGCACGCTGTGAGCAGTGCGGCATTCCCTTCTGTCAGGTGCATTGCCCGCTGCACAACAACATTCCCGACTGGCTCATGTTGACCGCCGACGGGCGGCTCGAGGAAGCCTACGAGCTGGCTTCGGCGACCAACAACATGCCCGAGGTGTGCGGCCGGATCTGCCCCCAGGACCGGCTCTGCGAGGGCAACTGCGTGCTCGAGAAGGGGTTCCACTCGGTCACGATCGGTGCGGTCGAGCGGTTCATCACCGACACCGCCTTCGAGCGCGGTTGGGTGAAGCCCGTCCGACCGCTGCGCGAGCGGAAAGAAAGTGTCGGAATCGTGGGCGCCGGACCGGCCGGCCTCGCAGCGGCCGAGCAGCTCCGAAAGCAAGGTTTCCAGGTCCACGTCTACGACCGCTACGATCGCGCTGGCGGTCTCCTCATCTACGGGATCCCCGGCTTCAAGCTCGAGAAGCCCGTCGTGCTGCGCCGCATCCGCCACCTCGAGGAGAGCGGTGTTCGGTTCCATCTGGGTGTCGAGGTCGGCCGCGATCTGCCCTTCGCCAAGCTCCGCCGTCGGCACGCCGCGGTGCTGATCGCGACCGGCGTGTACAGGGCGCGCGACGTCGAGATCCCCGGCTCGGGACTCAAAGGAATCGTCAAAGCCCTCGACTATCTGACAGCGAGCAACCGCAAGAATCTCGGCGACCCGGTTCCCGCCTTCGACTCCGGCGAGCTCGACGCGGCAGGCAAGCACGTGGTCGTCATCGGTGGCGGCGACACCGCCATGGATTGCGTGCGGACCGCGGTCCGTCAGGGTGCCAAGAGCGTGCGCTGTCTCTATCGTCGCGACCGGGCCAACATGCCGGGCTCGGTGCGCGAGGTGCAGCACGCCGAGGAGGAGGGGGTGGAGTTCGTCTGGCTCTCCGCCCCCGAAGCCTTCGTGGGCGGTGAACGGCTCGAGGCGGTGCAGGCGCACCGGATGCGGCTCGGTGCGCCCGACCCGAGCGGGCGCCAAGCGCCCGAGCCGGTGCCGGGCTCGAGCTTCCGGTTGCCGGCCGACCTCGCCATCAAGGCGCTCGGCTTCGATCCGGAAGATCTGCCCGCGCTCTGGGGCGTGCCCGAGCTGCCGGTGACCCGCTGGGGAACGCTGAAGATCGACTGGTCGATTATGATGACGAGCCTCGAGGGCGTGTTCGCCGCCGGCGATATCGTCCGCGGCGCCTCGCTGGTGGTCTGGGCCATCCGCGACGGCCGCGATGCCGCGGCCGCGATCCATCGCTATCTCGACGCGCGCGTCGTTGCCCATCGGCAGGGCCGGGCGGAACTGGCTCTCGCGTCGTGAGCGGCCCGGGGCGACGTGACATGAGTGGGCAGCTCGAAACGGGGGTCCAGTTCGTCGCGGCGTACGAGTCCAATCTCGAGCGCCTGCGCGCCGCGGGTCTCGACGATCTTGAGCTCGGGCGCGACTCCTGTGGCGTGGGCTGCGTCGTCGCGATCGACGGCCGCCCGCAGCGCGGGGTGGTCGAGAAGGCGATCCAGGCCCTCAAGGCAGTCTGGCACCGCGGTGCCGTGGACGCCGACGGCAAAACCGGTGACGGGGCCGGGGTCCACCTTCAGATCCCGCACGACTTCTTCCGGGACCAGATCAAGGGGCGCATGCCCGAGGCTGGCGGCCTCGCGGTCGGCATGGTCTTCCTGCCGCGCAACAACTTCGCCCAGGCCGAGCTCTGCCGAACGCTGGTCGAGAGCGAGCTCCTGCGGTTCGGCTACAGTGTGCTGGGCTGGCGCCAAGTCCCGGTGGACACCTCGGTGATCGGTGAGAAGGCCCAGGCCACCCAGCCGGACATCGAGCAGATCATCGTCGGCAATCCTCGCGGGACGAGCGAGGATGCTTTCGAGCGCGACCTCTACATCATCCGCCGCCGCGTGGAGAAGCAGGCGCTCGCCGAGAACGTCACCGACTTCTACGTCTGCTCGCTCTCCTGCCGGTCGATCATCTACAAGGGGCTGTTCCTCGCCGAGCAGCTCGCCAACTTTTACCCCGATCTCCAGGACCCGCGGTTCGTTTCGAGCTTCGCGATTTTCCACCAGCGCTATTCGACGAACACGTGGCCGGCCTGGCGGCTCGCGCAGCCGTTCCGGGTGATCGCCCACAATGGCGAGATCAACACCCTGCGCGGCAACGTCAACTGGATGAAGAGCCACGAGACCCGTCTCTGGTCGCCGGCGTTCGGGGAGTACAACGACGACGTCAAACCCATCGTCCTGCCCGGTGGTTCCGACAGCGCGGCCCTCGACAACGTGATCGAAGTGCTGGTCCGCGCCGGCCGGCTCTTGCCGCTCGTCAAGACGCTCCTGGTGCCCCCCGCCTGGTCGAACCGGATCGCGATGCCCAAGGCGCATCGCGACCTCTTCAACTATTGCAACTGCGTCATGGAGCCCTGGGACGGTCCGGCCGCCCTCGTAGGGTCCGACAGCCGCTGGGTGATCGCGGGCATGGACCGCAACGGCCTGCGGCCGATGCGCTACGCCCGAACGCGCGACGGGCTGCTCGTGGTCGGCTCCGAGGCGGGCATGGTACCCCTCTCCGAGCAGGACATTGTCGAGAAGGGGCGGGTCGGCCCCGGCGAGATGATCGGCGTCGACCTCGCCGCCGGTCGGTTCTACCGCGACGGCGAGCTCAAGGACTTTTTGGCAGGTCTCAAGCCCTACTCGAAGTGGGTCGAGCACATCACCCGGCTCGATCGGCTGGTCGCCGAACGGCCCCGGCGGTTCACGACCTTCGACCGGTCCGAACTCCGCCGTCGCCAGGCCTTGTTCGATCTCTCGATCGAGGACATGGAGCTGATTCTCTCGCCCATGGTGATCGACGCCAAGGAGGCGGTCGGCTCCATGGGCGACGATACCCCGCTCGCGGTGCTCTCGAAGCGCTATCGAGGGCTCCACCACTTCTTCCGGCAGCAGTTCAGCCAGGTCACCAACCCGCCGATCGACCCCTTGCGCGAGTGGCGGGTCATGAGCCTCAAGACCCGCTTCGGCAATCTCGGCAACATCGCCGACGAGGACCCGAGCCAAACGAGAATCCTCGAGCTCGAGAGCCCGGTCCTACTGACCTCCGAATACGACGCGCTAGTCGCTTATTTCGGCGAGGATCTGCGGGTGATCGACTGCACCTTCGCGGTCGAGGGGGAGAGTCTCAAGGACGCGCTCGAGCGAGTGCGGCGGGAGGCCGAGGAGGCGGTTCGCGAGGGGGCCCGCGACATCGTGCTCACCGACGAGCGGGTGAGCCGCGAGCGAGCGCCGATCCCGATGATCCTCGCCGCCGGTGCCGTCCACAGCCATCTGGTCCGTCAGGGCCTGCGCTCGTTCAGCTCGATCACCGTGCGCTCGGGCGAGTGCCTGGACGTCCACTATGTCGCGGTGTTGATCGGCGTCGGCACGACCGCGGTGAACCCGTATCTCGCCGAGGCTGCGATCGCCGATCGGCACGACCGCGGCCTGTTCCCCGGTCTGTCGCTCGAGGACTGCCTCACCCGGTACAAGGAGGCCCTGAATCAGGGTCTTCTCAAGATCATGTCGAAGATGGGGATCTCGATCATCTCGAGCTACCGGGGCGGCTGCAATTTCGAGGCGGTGGGCCTGTCGCGCTCGCTCTGCCGCGAATATTTCCCCGGGTTGATCACGCGGATCTCGGGAATCGGGCTCACCGGGATCACCAACAAGGTCCTGGCGATGCATCGGCGCGCCATGGGCGAGGCGGAGCCTCCTCTCTCGATCGGCGGCTTCTACCGCTACCGCCGGGGTGGCGAGGCGCATGCGCTCGAGGGCCGGTTGATCCACCAGCTCCAGCACGCGGTCGCGACCGACTCCTATCAGGCGTACAAGAAGTTCGCCGAAATGGTATACAGTCAGGAGCCGATCGCCATCCGCGACCTGCTCGACTTCAACCGGGTTCTACCGCCCGTCCCGGTCGAAGAGGTGGAAAGCATCACGGAGATTCGCAAGCGTTTCGTGACTCCGGGCATGTCTTTGGGTGCACTCTCGCCCGAAGCGCACGAATGCCTGACCATCGCGATGAATCGGATCGGCGCCAAGTCCGATTCGGGCGAGGGGGGCGAGGGCCGCGAGCGCTACCAGCCGCGGCCGAACGGCGACAATCCCAACTCGTCGATCAAGCAAGTCGCCTCCGGTCGCTTCGGGGTCACCGCCGAGTATCTGAATGCGGCCAAGGAGCTCGAAATCAAGATCGCCCAAGGCGCCAAGCCCGGCGAGGGTGGTCAGCTCCCGGGTTTCAAGGTGACCGTCGAGATCGCGCGCCTGCGGCATGCGACACCGGGCGTGACCCTGATCAGCCCGCCGCCGCACCACGACATCTACTCGATCGAGGATCTCGCT
Source organism: uncultured Alphaproteobacteria bacterium (assembly GCA_937926445.1). Lineage (GTDB taxonomy): Bacteria > Pseudomonadota > Alphaproteobacteria > Geminicoccales > Geminicoccaceae > JANXAZ01. The sequence continues at coordinate 87,464 of CALBAK010000006.1, forward strand.
CAGCTCATCTACGATCTCAAGCAGATCAACCCGGACGCGCGGGTCTGCGTGAAGCTCGTCTCCGAATCCGGCATCGGAACGATCGCCGCCGGGGTCGCCAAGGCCAAGGCCGACGTGATTTTAATCTCCGGTCACGTGGGTGGGACCGGTGCATCGCCGCAAAGTTCGATCAAATATGCCGGTACACCTTGGGAGCTCGGCCTCTCCGAGGCGAACCAGCTCCTCACCTTGAACCGTCTGCGCCATCGCGTTGTCCTGCGCACCGACGGCGGCATCAAGACCGGTCGCGACGTGGTCATCGCGGCACTCCTGGGTGCGGAGGAGTACGGCATCGGCACGGCGGCCCTCATCGCGATGGGCTGCATCATGGTTCGCCAGTGCCATTCGAATACCTGCCCCGTAGGCGTGTGCACGCAGCGACCCGATCTGCGCGCCAAGTTCGAGGGCACACCCGAGCGGGTGGTGAACCTCATGTCGTTCATCGCCGAGGAGGTGCGCGAGATCCTCGCCTCCCTGGGGCTGCGATCGCTCCAGGAGGCGATCGGCCGCACCGACCTTCTAAAGCAGGTGAGCCGGGGTTCGGCCGATCTCGACGACCTCGACCTCAACCCGATCCTGGTGCGGGTGGATGCGGGCCCTTACCCGCGTCACTGCACCCTGATCGGCCGCAACGAGGTGCCCGATACCCTCGACGCGCAGATGGTGAAGGATGCCCGTCCGATGCTCGAGGACGGGGAGAAGATGCAGCTCCAATACAATGTCCGTAACGTCCATCGGGCCGTCGGTACGCGGATGTCGGCGCACATCACCCGCCGCTACGGAATGGATCGGCTGCAGCCGGGCCACCTCACCGTGCGGCTGCGGGGCTCGGCCGGTCAGTCGCTCGGGGCTTGGGCCGTCCAGGGCCTCAAGCTCGAGGTGTTCGGCGACGCCAACGACTATGTCGGCAAGGGGCTCTCGGGCGGTACGATCGTGATTCGCCCGCTGGTCTCCTCTCCGCTGGTGGCGAGCCGTAACACCATCATCGGCAACACCTGCCTGTACGGGGCGACGGCCGGCCGGTTGTTCGCCGCCGGCCGGGCCGGGGAACGATTCGCGGTCCGCAACAGCGGTGCCGTCACCGTCGTCGAAGGGTGCGGCGACAATGGCTGCGAGTACATGACGGGTGGTGTCGCCGTGATCCTCGGGCCGGTCGGCGACAATTTCGCGGCGGGCATGAGCGGCGGCATGGCCTATGTCTGGGATCCCGAGGAGCTCCTCTCCCAGCGGATCAATCCCGACATGGTGATTTTCCAGCGCCTCGAGGTCGATCACTATGTCGCGGAACTGCGTTCCCTTATCGAAGAGCACGTCCGAGAGACCGGCTCCGAACTCGCCCGTCGTTTGCTGCACGACTTTGACGTCGAGCTCGGACGTTTCTGGCAGGTCGTGCCGAAGGAGCTCCTCGACAAGCTCGCCGTGCCGGTTCGCCACGAGCCGGCACCGGCCCTGCGCGCCTGAGCGCGATCGTTTCCGTCAGGAGGTCGAAAGGGGCTCGAAGAGGGCCTTGCGGATGTGGGCGAGGCGCGGCGGCTCCTCGGCGAGGAAGGGGAGCGGCCGCGTTTCGCGAATAGCCTCGAGGCCGAGCTTCGCCACGAGCAGGGCGTTGCCGGCCCCCTGACCCGCCCTCGCGGAGAGCGAGGCGAGAAGCGAGGCGCCCGCGTGCTCCAAGGTCGCCTGGGTGACGAGGTCGGCCATTCCGGCGAGCGCGGCGTTGCGGAGGCATTTTCGGAAAAGCGCGAGGCTCGCGGCGGGACCGGGCGCCATGCCGTATAGACGGGCGATCGCCTCGAGCAGATGCAGGGTGCGCCAGAACACGACGAGACCGTCGAGGAGGCCGAGCGGGCTCGCCGCGGTGAGGAACCCGATGTCGCGTGCGCTCTCGAGCACGAGCCGGTAGGCGCGCCGGTCGAGGGGGGCGAGAACCGTCCGCTCGAAGAGGACGAGCCGCTCGCCGTCGGCCAGGGCATCGCTGGCGCGCCCGCGGAACGTCCGGACGGCCCGGCCAGCTTCGTTCGGACTGGCGAGCTCCCGCCCGATCGCCTCGAGCAACCCGGGTGCCTCGCCGTGCAGCTCGGAGCCCGCGAGGCGGGCCGCGCGATCGCGCAGCTCGGCCCGACGGGCGAGCCGTCGCATGTCGCGGAGCTCGCGGCCCACCAGGGCGAGCGAGGAGGCCCCGACGAGCACGAGGAAGGCCGCGAACGGCCAGCCGAGCCAGGGGCTCTCGCTCACCAGGTCCCGGACGTAGAGGACGCATTGGAGGACGAGGAGTCCGAGGAGCCCGGTGACGAGAAGAATGCCGAGCCGGCGTCGGCGTCCGGGTCGATCGGGCAGCGGCTGCTCGACGGAAGGTGGCAGAGCGGGTTCGGGCTCGGCCTCCGGCAGAATGCGGGCCGCTGCTGGATCGAGCTCGAAAGGTGGCGGAGGCGGGCGGCGCTGCTCTGTCATCGCAGCTTGTCCCCGATCAGGAACTGCAGCGCCTGATCGAGCCGGATGTGCTGGCCGGGCTCGCCCGCTCGCAGCCGCCGCGGTGCAAACTCCCGGAAGCGGAAACGACCGCTGGTCCAGTCCTCGGGCTCCGGGAGACCCTCGGGTATCTCGCCCGGGAACAACACGGTCTCGCGTGCCTCGTCCTTGAGCCTGCCACGGACGCAGGACAGCACCTGGCCTTGGTGTTCCGTCCGGACCACGTCGGTGCAACGCAGGGCCGCGATCGCCAGGAACTCGGGCTCGAGGCCTTCGAAACGAGCCGCGCGCCCGGCCGGTGCCACCAAGAGCCGCAGGAGTTGCCGCAGGGCGGCGTGCTGCGAGGGCGCCACGTGATCGGCCTTGCTCGCCGCGAAAAGGAGGCGGTCGATCCGCGGCGCCAAGAGCCGCCCCAAGAGCCCGGTGCGGCCGTAGCGGAAGCTTTCGCTCACGAGTGCGAGTGCGCGCTGCGTGTCGGCGAACTGAATGGGGCCGAGGTTCAGGCAAGCCAGCAGGTCCACGAGGACGATTTGCCGATCAAAATGACGAAAATGCTCCTCGTAGAAAGCGCGGACGACCTCCTCGCGGTAGCGCTCGAAGGCCTCAATCACCGCAGCTCGCAGGCTGTTGGGCCGGGTCGGAGCCGGGGGAAGCGGTGCGAACCGCAAGGCGGGCGAGCCGGCGAGCGGCCCGGGGGCCAGCAGGCGCCCGGGCTGGATCAAGGCCAATCCCAGCCGACGCTGGCAGTGTCGCAGATAGGCGGTGTAGGCCGCCACCAAGCGATCGATCGCGGCCGCGTCCGGCGGACCCTCCTGGTCCAAGTCGCGCGCGATCCTCAGCCAGCCCTCGGCGGCCGCCCGTCGCGGCTCCTCCAGAGCGAGCTCCAGCGCCGTCTCGGAGAACCGCTCGAAGCTCGTCTCGAGGAGAGGAAGATCGAGGAGCCACTCGCCGGGATAGTCGACAATCTCGAGCGTGAGCTCCTGAATCGGCTGCAAGGCTCGCAGCCAGTAGTTCGTGGTGCGGAACCGCAGCCGGAGCCGGAGGTGGGTCAGCCGCTCGGTGGCGGCAGGCCATTCGGGGGCATCTTTAGCGAGTGCGCTCACGTATCTCTCGAAAGGGAAGGGCTCGCCTTCACCCGGGGGCAGGAGCCTCGCGCCCAAATAGCGGCCCTCGTGCACCGCCTCGAGGAACGGAAGCCCGCGCCCGTCCAGGAGATGATGAACGAGCGCGGTTGTGAAGACGGTCTTGCCGCTTCGACGAAGCCCGGTGACCGCGAGCCGAAGATGGCGGTCGAGAGCACGGTCGACGAGCTGCCCGACATCGTCGATGAGGCCGCCGAGCCAGCCCCTTTCGCCGGCTGCGCCGCCGGGCTCGACCACCGCGGTTCAGGGTGCCACCGCAGCCGCACCCGGCCCGACGGGCCAGGGCCCTCCGGCCAGAAGGGCGGCCACCACGAGGAGACCGGTCAGTCGGTTCATTCGGAACCGGCGGATGCAGTCGCGGGGATCGTCGAGGTCGAGCGCACGGAGTTGGCGGGCGAGGCTCCAGGCGACCGCCGGCAGGAGGAGCCAGAAACCGAGACCCTTACCGGCGAACCATCCGGCCGCTGCCAGCAGGACGAGCATCGCTCCGTAGAAGCCGCGGAGCCAACCCGGCGTCGCTTCGCCGAGTCGCAGCGCACTCGAGCGAACGCCGACGAGCCGGTCGTCCTCCTTGTCCTGATGCGCGTAGATCGTGTCGTAGCCGATGGTCCAGGCGATACCTGCTGCGTAGAGCAGAAGCGCTGCGAGATCGAGCGTTCCGACGGTAGCGGTGTAGCCCACGAGGACGCCCCAGTTGAAGGTGACGCCGAGGAAGGCCTGGGGCCACCAGGTGACTCGCTTCATCAATGGATAGACGACGATCAGCGGTACACTGGCGAAGCCCACGAGCACGGCGGCCGGTGGCAGCTGGAGGAGCACGAAAAGACCCACGAGGCACTGAACAACGACGAAAGCCAGGGCTTCGGCGACACCCAGGCGGCCCGCCGCGAGCGGCCGGTTGCGCGTGCGCGCCACCCGACGGTCGAAGTCGCGATCGAAAAGATCGTTGATGGTGCAGCCCGCTCCGCGCATCGCGATCGCGCCGATCGCGAAGAGAATCGCCAGGATCGGATCGAACGGGATCGGCGCCAGGGCCTGGCCCCACCAGCAGGGCAGCAGCAGGAGCCATGTCCCGATCGGTCGATCCCAGCGCGCGAGGAGCGCGAGATCGCGCAATCGCGGCGGCAGTCGGACCACCCAGCCGAGCTGCTGATCGGCGACCACGGCCTCGCTCGCTTGCCCCTGCATGGCCGTCCTTCTAGCGTCCGACGCCGGTCAGGCAAAGCGATGCGGCATCACGATCGGGAACCACGTCTCCACCTCGACGCTCCGCTGGAGGAAGGGGCGATCGTCCAGCTGGAAGCGCAGCAGGCGCACCGGCTCCGCCACGTCTTGCGGCTCGAGCAGGGTGCCACGCTGCGGCTCTTCAACGCGGCGAGTGGCGAGTGGCGGGCAGAGCTGCTTCGGCTCGACCGGCGCGGTGGCGAAGCGCGCCTCGGCGAACGGCTGCGGGCGCCGGCCGCCGAGCCGGGTCCCCGGCTGGCTGTGGCGCCGATCCGAGCGAACCGGCTCGACTGGCTCGTCGAGAAGGCCGTGGAGCTCGGCGTCGCCTCTCTGGACCTCGTCGTGACGCGGCGGACGATCGTGCGGGCCACCCGAAGCGATCGGCTGCTGGCGATCGCGACCGAGGCCGCCGAGCAATGCGGGCGCCTCGGCATTCCCTCCATCAGCGGACCGGTCGAACTCGGCCCGTGGCTGGCCCGACTTCCCGCCGGCGCGATCGTCGTGGTGGCCGACGAGACCGGCGGCGAGCCTCCGCTCGCGGCGTTGCGGCGCCTGCCCGACGCCGTCTTGCTCGTCGGGCCCGAGGGCGGCTTCGCCCCGGAGGAACGACGCCTGCTCGGCGAACGGCCGGGCACGGTTCGGGTCGGTCTGGGGCCGCGGATCCTGCGCAGCGAAACTGCGGCTCTCTGCATGATGATGGCCGTGCGGCTCGCTCGGGATACGGAAGGATCACTGGCGAACGGATGAGGATTCGAGGGAGCTGCCGGGATCGTGTCTCGTTTCGGCTGTGGCCAGCGGCGTGTAGCGAAAGCCTGTGGAGGAGAGAGCCGACAGACTACGGAGACGATTCGGCCGAGACGGGGTCTCAGGAGGAGGCAAAGCCTAGGGTGGCCATCCGGCGAGGTCGGGTGGGCGCCGGCACGGGGCTCGGGTCGGTCGCCGATCTCCGGAGAATGTCTTCGGCGTCCGCTGGCTCGCCGAGGAGGAAGCCCTGGGCCTCGTCGCATCCCACGTGGCGTAGGAGCTCGAGCTGGTCCGGCCGCTCGACCCCCTCGGCCACGATGGAGAGGCCTAGGGCATGTCCCAGGCGGACTATCGCATCGACGATCGCGAGGGCCGTCGGGCCCGAACCGAGTTCGTTCGTGAACTGTCGATCGATCTTGAGCTTGTCGAGCGGGAAGCGTTGAAGGTAGGCGAGAGCGGAATAGCCGGTGCCGAAATCGTCGAGTGCGGTTCGGACGCCGAGCCTCCGCAGGCGCTCGAGCACGCGCGTCGTCTGCTCGAAATTGCGGATCAGCACTCCCTCGGTGACCTCGAGCTCGAGAAGGTGCGGGGGAAGTCCGGTCTTCTCGAGAGCGGCTTCGACCATGGTCTCCAGCCGTTCGACGACGGGCGGGGTCATGGAGATATTGACCGCGACTGGACAAGGCCGGCCGAGCGCCAGCCAGGACCGGGCCTGCCGGCAGGCAGCGCGTAGCACCCACTCGGTCAACGGAACGATCAGGCCCGTCTCTTCGGCGACGGACACGAGCTGGGCAGCGGAAACCGAGTGCGGCGACTGTACATCGGGCCAACGCAGGAGTGCCTCCCTGGACACGAGCCGATCGTCCTGCAGTCGAAGGATCGGCTGGAACCGGAGGGTCAGGGAACCGCGTTGCAAGGCGAGCTCGAGCGCGCCGGCCAGGCGATGGCGGAACACCTGCGCTGCGGCGAGCTCGGTGGAGAAGAGCACGATGCTGCCGCGTGCCAGCTCCTTGGCCCGATAGAGAGCGATGTCGGCATGCCGCAACAGCTCGTCGACATCCCGACCGTGCTCCGGCGCGAGCGCGATGCCGACGCTCGCGCCGACGCGAAGCCGGCCCTCGGGCAGGACGATGGGTTGGGAGAGCGAGGCCACGAGGCGATCCGCGAGCGCTCGAGCCGCTTCGGGCGCTTCCGTGTCGTTCTGTAGAACCGCGAACTCGTCGCCTCCGAGGCGCGCGATCACCGCGCCCGGGCCCGCGGCGCGGACAAGCCGGCCGGCCACCGCCAGCAGAAGGCGGTCGCCGACCGGGTGACCGAGGCTGTCGTTCACTTCCTTGAACCCGTCGAGATCGAGGAGGTGCAGCGCGACCCGGGCGCCCGGCTGCGCGAGTGCAGAATCGAGAAGAGTCCCGAAACGGCTCCGGTTGGCGAGTCCGGTGAGCGGATCGTGCTCGGCGAGGTGCCGAAGCCGCTCTTCGGCGTTCCGACGTTCGGTGACGTCGAGCGCGATGTGGACTCTGCGCGCGAGGGAGCCGTCCGCCCGGATCACGTGGCGCGCGGTCGCGATCAGATGACGGCGACTGCCGTCCGGCGCTTCCAGCGTGCACTCGCGGAAGCCCCGATCGTCGGGAGGTTCCGTTTGCGTGAAGACGGCCGGGAGGCCGGTCTCCGAGGCGGCTCGGCCGATGGCGTCGGCTTCGGCGACGCCGGTGAGCTCCGTCGCGTGCCGGTTCACGAGCAGCAAACGCCCCTGCTCGTCGACCGCCGTCACCGCCACGGGCAGCGCGTCGACGAGCGTGCGCAGGCTGCTCTCCGCCTCGCGAGCGGCGAAGGCCGCTCGATCGGCTTGCTTTCGAGCGTTCCGAGCCTCGCCGACTGCTTTGGCGAGCAACCAGGCGAGCAGAACGCCGCTGAACGCCGCGAGCCCGAGGCTCGAGATCAGGCCGCTGCGGAGCGTCGCGGAAATCTGGTCCGCGGAAGCCGCAGCGTCCAGAAACGCGTCGTAACTTCGTGCAACTAGATCAGCGAGCGGCTCCTCGACCGCTTCGAGCCGCCGACGGACATTCTGGTAGGCACTTTCGTCACCGCTTCTTAGCAAGGCGAGCGCAGGTTCGAGTTCTTTGAGACGTCGCTCCACCTCGAAGCCGAGTTCGGCGAGCACAGGATCGGCCATGATGCGAGCGCCGTCGGGCTCTCGTACGAGACGTTGCACGGCGAGCAGTAGGACCTCCACGCGTTCCAGAAAGCTTTCGCGGTCGGGCTCGCCCCGCGCGACGTAGCGTTCCAGCACAGTGAGGAAGCGAAGAAGGTGCGCTTCGGTGCGGCTCGCGAACCATCCGGCGTGGAGGACGGTCGAAAGATCGAGGTCGCGTTTCTGGCGCAAGCCCAACGCACCGGAGCCCAAAGCAGCCAGAAAGGACAGAGCGGCCAAGGTGACGATTCCCAGCCGACGTCGGTCCATCGGCGCCTCGGCCGCCGCACAGCCGACCTTCAGCGCACCACGATCGAACGAAGCTGCCAGATGGCCCGACCGCGATAAGGCTGATCGCCTGTCTCGGGATGAGTGGCCCAGGGGTAGACCAGCCAGAGCGGCCCGCGCTCGCGGATCGCCATCGGTCGCCCGTCTCGACGAGTGGCGAGGAGCACCGGAAACCGCTCGAAGTCGGCGATCGGAACGACGACGCGGTAGTCGTCGAGAGCCCTCGCTTCGAGTTCGCTGCCGCGAGCCTCCACGGCCCGCAGGAGGGCACGGGGGTCGACGCCGGAAAAACGCTGCTCACCTTCCGTCCAGGGGGTCGTGGTGACGAGTTCCTGGAGGCCGAGCGATTCGAGCATCGCGAGGTCGAAAACGGCCTTCCCGGGCGCGTTGGTCCGGCCGATCGCGCCGCTGATCTCGAGGATCGGCCGGCCCGTGGGCTGCGGAAGTTGCTCTGCGCGGAGAGGGGACGAAATCGCGAGCAGTGCCGTGAGGACAGCCAGGACGAACCGCATCGACGTGCTCCACTATCACCGAGTCGCGGACCGGACCCGCGAACGGCCGCCGTCGCTTTCTACCCGTCGCGCCTCAACAAAAGGTTAACGCCCGGCGCTGCGATTGCGGCCAAAGGTACATTCACAATCGCAGTTTTTGCGACAATCTGTCACGCGCGGCGGGAGGGCTCCACCCGTATCTTCGACCCGCCGGCCCGAGCCGGAGCCGGCCCCGTGTACGTTCGAGGCCCTCCGCGGCCCAGCAGGGGATCCGAGACCGCATGATCGCCAGGCTCATTCGCTCGACGGCCGCGCTCGCAGCCTTTCTCTCGACCGGGCCGGCGCTGGCCGCGGCGCCCACGCCCTGGCAGATGGGCCTGCAGCCCGCCGCGACACCGATCATGGAAAGGATCGCGGGCTTCCACGGCCTGCTGCTCGGCATAATCACCTTCGTTTGTCTGTTCGTTCTGGCTCTCCTGCTCTACGCTTGTTGGCGGTTCCGTGAGGATCGCAACCCCGTCCCGTCGAAGCAGGCCCACAATACCGCCCTCGAAATCGTCTGGACGGTGGTTCCCGTGCTCATCTTGGTGATCATCGCCGTTCCGTCCTTCAAGCTTCTGTACTTCCAGGACGTGCTGCCGAAAACGGAGCTCACGATCAAGGCTATCGGAAAGCAGTGGCTCTGGAGCTACGAATATCCCGACAACGGGAACTTCACCTTCGATGCCCTCGCGCTCGACGACACCGAGTTGAAGCCGGGTCAGCTCCGGCTGCTGGATACCGACAACATCGTGGTGTTGCCGGCCAAGACCTACGTCAAGGTGCAGGTCACGGCATCGGATGTGCTGCACTCCTGGACGGTTCCCGCATTCGGCGTGAAGATCGATGCCGTGCCCGGCCGGCTCAACGAAGTATGGCTCTACATCAACGAGCCTGGCACCTATTATGGTCAGTGCTCGGAGCTCTGCGGTTTGCGCCACGGTTTCATGCCGATCGCGGTGAAGGCCGTGTCGAAGCCTGAATTCGAGGCTTGGGTCGCCGAGGCCCAGAAGAGGTACGCGAAAGTCGGCGAGGCCACGCGAGTGGCCGCCTTCGCCGACGGTGCCCGACCCACCGAGTGAACCCCGAACGGCGATCCGCTAGATGAGGGAACGCGAGACGATGGCTGACGTTGCCGCGCACGCCGACGACCACGGCGCTCCGACCGGCCTCAAGCGCTGGTTGTTCTCCACGAACCACAAAGACATCGGTACGCTCTATCTGGTGTTCGCTTTCGTGGCCGGCATCATCGGCATGCTGATGTCGGTCTATTTCAGGGCCGAGCTCCTCCAGCCCGGTACCCAAATCATCGAGGATCACCATCAATTCAATGTGCTGGTGACGGCACACGGGCTCACGATGGTGTTCTTCTTCGTGATGCCGGCGCTGATCGGCGGCTTCGGGAACTGGATGGTGCCGCTCATGATCGGCGCGCCCGACATGGCGTTCCCGCGCCTCAACAACATCAGCTTCTGGCTGCTCGTCCCGTCCTTCATCCTCCTGCTCTCGACCGTGTTCGTCGGAGGCTTCGGAGGCGGATGGACCGTGTATCCCCCGTTGTCCGCCGCTATCGGGCATCCGGGTCCGGCCGTGGATCTGGCTATTTTCTCGCTCCATCTGGCGGGTGCGAGCTCGCTTCTGGGCGCGATCAACTTCATTACTACGATCTTCAACATGCGAGCGCCGGGCATGACGATGCACCGCATGCCCCTGTTCGCGTGGTCGATCTTGGTCACCGCGTTCCTCCTTCTGCTCGCCGTCCCGGTCCTTGCGGGGGCGATCACCATGCTGCTCACCGACCGGAACTTCGGCACCAGCTTCTTCGACCCGGCCGGCGGCGGTGATCCGATCCTCTTCCAGCACCTCTTCTGGTTCTTCGGTCATCCCGAAGTCTACATCATGATTCTTCCGGCCTTCGGAATTATCAGCCACATCGTCTCTACATTCTCGAAGAAGCCGATTTTCGGCTATCTCGGCATGGCTTACGCGATGGTCGCGATCGGCTTTATCGGCTTCATCGTCTGGGCTCACCACATGTACACGGTGGGCATGGGTGTGAACGTGAAGGCCTACTTCACCGCGGCCACCATGGTCATCGCCGTGCCGACCGGCATCAAGATCTTCTCCTGGATCGCCACGATGTGGGGCGGCTCGATTCGCTTCACGGTGCCCATGCTCTGGGCCGTCGGCTTCATCTTTCTCTTCACGGTGGGTGGCGTGACGGGCGTCGTCCTGGCGAACGCCGGCATGGACCAGGTCTTGCACGACACTTATTACGTGGTCGCGCACTTCCATTACGTGCTGAGCCTCGGTGCGGTGTTCGCTATCTTCGCCGGCTTCTATTACTGGGTCGGCAAGATGACCGGAAAGCAGTATCCGGAAAGGCTCGGTAAGATCCACTTCTGGCTGACGTTCATCGGCGTCAACCTCACTTTCTTCCCGCAGCATTTCCTCGGCCTGGCGGGCATGCCGAGACGGATCCCGGATTATCCGGACGCGTTCGCCGGGTGGAACATGCTTTCGTCGGTTGGCGCTTTCATCTCGGCGGTCAGCGCACTCTTCTTCTTCTACGTCCTGTACCGGACCTTCACGAGCGAAGAGCGCTGCGCCGACAATCCATGGGGTGAGGGTGCTACGACGCTCGAGTGGACGGTCAGCTCTCCGCCGCCGTTCCACACGTTCAACGAGCTGCCGGTCGTTACCGCCGAGCGGCACTGACGGAGGTCGAGGAGCGTGGTGGCTCACCAGCTCGGGCGGAAGGCGGCGGGATATGCTGTCGTTGGCGAGGCCGCTGCGCTCCTCCGCGACCTGGTCGTCCTGTTCAAGCCGGGCGTCATGCAGCTCGTCCTCTTCACGAGTTTCGTGGCCCTCCTGCTCGCGCCCGGTAGCCTGCATCCGGTTCTAGCGGTCGCTGTGATGCTCTCCCTCGCGGCAGGCGCAGCGGCGTCGGCGGCGATCAACAATTGGTACGATGCCGACATCGATCGCGTCATGATCCGCACGCGTCGGCGACCGACAGCAGCGGGCCGTATCGCTCCGGAGGAGGCGCTTGTTATCGGTATCGTCGTGGCCGCCTTCGCGGTTGCCGTGATGGGTCTCGCCGCAGGGTGGGTGGCGGGAGCGTTGCTCGCGCTCACGATCGCATTCTACGTCTTCGTCTACACGATGTGGCTGAAGCGGCGGACCCCAAAGAACATCGTGATCGGGGGAGCGGCCGGCGCACTTCCTCCGGTCGTCGCCTGGGTTGCGGCCTGCGGCACGATCGACGTGCTTCCAGCCGTGATGTTCGTGATCGTCTTCTTGTGGACGCCACCGCATTTTTGGGCTCTCGCACTCTATCGTGCCGGAGACTACAGCAGGGTCGGGGTACCGATGCTGCCGCTGGTCGCCGGGCGAGGCGCCACCGGGCGTCAAATGACTCTGTACGCTGTTTCAACGGTCGCGGCCTCGTTGGTGCCGGTGGTGACGGTCGATCTCGGGCCGTTCTACGGAACGGCGGCTCTCGTGCTCGGTGGCCGCCTGGTGGCGCAGGCGTGGCGAACCTGGAGGAGCCATTCGGATTTCGCCGCGAATCGGCTGTTCCGCTTTTCGATCGTTTATCTGTTTGGCCTGTTCGGAGCGATGGCGCTCGACCGCTTGCTCCTCGCATTCCTCGGGATCACATGGTGAGGGCGATGAAAGATCCCGAGCGGCGCCGGCTGCGTGCTCGCAACCTCGTGGTGGCGGGCGCCCTACTTCTCCTGGTGCTGTTGTTCTACGCGATCACGATCGCGCGCATCGGGAGCAATTTGTAATGAGCGTGTCGCGGCGTAATCGGGTCACGGCGACAGCGGCTGGCGTGGTTGTGGTCGGTATGCTGGCGCTGACTGCTGCATCCGTACCGCTCTACCGTTTGTTCTGCCAGGTCACTGGTTACGGTGGCACTACGCAGCGGGCCGAAGCGGCACCCGGCGCGGCAACCGGACGATCCGTGACAGTACTCTTCAACGCCGATGTTGCCCCGGCACTTCCCTGGCGGTTCCTTCCGAGCCAGAGGAGCGTCGAGGTTCTACCGGGAGAACAGCACCTCGCGTTCTACGAGGCGGAGAACCGCGGCAGCGAGCCCGTAGTTGGTACCGCGACATTCAACGTGACACCGCACAAGGCCGGGGTCTACTTCCATAAACTCGCGTGCTTCTGCTTCGAGCAACAGACCCTGGACCCCGGACAACGGGTGGAGTTACCGGTGTCCTTCTTCGTCGATCCGGCTCTGCTAGAGGACCCCGCGACTCGCGAGGTCCGACAAATCACCTTGTCCTACACGTTCTTCATCGACCGCGACGCCACGGAGGCGCTCCGCAAGCGCCGGGTCGTCGCGGCGGGCGGCTGAGCTTTCCATGCAGGAGGCGGGGGAACATGGCGGGTAGCGCGGCACCGGGCATGTTACACGGGCACGGCCATGCGCACGAGGTGAAGCACCCCTATCATCTGGTCGATCCGAGCCCTTGGCCTCTGGTCGGCAGTGTGGCGGCGCTGGCGGTGACTGCTGGCGCGGTCATGTGGATGCACGGGGTGGCAGGTGGAAAGTGGATCACGCTCGCGGGCCTCGGGCTCGTCTTCTTCGTGATGTTCATGTGGTGGCGCGACGTACTCGCCGAGTCGTACAGCGGTGCGCACACAGACGCTGTCTCGCGCGGTCTTCGGATGGGGATGCTTCTCTTCATCACCTCCGAGGTTCTCTTCTTCTTCGCGTTTTTCTGGGCGTTCTTTTGGGGAGCGCTCGTTCCGCCTGAGACGGTGCCCACGAGCTGGCCGCCCGAGGGCGTCGAGCCGGTTCCGACATGGGGAATCCCCTTTCTGAATACGCTGATCCTGTTGACTTCCGGAACTACGGTGACCTGGGCCCATCACGCGATCCGGCAGAACGACCAGCGGACCGCGTTCAAGGCTCTCCTCCTCACAGTGGCGCTCGGGCTCACCTTCACGGCTTTCCAGGTCTACGAGTACATCCACGCCTACCACCAGGGCTTCACCCTCCAGTCGGGCATGTTCGGCTCGACGTTCTACATGGCGACGGGCTTCCACGGTTTGCACGTTCAGATCGGCACCGTGTTCCTCGTCGTCATGACGATGCGCGCCTGGTACGGCACCTTCAAGCCGGACAAGCATGTCGGTTTCGAGGCGGCCGCATGGTATTGGCATTTCGTCGACGTCGTCTGGCTGTTCCTGTTCGTCTGGGTCTATTGGTGGGGCGGTAGCCTGCACTGGACGGCGGGTCAGGGGTGAGCGAAGAGACGATTTCTCCCTTCCGAGCGGGCCTCCGGGCAGGTTGTCCGCGGTGCGGTCGAGGCCCGCTCTTCGATGGCTTTCTTACCGTGTCCGAGCGCTGCTTGTTCTGTGGGCTCGACCTTCGCGCCCAAGACAGTGGCGATGGCCCGGTAGCGTTCATCGTTTTGATTGTCGGATTTCTCGTCGTCGGCGCCGCGCTCGTCGTCGAGGTACGGTACGAATGGCCGATCTGGCTGCATCTGGTCGTCTGGCTTCCGCTTGCTGCCGTGCTCAGCATCCTGCTCATCAGGCCGCTGAAGGCGACCCTGGTGGCGCTCCAGTATCGCCATCGACGGCACGAGTTCCGTGGGGAGGCCTGAGACGGGCGCGTATCGGTTCCGGCGGAGTGGTGCGCTGACCGTCGCCTGGGCGGTAGCCACGACGTTGCTGCTCGGTCTCGGGACGTGGCAGCTCGATCGGCTTGCATCGAAGATCGACCTCCTTGAACGGTCCGAGCGAAATCTGGGAGGCCCGGCGGGTGCCCTCCCGAGCGGTGTGCTAGACCCGGCAGCTCTCGAGTTCACGCGAGTTCGAGTGAAAGGCGAGTATCTGCCCGGGACGTCTCTGGCGCTCGGGTTGGTCAGCCGAGACGGACGACCGGGTGCCCGCCTCCTCACCGCCCTGCGTGCCGAGGACGGACGTACTCTGCTCGTGGATCGAGGTTTCGTGCCCGAGGAACGGCTTCGCCAGGCGATCGGGGCACCGCCGCCAGCCGGCGTTCGTCAAATCGAGGGCGTTGCGCGAGCGGGGTCGCGGGGCGCGTGGACGACGCCGGCTCCCGACCTCTCCGTCCCGCGATGGTACGCACCGGATCTCGAAGCGATCGGCAGACAGCTGGGCCTGCCACTCGAGCCCGTTTTGTTGGTGGTCGAAAGGTCGGAGCCCGGCATGGAGCCCGAGGCCGAGCCGGTACCGGTGGTCGTCGATCTTCCGAACCCCCATCTGGGCTACGCACTGACCTGGTTCGGGCTCGCCGGTGCCCTTCTGGTCTTCTACGTGTTGATGGCGCGCAGGCTGCTCGGGGAGAAAAGCTCGTGACCCTGATTCGACGAGTAGCACTTTCGACGGCGCTTCTCACCTATGCCCTCATCGTTCTCGGCGCGCTCGTTCGGTCGACCAACTCGGGCCTTTCCTGCCCCGACTGGCCGACCTGCTACGGTTACTGGCTGCTGACGCCGTCCGAGTTCGCCGCGCTTCCCTACACCGGATACACCTACGGCCAGGTGATGCTCGAATGGGTCCACCGGTTGATCGCCGGCGTGCTCCTCGGCCCGCTCGTGCTCGTTCTTGTGGGGCTGGTCCTGTGGCGGCGGCGCGAGCGACCCGGGCTTCTTCCAGCGGCGGCGGTCCTCGTGGGACTTCTCCTGGTTCAGAAGCTCCTGGGTGGCATCACGGTGCTCGACCGGAACAGTCCCTGGTCGGTAGCGCTGCACCTCGGCAACGCGATGCTAGTGCTCGCGGTGATCCTCTGGATCGCCGTTCGAGCAGGCGAGCCCGTGAGCGGCACCGTGCCACCGCTATTCGGCAAGCTCGTCGGAGCGTCCTGGGTCCTGGTCATCGCAGCGATCACCTCGGCGGCGATCGTCGCCAAGAGCGGTGCGGCCCTCGCCTGCTCGACCTGGCCGCTCTGCAACGGCGCGCTGATCCCCGAACTCGCCGATCCGCTCGTTCGAGCGAACTTCGTGCACCGCCTGCTCGCCGGGCTGGCGGCGGTCGCGCTCGTGGTGGTCGCGTGGCGAGCCCGCGCCTCGGATGTGCCACGACCGGTGTCCCGTCTCGCCGCGGCGGCCGCCGGCTTGATCCTGCTCGAGGTCCTGCTCGGGGCGATCACCGTGTGGGGCGAAATCGCGACGACGCTCGCCGTGGCACATCAGGCCCTCGGCGTCGCGGTCTTCGCCAAGCTCACGTTCCTCTGGTGGCAGGCACGTGCTGCCGTGCCGAGCCAGGCCGCGGTGGAAGGGCGCGGTGGGCTGGCGCTACGCGGCGCTTGAGGAGCGCTTCAAGCGTCTGAGCGATCTGCGAGACGCGATCGCGATCCTGCACTGGGACACCGCCGTCTGCATGCCCAAGGGTGCGAGTGCGGCGCGCGGTGAGCAGCTCGCCACACTCGAGCGGATCGCGCACGATGTCCTGACCGCCGACGAGACCGGCGAGCTCCTCGCCGGCGCCGAGGCGGAGAACGATCTCGACCCGTGGCAACGCGCCAATCTCCGGGAGATGGGGCGGCGGTTTCGCCGTGCCAGGGCGCTCGAGCCGCGTCTCGTGGAAGCGCTCGCGCGCGCCGTGAACGGCTGCGAGATGGTCTGGCGGGAGGCGAGGCAGCGCTCGGATTTCGCGCTTCTCCGTCCGCGTCTCGAGGAGGTGGTGCGTCTCGTCCAGGAGGTCGCGCGGGTGACCGGTGCCGCCCTCGGCCTCGAGCCCTACGATGCTCTCCTCGACGAGCACCAACCCGACCTCACCGATGCGCTCGTGGCACCGCTTCTGGACGGCCTGGCGGCTGCTCTACCCCCGATCCTCGATGCGGCCGTGGCGAACCGACGGCCTGCCCGGCTACCCGCGGGCCCCTTTCCCGTGGAGCGCCAGAAGGCGCTCGCTCGGCGCCTGATGACCCGCCTCGGCTTCGACTTCGGGGCGGGTCGGCTCGACGAGAGCGCGCATCCGTTCTGCGGTGGAACGCCCAGCGACATCCGGGTGACCTCCCGCTGGCGAGAGGACGATGTGGCTTCGGCGCTGATGGCGGTTCTACACGAGACCGGGCATGCCCTGTACGAGGCCGGCCTGCCCCGCCGATGGTTCGGCCAGCCGGTGGGCGAGGCGCGCGGCATCGTGGTCCACGAGAGCCAATCGCTCTTCCTCGAGATGCAGATCTGTCGCTCGGCGGCCTTCGTCCGTTTCCTCGCGGGCGAGCTGAACGACACCTTCGGTCCCGACCCCGCCTTCGCGCCGGACAATCTCCTCGCGCTCTGGCACCGAGTAGACCGTGGCTTCATCCGGGTCGACGCCGACGAGGTCTCGTATCCGCTCCACGTGATCCTGCGCTGGAGGCTCGAGAAAGCGTTGCTCGCGGGCGATCTCGCCGTCGCCGACCTGCCGTCCGCCTGGAACGAGGGCATGCAGGATCTCTTGGGGATCGTTCCCCCGGACGACGCCCGGGGCTGCCTGCAGGATATCCACTGGCCCGCCGGCGCCTTCGGCTATTTCCCGTGTTACACGCTCGGTGCGCTGCTCGCGGCCCAGCTGCACGCCGCGATCCGAGCCGATCTCCCCGATCTCGACGCCACCATCGCGCGGGGCGAGATCGACCCCGTGCTAAAGTGGCTGCGGAGCCGGGTGCACGAGCGCGGCTCGCAGCCGAGGCTCGCCGAGCTGATCGTGGAGGCGACCGGCGGCCCCCTGGTAGTCGAGCCTATGCTCGACCACCTCCGTGAACGTTACGTCACGTGAACGCCGCCGCCCGAGGTCCCCTTCGGGCCTCAGCCGGCAAGGGCGGCCTCCAGGCGCTGGGCGAGCACCTCCATGAATTGCGTGGTCGTGAGCCAGGGCTGCTGTGGACCGATCAGCACCGCGAGATCCTTGGTCATCACCCCCGCCTCGACCGTCTCGATGCAGACACGCTCGAGGGTTTCGGCGAAACGTTCGACCTCGGGCGTCCCATCGATCCTGCCCCGATAAGTGAGGCCACGCGTCCAGGCGAAGATCGAGGCGATCGGATTGGTCGAGGTCTCTCGACCCTGCTGCCACAAACGGTAATGGCGCGTCACCGTACCGTGGGCCGCCTCGGCCTCGATGGTTTTGCCGTCCGGCGTCATGAGCACCGATGTCATGAGGCCGAGCGAGCCGTAGCCTTGCGCGACCGTGTCGGACTGGACGTCGCCGTCGTAGTTCTTGCAGGCCCAGACGAAACCGCCTGGCATCTTGAGAGCCGAGGCCACCATGTCGTCGATAAGGCGGTGCTCGTAAGCGAGGCCGGCGGCCGCGAAGCGATCTTTGAACTCGCTTTCGAACACCTCCTGGAACAGGTCCTTGAAGCGACCGTCATAGGCCTTGAGAATCGTGTTTTTGGTCGACAGGTAGACAGGATAGCCGCGCTGCAGACCGTAATTGAACGAGGCCCTGGCGAAGTCGCGGATCGAATCGTCGAGGTTGTACATGGCCAACGCCACACCGGCACCCGGGAAGCGGTACACCTCCCGCTCGATCGGCGCGCCGCCGTCCGCCGGCCGGAATGTGATTGTGAGTGTGCCCTCGCCCGGAACGAGGAAATCGGTCGCACGGTACTGATCGCCGAAGGCGTGCCGTCCGATCACGATCGGCTTCGTCCAGGATGGTACGAGCCGGGGCACGTTGCGGCAAATGATCGGCTCCCTAAAGATCGTACCGCCCAGGATGTTGCGGATGGTCCCGTTCGGCGACTTCCACATCTGTTTTAGGCCGAACTCCTTCACCCTGGCCTCGTCGGGTGTAATCGTCGCGCACTTGACGCCGACGTTGTATTTCTTGATCGCCTCGGCCGCCTCCACCGTCACCCGGTCGTCGGTCGCGTCGCGGTTCTCGATGCCGAGATCGAAATAGACGAGCTCGACGTCGAGGTAGGGGAGAATGAGCTTTTCCTTGATCATCTTCCAGATGATCCGGGTCATCTCGTCGCCGTCGAGCTCGACGATCGGATTCGCCACCTTGATCTTCGCCATGCGTGCTCCCCCGGGCGGGCTTCACACCCCTCGTAGCGGAAGGGTGTGGCCTCCGCCAAGCGATGCTGCGTCGCAGCAGCCTCAGTGACGCCAGATCGGATCGGCGAGCTTGTCGAGGAGGGCCGCATGCGCCGCTTCCTCCTCGGGGCTCGGCGCGTGTGGGCGGGGTCGGCGGCCGGTCCGCTCCGTCACGAGTCCCGGGGGCGCGGTTACGACCGAAGCTTTCGGGCGGAGGCCGAGCTCGACCTGGCGGCCGCCGAGGAGATGGAGATAGACCTCCGCGAGCAGCTGGCAGTCGAGGAGCGCGCCGTGGACCGTCCGTGCGCTGGCATCGACACCGAAGCGCCGGCAGAGCGCGTCCAGACTGGCAGGGGCACCCGGGAACCGACGTTGGGCGAGGGCGAGCGTGTCGATCACCCGTGAGGACGGGAAGGGGTCGCGGCCGATCCGGGCAAGCTCGGCATTGAGGAACTTGAGATCGAAGGACGCGTTGTGGATCACGAGCGGACTGTCGCCGAGGAAGCCGAGGAACTCCTCGGCGGCCTCGGCGAAGGTCGGGAAGCCTTGCAGGAACTCGCGGGTGAGGCCGTGGACGCGACGCGCCTCTTCGGGCACGTCTCGCTCGGGATCGAGATAGCTCTGGAAGGTCCGACCGGTCGGCAGATGGTCGAGCAGCTCCACCGCGGCCACCTCGACGATGCGGTGGCCTTCGGCCGGCTCGAGGCCGGTCGTCTCGGTGTCGAGGACGATCTCGCGCAGCGTCAATCCCGTCTCCCGCCCGGGCGGGACGGGTCGAGCCAGCGCTCTGGCCAGACCCGGCCGCGCTCGTTCCGTAGGCGATGGACGACGGTCGCCACGGCCTCGGCGGTGCGGCCGCGATCGGCGCCCGAAGCGATCACGAAATCAGCGCGCTGGCGCTTCACCCAATCGGGAGTCTGTTCGGCGCGGATCGCCCCGAGGCGGTCCGGCGTCATTCCGGGCCGTCGCAGCGCGCGCTGTTCCTGGACGAGCGGATGGGCGCTCACCACGACCACGCGGTCGACGCGCCAGAGGCCACCGGTCTCGAACAGGAGTGGGATGTCGAGCACGACCATCCGGCGGCCCGCCCGGCATTGAGCCTCGAGAAAGCGCCGCTGAGCCTCGCGCACCAGGGGATGGACGAGCGCCTCGAGCCGGCGGAGCGCGGCACGATCACCGAACACGATTCGGCCGAGCCTGCGGCGGTCGATCCCGCCCATCGGATCCACCGCCTCCGGAAAGGCCTCGCCGACCGGCCCCGCCGCGGCGCCACCGGGACGGAACAGATCGTGCACGAGCGCATCGGCATCGCAGACCGGAATTCCGAAGGCACGAAAGAGGCGCGCGGCATGGCTCTTGCCCATCGCGATCGAGCCAGTGAGCCCCAGGATCAGCACGGCCGACCTCAAGAGAGAAGCACACCCTGCTCGCGCAGAAAGGCGAGCAGGGGTAGGAGCGGCAGGCCCAGGATCGTGAAGTGGTCCCCTTTGATCCGGGCCATGAGCTGAGCCCCCTCTCCTTCGATCCGGTAGCCGCCGACCGAGCCGATGACGCTCTCGCCGCAGCGGTCGAGGTAGGCGTCGAGGAACGCATCGGAGAACGGCCGGACAGCGAGCTCGGCCTTGTCGACCGCATGCCAGAGGCGAGCACCGTCCTTGACCGCGACGACCGCCGAGACGAGCCTATGGGTTCGGCCGCGCAGGCTCGCGAGCTGGGCACGCGCCGCCGTGCGGTCGGCGGGCTTCTCGAGCCAGGCACCGTCGAGCTCGAGAATCTGATCGGCGCCGAGTACCATGCTTCCCGCCGGCGCGCGTCCGCCGGCCGAACGAGCCTTGAGCTCGGCCAGCGCGGTGGCAGCGTCTTCTACAGAGGCGCCCTCGGCGCGCAGGGCCACGAGTGCAGCGCTTTCGTCGACCGAAGGTGGCACTTGGGCGACAACGAGCCCGGCCGCCTCCACAAGGGCGGCACGGGTCGGGCTCGCGGAGGCGAGCACGAGGAGAGGCTCGGGAGCCTGCAGGGAACGCCGCATGGGTGGCTCGGGGCTCGCTGTCAACCTTCCGTCAACCGACTCGCGCTCGAATCCCGCCAACGGCCGGTGGCGCCCACGACGCCCCGGATCGCGACGAGGGCTTGTTGCCATGCTGCGTCGTCCGCGACAACGATCGGCTCCTTCACGACCACCGGGTGCGGTGGGGCCGAAAGCGTACGTCGAGCCGGTGAGCGAGGAAGGCGAAACCGTCCATGTTGTCTTCACGGCCGATGGTGGGCTGGTCGGGATCCCGCCGACCCGTTCCCTCGCCCTCTACGCCGCTCGTCAGGCGTCGCTCGAGCCGGTCGAAACGCACTGACGAGCGGTCACGCCTCGGACCGTCCGGTGCCTCACCTTTCGCCGAGCAGCCTCAGAGGGGCAGGCGCACCAAGGCTCTGAGTCCACCGCGCGAGGACGCGTGCAGGCTGATCTCGCCGCCGTGGCCGAGCACGATGTCGCGGGCGATGGTGAGCCCCAGGCCGACCCCGCCGGTCGCTCGCGAGCGCGACTGATCGAGCCGCACGAAGGGCTGGAACACGCGCTCGCGTTGCGACTCCGGGATCCCAGGACCATCGTCCTCGACGGCGATCTCCACATGGTGGGCGCTGCGGCGGGCGCTGATTCCGACCCAGCGCGCATGCCGGCACGCATTGTCCACGAGGTTGGCGAGGCAGCGCCGGAAGGCCAACGGGCGCACGAGCAGAGTGATCTCCGGGTCGGCCCGGACCTCGGCCTCGAGCCCGCCGCGCTCGGCCCGCTCGCGCATGCTCTCGAGAATCGGGGCGAGCGGCGTGGGTTCGATGCTCTCTCGACCCTCGCCACGGGCGAAGCTCAGATAGTCCTCGACGAGCTGGACCATTTCCGCCACGTCGGAACGCAAGCCGGCGACCACCGGGTCCGCGTCGTCCCCCAAAAGCTCGAGCTCGAGCTTCATCCGGGTGAGCGGCGTTCGCAGGTCGTGGCTGACGGCGGCGAGCATCTCGGTCCGCTGGGCGAGGTGGCGGTTCACCCGCTCGCGCATCTGATTGAAGGCATGCGCCGCGGCGCGAACTTCGGCCGCCCCCTGTGGACGGAAGGGCCCCGGATCACGGCCCATCCCGAAGCTCTCGACGGCACGCGCGAGGCGGCGGATAGGCCGCACTTGGAGCCGAAGGAAGTACACGGCGATCACGAGAAGGACGATGGACGCGCCGACCATCCAAGCGAAGAGCAGCCCGGTCGAGGTGGCCGTTACCCGCTTCCGTGAGGCGAGCACGCGGAGAAGGCCGTCCGACAGCTCGACGTAGACCGCGATCCGATCGCTCTCGGCTGGGCGGAGGTCGACGAGAAACGGTCGCTGCAGTGCTTCGTCGAAGGCTTCAAGGATCTTGTTGTCGATGTGCTGGAGGAGCCCGCGGTCGAGGCCGGCGAACCGCGCGGCGCTCTCGAGCCGGGTACCGGGCTCGAAAGAGAGACGAAGGTCGAGCCGACGACGCGCCAGGTCCAGAAACGCGCGACGCGACTCGGGCTCGGGTGCCGCCTCGAGCTGCTCGACGAGGAGGGCGACCTCGCCGGCGACGCCGCTCGCGAGCCAACGGGTCACCACGTCCCAATGGCGATTGTAGAAGATGACGGTCAGTACGAGCTGCAACAGGACGACCGGCGCCACGACGATGAGCAGAGAGCGGCCGAACAAGGACCGCGGCACGAGCGCTCGATCGAGGAACCGGCGGATCCGTCCCACGGAGCTCAACTCCCCGTCCGGAGGACGTAGCCGGCGCCGCGCAGCGTGAGGAGCCACCGCGGCTGACGCGGATCCTCCTCGAGCTTGCGCCGCAGCCGCACCATCTGAACATCGACGGCCCGGTCCGAGCCGCTGAGGCGCGCACGTGCGCCGAGCTCGGCACGGCTCAGTGCCCGGCCCGGCTGCAGGGCGAGGCAGCGCAAGAGGGCCGCTTCGCCCGCGGTCAGCCGGACCGGCTCGCCGTCGCGCGTGAGCTCGAGGGTCGAGGGATCGAAGCGGAACGGCCCGAACCGCACGGCGGCGGGTTCCGTGCCGGCCGGGGCTCGTCTCAGGATGCTCGCGATCCGCAAGAGCAACTCGCGCGGCTCGAAGGGCTTGACGAGATAATCGTCGGCTCCGGCCTCAAGCCCCCGGATCCGATCCTCGGGCTCGCCTCGTGCGGTCAAGAGGAGGATCGGGACGTCGCGACGACTCCTGAGTTCGGCGGTGAGCTCGGTACCGTCGCGGTCGGGGAGCATCACGTCGAGCACGATGATGTCGAAGGCGATCCGCTCGAGGGCGGCCAGCGCGGAGGCGGCATCGGCCGCGACCGACACGAGATAGCCGTTCTGCACGAGATAGCGCTGGAGCAGCTCGCGCAGACGCGCATCGTCGTCGACCACCAGCACGTGGAAGCCGCCGCTCGCCACTTCGATCGTCCTCAGCTCGAGGGCCGCCCCGCGGCACGGCGGCCGAGCCCCTCCACCAGCTCGCCGAGCACGCGCTGGAAGCCCGCGACCGCCTCGGGCCCAGCTCTCTGGAACGCCCGCCGGACCGCGAGACGCCGGCGTTCGGCGAGCGCGGCCACGAGTTCCACACCCGCCGGGGTGGGGCGCAGCGCCCGCCGGCGACGATCGGCCCCGTCCGCCTCGCGAGAGAGCAACCCGGCATCCTCGAGGGCTCGGAGGTGCCGCGAGGTCGATTGCTTGGCGGCACCGAGGAGCCGACCCAGCTCGGCGGCGCTCACCCCGGGCCGCCTGTGGACGAGCCAGAGAAGCTCGAGCTCGGTTTCGGCCAGTCCCGGTCGGGCGGCCGGAGCCGGACGCAACGCCGCCAATCCGTGCCCGGCGAGCAGCAAGAGCTCGAGCGCGCGGTCGAGCTCCTCGTCGCGCAGGAACAACGGGCTGGCACGAGGCACCGTGCTGCCCGAGGGAACCGTCGTAGCCGAGCTCACGTTGACACTTATGGTAGGCGATGTTAGCGAAAGCAATCCCGAATTTCACAGACGGGCCACGTACAACCTCCGGAAGCGCCGCGATGGCCGACCTCGTTCCCTTCGACGACCGTGACGGCTGGATCTGGTTCAACGGCGAGTTCGTGGCGTGGCGCGAGGCCAAGATCCACGTCCTCACCCACGGTCTCCATTACGGCAGCTGCGTCTTCGAGGGCGAGCGCTGCTACGAGGGGCGGATTTTCAAGAGCAGCGAGCACAGCCAGCGGCTGATCGACAGCGGTCGGATCCTGGGCTTCGAGATCCCCTATACGGTGGCGGAGCTCGACGCCGCCAAGGCAGCGACCGTCGCCAGGATGGGGTTCAAGAACTGCTACGTCCGGCCGCTCGCCTGGCGCGGCTCGGATCAAATGGGTGTCTCGGCGCAGCGCTCTCGAATCAACGTCGCGATTGCCTGTTGGGAGTGGGGAGCCTATTACCAGGATCTGCGACTGACGCGGGCCGTCTACGACCGGCCGGCGCCGAACACTGCGCCCGTCCATGCCAAGGCCGCGGGACTCTACATGATCTGCACGATCTCGAAGCACGCTGCGGAGGCCAAGGGCTTCGGGGACGCGCTGATGCTCGACTGGCGGGGTTACGTGGCCGAGACGACCGGTGCCAACATCTTCCTCGTGATCGACGGTAAGCTGCACACGCCGAAGCCGGACTGCTTTCTCAACGGTATCACCCGTCGGACGGTGATCGATCTCGCCAAGGCGCGTGGCATCGAGGTGATCGAGCGACACATCAAGCCCGAAGAACTGGCGGCTGCCCAAGAAATCTTCGTGACGGGCACGGCCGCCGAGATCACCCCGGTCCACGCGATCGACGATCTGACCTATGAGACCGGCCCGGTCACTCGCACACTGCTCGACGATTTCCACCGTCTGACCCGAAGCCACGTCGCCTGACCTCACCCACGGATCGGTGGGGCGGTCCGCCGACCCCTTGGCGCCCGCTGCGCTCGGGCTCAGGCGTTGCCGGTGGCACCTTCTTGCTCCGCCCGTTGCGCGAGCCGGCGACGGTAGAGCGTGGCGAAGTCGATGGGATCGAGGAGAAGCGGCGGCAACCCGCCGTCCCGGGTCACGTCCGCGACGATCCGCCGCGCGAAGGGGAACAGGATCCGCGGGCACTCGATCAGGAGCAGCGGCTGCAGCGTGTCCTCGGGAATGTTGGCGAGCGCGAACACCCCGCCGTAGGCGAGCTCCATGAGAAAGAAAGGCGTGTCGCCGGACTTCGCCTCGATGTTGGTCTGCAGTACGACCTCGAAGTGCTGCTCGCCGACCTGGCGAGCGTTGACGTCCACCGCGATCTGGATCTCGGGGCGCGGCTGGCCGGGTGCGAGGCCCATCGGCGCACGCGGATTTTCGAACGAGAGGTCCTTGACGTACTGAGTCAGGATCGACAGACGCGGCTGTCCCGCCTGTGCCTGCCCTTCATCGGTCGTGCCTGCGGGCGCGCCCGGCTCACTCATCTTCAACTCCTCGTCTGACTCGGACCGCCGGCCCTATCCGGCCTACCCGGCCGGGCGGTCGAGCCGCAGCCGGATGGCGCCGAGGTTTCCCACTTCCTGACCCGTGAGGCAACGGATGAAGCCCCAGTGCGTGATCACGGCGACCGTTTGCGGCTCGTCGAGGCGCGCCGCCATCACGAGGAAGCGGCGGGCCCGGGCCTCGAGGCTCGCGACGCTCTCGATGACACCACCCCACCAGACCGGCTCGAGGTCGGTGAAGTCGAAGCCGGGCCACTCGGCGCGCAGCCGCTCCGGTGGGGCGCCTTGATCGCAGGAGAAGGCACACCGCTCCCGGACGAGCGGTTCGACGGCTACCGGCAAGCCGAGCTCCTCGGCGAGAATCTTCGCGGTCTGCAGCGCACGCCGATAGGGGCTCGCGACGATCCGCCGGATCCCCTCGCGGCGCAATAGGTCCGCGGCGGCCCGAGCCTCGGCGATGCCCTGCTCGGTAAGCGGCGGGTCGGGTAGTCCGGGGTCGACCCGGTTCGCCCCGAAACGGCGATTCCACTCCGATTGGGCGTGACGCACGAGCAGCATCGCGACGATCCCCGAGGGAAGCCCCGCCGCCGATCGCGGGGCCGGGCGGTTTGTTTTTGCTCGGCCCGGCTTATATGATGGATGGCGGCGCTGCATGCCACCGGCGCGGCTGCGCCGGTTAATCCGCCGGTCGAGCAGGCCCGACCATCCTCGATGTCCGACGGCTACGCGCTCCTCGACATCATCTTCTTCGCGGCGGTCGCCGTGTTCATCGCGGTCCGACTGCGTTCCGTACTCGGGCGCCGGACGGGCCACGAGCGCCAGCGGCCACCGCGGATCCAGCCGCAACCGGCCCCGGCCGGTGGCGAGGCCGCGGACAAGGTCGTACCGCTTCCCGACCGACGGCGGACCTCGGTCGAGGAAGCGCCGATCGCGGCCGAGGCGGGGCCGGCACTCAAGGACGGTCTCACGCGCATTCGGCTCGCGGATCCGAGCTTCGATCTCGACGCCTTCTTGCAAGGCGCCAAAGTGGCCTTCGCCATGATCGTCGAAGCCTTCGCGAAGGGCGACAAGGCCACCCTCGAGCCGCTGCTCGCGCCGCCGGTCTTCGCAAACTTTGCCGCGGCGATCGACGAGCGGCACCGCCTGGGCCGCACCCTGGAGACCGAGCTCGTGGCCGTACGCGGCGCCGAGATCGTGGGTGCCGTCCTGGAAGGGCGGTCGGCCCGCGTCACCGTCCGCTTCACGAGCGAGCAGGTCAATTGCACGCGCGACAGCTCGGGAGCGGTGGTCGAGGGTGATCCTTCGACGGTCGAGACGGTTATCGATGTCTGGACGTTCCAGCGCGACGTCACCTCGCGCGATCCCAACTGGGTCCTGGTCGAAACCCGCTCCGGGACGTGAGGGCGCGCCTCTTACCCTCGTCGTCGCACTCGTCGCCCTACTAGCGGCAGGTCTCGGGGTCGGCCTCTGGTGGTGGTTGCGGCCGGCGCTCCCGGGCGAGCCCGTCCTCGTACTCACACCGGCCCGCTTCGCCGATCTGAAGGGCTGGCGGGAGGACGACCCGCGCCCGGCGCTCGAGGCGTTCGCGCGCTCCTGCGCGCTTCTGGCGGGCCGCGGAGCGGAGGAACCGTTCGCACGCGATCCCCGCTTCGGGCGGGTCGAGGACTGGCGCCCAGCCTGCACGCTGCTCGGCGCGCCGGTGCAGCGTGCGGAAGAGGCCCGCGAGCGGATCGAGGCCGCGCTGCGGCCTTGGCTGGCGAGCGATCGGGGCGAGCCCGAGGGGCTCTTCACAGGTTATTTCGAGCCGCTGCTCGAAGGCTCGCGCAAACCGGGAGGTCGCTTTCGCCATCCGATCTATCGCCGCCCGGCCGATCTCGTGACGGTCGAGCTCGGCGGTTTCGATCCGGCGCTCGAGGGTCGGCGGATCGTCGGGCGCGTTCAGAACGGGCGTCTCGTGCCCTACCCCGGCCGTGCCGAGATCGATGCCGGCGCGCTCGCCGGCCGCGGTCTCGAGCTGGCCTGGGTCGCCGATCCCGTGGGCCTCTTCTTCCTGCAGGTGCAGGGGTCGGGTCGTATCGCGCTGGTCGAAGGCGGCACCTTGAGGCTGGGTTACGCCGATCAGAACGGCCATCCTTACCGGGCGATCGGTCGCGACCTCGTCGAGATGGGTGCTCTGCCCCGCGAGGCCGTTTCGATGCAGAGCATCAAAGCCTGGCTCGCCGCCAACCCGGATCGGGCCCCCGAGATCCTCCACCGCAACCCGTCCTACGTGTTCTTCCGCGAACTCGCCCTTCCGGAGGATGCGCCGGGGCCGCCCGGGGCACAGGGCGTGCCCCTGAAACCCGGCCGTTCGCTCGCCGTCGATCGCCGCTTCGTGCCCCTGGGTCTACCCGTCTGGCTCGACACGACCGCGCCACTGCCGGAGGGCGAGCGGCCACTCCGGCGGCTCGTGATCGCCCAGGACACCGGTGGTGCCATCCGAGGCCCCGTCCGCGGCGATCTCTTCTGGGGCTCGGGCCCCGAGGCCGAGCACGTCGCCGGACACATGAAGAGCCGCGGCCGCTATTGGCTTTTCCTGCCGGCCGCGCTCGATCCGAGACCTTGAATCGGCTCGACCGCGGTGAGGAGCGGGATCGTCGATGCCGGCCGCGATCCGTTCGAGGAGGAACGGGAAGAAGGGGTTCCAGGATGCGGGCAGCAAAGCGTCCAGCGGTGTGATCGGCACGCCGACTTCCCCGCGTGCCACGATCGTCCCGAGCTCGATTCCGAAGTCCTCGCTGCCGTCCGGAGCAGAACCGTACAGGGCATCGGCCGGCAGGAGAGGCGGCCAGCCGACGATACTGGCGAAGCGCGCGAAATCCGTGATTCCGATCTTGGATGTCTGGAGAAAGAGCCTGTCGGTTGGCGCCAGCGCTGAGTCCTCGAGCGCGTACTGCAGCGCCAGGGCGCCACCGTTCGAGAAGCCCACGAGGTGGACCGGCCGATCCGCGCCGAGCCGGGAACGGGCCGCGCGCACCGCCATCCGGATGGCCGCCGCCCAGCGTTCCGCCTCGGCCGACGCGAGAGCGGCCGGCACCGTGCCGTGCCCCGGCAGCCGCAGGCCGAGGGCGAGCCGTTCCCGATCGCGGTAGTGCCGGGCGATGTCGTGCGGGCTGTAGGGCGCATCGCTGAGTACCTGCAAAAGCGCAACAGCTCCTTCGGGCTCGGGTAGGTGGAAGCGGTCCCAATCCCTTACGAGCGGGCCGGGCCAGTTCGGGCTCGAGCGGACATAATGGTCGAGCGTGACCGGACCTTCGGACGGCCCGTCGCGCACCACCTCGCGCTCGACGTCGGCCGGCACACGGGTCTCGACCGCGAGCCAGCCCTGCCGATCGAGGTGCTCCAGAGCCGTGACCTCGGGTACGGAGGGCGCGGTAGTGGACCAACGCTGAAGCGGCGGCGCGAGCCGGGCGTACCATGCGCGGGCCGCGAAAATCCGCCGAAAGCGACCGGGACCAGGACACCCGGGCGAAACGTCCAGGGGACCGGGTAAAGGCGCGGGTGACCGCGCCGAATCCACGCCGCCGGGTCGCTCACCGAGCGGAACCGAAGTTCAGAGCCCCGAGGATCTACGGAACCGATCTCAAATCGCCCGGGTGAGTACGGCGTTCGGAAGCTCGATCGAGACGGCCAGCAAAGAAATGTCGGCCTCGCGTTCCACCTCGATCTTGAGCTTGCGCTCGTCGATCGGCACGTATTTGCGGATCACGTCGAGAATTTCGCGCTGCATGAGCGGCAAGAAGTCGGGCTGGCCGCGCGTGAGGGGTCGCTCGACGGCGAGGATGACCTGCAGACGCTGCTTGGCGGCCGAGGCGCTGCCCTCGCTGCGGGTCGGACCGCGAAAGAGGGCGAAGAGGTCCTTGACCCTCACGCCGTCCTCCGAAGGAGCCAGTTGACGAAGCTCTTCTTGGGCGGCGTGGTGAACCGGAGCTCGACCGTCTCGCCCACGAGCCGCCGGACCGCGTCCATGTAGGCCTGGCCCGCGATCGACTTGGGCTCGAGCACGACGGGCATACCGAGGTTCGAGCACTGCAGGACGAGATCGTCCTGCGGGATCACACCCAGCACCGGAATCGCGAGGATCTCGAGCACGTCCTCGAGCTTCAACATTTCGCCACGCGCCACCCGATCGAGATCGTAGCGGGTCAGCAGGAGATGCTGCTTCATGGGCGGTTCGCCCTTCTCGGCGCGCCGCGACTTCGAATTGAGAATGCCGAGGATGCGGTCGCTGTCGCGGACCGAGCTCACCTCCGGATTCGTAACCACGATCGCCTCGTCAGCGAAGTAGAGCGCCATATAGGCGCCCTTCTCGATCCCCGCCGGGCTGTCGCAGATGACGTAGTCGAAGTCCTGGCGGAGTTCCTCGATCACGCGCTCGACGCCTTCCCGTGACAAGGCGTCCTTGTCCCGCGTCTGCGACGTCGGCAGGATGTAGAGGCCTTCGACTCGCTTGTCCTTGATGAGCGCCTGGTTGAGTCGAATGCCGTCGTTGATGACGTTGATGAAGTCGAAAACGACCCGGCGCTCGACCCCCATGATCAGGTCGAGGTTGCGCAAGCCGACGTCGAAGTCGATCACGCAGACTTTCTTGCCTTTCATGGCGAGACCGGCGGCGATAGCCGCAGCGCTGGTGGTCTTGCCGACCCCGCCCTTGCCCGACGTGACGACGATGACCTGCGACAAGAGCCTCCTCCCGGGCAATCGGTGAGACGGGTGCGCCACCCGCCTCAGGGAACCGGTCCGATCGACAGCCGCTCGCTGTCGCACCAGACCCGCACGCGCCTGCCGCGCAGCCGCGGGTCGACGTCCTCGCTCACAAGGTAGACGCCGGCGATCGAGACGAGCTCGGCTTCGAGCTGGTCGCAGAAGATCATCGCCCGCTCGTCGCCATTCGCCCCGGCGAACGCTCGACCGCGAAGCGGCCCGTAGACGTGGATGTGACCGGCGGCCACGAGCTCCGCACCGTGACTGACCGGGGCCAGCACCGTGAGATCGCCGTTCGGGCAGTGCACCTGCTGGCCACCGCGCACCGGCTCGGCGATCACGAGACCGGCACCTCGGGGTTGCGGTACCGAGGGGCGGCCGCGCACGAGCTCCGGGCGGACCGATGCGTTGCCGGTCGCGGGCCGACCGCCGGCGGCGAGGACCGCGAGGCCGGCGCTTCGCGCCGCCGCCTGCCAGGCCGGCCCACCATTCTGCAGGCCCACGGGCACGAGGCGGAGCCGGCGCAGCTCGGCAGCGAACCCCTCGAGGTCGATCGGGGCGCTGTCGGCGACGGGTGCCACGTCGATGATCACCGGCGCGTCGCGATAAAAGTCCGGATTGTACGCGATCTTGTCGCGCAAGAGAGGGAAGAGATCGGGATCGGCCGGCGCGATCAGGCGGAGGCTGAGCAGCGTCTGCACCGAGCCCCGGAGCTGGAAGGGCGCGGGTCTCGGATCGGGGGCAGTCGTCACGGTCGCGGGGCGTTCCACCGTGTCGCTTCTTTCCGGCCGGCGTGGGCAAGCGAACGTCGGGCGGCGCGAGTGCCGGACCGGACGGCGGTCTCGACCCGGCCTCCTCGATCCGCTGCTTCTAGCCGAATTTCCTCGATTGACAAGCCGAAGGCTGCGGTCACCCCGCGGTTGCGATCCACTGGTCGAGCACGCGCAGCGCTCGCTCCGCGAGCGCCCGCTTCCGGCCGGCCTTGGGCACAGCGGCCTCGAGCGGCGGAAACAGGCCGAAATTGACGTTCATCGGCTGGTAGCTGTCGGCCCGGGCGCCGCCGGTGACGTGCGCCAGGAGGGCGCCGTGGGCGGTCTCGGCGGGCGGTGGAACCGGTTCGCGGCCAGCGAGCTCGGCGGTCCAGAATCGCCCGGCGAGGAGACCGAGGGCGGCACTCTCGACATAGCCCTCGCAGCCCGTGATCTGCCCGGCGAAGCGGATCCAGGGCATGGGTTTGAAGCGCAGGGTCCGGTCCAACAAGCGCGGGCCGTTGATGAACGTGTTGCGATGCAGTCCACCTAGCCGGGCGAACTCGGCCCCCTCGAGCCCGGGTATCGTCCGGAAAACACGGACCTGCTCGCCGTGTTTGAGCTTGGTCTGGAAGCCCACCATGTTCCAGAGCGTGCCGAGGGCGTTGTCCTGCCGGAGCTGGACTACCGCCCAGGGCCGTTTCCCGGTCCGCGGGTCGGTGAGCCCGACGGGCTTCATCGGCCCGAAGCGAAGGGTGTCACGGCCTCGCTCCGCCATCACCTCGATCGGCAGGCAACCCTCGAAATAGGGCGTCTCTCTCTCCCAATCGCGGAACTCGGCCTTCTCGGCGGCCAGGAGCGCGTCCACGAAGGCTTCGTACTCGTCCCTCTCGAGCGGGCAGTTGATGTAATCCGAGCCGGTGCCGCCCGGTCCCGCTTCGTCCCAGCGCGACTGCATCCAGGCCTTCGAGAAATCGATTGAATCTCGGTAGACGATCGGCGCGATGGCATCGAAGAAGGCGAGCTCTCGCTCGCCGCCGCGCCGACGGATGTCCTCGGCCAGCGCGGTGTGGGTGAGCGGGCCCGTCGCCACGATCGTCGGTCCCTCGTCCTGCGACGGTAGCCGCTCCACCACGCGCCGCTCGACGGTAACGAGCGGATGATTGAGGAGCGCCTCGCTGACCGCCTGGGAGAAGGCCTCGCGGTCGACGGCGAGAGCGCTGCCGGCGGGAACCTTGTGGCGGTCACCCATCGCCATCACGAGCGAGCCGAGCCGCCGCATCTCCTCGTGCAACAGGCCGACCGCGTTGCCGAACGTGTCGTCGGAGCGGAACGAGTTCGAGCAGACGAGCTCGGCCAGGCGGTCGGTCTTGTGCGCCGGCGTGGGCACCACCGGCCGCATCTCGACGAGCCGCACCGCAATTCCCGCTCGGGCGAGTTGCCAGGCGGCCTCGGACCCCGCCAGACCGCCGCCGATGATCGTGACCCTTGGCGCCGTCACTGCCGATGCCGCCCTCGTGTCGTCTCCTGCCCGGCACAGATTGGAGCCCGATGCGCCGATTGCCAGACGGCGCTGGCGTCATCCGATCGTACGATCTCCTCGCGTTTTTCGACACGAAGGCAACATCGCGCGTGACGCCCGTCACCTCTCGGAAACCAGATCCGGCGATCCTCGGCCCGTGACGGGCGAGCGACCCATCCCTTCTCCGCGGAAGGCGTCCATGACCAGAAGCGTGCGTCTCTCCCGCAGGCTCAAAGAGCGGCTCCTCGTGGCCGTTCTGCTCGACGGCTCGCTGGTCGTGGCGCTCGCGAGCAATCTGCTCCTCCTCTGATATCGAGACCGAAGCACCCGGGTCAGTCCGGAGACCACGGTCCGGCGGCCAGGACCGCCTCCTCCGCACCGGGCCAAGGCGGCATGGTGACGAGCACGACGTCGAGCGGAGTCTCGCCGAGATTGCGGAACTGGAACACCGTCCCGGTCGGGATGCTCAGAGCGACCCCCGGGCGCAGCGGGACGATTTCCTCGCGATCGCCCTGGCGTCGCCAGATTTCGCCGGTTCCGCCGATCACGTACCAGAGTTCCTCGACGGTGCGATGGACAACGGCCTTCGACGTTTTGCCGGGCAGCAGTCTCGCGTGAACCATGCTGCCCCGCGCGAGCTGTGGAAGGATGCGGATCTCGGACCCATCCGGCGCGATCGTGTCGGCGGCGTCCGGCAGGCTACTGGTCGCAAAGTAGAGATCCGGCATCCGCTCCTCACTCCGGTTACGGAGCGAGGATCGGTTCGAAGTACGGCCTCAGGCAAGCCCCGAGAGCAGGAACAGAACAGCGACGACGATCCAGCCGGCGAAGGCCTGGCCCGGTCGGTGGGCCTGAAGCTCCTCGTCCCGCATGAAACCCCTTCCGTGTCGACGAGATACCATGCTGCGCGGCCGTGACGCGCGACGCAGTGTCGCGGATCACCGTCGCGCGGCGGTCACGAGGAGAAGCCCCGCGAGATCACCGGCGGTCGGTCGCTCGCCGAGGAGGGCGGTCGGGCCGAGCACCCCCACGGCGGGCACCAGGAAGGTGCCGAGCGTGGCGACGCCTACCGGCAGGCGGGGCAGGATCGCGAACGAGAGTAGGCAGGCGAGCGCCTGGGCCAGGATCACGTGGTAGGCGGGCGCTGCTGCGGTGATCGGCAGGAGCGGGCCGGGCCGTGGCAGGCCCTCGAAGGCGAGCGTGCCGACGCCGGCCGCCGCCGCACCGATCACGAGCTGCCAGGCGGCGACCGTGAGTGCCGGGGCATCCAGGGGCCAGCGCTTGGTGACGACCGAGCCGGCCGCCAAGCTCATCCCGCCCAGGAGCGCCCAGAGAAGGCCGATCGTCAGGGCCTCGACCCGCAACAGCGGCAGCCCTAGTGCCACGAGACCGCCGAGGCCGAGGCCGGGGCCCGACAGGCGACGCCGGTCCGGCCGCTCGCCGAGCACGGGCCAAGCGAGCAGGGCCGTCCAAACCGACATCGTGAAGGCCGCGATCGCGGTCCGCTACGTCGCCGCATGGAGCTGGGCGAACGCCAGCAGCACGTTGAAGGCGGCGAGTTGGAGGAGGCCACTGGCCACGAGCCGCGGCCAGTGCGCCCGCGGCACCGCGAGCGGCCGGCCGGTGGCGAGCGCGGCGGCGAGCAGGCAGGCACAGCCTAGCGGCCGCCATGCCGGTGGTCCGCAGCGTCCAGGGCGGGATCTCGACCAGGCAGAGCCGCACCGTCGGCCAGTTGAGGCCCCAGAGCACGCCCAGGAGCGGAACGGCCAGGACGGCGCCGCGGCTGCCGGCGGTCGTGCTCACCGACCGGCCGCGAGCTGGCCGCGGCTCGCCTCGAGGCTCCGGCGCTGTCGCCCGTGCGGCCCGAGGTCGGAGGGATCGAGCCAGGCGCGGAACGCTGCGTCCACCCGCGGCCAGTGGCGGTCGAGCAGGGCGAACCACGCGGTGTCGTGGTTCCGTCCCTCCATCACCATGTGCTGGCGGAAGATCCCCTCGAAGCCTAAACCCGGGCGGAGGGCGGCCCGCCGCGAGCGCTCGTTCTGCGCGTCGCACTTCCACTCGAGCCGGCGGTAGCCGAGCTCGTCGAAGGCCCGCCGCGCCAGGAGCGCCATCGCCTCGGTCGCCGCCGCGGTGCGCTGCAGCCCGACGCCGGGCCAGATGTTGCCGATCTCGATCACCCCGTGCGCGGGCGTGATCCGCATGAAGCTCGCCATGCCGCGCGGTATCCCGTCGGGCTCGCTGACGATCGCGAGGAAGAGCGGATCCTCGGAGGCCGGCAGCGGGTCGAGCCAGGCGCGGAACGCTGCCCCCGAGCCGAACGGCCCGACCGCAATCCAGTCCCAGAGCCGCGGGTCCGCCCCCGGCCCCTCGGCCGCCCGGGAGAGCGCCGCTCCGTGCCGTGCCGGCTCGACCGGCTCCAGCCGCGCGAGCCGCCCCCGCATCGCCGTCCGCGGCGGCACCGGCCGCGCCGTTTAGCGGCAAAGTCGGTCTTCCACCCGGTGCGCCTCCACCCCGTTTCCGGCCCGAGTTTGGGCTTTCTGCGCGGGAACCGGAAGGGTCGATGCCGATGGAGCCTCGGCTGCGAGCACCTCGCCCAAGTCTCAGCGCATCGGTCGCGCCGGTCCGGCCGTGTAAACGACCACGCGCTCCCGGCTCGAATCCATGAACCGATCGACCCCACCCGAGAGCCACAGCAGATGCACCCACGGGTCGGATTTCCCGCCGCACTCGATCCAGAGCTCCCGGTCGTGAAAGTCGCCGCGGCGTACTCGTAGCTTGCGCGGGTCGATCGGAAAGAGCCACAAATCCGTGCCAGCGGGGGTGCCGGCTTCTCTGATCCGTTTCCGCAGACTCTCGACCTGCTCCCCTCTCGTGATCGGTTCCGCGCCGGGCACCCGCTCGGGATCCCGGTACCGGAGCTCGATGACCGCGGCCCAATCGGTCGCCCCGGCGACCGCGCTCAGAAACGCCGCAGTGGCTCGCCGATTGGGCTCGCCCTCGGCCAGGTAGGGGTCGCGAAGGACCCAACGCTCCGCTCTTTCGATGCCAGCCTCGCGGACAATACGGCTTGGATCCCGGGGCTGGTCGGGCTCCAAGCGCCAGGTTCTCGGCGCTGCCGAAGGCATGAACCGTTCGGCGTCAAGATGCCGCCATGTCGAGAACCAAGTATCGAGGTGTCGCAGCATACCCTCGAATGCGAGAGCGATCTCCGCAACCTCCGAGGCGAGCCACCCGCCGAACAGCGGAGGAGCGGGTCGACGAGCGAGCCAAATCCCGTGCCCGACCGCTACGGCACAAGGATACCAGCCACTCTCGAACGTGCATTAGCTCGGTATCTCACAGAGCGACAACAGTCCTCGGCGCAGCTCGTGCGACAGAGCTTCGACGAGGGAGCGGGTGGCCGGATCTTGATTGTCATAGAAGCGAAGCGGCCCGTCCAGACCGATGAGGACTTCGCGTCCAGGTGTGGCAATGCCGCGAAGGAAACCGAGTACAGCCGCCCTATCGTCGTGCTCGAGGTCCGCGTCGGTTTCCACGAGCCGACCAGCCCCGATCCACACCCGGGTGGCCCCTTGGAGCCCCTGGCGTAAGCCGTCGAGGGTCGGTTCGGGCCATGGGCGAGTACCGAGACGAGCAAAGGCCTGCGTCGTCTCGTCGTCACGGTCGATCGATCGGAGCCAAGCCAGCACCGCTCGCCGGTCAAAAAGGTGCCGCTGTCGTGGGTTGGTGTGGTCGAACAGGCATCGCCGACACCTTCTGTCACAGAAGGGGCAGTCCAGCCGGCGCTGGGGTGCCTCGAGTACGATGCGCAAGAGCCGTTCGCGACCGATCCGGTGAGGTTGCCCGGCCCCTCCCGCAAGTTGATCGCAAAGGACAATATCCGGTGCATTACCGCGAAGCCGCCAAGTTCCACGCAGCTCCTGTAGATCGAGCTCCAAAAAAAACGTCGCTATCGTGAGTCGTAAATGGTCCAGAAGCGTCAGGAGAAAGCCCGTCCTTCGGGCCTCGGCGTCTTCTCATGAAAATAATGGCAAGGGGATGGCGAAGCGGATCTGGCAAGCGTCTGTGCTCTTGACGAGGCCGAGATCGACTAAATTACTGAGTTTCGTCGAATG
This sequence comes from uncultured Alphaproteobacteria bacterium, assembly GCA_937926445.1. GTDB lineage: Bacteria > Pseudomonadota > Alphaproteobacteria > Geminicoccales > Geminicoccaceae > JANXAZ01. The sequence goes on from CALBAK010000006.1 coordinate 123,729, forward strand.
GCAGCGCTCGCCGCGGCGAGGATCGACATGCTCCGCTTCTCGGCCGGAGACGAGTCGTCGCAACGCGAGGGCACGACGCGCGTACTCGCAGGCTGGACACCGTAGATAGCCGAAGCCCCTCGGGTCACGATTGACGACGAAGAGCTCTCCCCTCCTACGACGATCCGGGTGCCGCGCCGTCGGGTGCGCGAGGCTTACACCGGCGACATCGGTCGGCTGGAAAGCACCCTCCGGAGCCAAAGCCGGGAGCCGTGCCTCTTCGCTCACGGTTGCCCGCAGCCGGCGTGCGCTCGGATCTCGCCTTCGGGCTGGTCGGCGGAAGTAACGAAACCACACCGTTTCAAAAATCGTCGACTCGCCTCCGTTAGCTTCTCACCACAATTGGAGCAGTGTGTGGGGGCTTCGACCTCGAACAAATGGCCATGGCCGTGAGTGCATTGTCAGCAAATGTGATAGAGTTGTTATTGCTCGTACTCGGCCCGATAACGGGCGATGCTGCTACTCGTCCGGATCCTCCCGGCCGCGACGACCTCAGCACCCGGAGCATATTCGGAGATGGCGAGCTGCGCTTCCCTGACCAGGTCGATCTCCTGGCCCGCCGCGAGATGGGCATAGTCGGGTCGCCGCGCGATGGACGGTCGCGTCGAGATTTCGAGGCGAACCGTATCGACCGGCAAGCTGTAACTCGGCACGAGACCGGATCGAACGAAAAGGTCGACGAGCTTCTGCATCTGAAAATAGTCGCGAATTCGCGTGCTCATGGCCAAGGCGAGCCGATCGTCTTCGGCGGTTCTCGCGTCGATGCGGCGGCGCTCGAAGTCGGCGAGCCGGTCGCAATGTTCCTCGAGGAACGTCAGAAAACGCTCGCTGAACGCGCGAGCGAGTTCCTCCCGGAAAGGCCGGCGCCTCGGCTTCGGGAGAAGGCCGATCTCTCCCGCGGAGCGACCCGGCCCGGGCGATGGCTGCGCGCCCCGGCTCGCTTTCGAGCCAGGCCCACAGCTTGTCCGGGAGCGCTCCCGCAGCCTCTCGGGCCGGAACGTCACCCCATAGATCCTTGAGAGTGGGGGCGTTGCGAGCTGTCTGACCGAGTGCGGTGCCCACAAACTCCGCCAGCAGAATGGAGAATTGGTGACGGCGGAAGAACGGGTCGTTGTCGAGCCGGAGGCTCGGCGGAGCAGCTTTCCCCGCGAGATAGGCATCGAAATCGCGGAAACACGCGTGGTCGAAGTTCTCGCCCCGGACCATCGTGACGACCAGCGGAGCAGCCGGAGCGCGGCGTCCTGCCCGACCGACGCGCTGTTGGTAATTGGCGATGCCGGGTGGGACGTTGGCGTTCATGACGGCCTCGAGCTCCCCCGGATCGACCCCGAGTTCCATCGTCGTCGTGCAGGTCGAGAGACTGATCAGCCGTCGCGGAACTTGGCCTCGATCCGTTCTCGCGGTTTTATTTCTATTGCAGCCGTATGCTCGCGGGCGATCCCCGATAGCGGATGGCTTTTCCGGTAGACGTGCCGGTACACGTGGACGTGATGGTTGTCGTGCGCTCGCTGCTCCCGCTCTGGCTCGTCGACTGGGACGAACGCGCGGAAACAACGGTCGGCGCTGCAACTGCCGGCGAGAGAGACGAGCTGCTCAAGGCAGCAATGCGTGTAGCGCCACTGCGTCCGTCGCCGGGCCTCAAGCCAACGAAGCTTGTCGAGGGCGCGCACATGACCGCGTCTGCCACCGAACACGTCCGAGGGAACGAGGAGCCCGATTTGCGGGTGCGAGGCCGCACACCGCAGGCTCTCGAGCACCGCGCGGGCCTCGTTCTGCGGAAGACCGAGTGCCGTCCCTCGTCGCTCACTTCTGCGGTCTCGTCGGCATCGATGCGATGCGCTTCGTTCTCGAGTAGCAGCTGCACCCGCTCGCTTCGAGGCTCGGGCGACGAGTAAAAGCGGGTGCCCCTTCGCCACAGCTAGACGAACGGTGCCCCGCAATTCCTGTACGTCAACAGCAACCGGAAACGATCCTGCTCGGCCCCGGCGGAGCACCGGGCGCGGAGCTCGATCACGCCCTCGCCCTATTGCTGTCGAAGCTTGCAGACGACCGCCTCGATGCCAGACACGGCGAGATGGAAACGGGCCGGCAAGAGCGAAAAGCCCCCGCCGGCCGGGCGAGCCGATATGCCCACTGTAACCACGCCCGTGAGAGAGCCTCGGCCGCCAGTCGAGGCTCTTCTTGCGGGTAGACACGCCCCGCCAGCTCGTCGAACCTCGGTAACCTACACTGTTCCTTGTGGAGGGTTTCCGGCAACTTCACGAGTTGGCGTATCTCTGCGTTTTGTGCGAAACGGGTAACGAGCCAGGTCCCGAGGTCCTCGCCTTCCGACGGCCTCGGCACGGCGAGCTCGGCTGCCGCCTCGTGCAAGCGTTCGGCCCGATGCTCCGCACGAGTGTCGGCGACACTCGGGAATGGGTTGACGACCTCGACCCGACGACGGCGACTCATCGACCAGGTCTCGCGCGGCTCGCGCAACGCGGCGTGTCGTAGTCTGCCCGCGGTGACGACCGCATCGAATTCTACACCAGAGAAAGTTGCTGCGAATTTCCGTGCCCGAGCTTAGCTGTCGGAGCCGGTTCCGAGAGTCGCGCTCGTACCGATGACGCGAAGCGGTCGGTCGAGTCCGCGAACACGAGGAAGCTTATGTGACAAATATGCGACGTCGATCGCCCCGCCTGTTGTATAGATGTTGATCTCGTCGACTACCGGCCGACGGAGCCGGAGTTGCACGAAAAGAGAAGCGTTGCGCGGCAGGAGAAGAGGATATCCGAGTATCGCATCGTTGGTGATCGATAGATGCGGCGGTGTATGGAGCATTTCCTCGGGGGTGAGCAGCCATCTGCCGTGGACGCGGTCGGGCCGGCCGAGGGCTCCGTAAAGACCTTGTTGCGCAAGAGCGGGCTCTTTACTTCGTCGCGCTTTTGACTGGCCCTGGCGGACGAAGCGAACCTTCCTTATGTTACTCCTGTTCCTCGCAAATGCCGCCCGAGGAATAAGGCCGACCTGAAGTACAGGCAATCAGCTGCGAAGGCGTGCAAAGGATAGTTCAGAAGAACACGGATACCTGGCTCCTTCGGATTGTGTTCGCCGCGAAGTGCCTCGACGCCGGAAAAGATTGCGAATTCTATCGTTCCTGATCATGTGCCGCTAGCAACAACGATATTTTGATGAACGACCAAAGCAATCCGTAAAGAAACCTTTTGATGCGGATGCAAGGGTCGGTACAAGAGGCTCGACTCGAGTTCCTACCATGGCTTCGAGAGAGCCTCCTCGGCCACGAGTTTCGCGAGGGACGCGCCTTTCTCGAAGTCGGGAAGGGTTTCGACACAGGGCCCTCGAACGAGCTCTTCCTCGCGCAGGAGATTCTGGAAAATTCTCCCGAGCTCGGGCAAACGCGGCGAGATGGTGAGCTTCGTGGCCAGATAGCGGCGGCCGGTGCGCCCGAGGTCACCTCGGAAACATCGCGTATTGCGATCAGACATGCCGATCTCCCGTCGTGAGGAGCGACCACGGACCGCATCTGAGACCACGACTTCGTCACCGTCGGCCGCCGGCGGCTCGATCGGCCTCGACGAACCCGCACCTCTTCCCGGAGTGTCCAACGAACCTTGTCCGGTCCGAGAGCGGCGAGGGTCACCAGCTCGCTCGCGTCGAGGGGATCGAACGCGACCGGCGCTCTCGAACCTTCGCGCACCGACCGCCCGCGAGGGAAAGCCGGCACGCGGATCGGGAGTTCTCCGCCTGTCCGAGCGAGCTACGGCAGTGGAAGCGGAGCGGTGCGTTCCGGGACCTTCTCAAGGGCCGCCAGAAGCGCCTGTCGGAATGTCGGATCCGTGTCTTCGGACCCTTCCCTGCGCAGGGAGATCCATTCGCGGACGTACCAGGCTGTCTTGTCGGCCTCCAAGATTCGAGCCAGACGCGGATTGGTGGGTCTCGATCGCTTTGCCGCGTCGCTTGCGAACCGTAAGCAAGCGATGTCGTCCTCCGTGTCTGGTAGACCCTGTCCTCGCTCTGTCTCGAGGAAGCGCCGAACGAGCACGTCGAGGTGGTGCACCGGAGCTCCAGCCTGAACCATGAACCGATCGACGTTCCCACCACTTTGGGAGATCGCGAGCTCGAGCCGGAGGCAGCCGTATTCGAACAACTCCTCCAGCAGGTCTCTCTCACGTATCGGGATGTCACGTTCGAACAGCTCGGCGAGGATGGGCCAGAACCGCTGATCGTCCTCTTCGCCGTAGCCTTCACGGACGTGCCGGGCGATCCACGCCGTCGCCAGCGCCGGCCATCGCGAGAATATCCCGCGCAATTGGATGACCGAACCGGCTTGCCAAGTCGATACGCCAGTGCACAGTCGATAGGCTGCATCTTGGGCAATCGCGTAGTGACCCAGGAAGGTGGGTGACCCGGTCGACTCGGCCGCTCGAGAGCTCTTTTTCGTATTCGTCCAGGGTCACCGCGGCCAAGTCGCCGGCCACTCCCCGATGTTCTCGACGCGGCCGCGATTTCGATCACACCAAACTTGCACTCACCATGGTCCCAGTCGTACGACGACCTCGGGTAGTGAACTCTGCTTCGCGAACAACGGTCCAAATCGTCCTTGTCTGTCACGTCGTATCGAAGCCGTCCCGCTCCGTACCGTTCGATGTAGAGTGCGCCGAGAAGATCGATCCGGAAAAATGCCTCACCTCGCGCGAACTGGCGGGCCGGCCGGGCGAGCGCGATCCCGGCCTTCACCAATCGGCTGCGGCGACCTGCGTCGGCATGTTCTGCCGCTGGCGTGCAGCGGGCGAAGTGCGCTCACGCCCGTCCGCGGCGGCGGGCCGGCTGCATGTCGGGAAGGTGGGGGCGAAGGTAACGGCCGGTGTGGCTCGCTTCCACCTGCGCCACGAGTTCGGGTGGGCCCTCGGCGACGATCCGACCGCCCCCGTCGCCACCCTCGGGACCGAGATCTATAAGCCAGTCGGCTGTTTTGATGACCTCGAGATTGTGCTCGATCACGACGACCGTGTTGCCCTGGTCGACGAGAGTGTGGAGTACCTCGAGGAGCTTGCGGACGTCCTCGAAATGCAAGCCCGTGGTAGGCTCGTCGAGGATGTACACGGTCTGCCCGGTGGCCCGCCTCGAGAGTTCCTTGGCGAGCTTGACCCGCTGCGCTTCGCCGCCGCTCAAGGTCGTCGCCTGCTGCCCGAGCCGGATGTAACCGAGGCCCACCTTCTGAAGGGTGAGACATTTGTGGCGGACGGCTGGCACGCCCTCGAAAAACTCGACTGCGGAGTCCACCGTCATGTCCAAAACGTCGGCGATCGACTTGCCGCGGTAGGTCACCTCGAGCGTCTCGCGATTGAAGCGTTTACCCTTGCAGACGTCGCAGGTGACGAAGACGTCGGGCAAGAAGTGCATCTCGATCTTGATAACGCCGTCACCCTGGCAGGCCTCGCAACGACCGCCCTTGACGTTGAAGCTGAACCGACCGGCCTTGTAGCCGCGGGCGCGTGCCTCCGGCAGCCCGGTGAACCAGTCGCGGATCGGGGTGAACGCGCCGGTGTAGGTCGCCGGATTGGAACGCGGTGTCCGGCCGATCGGCGACTGGTCGATGTCCACGACCTTGTCGACCAGCTCGATGCCGCGCAGCGCCCGATGCTCGCCCGGCACGGTGCGAGCCCCGAGAAGGCGCTTGGCGAGCGCCGGGTAGAGCGTATCGACGACGAGCGAGGATTTGCCCGAGCCCGAGACACCCGTCACGCAGACGAAGAGCCCGAGCGGGAAGCGGGCGGTGATGTCCTTGAGGTTGTTCGCCCGACAGCCCTCGAGCTCGAGGAACCGACCGGCGACCGGCTGGCGGCGGCGCGCCGGCAGGGGCACTTGACGCCGACCGGAGAGATATTGGCCCGTGAGCGAGGCCGGTTCGCGCATGATCTGTTCGGGCGTGCCCTGCGCCACGATCATTCCACCGTGCACGCCGGCACCCGGCCCCATGTCGATCACGTGGTCGGCCCGGCGGATCGCGTCCTCGTCGTGCTCGACCACGATCACCGTGTTGCCGAGGTCCCGCAGCCGTTCGAGGGTCGCGAGGAGGCGGTCGTTGTCGCGCTGGTGCAGCCCGATCGAGGGCTCGTCGAGGACGTAGAGTACGCCCGTGAGCCCGCTGCCGATCTGCGACGCGAGCCGGATCCGCTGGCTCTCACCGCCGGAAAGGGTCCCGGAGTCGCGGGCGAGCGTCAGATAGTCGAGGCCGACGTCGACGAGGAAACCCAGTCGCTCGCGGATCTCCTTGAGGATCCGGACCGCGATCTCGTTCTGTTTCGCCGTGAGCTTGGCGGGAAGCGCGGCGAACCACTCGGCAGCCGCGCGGATCGAGAGGTCGGCCACCTCGCCGATGTGCCGGCCGTCGATCTTGACGCACAAGGCTTCGGGCTTGAGGCGGTAGCCTTTGCAGGCTTCGCACGAGCTCTGCGCCATGTAGCGCTCGAGCTCCTCGCGCATCCAGGCCGATTCCGTCTCGCGCCAGCGGCGCTGCAGATTGTTGACCACGCCTTCGAAGGGCTTGTTGGTCTTGATCGTCCGCAGCCCGTCCTCGAACTCGAGCGGGATCGGCTCGTCCCCGGAGCCGAAGAGGATGACGTCCCGCACCCGTTTCGGCAGGCGTTTCCAGGGTGTTGTGGGATCCGCGCCCAGATGTCGGCAGATCGAGAGCAGTGCCTGCGGATAGTACATCATGGTCTGCGATGCCCAAGGCTCGACGGCACCTTGAGCGATCGATTTCTCGGGGTCGGGGACGACGAGATCGGGATCGACTCGCAAGAGCCTGCCGAGGCCGTCGCAGGCCGGGCACGCGCCGTAGGGATTGTTGAAACTGAAGAGCCGCGGCTCGATCTCGGGCAGGGTGAAGCCCGAGACCGGGCAGGCGAACTTGGCCGAGAGCACGGTCCGCTCGCCCGTGTCGGCATTCTCGACGATGGCGATCTGATCGGCGAGCTCGAGCGCGGTCTCCAGGCTGTCGGCCAGCCGCTGGGCGAGATCGGGTCCGACCACGATGCGGTCGACCACCACCTCGATCTCGTGCTTCCTCTTCTTGTCGAGTGCCGGCACATCTTCGATGTCGAGAAGCTCGCCGTCGACCTTGACCCGCTCGAAGCCGCGCCGTTGCAGCTCCTGCAGCTCCTTGCGGTACTCGCCCTTGCGGCCGCGGACGATCGGCGCGAGCAGGTAGAGCCGGGTGCCCTCGGGCATCGCCAGGATCCGGTCGACCATCTGGCTTACGGTCTGCGCCTCGATCGGCAGACCGGTGGCCGGCGAGTAGGGGATCCCGACGCGCGCCCAGAGCAGGCGCATGTAGTCGTAGATCTCGGTGACCGTGGCGACCGTCGAGCGCGGGTTCTTCGAGGTGGTCTTCTGCTCGATCGAGATCGCCGGCGACAGGCCGGTGATCAGATCGACGTCCGGCTTCTGCATCAGCTCGAGGAACTGCCGGGCATAGGCGGAGAGCGATTCGACGTAGCGGCGCTGGCCCTCGGCATAAATCGTGTCGAACGCCAGCGAGGACTTGCCGGAGCCGGAAAGACCTGTGATCACCACGAGTTTGTGACGCGGGATGTCGACGTCGATGCCCTTGAGGTTGTGCTCGCGGGCACCGCGGATGCGAATGAACTCGTCCATGGCCCACCGGGAGAGCGACGCGCGACCCGCGCCACCGCCGATACGGCTTCATGCGCCGCCCGGATCGCCCCGGCAAGGGGGCCGGCGCGGTTCGTGCTCTCACCCCCGCGCCCGCGGCAGTTGGCCGAACCCGACCGAGAGCCGGTTCCAGGCGTTGATCACCACGACCGCGAAGGCGATCTCGGCCAGCTCCGCATCGTCGAAGCGGGCGCGCGCCTCCTGCCAGACGGGCTCGGGCACCCCCGCCTGGCCGATCCGCGTCATCGCCTCGGCGAAGGCGAGAGCCGCCCGCTCGCGCGCGTCGAAGAAAGGAGCGTCGCGCCAGGCGACGAGACAGTCGAGCCGCTGCTCGCTCTCGCCGAGCGCCCGAAGTGCCCGGGTGCGATTGTCGACGCAATGCGCGCAGGCGTTGCTCTGCGAGCAGCGTAGGAACACGAGCTCGATCAAGGTGCCCGCGAGCCTTCTGGTCTCGAGACGCCGCGTGATCGTCACGAGTTCGCCGAACATCTCGGGCACCAACTCCCAGTAATCGAGCCGTGATCCCTTCAGGGCCTCCCGATATCGCCGTTGTGGATCTCGCTGTCGGAACCGCTTGCCGATGGCGAGTGGAACGACCGGAGCATGGTGTCCGACGGATCGCGTAGGCAGACTCCCGACCCGGCCTCTGGCCGACCCGGGCGGGGCTCGGCCAAGAGGGCGTCCAGGCGCTCCACGACCGGAGCCAGATGACCGAAGCGGCTCGAGAGCCCGAGCAGGGGCAAGACGTGCTCGCCCTCGAGCTCGAGGTACTCGACGCGAGTGCCGACCGCTCGGAGCATCGCCGCGAGCCGCTGGCTCTGGCGGGGTAGCACCGTGAGGTCGCGGCTGCCGTGGACGAGGAGGGTGGCGGGCTCCGGACCGTCGACATGGGCGACGGGCTGGCTTTCGGGCGCGGGTTCGCCCGGCCCGAAGCCCTCGATCAGCACGGAATCGCGCAGCGGCAAGAAGTCGTAAGGGCCGGCGAGCCCGAGGAACGCACTCGGCCGGGCGGGTAGTCGGCACGGATCGAGGGCGAGCATGGCCGCGATCCAGGCACCGGCCGAGTGGCCGGCCAGCACGAGCGGTCGCCGCCGGTCGGGATCGACCGCGGCCCGTACCCGCATCACCGCTGCGGCACCGTCCTCCAGGATCTCGCGCCAGCGAACGTTCGGAAACAGCCGATAGTCGGGGATCGCTACCGTATAGCCGCGGGCGGCGAGCCCCTGGCCCACGAAGCGGTAGAGGCGCCGTTCTCCCGATTGCCAGCTCCCGCCGTAGAAGAACACGACGAGCGCCCCGTCGTCGCGCGGCCGCTCCGGAAGGTAGAGATCGAGCCGCTGTCTCGGGTGGGCTCCGTAGTCGACAGCGGCCTCGAGGCGGTAGCCTCGTTCGGGCGTGATCGCATCGAGGAGGTCGGCCCGGGCGCAGCCGAGGAGCAGCAAAATCGGGGCGAGCCATCGAAGCCGTTTCATGCCGCTGCAAGGTGGCGGTGCCGACCGGCGCCGGCAAGGCCGCTCGACCGTGGCGCCGGGGACGGGCCGCGCGTAAGCTCCGGGGCGGCAGCGAAGCGGGAGGACCGGGCATGGCCGGCAGCGTCAACAAGGTGATCCTCGTGGGCAATCTCGGCCGTGACCCCGAGGTCCGCTACACCCAGAACAACCAGAAGATCGTGCATCTCTCGATCGCTACCTCGGAGCGGTGGAAAGACCGTGTCTCGGGCGAGACCAAGGAGCGGACCGAGTGGCATCGGGTGGTCATCTTCAACGAGAACTTGGCTGATGTCGCCGAGCGGTATCTCACGAAGGGACGCACAGTGTACATCGAAGGTAGTCTACAGACCCGCAAATGGCAGGACCAGACGGGCCAGGAACGTTACACCACCGAGATCGTCCTCCAGCGCTTCCGAGGCGAGCTCGTACTGTTGGGCGGCCGCGGTGAAGGTTCCGCCGAGATCGGTGCGCCCGACGAGGAGCCGGTGCTGGAGCCCGAGGATCGCCCGCCACCGCGTCAGGCTCCCCAGCGCGCCCCTGGCGCGGGCCGCGGCTCGGCGGCCGCCGGGCCGACGCGGGGCAGGCCCTCGCTCGCCGAAGAGCTCGACGACGATATTCCGTTCTGATCCCGCACCGACCCCGTGCCTGCGCCTCAACGCTGCAGGAACGAAAGGAGCAGACTCAAAACGAGACTCACGAGCAGCGAGGTGGTGATCGGCAGATAGAGCGTGAACCCCTCGCGCTGGACGACGATGTCGCCCGGCAGGCGCCCGAGTCCGAGCTTTCCGAGCCAGGGCCACAGAAGCCCCAGCAGGATCAGAACGAATCCGAGGGTGACCAGGAAACGCGCCACCGTGGGGCGTGCTCCATTGTCGTGCGAGTCAATGAATGTCTTCGGCCTCGGCCCAGGCCGCGGCGAGCTTCTCGACGCTGAAGCCGGGAGAGCGGGCGGCCGCCAGAATCGGCGCTTCCCGACGGGCGCAGAGATCGATCGCCTCCGGAAGTCTGGCCGCCGCCTCGGCCGGGATCACGACCGCGCCGTGGCGGTCGGCATGGACGAGGTCGCCGTGCCGAACCGTCATGCCGTGGACGTTCACGTCGCAGCCGAACGCCTCGACGTGGACCCAGGCGTGGCTCGGACCGATCGAACCCGCCAGGAGCTGAAAGTCCCGGGCGAGCAGGTCGATGTCGCGGATCGAGCCGTTGGTGACACAGCCGAGGCAGCCCAGACCCTTGTGGACCGCGCTGTTGACCTCGCCCCAGAAGGCGCCGAAGCCCGGCTCGGGATCGAGGTCCTGGATCACGACGATAGTCGGCAAGCCGGTTCCGGCGGCCACGTAGCGGTAATATTCGAGACGCAGCGCCTTGGCCTCCGCCGCCTCGCGGGAGGAGGGTTCGCGGGCACGGATCGTCGCGGTCCGGGCAATCCCGACGATGGGCTTGAGGTCGGGGAAGGCGACCACGAACGGTCGGGTCGTGAAGCCGACCGCGCGGCGTTCCGGTACGACGAGCTCGAGCGCGTTGCACACGGTCGGGGTGTCGACCTCGGCGAGTTTGGCGAGGAGCTCGGCGGTCAGGCTCATGGGGCTCTCCGGGGACGGTCCGCTGCCGACGGCTCAGGCGAGCAAGCGATCGATCTCGGCCTGGTCGAGGCCCACCCGATGCGCCGCTCCGATAATGGCACCCCAGGTGTCGGCCGGTAGCGGGATGCCGTTCGCCATTCGTTCGGCAGCGGTCATCCGTTCTTTGTCTCCGGGGACGAGCACGCCAGCCTCCGGGTCGATCGGGGCTGCGGCCCGGATCCACTCGAGGAACCGGCGGACCTCCTCGAGGAAGCCCTCGCCGTGACCGAGGACCTTCGGATCCACATAAAACGACAGCATGCCGTTGTGAAACGGGCCGTCCGGATCGGCGTTGATACCCGAGCCGCCGAGCGCACCTGCCAAGAGCTCGCAGGCGAGCGCCAGACCGGAACCCTTGTGCTCGCCGAACGCCCGCATCGCCCCGGGCCCCTTCCTGGGATCCGGGTAGCCACCTGCCTCGGAAGGTCCATAAAGAACGCTCGTGTCGCCGGTCAATCGACCGTCGGGACCGACCAGGGCATCGGGCGGGATCGGCTTGCCGCCTTGATGAGCCACCAGACATTTGCCTTCGGCGACCAGCGAGGTCGCGAAGTCGAGAACGAACGGCCGGTCGTCGCCCGTGGGCACACCGATGCAGATCGGGTTGGTGGAGAAGCGCCGCGCCCGCGAGCCGAAGGGAGCGACCAGAAGTGAATTGTAGGCGTTGACGAAGTGGAGGGAGACGATTCCTTCCTCGACGGCCATCTCGGCGAAGTCGCCGATCCGGCCGAGATGCCCCGAGCGGCGGAGGGCGACCAGGCTCACACCGCTCGCCTTGGCCTTGTCGATCCCGATCCGACAGGCCTCCGGGCCGATGGTCTGGCCGAAGCCGTGGCGACCCTCAACGACGGCGATGGAGGGGCCGTCCAGGACCAGCTCGGCGTGCTGGCCGGCGCGTACACGTCCTTGCTGCAGCCATTCCAGGTAACGAGGCACGCGGATGACCCCGTGGCTGTCGTGGCCGGTGAGGTTCGCCTTGGTGAGGTAGAGCGCTATCCGCTCGGCCTCGTCGGACGGGCAGCCGGCCCGAACGAAGCACGCGCTCACGAGCCGTCTGAGCGGCGCCACCGCGACCCGCATATCGCCTCCTCCGTCCGAGCCGCAGCGCTCGGCCCCTCGCGCTTAGCCGGCGTGCTCGGGCGCGTCAAAGGTCCCGACCGCTGGCCATCCTTGCGAAGACGTGGGAAATGCCCAGCATCGCATGGCTACCACTCGTTGCGGCTGGGCCGCAGCTCGGCAGGTGGGCGCCGATCGCCGCATCCTTCGTCTTCTGTTAAACTTTCCCTTTGATGATGAGTGAGGAGGATCGACCGTGATCTCGGAGCGGTGGGCGTGCAAACCATTCGGGACGAGGACCGGGTAAGAGACAAAAAGCCCCGCCGATTGGTCGGGCATTTCCTCGTGCCGCCAGAAGTCGCGGTAATCGTACCTACCTTCAACGAGCGGGACAACGTGCTCGAGCTCGCCGCCCGACTCGCCCGCGCGCTCGAGGGGATCGCCTTCGAAGTCGTGGTGGTCGACGACGATTCGCCCGACGGAACGGCCGAACTCGTGCGCGAGCTCTCGCTTCACGACCCGAGGTTCCGCTGCATTCAGCGAATCGGACGCCGTGGCCTCGCTTCGGCCTGCATCGAGGGCATGCTGGCGACCTCGGCCCCCTTTCTCGCGGTCATCGATGCCGACCTGCAGCACGACGAGCGGCTCCTCACCGGCATGCTTGAGGTACTCCGCTCCGGTCGGGCGGACGCCGTGGTCGCGAGCCGCTACCTCGAGGGCACCGAGGTTCCGGGCTGGGCCGAGGAGCGCCGCCTCGCGAGTCGGCTCGCGACCCGGCTGGTCGCCGGTATTCCGCGGCTGCGCGGGCTCAGCGATCCCCTGAGCGGCTTCTTCATGCTGACTCGGGAGGCGTTCGACGGTTCCGTTCGCCGTCTCTCGGCGATCGGCTTCAAGCTTCTCCTCGACATTCTTTTGTCCGCCCCGCAGCCCCTTCGGGTCGTCGAGCTGCCCTACCGCTTCCGCGAGCGCCGGCTCGGCCGCTCGAAGCTCGACCTGCGGGTCGTGGTGGAGTTCTTGGTGCTCCTCCTCGACAAGCTCGTCGGTGCCTGGGTGCCCGCACGCTTTTTGCTCTTCACCGCCGTCGGGGGACTCGGTGTTTTCGTCCATCTCGCCGTGCTCGTTCTCGTCCATCGAGGGTTCGCCGTGGAGTTTGTCCGAGCCCAGATTTTGGCGACCCTAGTGGCCATGACGTTCAACTTCGCACTGAACAACGAGCTCACCTACAGCGATCGTAGGCTTCGAGGTGTCGACTGGCTCCGCGGTTGGGCGAGCTTCTCGCTCGCCTGCTCGCTGGGTGCCTTCGCCAATGTCGGGATCGCCGCTTTCCTGTTCGGTCGCGAGACCTCGTGGATCCTCGCGGCGATCGGTGGGATCCTCGTGGGGGCGGTGTGGAACTATGCGGTGACCGGCTTCTACACCTGGGGGCGGAGAAGCGCGGATTGAGCGGAGGACCTACGAGGACCGACACCTCGACCGCCGCGGCGACCGCTGTCGTGCGCGGCGGCTCGCAAGTCGGCGCTGGTCTACTCGCTCTGGCTGTGATCCTGTTGCTCGGGTCCGCCCTGCGCCTCGTGCAGCTCGGAGCAGAGCCGCTCTGGCTCGACGAGGCCTTCTCCTGGCGTTGGGCGCATCTGCCGCTCGGCGATCTCTGGGGAGCGGCCGCCCGGACCGAGACCAACCCGCCCCTCTGGTTCACGCTCGAGCGGTGGGTGATGCTCGCCCTGGGCGACGGCGAAGCGACGCTCCGTCTGCCCGCGGCCGTTCTGGGCGTTGTCGCCGTGCCGCTAGCGTTCCTGGCCGGGCGAACGTTCGCCGGAGTCGGGGCGGGGCTCGCAGCAGCGTTCCTGATCGCCATCGACCCGCTTCTGGTCGCCTATTCTCGAGAAGCCCGCGGTTACACCCTTCTCGTCTGCGGCACGTTCCTGGCGCTCTGGGGCGCACAGGAACTCCTCGTCGCTCCGGGTCGAGGCGAACGCCAGAGCACGCGGGTGCGTCGTACCCTCCTGGCCGGCACGGCCTACGCTGTCGGTTCGACGCTCGCCGTCTATGCGCACAACACGGGCCTGCTCGTGCCGGCGCTCGCCAATCTCGGTGCGTTCCTTCGCTGGTTCTTGATCCGGCGCGCGGAACGACCATCGTTGCGCCCGTTGCTGCTCGCCAACGGACCGCCGCTCGTTCTCGGCTTCGTGTGGCTGCCGGTGGTTGTCGAGCAGGCCGCGGCGGCTTCGAATGTGGGTTGGATCGCACAACCCGGTCCGCGATGGGCCCTTCTTTCCTGGGCCGGGCTCTTCGGCCCGCATTTTCTCGGGCTGCCAGCGGCCGTGGTGGCTGCGTTCGGACTTCCCGTGCTCCTGCTCGCCGGGCTCGGCGTCCGGCGAGCCGGTGCAGCGGCGGCCGTTCCTTTGGCCTTCGCCGTGGGAGGCCCGCTGCTTCTCTTGGGGCTCGGCCTCGTCGTGCGGCCGCTCTGGCTCGAGAGGGTTCTCCTGCCCTATCTCGCTGCCACCCTCGTTCTGGCGGCTGCCGGCTTCTCCGGCCGACAGCGGTGGCCGCGCGCGTCGCCGATCCTCCTCGCGCTGGTCCTGTTGCCGCGCGTTGCCGACTCGGTCGCCTTGCACGCACGTTCGCAGAAGCTCGCTTGGCCGGATGCCGTCCGGACCGTCGCTCGGGCTTTCCGACCGGGCGACGAGATCTTGATTGCGCCGCACTACTACCACTGGCCGTGGGCCTACTACGCGAAACGTTTGGAGTTCGACAGCGCAGCGGTAGGTCTCCTGGTCGGCCCGCCGCCGCCCCCGGAGGCGCCTCGAATCGAACCCGTGGATCGCGGGCTTCGCCTCGCCCGTCCCGACGAGCTCTATGCTCTGTTGGAGAGTCGGTCGCGTGCTTGGCTCTTGGTCTACAAGCGGCGCGGCGGCGATCCAGGAGAGATCTTGGCGCGGCTCGCACGCACCGGCCGGCTCGAGCTGAGCGCACGCTTCGAGGGTGCGTGGGACCGTGGTGAGCTCGAGGTCTTTCTGTGGATGCGCACGGAGACCGGGCCCGCGTGAGGTGGGGTGCCGCTGTCGGTCCTCGAACCCGGTGTTCCAAGAACAACTGTTATCGACCTCTCACGTGCGCCGGCCAGGTACTCGTCGGTCGGTCCGAGCACCGTGCCGCGCTCGAGAGGGGTCGTGGCGAGGAGGGGGCGATCCGGGATGTCGGACGGGCCGCGCTCCGAGGCGCGGCCCCGGTTTTCGCGATGGGCCGGGCCGGTGTCGCTTCGGCTGGCGAGGTGGTCCGCGAGCTCTGGTCCCGGGCCGACCGGTCGGGGCCGCTGCCGGCTGGAAACGTCTTCGAGGCCGGCCGAGCGGTGAACGCGTGGACGAAGGCGGCCGGCACCGACCGGATCGTGAAGACCCAGGTACTCGAGAGCCCGGCGACCGGCCACGCCGCCGGCGCTCTGGAGCTTCGCGAGGCCTGCACCGTGGACCGTTGTCCGGACTTCTACGTACCCACGCACGAATGGCTCGGCGAATTCGCGAAGTCCGGCTACGCCATGCAGCTCGACGACTTCGTCGAGCGACATCCCTGGACGTTGGAAGACACGATTCCGATGCTCTGCGATTCGGTGAAGTACCAGGGCAAGATCTAGGGATCCCGCAGGACTGCGAGTGCCGCATGATCTGCGAAAAAAGGTAGATGGCTCGGAAAATCGGCAGCGACGAGGCGTTCATCGGGGGCCTGCCGGGCAAGGTCGAGCCGGGCGAATTCGTGATGGAGTACTTCTCCGATCTCGCGCAAGAATTCGTCCGCAAGGGTGCCGCCCAGTTCGGTATCCTGCATCGTCCGAACGTCGGGCCGCACTACCTCATGACGATGGCCGCTTTCGGCGTCCAGTTCCTCGAGGAACCCTCGGGCAAGCTCCTCTTGCCGAAAAAGTAGATGGCGGCCGCACTCGCCCGGTTCGACCGGAAAGCCCGCAACGGCGTCACGCGACCCGAACATACGCAGATGTAATGGGACGAGATCCGGAGCAGCTTCGAGCAGTATCGAGGCGTTCCCCTACCATCACCGGGTCCGGACACGGCCCGAGTTTCGGCTCGGCGAGGTGCTGCCGGCCACCGGGGCGCTCGACCATGTGCTCGTGATCTGCTGCGACCATCCCTCGCTCCTGCGCCCCTGGGCCCGGATCCCGGGGCTGCGGACCGAACCGATCGCCCGAGCCGGGCACGTCGACCCGGTGGCGATCTCGCGGCGGCCCAGGCGGCCTCGGAGGCGACCGAGTGGGACAACGTTCGCCCCCGGATGCGGCGAGCTTGCACGAAGCCGGCGCGGCGGTCCGCGTCGCAAGCCCGCGCCCTGCCGTGATCGACCGCCGCCGCCTGCACGCTCTCGGCCTCGAGGCGCGGCTCGCGCCCGCCTTGGCCGAGGGCGTGTTCGACATCCTCGCCGGCGACGAGGTGGCCTTCGTGCACGACTGGGTCCAGCGGAACGGCTGCTGCGCACCGCGGCTCGATCTCGCGCCTCAGGGCCGGGGCCCCCAGAGCACGATCAGCGCTCCGGCGACCGCCACGGCCGAGCCCAAGAGGTCGAAGCGATCGGGCGGCTGGCGCTCGACCGCCCAGAGCCAGAGCACCGAGGCGGCGATGTAGATCCCGCCGTAGGCCGCATAGGCGCGACCCGCGAAGGCCGCGTCGACGCGTGTGAGCGCGAGGGCGAAGACCAGGAGAGAGGCAAAGCCCGGCACGACCCAGGCGGGCGAGGCGCCACTACGTGACCAGGCCCAGAAAGCGAAGCAACCGGCGATCTCGGCAAAAGCCGCAACGAGAAACCAGGCGAGGCTGCTCATCGGCCCGTTTCGACCGTGGACGGCATCGCGAGGCAGGAACGAGCGTGCAGACTCGGGGTGCGGTGCACGGGACCTCCGGGAGCCTGGCGCGCCCGGCAGGACTCGAACCTGCGACCCTCCGCTTAGAAGGCGGATGCTCTATCCGGCTGAGCTACGGGCGCCCGCGGCGCTTCCTCTATCAAGCGCGTGGCGCGCCGTCGACCACGGTGCCGGGCCTGGTGGTCGAACCTCTGACCCCGGCCAGCCGGGCGGCGAGCCGCTCGCGGCCGGCCGAGTCGATCCGTAAGCCGAGCTTGCTTCGCCGCCAGAGAATGTCGTCGACCGTCTCGGCCCACTCCTCACGAACCATCCAGTGCACCTCGCGCTCGTAGAGCCCGGCACCGAACGCCTCGCCCAGGTCCTCGAGGCGCCGTGCGTCGCCGAGCAGCGCGAACGCTCGGGTTCCGTGATAGCGAGCGAGACGGCGTAAAAGCGCCGAATCCAGGAACCGATAGCGGCCGCGCAGATCCGCGACGAGCGCCTCGAACCCGTCCCAGGGGAAATCGCCGCCCGGCAGGTGTGCTCCGGCCGTCCAAGGAGGCCGCAGCCCCGGGAAGAACCGGGCGAGCCGCGCCAGAGCCGCCTCGGCGAGGCGGCGGCAGGTCGTGAGCTTGCCGCCGAAAACGGTAAGTAGAGGCGCGGTCCAACCGCCGTCGTCGAGATGCAGCACATAGTCGCGGGTCGCCTCCTGCGCGGCATTCGCGCCATCGTCGTAGAGCGGGCGAACCCCGGCAAAGCTCCAGACGATGTCACCGCGCGCGACCGGCCGCCGGAGCCAACGATTGACTGCGGCGAGGAGGTAGTCCGTCTCGTCCTCGCTGATCCGAACCACTCCGGGATCTCCCTCGATGTCCCGGTCCGTCGTTCCGATGAGCGTGAAGTCGCCCTCGTAAGGGATCGCGAAACAGACCCGGCCGTCCTCGTTCTGGAAGAGGTAGGCGCGATCGTGATCGAAGAGCCGTCGGGTGACGATGTGGCTGCCTTGGACGAGCCGGATGCGAGCGGGTGGCGCTGTGCCCACCACTTGCTCGAGGAACCGTGCCGCCCAGGGACCGGTCGCGTTGACGAGAACTCGTGCCTCGACCTCCTCGACCCCTCCGCGCGAGCGATCCTCGAGCCGCAGCCGCCATCGGCCGTCGGTGCTCAGGGCCTTCGTGCAGGGGGTGCGGGGGCGGATGTCGGCCCCGAGCCGGGCGGCGTCTCGAGCACACATGATCACGAGACGCGCATCCTCCACCCAACAGTCCGAATATTCGAAGGCGCGGCGAAGGTCCGGGCGGAGCGGGGCACCGGCCGGGTCGCTCCGCAGATCGAGGCTACGGCAGGCAGGCAGAATCTCGCGGCCGCCCAAGTGATCGTAAAGGAAGAGGCCGAGGCGAACGACCCAGGCGGGCCGAAGTCCGGCTCGGTGCGGTAGGACGAACCGTAAGGGCCGGATGAAATGCGGCGCCGAACGCAACAGAACCTCGCGCTCTACGAGCGCCTCGCGAACCAGGCGGAACTCGAAATGTTCCAAATACCGCAATCCGCCGTGGATCAGCTTGGTCGAGGCCGAGGAGGTAGCAGATGCCAGATCCCCCTGCTCGACCAGAACGACGGAGAGACCGCGCCCGGCTGCGTCGCGCGCGATCGCGCAGCCGTTCGCGCCGCCGCCCACGATCGCCAGATCGAACGCGCCGTTCGACATCCCGCTTCTCGGCCCGTGCCCGAGGATCGGCCGCCCGGGCAAACCCTGCAAGCCGGATCGTGTCGCCGATCGATCCTTCGGGCACTCCGCTCAGACGCGGCGAATGAAATTGTCGGCGTAAGACTTCGGCCGCACGATTCGTGGATGCGGTTCGCTCAGGGTATAATCGAGCCCATTGCGCTCGCACCAAGCGATGGCTGCTTCCTTGGTCGGAAATTGGAGACGAACCTGTTGGGCCGTGTCGTCGGAGCCGACCCAGCCGATCAGCCGATCGGGCATCTTGGGAGAACGGGGTTCGTACTCGACCACCCAGGCCCGGGTCTTGAACCGACCGGACTGCACCGCCGTCTTGGCCGGTTGATAGATGCGCGCCTGCATGGAGCTTCCTGCACCGATCGGTGACCTCGCCGTTCGGCACCTAGGCCCGCCGGCGCCGGCTTTCAAGCACCCGCGGCCGGGCGCCACGCGGTGCGCAACCGTTCCCGATGGAGCTCGAGCCAGAGGAGCGGCACCAGACCCGTGGTGGCGACGATTCGGCCGGCTCGGACGAGCGCAAAGGCCTCCGCCGCCGCCATTACCTGCACGCGGATGTCCTCGTCCTCGTGTGGGGCGCCGAACAACCCACCGATGCCCTCGAGGCGAGCCTCGGCCACGACGACGGTGACGCTTTCGCTCGTGCCGCCGGGGCTCGAGCGATAGACCAGCGCCCGCTCGAGGCGACCGACCACGAGCCCGCACTCCTCGCGAAGCTCGCGTCGAGCGCCGTCCTCGACGCTCTCGCCCGGCTCGAGGAGGCCCGCGGGGGCCTCGAGAAGCCAAGCGCCGTCGGGCGCCTCGAGGGCGCCGACCCTGAACTGTTCGACGAGCAGGACGCGATCGGTGTCGGGGTCGTAGGGCAGTGCCGCCACCGCGTCCCGTTGACGGAGGAGCTCGCGCCGGAGAGGACGAGTCCAACTACCGTCGAAGCGACGATGGCGCAGCACGAGCCGTTCGAGCGTGTAGAAGCCTTCGTGCAGACGCTCGCGGGCGAGGATCTCGACCGCCTGCCCGCCTTCCGCCACGGTGTTTCGCCCGTCTCGGCTCAGCCGAAGGCCTTGAAGGTGATCAGCGTGAAGGTGTCCTTCACGCCTTCGAGGGTCTGGACCCGGCTCGTCACGAAACGACCGATATCGGTGCCTCCCGGCAGATGGAACTTCATGAGAAGATCGTACTGGCCAGAGATGGAGTAGACTTCGGAGACCTCTTCGATCGACTGCACGGCGGCATCGGCGACCTCGTAGGCGTGGCCGAGTTCACACTTCACGAGGACGAAGATGGTCTGCATGGGCACACCTCAGGCCGACTTTCGAAGCCGCGGCTCGGTCATCAAGAAGCGCGGCACGTGCTCGCCGAACGCGACGACCGGACGCTCTTCGCCGACCTCCCGACGTCCTGCGACCTCGAGTCGACGCGGCGCCTCGCGCCTGGCGAGGGCCGGCTTGTTCTCGGCTGCACGATGGGCCGCCACGGGCTCGCGCGGCGTGCGCACCGCGGGTGCCTCGCGAGGTGGGGTCGCAGCCCGACGGCGGCGACCGCCGGACCCGGTCGACACCGATGCTGCCGCGGGCTCCACACGGGGTCGCTCGGCCACAACCCCCGTCTCCCTCGCCACCCCATCCTCGGCCAAGCGCAGGCGCGGGATCGTCCTCTTCGTGAGCTTCTCGATCGCGGCCAGGTAGCGGGCGTCCTCCGGTGTCACGAGCGTGAAGGCTCGGCCCTTCCGACCCGCCCGCCCGGTGCGGCCGATCCGGTGGACATAGTCCTCCGGGTTCATCGGCACGTCGAAGTTGATCACGACCGGCATGTCGGAGATGTCGAGACCGCGGCCCGCGACGTCCGTGGCGACGAGAAAGTCGATCGCACCGGAGGTGAACTGGTCGAGGGTCTGCTGGCGATGCACCTGCTCGAGGTCGCCGTGGAGGTCGCGGGCGTTCAGACCGGCTCGTTGAAGATGCCGCATCACCGCGCCGATATCGCGCTTGCGGTTGCAGAACACGATCGCCTTGGGCACGGCCCGACTGCGGATCAGTTGGACGAGCGCACCGCGTTTGTGGTCGGGTGAGACTTCGACCACGACGTCCTCGACGTTCTCGGCCTTGCTGGCCGGCCGGGCCACCTGGATTTCGACCGGATCGTGCAGGAACCGCTCGGCCAGCCGTCGCACTTCCGGCGGCATTGTGGCCGAGAATAGAAGCGTCTGTTTGCGGCCGAGGAGGAGCGAGACGATCCGCTCGACATCGGGCATGAACCCCATGTCGAACATTCGGTCGGCTTCGTCGATCACCAGGATCTCGACACCGCCCAGAAGGATCCGGCCCCGCTCGTACCAGTCGAGCAGGCGACCCGGGGTGACGATCAGGACGTCCACGCCCCTGTCGAGGAGCCGCTCCTGATCCCCCATGCCGACGCCACCGATCAGCAGCGCCATGGCGAGGTTGAGATACTTGCCGTAGATCTCGAAATTGCGAGCGGTCTGGGTGGCGAGTTCGCGGGTCGGGGAGAGGATCAGCGAACGCGGCATGCGCGCCCGGCCCCGGCCCGAGGCCAGGATGTGGAGCATCGGCAGGACGAAGGACGCGGTCTTGCCGGTGCCCGTCTGGGCGATCCCGATCACGTCGCGGCGGGCGAGGATGGCAGGGATCGCTCGCGCCTGGATGGGGGTCGGCTCCACATAGCCGGCGTCCGCCACCGCCCGGAGAATCTCGTCGCGTAGACCGAGATCGTCGAAGCGGGGAGCGCTGGTCTCTGACAAAGTAGGGTTGTTCCGAACTCGTTGATTTGGTGGTCCCACATCCTACGTAGGAAGCGCGCTTCACTTGTCAACGAACAGGCGAGGCGTTTGACAAACCGCCGCGGGCCGCTCCTTCTCGCGTCGGGAGCGGAGGAGGGGACGATGTCCGAGCTGCTGGCACGCGGCGACTGCCTCGTGCTCGTGGTCGATGTCCAGGAACGGCTGGCCCCGGCGATCGCCGACGGTCCGACGGTGATCGAGCGCTGCCGGCTCTTGGTCGAAGCGGCGCGTCGGCTGGCCGTGCCGGTGCTCGCTTCGGAACAGTATCCGAGGGGCCTGGGCGAGACGGTCGATGCCTTGAAGAAGAGCCTCGGCAACGCCCCGAGGCTCGCCAAGACCGCGTTCTCCTGCGCCCGCGACCCGGCGATCCTCGGGGCCGTCCGGACCGTCGGTAGGCGCACCATCCTGCTAGCAGGTATGGAAGCCCATGTCTGCGTGCTGCAGAGCGCGCTCGGCTTCCGTACCGAAGGTTTCCGGGTCGCCGTCGTCGCCGACGCGGTCGGCTCGCGCCGGTCGGAGAGCCGTGCGCTCGCGTTGGAACGCGTGCGCGCGGGAGGCTGCGACGTGGTCGATGTCGAGATGGTCCTCTTCGAGTGGCTGGAGCGCGCGGGCACCGAGGAGTTCGGCACGATCGCCCCTTGGATCCGCGAGGGTCGGCCGTCGTGAGCGAGCCTCTGATCCTGGTGCCGGGCCTGCTGTGTGACGAGCGTGTCTTCGCTCCACAGCTCCCGGCGCTCGCCGCCCGCACGGCGGTCCGTGTCGCGCAGACGCGGCTCGACGACAGGTTGGGCGCAATGGCGGAGCGGCTCCTCGCCGAGGCACCCGAACGGTTCGCCCTCGCCGGTCTCTCCATGGGGGCTGTGTCTGCTTCGAAGTGATGCGTCTAGTACCCGACCGAGTGACGCGGCTCGCTCTGCTCGACACGCAAGCCCGTGCCGATACTCCGGAGGCCGCCCAGCGCCGCCGGGGCCTCGTGGCGCTCGCCGAGCGCGGCGAGTTCCTGGGCGTGGCGCCGCGCCTCCTACCCTTGTTCTTGCACCCGGACCACCTCGAGCGGCTCGGACCGGTCGTGACCGCGATGACAGCGGCGGTCGGGAAGGAGGCGTTCCTGCGCCAGCAGCGGGCGATCCTGGAGCGGCCGGACAGCCGACCGCTCCTCGCGTCGATCCGCTGCCCGACGCTCGTGTTGTTCGGCCGTCAGGATCGGCTGACGCCGCCCTCGCTGCACGAAGAGATGGCAGCAGCGATCCCGGAGGCCACGCTCGTCGTGCTGCCGAACTGCGGCCACCTCGCACCCCTCGAGCGGCCCGGGGGGGTGACGGCTCAGCTGCTCGCCTGGCTCGAGGCGCGCCCGCGCGAAGCCGGAACCCGCTGACGCAGCGAGCGCTTGAGCGCGGCCTTGGGCCGCTCGAGCGCCAGTAAGGCGATCGCGTCCGCCATCCGCTGGTCTCCGTTCGGGATCGGGCCTTCGGCCGCGACCATCGGAGCGGTTCTGCCCACGCGCGGTTGAGGGGTGGTGAAGGAGTCCCCGGGCGGCCCTTCCACCGCGTAGCAGGGGTGCGCTACAGCCGAGGGAAAGCGACGGAGGGTCCATGGCCGAGGTCGAGGCGGTCCTGGAACGTATCGGGCGGGAAGGGGTGCGGATGGTCGATCTGCGCTTTACCGACCTCGGCGGCCGCTGGCGCCACACGACGATCGACGCCGCGAGCGTCGACCGCGAGATTCTCGAGCACGGCTTGATGATCGACGGCTCGGCCGTGCCGGGCTGGCGGGAAGTGAGCGAGGCGGATCTCCTCGTGCGTCCCGATCTCTCGGCTACATTTCTCGATCCGTTCGCCGCCCAACCCACGCTCGTGATCCTCTGCGACGCCGCCGACCCGGCGGCCGGCACCGGCTACGAGCGCGACCCCCGCTCGGCCGCCGCACGCGCCGAGGCTTGGCTCGCTCGGCAGCGGATCGCCGACCGCGTGACGGTCGGTGCCGAGCTGTTCTTCTTCCTGTTCGACGATGTGCGGGTCGAGCTCGGGTCGAGCGCGGCGGGGTTCCGCCTGTCGGGCAGCGAGGGGCGGGCGGCCGGAGCCCAGCCCTACCATCCGGGCAATCCGGGACATCGACCGCATCCTGGCGCGGCGCAGCTCGCGCTACCGCCGGCCGACCACATGAGCGACATCCGCGCCGAGCTCGCGAGCATCCTCGTGAGCCTCGGCTTCGGCCGGGTGCAGCACGACCATGGTGCGGCGACCCTGCAGAATCGGATGACCTTCGCCGCCTCGGGGCTCCTCGCGACCGCCGACCGGGTGCAGATCCTAAAATACTGCGCACACCAGGTGGCCGCTTCCTACGGCAAGTCGGCGACCTTCATGCCGCGGCCACTGGCCGACGAGCCGGGCTCGGGCCTCGCCGTGCACCAGGCGCTCTGGCGGGGCGACCGTCCGGTCTTCGCGGGCCAGGGCTACGCCGATCTCTCGCCGACCTGCCTCTCCTTCATCGCCGGGATCATCCAGCACGGCCGGGCGCTCAATGCGTTCACGAACCCCACGACCAACAGCTACAAGCGGCTGCGCCACGGTGCGGAAGAGCCGACGCTTCTCACCTACGCGGCGCACAACCGCTCGGCCGCGATCCGCATTCCCTACGCAGCGCGGCCGGAGCGCAAGCGGATCGAGGTCCGCTTTCCCGACCCATCCGCCAACCCCTACCTCGCCTTCACGGCGATCCTCATGGCGGGTCTCGACGGGATCGAGCGCAAGCTCGAGCCGGGCGATGCCATGGACCGCAACGTCTACGACCTGCGGCCCGAGGAGGTCCAGGATCTACCGACCGTGGCCCGTTCGCTCGACGAGGCGCTCGCCGCACTCGAGGAGGACCACGAGTTCCTGCTCGCGGGCGAGGTCATGTCGGCCGACCTCATCCGGGCCTACATCGCCTTGAAACGCCGCGAGATCGAGCTCGTCGACACCACTCCCCACCCGGTCGAGTTCCAGCTCTATTACGGCCTCTGAGGGGCGTGCGGCCTTCCCTCGGCCGGGCCGGGCGAGCCCTCTTCGGGCGGTACGGGGCGGGGCCGCCCCTCTCGGTCGACGGCGACCATGGTGAACCGCCCCTCGGTCACCCGGACCTCCTCGCCCGTCCGCCCGCGTCGCGCCCAGGCCTCGACATGGAGGGTGAGGGACGTTCGGCCGACCCGCACGACCTCGGCGTAGCAGCTCACGAGGTCGCCCACAAAGACGGGTGCGTGAAAGGCCATCGCGTCGAGCGCCACGGTGACCACTCGGCCACGGGCACGATCGTGCGCCACGGTCCCGGCGGCGATGTCCATTTGCGCCAAGAGCCACCCGCCGAAGATGTCGCCCGAGGGATTGGTGTCGGCCGGCATGGCGAGGGTGCGGACCGCTGGGACGCGGCCGGCCCGCGAAGGGCTTTCGGCAACGCTCACGGCAGGACCTCGACCTGGAGCAACGCTTGCCGACGTTCCTCGCGCACGACCCGAAGGGCCTCGGCGAGCGCTTCGGGCAAGGCTGCGCCCTCCCGCACCTGCCGACCCCAGCCACCGCAGGCCGTGCAGATCGCAGCGTGATCGGGCCGCGGCTCGAGGGCGGTGAGCGGCATGCGGTCGGCGCGCGCGGCCTGGCCTTCGGGATAGACCGCGAGAGTCGACTTGCGGACCGCGTTCCACATGCCGTTCTCGAGCACGATCGTGAGCACCGGCAGCGCGTTGGCGGTGGCGACCTGATGACAGGCCACCGGGTTGGCGAACAGGTATGAGCCGTCACCGACGGTGGCGACGACGAGCCGGTCGCGGTCGGCGAGCTGGGCGCCCAGCGCCGCCGGCAAAGCCCAGCCGAGCCCGCCCGAAAGCGCGTGGTTGAACCAGCTGCCCGGCCGGGTGCGACCGAGCTGGGCGGGATCGACGCCGAGCTCGGCGAACACCACACCCTCCTCGCCGATCGCGCGGGCCAAGCAGCGGCCGACCCAGGCGGAGCTCATGGGCGTGCCGGAGCCGCGCTGGGCCTGTTCGGCCGCGGCCGCCCGCCAGGCCGCGTTCAGCGTGCCGATCCCAGCTCTGCGCCGCGCGAGGCGCTCCTGCTCGTCGCGCAGCCGTTCGCTCACGGCATCGGCGAGCGCCTCGAGGGTGGCCGCCGGATCCCCGGCGAGCACGAGATCGGCCGGCCAGAAGCGGACGGGGATCCGTGCGTGCAAGGGGTCGGCGCCGAGCGTGACGACCCGACAGTCGGCCGGTGGGGCCGCTCGCCCCGGCAGCCAGGGAACCGGTGCGTCGACGGCGATGATCAGATCCGCCTCGCGAACCAAGGGATGCGGGTCGAAACCGGCGTGCAGCGGGTGATCGGCCGGGAACGAGATCCGCACGGGCCAATGCTCGACGACCGGCAGGGCGGCGGCCTCGGCGAGGCGGACCAGGGCCGCCATGCCGGTGGCCTCACCCCCGCTGCGCTGGGCGACGACGAGCGGTCGCTCGGCCCGGGCGAGCCATTCGGCCGCCTCGGCGATCGCTGCCGGATCGGGTCGCGAAGAAGCGGCCGGTACCTGGCGGGGGGTCGGGCCGAGCACCTCCGAGCGCGGAGCGCACAGGACCTCGCGCGGCAGGCTCAGATAGACCGGACCGCGGGGCGGGCTCGCCGCGATCGCGAGCGCCCGGTCGACGAGATCCGCGACCTGCTCGGGAAAGCGCAGCTCGTAGTCCCACTTGGTGAGCTCGCGGACCATCGCCGCTTGGTCGCGCATCTCCTGGCCCCAGTGGATCGGCAGGTCGCGCGAACCGACGCGCCCCGTCTCGGTGACGGGCGTGCGCCCCGAGAAGGCGAGGATCGGCACCTCGTCGGCGGCCGCGTTGATCAGACCCATGACCGCGTTGGCGAGCCCGACATTGGTGTGCAGCATCACCGTCTGCGGTCGGCCGGTGACGAGCCAGTGGCCGTGCGCCATCGCTACGGCGACGCTCTCGTGCGCGATCGACAGCATCTCGGGTACGGCCGTGCCGACCGAGCGGAGCCGACAGAAACCCTCGATGAGCGGAGCGAAATCGGTACCGGCATTGGCCAGGACGAATTCGACCCCGCGCTGCGCCAGGCGGACGAGCAGGGCCTCTGCGGCGGTCTCGACGCGGGGTCCCCCCATGCTTCCTCCCCGAGAGCGCGCGGGCCCTGGCCACGGCTCCCCTGTCGCGATAGACGGACCTCGCCGAATCGTGGGCGGGCCGGCCGGCACGGTCAAGCGAAGGGCCGGCGCGCCGATCGGGAGCCGAGGATGGGAGACCTGCTCGACGGCGTCGAGGCCGGCCGGGACGCGGGACCGGTCGTCGCCAAGGACAGCTACACGGCGCACGACATCGAGGTCCTGGAAGGCCTCGAGCCGGTGCGCCGTCGACCGGGCATGTATGTGGGCGGCACCGACGAGCGGGCGCTGCATCACCTCGTCGCCGAGCTCCTCGACAACGCCATGGACGAAGCGGTGGCCGGCCACGCCACCCGCATCGAGCTCGAGCTCGGGCCGGGCGAGCGCGTCACGGTGCGCGATAACGGCCGCGGCATCCCGGTCGAGCCGCACCCGCGCTTTCCAGACAAGAGCGCGCTCGAGGTCATCCTCACCACGTTGCATTCCGGCGGCAAGTTCTCGGGCAAGGCCTATGCCACCGCGGGCGGGCTGCACGGGGTGGGCGTCTCGGTGGTCAACGCGCTCGCCGAGGAGCTCGAGGTCGAGGTCGCCCGAAACCGCGAGCTCTTCCGCCAGCGTTATCGGCGCGGGCACCCCCTCGGCCCGGTCGAGCGCGTCGGTGCCGCACCGAACCGCCGCGGCACCGCCGTGAGCTTCACGCCCGATAGGATGATCTTCGGGGCTTCTGTCCGCTTCCGGCCGGCCGTACTGCACCGTATGGCCCGCTCGAAGGCCTATCTCTTCCGGGGAGTCGAAATCCGCTGGCGCTGCGACCCGGCGCTTCTGCAGCCCGGCGATACGGTGCCGGTCCAGGAAGTGTTCCACTTCCCGAGAGGCCTCGGCGACTTTCTCGACAGTCTACTCGCCGGCCGGCCTCGGGTGATCGAGGAGCCGTTCACCGGCGAAGCCGAGCTCGAGGGGGGTGGTCGGGTGGAGTGGGCGGTCGCCTGGCCGGTCGACGAGGAAGGCTACGCCGGCTGGTACTGCAACACCGTTCCCACTCCCCTGGGCGGTACCCACGAGGCCGGACTGCGCGCGGCACTGCTCAAGGGCCTCAAGGCGCATGCCGAACGTGCCGGGCACAAGAAGGCCCAACTCCTGACCGCCGAGGACGTGCTCGGCGGCGCGGCAGTCCTGCTCTCCCTGTTCGTCCGCGAACCACAGTTCCAGGGCCAGACCAAGGAGCGTCTGGTGAGCCCGGAGGCCGCCCGATGGGTCGAGGTCGCGCTCAAGGACCGCTTCGAGTTGTGGCTCGCCGGTCATCCGGCCGAGGCGGGTCGGCTGCTCGACGTGCTCGTCAGTCGCGCCGAGGAGCGGCTCGCGCGCCGCAAAGCGAAGGAGGAGGTCGGTCGCAAGAGCGCCACCCGTAAGCTCCGGCTGCCGGGCAAGCTCGCCGACTGTGCGCGCGAGGGCCGCGAGGGAACCGAGCTCTTCATCGTCGAGGGCGATTCGGCGGGCGGCTCGGCCAAGCAGGCCCGCGACCGGGACACCCAGGCGATCTTGCCTCTGCGTGGGAAGATCCTGAACGTCGCCGCGGCGACCACCGACAAGTTTGCGGCCAACCGCGAGCTGCAGGACCTCGTGACCGCGCTCGGTTGCGGCACCGGCCCACGGCTCAGGCTCGACGATCTGCGCTACGAGCGCATCATCGTGATGACCGACGCGGACGTGGACGGTGCCCATATCGCGGCACTTCTACTTACCTTCTTCTTCCACGAGATGCGGCCGCTCATCGAGCACGGCCATCTGTACCTGGCTCTACCTCCCCTCTACCGCCTCTCTGCCGGCGGGCTCGTGGCCTATGCCCGCGACGAACGCGACCGCGAGCGGCTCCTCGCCACCGTTTTCAAGGGCAAACGGAACGTCGAGGTCGGCCGATTCAAGGGCCTGGGCGAGATGAACCCCGCGCAACTGCGCGAGACCACGATGGACCCGGTGCGTCGTCAGCTGCTGCGGGTCCGGCTCGAGGAAGTGGCGGGTCGCTCACCGGCCGATCTGGTCGAACGGCTGATGGGCCGACGGCCGGAGCTGCGGCTCGCCTACATCCAGGAGCATGCGCTCCAGGTCACCGGGCTCGACTTCTGAGGGCGGTGACGGATCGTGAACGGCGAGGCGTAGCCGGGGACGGCTGCGCGCCCTTCTTCACGAATTCTTAACTCTGTCCGCGGCCGGTCGTGGTCTCTTCCGGTGCGAAGAGACCCGCCGGAGACGGACTATGATTCGACCCGTCGAACGCTTCGCGGTGAACATCGGCGGACGCGAGGCTCCCAAGGACGCCGTCGCCGGACCGCGGCAGCCGAACCGTACCGGGGTGGGGCCTACGGGCGTCTCGGCCGCCGCCTGCCTCGGTGCGACGCTCATGCTCCTGGTGCAGCGCCTCATCGAGGATGGCCGGCTCTGGGGCCAGCTGCCGGCGGTCCTGCGCGGGCTTCTGGGCTGAGCGAGGTCGGAACCGCTCAGCGGCCGCCTGGCGTGGCCAGGGTGGCCACACTGGAAGCCAGGACCAGGGCCAGCTGGAGAAGGACGGCTTCGACGAGCGCCGGGCTTTCGCCGACGAGTTCCCCGGGACGCACGTGCCGGATCTCGCCGCTCGCCTTCTCGACGAGGCGGGCGCGATCGTCGGGGTCGGCCGGACTTCGAACGCCGAGGATGCGCGCCGACTCGCCGGTCGTGCGCAGCACGATCCGGCTCGGGCCGTAACCGACGAAGCGCCGGGCGGTGCGAACGAGGGTCGCGAGCAGCTCTTTCATCGCAGTTCTCTTCTGCTTTCGATCCTAGGATAGGGATCCGAAAAAACCTTCGTCAACGGAGGTGCCGTGCGACGCCTGGTCCTGCTCTACCTCCTCCCCTCGGCCATGCTCGTCGGGCTGCTCTACCTGCTCTGCGCGGGACGGGGCGCGGATCCCTCGGCACTCGCCGTGGAGGCGGTGTTCGCCTGGCTCGTGGTGTTCGTTCCGCCGCTCGTGCTGGTCGAGCGCTCGCTCGCCGTCGGCCGCGCGCTCCTGCGCCTTTCGCGCGGCCATTGACGAGCGGGCGGCGATCGCGCATCCGGCTCGATCGTCGGCGCAGCACAACGAGGCCCGCTTGGACGGCTCGACCCCGAACCGCCGGTTCTACGCGACCGAGCTCTCGCCTTGCCCGTATCGGCCGGGCCGTCTCGAGCGTCGGCTGGTCACGGTGCTCGACCCGACCGAAGAGGAGACGCTGCTCGACCAGCTGACCGCTGCCGGCTTCCGTCGCAGCCAGCGGTTCCTCTACAAGCCCGCCTGCCCCGACTGCCGGGCCTGTGTCCCGACGCGCATTCCGGTTGCGGACTTTGTACCTAGGAGAACGTTCCGCAAGATCCTCAAAAGGAACGCCGACCTCCGGCCGAGCGAGCGGCCGGCCCGGGCCACCGACGAGCAGTTCCTCCTGTTCCGCCGTTACATCCAGGCACGCCACGGCGACGGCGGTATGGCCGAGATGGGCTGGCGCGACTTCGTCGAGATGGTCGAGGAGACGGGGCGCTCGACCCGCCTCATCGAGCTGCGGCGAACCGACGGGCAGCTGATGGCGGTCAGCCTCACCGACTATGTCGCCTCGGGTCTCTCGGGGGTCTACAAGTTCTTCGAGCCCGACGAGCCGGACCGCTCCCTCGGTACCTTGCTGATTCTCTGGCACATCCAGCGAGCGCGCGAGCTCGCCTTACCCTACGTCTACCTGGGTTATTGGATCGCCGATTGCCGCAAGATGGCTTACAAGCGTCGCTTCCGGCCGCTCGAAGCGCTCGAGGGCTGGGTGTGGCGGCCCTTGCCCGAGCCCGAAACGGGTGGCTCCGACGGCGATCTCCACAAACCTATTGACTAATATCCTATAAAAGGACATACAACTCTCGCGGCTGCGGCCGCGACCCGTCCCGCTCCTCCAACCGGAGCCGCCGATGAACGATTTTCCCACCCAGCCGGGCGTGCTCCTGCGCGCCCGCGACGACACCCTCTTCTTCGTCCCGCTCGCCGATCTCGTCGACCGCTACCGCCTGCCCGACGACCAGCAGCGCGGCAGCGCGACCGGCGATGACGTGATCGCCGCGCTCGACAGCGCCCCGGCGCTCGCCGGTCTCAAGAGCGCTCTCCTGAGCGACCGGCTGATGGTCGTCGAGGCCGACGCCGGGAGCCCCTCCGGTGGCAAGCAGCGCTTCGCCCCGGGTCTTCTCGAGGCGGTCGAGCCCGCGGCGCCGGCGGGCGGTAAGCAGCGCTTTGCCGCCGGTTTGTTCGACGCGCCGGAGGCGATCGGGCCCGCCGCCGGCAAACAGTGCTTCGCCGCCGGTCCCGACGGCGCTTGACCGCAGGAGTGCCTCGGTCCCGGCCGGGGCGCCCACCCCACGCCCTGCTCGGACTTCCGAGCGGGCCCACGTTGCCAGTGGGCTCGGCCGAGGATCTCGTCCGCTGGCTGCGGCCGCGCCTCGGTCTCTTCGGCATAACCCGCCTCGCCGACGTCACCGGCCTCGACCATCTGGGCGTGCCCGTGGCGGTCTGCTGCCGGCCCAACGGGCGGGCCCTCTCGGTCAGCCAGGGCAAGGGGCTCGGCCGCGCGCAGGCCCGAGCCGGTGCACTCATGGAGAGCATCGAGACCTGGCACGCCGAGACCCCGGGCCTGGCCAAGCTCCGTGTCGCTCCGGTGCGGGCGACGGGCGATCCCGGTTTTCTCGATCTCTCGACGCTGCGCCCGCCCCGCGGCAGCCGTCTGCGGCCGGACTTGCCGATCCCTTGGGTGCCGGGTCGCGACCTCGCGACCGGCCGTACGGTGATGGTGCCGGCGGAGCTCGTCGAGCTCGACACGACGGCTCCCAAGGCCGAAGGACGCGGCTGCTTCACGCTCACGACGAGCGGTCTCGCGAGCGGCCGCACACCGGCGGAAGCGGCCCTACATGCCCTGCTCGAGCTGGTCGAGCGGGACGCGGTGACACTCTGGGGCCTTCACGATCCCTTCGAGCGGGCCGCGACTCGCATCGACCTCGCGACCGTCCGCCGACCCGAGCTGCGCGACCTTTTGGCTCGCTTGCGGGATGCCGAGATGCTGGTGGCCGCCTGGGACGTCACCTCCGATCTCGGGGTGCCGGTCTGCCTCTGCCACTTGATGGCCGACCGGCCGCGCGCGCACGAGCCGGGCGGCTGGGAGTTCGGCAGCGCTTGTCGGGCGGATCCGGAGAACGCCCTTCTCGCCGCGCTCCTCGAGGCCGTCCAGGCGCGGCTGACGCAGATCACGGGCTCGCGCGACGACATCGGCCGCGATCGCTATGCCGCGATCGACCCGGCCCGGCTCGCCCGCCATCGCGAGCTCCTGCGGCGGCCGGGTGCGAGCCGGCTGCCGGCCCCGCCCTGGGATCCCTCTCTGCCGGCAGTCCACCAGGTCGGCCGGCTTCTCGACCGACTGGCACGGCACGGAATTGGTGGCCCCGTCGTGGTCGATCTCTCTCGACCCGAGATCGGCGTGCCGGTCGTCAAGCTGGTCTTGCCGGGTCTCGAGGACGGGCTCGAGCTCGAAGGTTGGGTTCCGGGGCCTCGAGCGCGAGCCCTCGGAGCCCGGCCATGAGTGCCGTTCTCTTCGTGGGACCGAGCTTCCCGCACCTGCACGAGCTCGACCTCCCGGGCATCCGCGTGTTGGCGCCGGCCGCTCAGGGAGACGTGCTCCGCGTTATCGGCGAGGGAGCACACCTGATCGGGCTCGTCGACGGTGTGTTCGGCCCCGAGCCAGCGGTCTGGCACAAGGAGATCCTGGCCGCGCTCGAATCCGGTATCCAGGTGCTCGGCGCCGCCAGCATGGGGGCCTTGCGGGCGGCCGAGTTGCACCCCTTCGGCATGGAGGGGGTAGGGACGATCTTCGCCGCCTACCGCGACGGCCTCCTCGAGGCCGACGACGAGGTGGCGCTCCTGCACGGTCCGGCCGAGCTGGGCTGGCCGGCGTTGAGCGAGCCCATGGTGAACCTCCGTGCCACGCTCGCGCGCCTCGAGCGGCTCGGGCTGATCGGCGCGGGCGAAGCGGAGGCGGCCGCGCGCGTCCTGGCGGCACGGTTCTATCCGGAGCGCACGCGCGCAATGTTCGAAGCCGTATTGCGCGAGACGGTCGGTGCAAGTCGGGCGAACACCGTCGTACGGTGGGCACGGCGCTCGATGGTCGACGCCAAGCGGGCCGACGCCGCTCGCCTCGTACGGCGGCTGCGGGCCCGTCTGCGCGGCGAGCCCGCGCCGCCCCCGAAGCGCTTCGTCTTGAGCCGCACGCAGCCGTTTCGCCGCCTACTGGCAGAGATCCATCGGCGGCTGGCGGCACCAGCTGAGAAGCGATCGTTCCCGGCGGCCGGCGGAGACCTCGCGTCCCTCGCCCGGCAACCGATGCGTCGTTGGGCGGTGCTGACCCTCGCGGCGGCCGACAACAATCTGGCCCCCGAGCTGCGAGCGGACCTCGAGGAACTGCTTGCGGCGCCCGAGCTCGATCGGCTCCACGTGGCGGGCGAGCTCGATTCGCGCGACGCCTCGCTCCGCGGCCGGTTCGCCGTGCTGTCGGCGACGGCTTGCGAGCCCTCGGGCCACCGGCCGCGCCTCGTGATCGAGCCGCGCGGCCCGTGCAACACGGGGGATCCGGCGCTCTTGCGCGAGCTCCTTCGTTGGGGCCGGTCGACCTTTCCGGCAAGGCGCCGCGTTCTCCTCCTGTGGGGCCACGGCGAGGGTACACGGATCGCGATCGACGACGGTTGCGCGGACGCGCTGGGCATCGACGAGCTGCTTGCCGCTTTGCGCGAAGGGCTCGAGGCGGAAGCACCGCTCGACCTCGTGATCTTCGATGCCTGCCTCATGGCCAAGCTCGAGCTCTTGGCCGACCTCGCGCCATATGCCTCTCTCGTCCTCGCTTCGGGCGAGGTGGTCCCGGCGAGCGGTCTGCCCTACCACCGGGCGGCTGCGATCCTCGCCCGCGCCGACGATCCCGAAGCGGCCGCCTCTGGCCTAATCGAGGCCTTCCTCATCGACGCGGCCGCGCGCGGCCAGATGCACGCTTGGCACGTCGCGGCGCGCACCGACCGCGCCGGCGCGGCGCTCGCCGCGGTCGCGCGGGTCGGCGAGCGGCTCGCCCAGCTCCTGCCCGAAGCGCGACCCCGGATCCTGGCGGCGCGGATGCTCGCGCGGAGCGCGCGCGCCGGTGAGCTCGTGGACGCCGTCGACATCCTCGAACGCCTCGCCGCGGCGTTCGACGATTCGACGCTGCGGGTGCTCGTTGGCCGGGCCGTGGACGCCGTTCTCCACTGTATCCTCCGCTCCGAGACGCTTTGGCCCCGACGCGGCGCGATGCGGGGCGGGCTCAATCTCTGGTTCCCGACCCAGGCGCACCTGTTTCGCGCCGGTCGTTCCGGCTACGCGGCCCGGCCCGCCCTGTCCGGGGCCGGGCGCGGTTGGCTCCGGTTCCTGGATCGGCTGCACGCGGTCGCCGAGCGTGAAGAAGGTCATAGCGGCGCATGCGCCCCGGAGCTAGAAGCGATGTAGCCTCCCTGAGAATCCCAGCATCCTTCGTGGCCGGGTCGCCCCGGCCACATCTGTCCCGACGGTTCGTTCGACCGCCGCTCCACGCCGGGGGGAAGGAGCAGGAAGCCGGTGGCGGGCCTGGCCGGCCCTCGCCCGTGTGCTAAGCGTCGCCGACGTGGTGGTGTGGGGGAGGGCGCGCCGATGGTCGTAGCGGACGTGGTGATGCGGACAGCGGCTGCGGCCGGGATCGATCTGTGTCTCGCGAATCCCGGCACGACCGAGATGCCGCTCGTCCTGGCTCTCGACCGGACACCGTCGATCCGCCCGGTGCTCGGTCTGCACGAGACGATCTGCACGGGGGCGGCCGACGGCTACGCCCGGATCACCGGTAAGCCGGCGCTCACCCTCCTCCATCTCGGGCCGGGCCTCGCGAACGGCCTCGCCAATCTGCACAATGCCCGCCGCGCACGCTCCCCCGTTGTCAATCTCGTGGGTGAACACGCCACCTGGCACATCGACGCCGACGCGCCATTGACGATGGACATCGAGGGAGTGGCGCGGACGGCCTCGCGCTGGTGCCGGCGATTGGTCCGGGCCCAGGAGGCGGGCCGTCTCACGGCCGAGGCCATCGCCGCGGCGTTCTCCGGTGCGGGCGGCGTGGCCACACTCGTCCTGCCGCACGACCTCCAGCTCGACGATGGCGGAGAACCGCCGCCCACGCTGGCCTCGCCGGAGCCGCCGGCCGCACCCGATCCCGGTGCCCTCGCCGCGGCCGCCGAGCTTCTCCGGGGAGCCGGCCCCGGCGCCTTGTTCCTGGGTGGTGCCGCGTTGCACGGCCGGGGGCTGAAGCTCGCCGGCCGGATCGCTCGAGCGACCGGGGCGACTCTGCTCTGCGAGACCGGTTTCGCCCGGCTCGAGACCGGCGCGGGCCTGCCGCCCGTCCGCCGGCTTCCCTACTTTCCCGAGCAGGCCCAAGCGTTGCTCGACGGCTTCGCCCACATCGTCGGGATCGGCACGCGCCGGCCGGTCTCCTTCTTCGGCTGGCCAGGAAAGCCTTCGCGCTATCTCGAGGACCGACCCGGCGTCGTGTGGGCGGCCGGCCCCGAAGAGGACGCCCTCGTCGCCCTCGAGACGCTCGCGAACGAGCTCGGCGCCACGACGGACGATCCAGGGGCTCCGCTCGACCCGCCCACGGCCCCGACGGGCCCGCTCGACGGCGCCAAGCTCGCGGCGTTGCTCACCCGCCTGCTTCCGGAGGGCGCGGTCGTCGTCCCGACCGCGGTGACCAACGCCTATCCCTTCTCGGCCATCGCCCATCGGGCCCGGCCGCACACCCAGCTCGCGCTCACCGGCGGGGCGATCGGCGAGGGACCGGCCCTTGCGATCGGTGCCGCGCTCGCGGCACCCGCGCGCAAGGTGATCAATCTCGAGGCGGACGGGAGCGGCGCCTATGCCTTGCAGGCGTTCTGGACCCAGGCCCGCGAGGGGCTCGACATCGTGACGATCGTTTGTGCCAACAGGGCCTACCGCATCCTCGGGCTCGAGCTCGAGCGGGCCGGCGATGCCCCGGGCGGGGCGGCGACGCGAGCGCTGACCACGCTCGAGCCGCCACCGATCGACTGGGTGTCGGTGGCCCGGGGGCTGGGCGTGCCGGGTGCGCGCGCCGAGACCGCCGAGGCGCTCGGGGATCTGCTCGCCGCTGCATTGCACGAGCCCGGACCGTTCCTGATCGAAGCGGTGCTTTAGCCGGCAACGGCATTGGACCCCGGCACGAGCCCGCCGCCATGGTCCCCCCGCGGCGGTGCCTGCGCCCGCGGCGTGTTCTTCGTGATGGTGGCCACTCTCGGCTCGGACGCGATTAGGGCCCCGATCCGGCTCGTGGGTGCGGAGATCCACCCGTTCGAGGTCGCGTTCTTCCCCGATGTCTTCGGACTTCTCGTGCTGGTACCGGTGGTGCGGAGCGCGAGGCTCTTCTCGCTCGCTGCCGCCGCGTCACACCTGCATGCCATCCCCGGCCTTCTCGACGCAGGGGCGATGCTCCGTTGGTTCTACGGCGTCACGCTCGCCCCACTCGCCACGGTGGCGGCACCGAGCTTCCTCGCACTTCTGTTCGCCACGCTCCTCGCTGCCCTGGTGCTCCGCGAGCGGGTCGCCCCCCGCCGGCTGGCCGCGGTCCTGATCGACCGCGGTGAGGCGCTCCTCGTTCTCCGCCCGGGTCTGCAGCGACCCAAGTTCGGCGAGATCCTGGTCACCTCGAGCTCGCTCGGGCCGGGTCGCTCGTCGACATCGAGGTCTTGGCGCGCAGCGAGCCGAGCTTGCGGATCACCTTCTACGCTCCCCTGTTCTCGATGCCGATCGCGCTCGCCTCGGCGCCGCTCGTCCGGGTCTGTGCGGAGGCCCGCGCTCTGGCGCTCCTCTTCCCGATCGCGTCCATCGGCAGCCTGGGTCGGGTGGGGTCGCCCAGGCCTTCCGCGATGCCGATGCTGCCCAGGTCCTGCCGGCCGATTTCATCGAGCTCGTCTGGGCGGTCTTGCTCGGCTGGTTTCTCTTCGCGGTCAGCCGGATCCGTTCGCCCGGATCGGTGGCACGATCGTCTGCGGCGCCCTCCTCTGCTCCGTCTTGCGGGAAGCCCGGCTCCGGCGGCGGGATCCGCGGGACCGGCCCCGAGCCCGGCTCAGCCGGTCGGCCCGGCGAGGCAGCCGACGAGATCCCGAGCGAGACGGTCGAGCAGCGTCCGGTAGGCCTCGGGGCCCGGCTCGATCGGTGGGGCGCCGACCGGATCGAGCACCCCGGTGCGGGCTCCCGTTCCCTCGACCACACTGGCGACGACGGGTGCCTTGAACTGCGGTTCGGCGAACACGCATACCGCACCGCGGTCCCGGATCGTCCGGCGCAGCGCCGCGAGCCGTTTGGCGCTCGGCTGGCGTTCCGGCGAAACGGTGATCGACCCGGCCGCGGCGAGGCGGTACCGGCGCTCGAAATACTGATAAGCGTCGTGGAAGACTACGAACGGTCGGCTCGCCACCGGCTGCAGTCGGCGCTCGAGCTCCGCGTGAAGCTCCCCGATCCGCGCCGCCTCGGAAGCGGCGTTGGCGCGGTAGCGTTCGGCGTTACCCGGATCGCGTTGCGCCAAGATCTCGCCGAGGGCGCGCACGATCGCCTGGCCGTTCATCGGGTCGAGCCAGAGATGCCCGTCGATCCCCCCATGCTTGTCCCCGTGTCCGCCGTGCTTTTGGCCGTGATCGTGCCCGTGCTCGCTCCAGATCCCACCTTCTCGCGGCGGCAGCGTCTCCACTCCGGGAAGCTTCGCCACCTCGACGACGGTCGCTCGCTTCGGAAGGGTCCGCAGGGGCTTTTCGAGAAAGGTCTCGAGCGCCTCGCCGACCCAGACCACGATGTCGGCGTCCTGAAGCTTGCGCGCTTCGGAGGGCTTGAGCTGGAAGGTGTGGGGAGACGACCCAGGCGCCACCAATAGATACGGCCGACCGACACCCTCCATCACGGCTGCCGCCAGGCCGTGCAGGGGCAGGATGGAGACGACCACCTTCGGTGGCTCGGCGGATTTCGCACTGTCCACCGGTCCGGCTGCCGCTGCAGCCGCGAGAACGACTCCCAGGAGATGACGAACCGGTGCTGCCATGGCAGGATCCTCCCGTCGACAGCAACGTTATAGGATATCAGAGTGCTGGCGCAAGCATCGGCGATCCCGGCCCGGGCCGATCCTTCCGGTCACGGAAGCCGGCCGATCCTGGTCGAGCTCCGTGGCGTTTCCGTGGTGCGGGACGAGTGGCCCATCCTGGATCGCGTCGATCTCGTCTTGCACGAGGGAGAGCTGCTCACCCTCATCGGTCCGAACGGGGCTGGCAAGACGACGCTGGTCAAGGTGGTCCTGGGCCTCGTCGAACCCGACGCCGGCGAGGTCCGGCTGCGCCCAGGCCTCGCCGTCGGCTACGCGCCGCAGAGCCTGGCGATCGACCGCGCCTTGCCTCTGGACGTTGCCGGATTCCTCCGTCTGGTCGGCAAGCGGCCACGGGCAGAGATCGAGGAGGTGCTCACCGAAGTCGGTATCGGCGGGCTCGAGCGACGGCAGATGCGCGATCTTTCGGGCGGCGAGCTGCGCCGTGTGCTGCTCGCTCGCGCCCTGCTCCGCCGCCCCGAGCTCCTCGTCCTCGACGAACCGCTGAGCGGTGTCGACCTCGCCGGGCAACTCGAGCTCTACGAGCTGATCGGCTTGGTTCGTAGCCGGCGCGGCTGTGCCGTGCTTCTCGTGAGCCACGACCTGCATCTCGTGATGGCCGGTACGGACCGCGTGCTGTGCCTCGACCGTCACGTCTGTTGCAGCGGCTCGCCCGAGGCCGTCGCGCGCGACGCCGCCTTTCTCCGACTGCTCGGGGATCGCTGGGCGCAGGTGGTCGCGTTCTATCAGCACCACCACAGCTGCCGTCACGACGGCGCGACCGATGGGCCGCACCGGTGATCGAGAGTTTTCTGTTTCGCGCGTTGCTCGCCGGCGCCGGTATCGCCCTCGTCGCCGGACCGCTCGGCGCCTTCGTCGTTTGGCGCAGGCTCGCGATCTTCGGCGAGGCACTCGCGCACTCGGCTTTGTTGGGAGTGGTGCTCGCCTTTCTTCTCGAAGTCGACCCGACCCTGGGCCTCGTACTGTTCGCGGCCCTCCTCGCCACCGCTCTGTGGGCTCTCGAGGAGCAACGGATCCTACCGACCGACACGGTCCTCAGCACACTCGCTCACGGTGCCCTCGCCGCCGGTCTCGTGCTCGTGAGCTTCGTCGACTGGCTCAGGATCGATCTCCTCGCTTACCTGTTCGGAGACATCCTGGCGGTCTCCGAACGCGATCTTCTCGTGCTGGCGGTCCTGCTCCTTCTGGTCGCCCTCGCCTTGGGGCGACACTGGCGCGGGCTGGTTTCGCTCACCGTCGACCCGGATCTGGCACGGGTCGAAGGTGTGCCGGTACGTGCCTTGCGACTGCTTCTGGACCTTCTGATCGCTGCGGCGATAGCGGTCGGCATGAAGCTCGTGGGCATTGTACTGGTCGTCTCGCTACTCGTCGTACCGGCGGCTACCGCGCGTCCGTGGGCCTGCACGCCCCACGGCATGGCGGGGCTCGCGGCTCTCGTCGGCCTCGCGGCGACCGTCTCGGGGGTGCTCGCCTCGGCCTTCGTCGATCTGCCGACGGGACCGACGATCGTGCTCGCCGCGGTCTCGACCTTCCTCGCGAGCACGACGGCGAGCCGGGTGCTGGAGTGGCGGCACCTCGGGCGCCGCCTTCCGAGGCTGGCGGGAGGGCCCCTTCGGCGCTAGCTTCCGACCAGCTGCGGGGTGCCGAAGTGTCGAGCGAGTCGGGCGATCCTTTCCCGCGGACCGGACACGATCACGCCCTCTGCGTGCGCGACGCGCTGGATCGGGCGGCCGCGATCTGCGCCCAACGGGGTGTCCGGCTGACCGAGCTGCGCCGGCGCGTCCTCGAGCTCGTCCTCGATCGCCACGCCCCGGT
Source organism: uncultured Alphaproteobacteria bacterium (assembly GCA_937926445.1). Lineage (GTDB taxonomy): Bacteria > Pseudomonadota > Alphaproteobacteria > Geminicoccales > Geminicoccaceae > JANXAZ01. The sequence goes on from CALBAK010000006.1 coordinate 163,171, forward strand.
CGGCGCTTACGACATCCTCGAGCGTCTTTCCGCCGAGCGTGGGCGCGTGGCGCCTCCGACCGTCTATCGGGCCCTCGACTTCCTGGTGAGCCAGGGGCTCGTTCACCGGGTCGACAGCCGCAACGCCTTCGTGGGCTGCGTCCGCGCCGAGGCGCCGCATCGCGCCTGTTTCCTGTTGTGTGGGGAGTGTGGTGCGGTGGCCGAGCTCGTCGATCCCGAGCTCGAAACGGCGATCGTCGGGCTCGCTCGCCGTGCCGGCTTCGAGATCACCCGTCAGATCGTCGAGATCGAGGGGCGCTGCGCCGCTTGCCGAGCCCGGGAGGCCCACCCGTGAAGGCTCCGGCCGTCCTGCTGGCGGCGGGTCTCGCTCTCGCCGCGTCCGCTGCAGGCTCACATCCGCACGTATGGGTCGTCGCACAGTCGGCCTATCGAATCGAGGGTGGCCGCGTGGTGGCGGTCGAGCTGGCGCTGCACTTCGACGAGCTGTTGAGCGCCTCGTTGGTCGCCGACTACGACCGCGATCGCAACGGCGTCTTCGATCCCGCCGAGACGGCTCGGCTCGAGCGTGAAACCTTCGCCGGGCTCGCCGAACTCGATTGGTTGAGCCGGCTCCGGGTGGACGGGCGCCCGGTCCCGCTGCACCCGCCGAGCGGATTCGTGGCCGAGCTCGAGGGCGGCGTCGTGACCTACCGTTTCGTGCGGCGCCTCGCGACCCCGGTCGACCCACGGGCCGCATCCCTGGCACTCACCGTCGCCGATCCGTCCTGGTACGTCGACGTCGTGCTCGATCCCGAAAATCCGGCTCGGCTCCTGGGCGAACCCCCGAACGGCTGCGAGCTCGGGTTCGCGCCCGACACGAGCCTCGCGAACCTCGTCACCCCGGTGCCACCGGTGGCGACGACGCTCGTCTGCCGGCGGAGTTCCTGAACGGTGCGCAGAGGCCTCGCGATCTTCCTCCTGCTTCTCCCTCTGCTCGCGAGGCTCCTCGCTTTCGAGGGACCGGCGGGAGCGCAGCCGGTGTCGAGCAGGCCGGTCGAGGCGGTAGCTTCGGCCGGGATCGGGGCCGCGCTCGCCGACTTCCAGCGCACCGCCAACCGCGAGATCGCCAAGCGTCTGAAGGCGATCCGCGACGGTCAGGGGACCGGCCCGCTCGCTCTGGGTCTCGTGCTCGCCTTCCTCTACGGAGCGGTGCACGCCGCCGGGCCCGGCCACGGCAAGCTCGTGGTCGTGGGCTACTTTCTTTCGCGCGAGGCCCGCATCGCCCGCGGCCTCGCCATGGGCGCGCAGATCGCCCTCCTGCACGTCGTTTCCGCGGTCGTGATCGTGGGCTTCGCCGATTTCCTCTTGCGTCGGACCTTCGGCGGCGCTCCGGCCGAGATCCCGGCGGTGCGGATCGCTAGCTACACGCTCATCGTCGGGATCGGCCTTGCGATGCTGGTGCGTGCCGGGCGGAGGATCCTCGCGGACAGGGGCACGGCCGGCGACGATCACGCGGCGGATCACGCCCACCCGCATCGGCACCGTGCCCGCTGTGGCTGCGGCGCGCACGACCGTCCGCGGGAGGGCGGTCTTCTGGCGTTCGCGGTCGGTCTCGTGCCTTGCACGGGCTCGCTCCTGATCCTCCTCTACGCCCTCGCGAACGACATGCTGCTCGAGGGCCTCCTTCTGGTCGGCTTCATCGCCTTCGGTATGGCCGTAACGATGGGAGGCCTCGGGCTCGCAAGCGTATGGGCCCGCCGCTTCGTCCTCGATCGGATCGAGGCGGCGCGACCCGCCGCCCGCCTCGCGGTCCTCCTCGAGATCGCGGGTGCCGCGCTCGTGACCGCCGTGGGCGGCTTCCTCTTGGCGGGCAGCCTTTGAGCGCCCGCCGCATCGTCGTTGGCATCAGCGGCGCCTCGGGCGTGATCCTGGGTGTGCGCCTGCTCGAGATCCTCCGCGAGCTCGAGGTCGAGACGCACCTCGTCGTGACTCGCGCCGCCATCCTCACGATCGGTCACGAGCTCGGCCGGCCGATCGATTCGGTGAAGGCGCTCGCGAGCGTGGTCCATCCGCTCGTGGACGTTGGTGCCGCGATCGCGTCCGGCTCGTTCCGCACCGACGGGATGATCGTCGCGCCCTGCTCGATGCGGACGCTCGCGGCCATCGCCACCGGGGTCACCGACACGCTGTTGACCCGGGCGGCGGACGTCGTTCTCAAGGAGCGGCGTCGGCTCGTCCTGCTCGCCCGCGAGACCCCGCTGCACCTTGGACATCTGCGCAACATGGTGGCGGTGACGGAGATGGGGGCGGTGGTGATGCCGCCGGTGCCGGCCTTCTACGCGGCGCCGACTTCGCTCGATTCGATCGTCGACCAGATCCTCGGCCGCGCGCTCGACCTGTTCGAGCTCGACTGGGCCCGGGTGACACGTTGGCGCGGCGGTCGGCCCGGTGAGCCGGGCCGCTCCGGCTCCTCGCGCGAGGGTTGACGCACTCGCTGCCCACGGCAGAGAAGCGGGCCGTACCCGTTACCCGTCTCGCAGGGAGGTCTCACGATGCTCCGGGCCCGCCCGACCCGCCGTCGACTCCTCGCATCCGCGCTCCGACTTGCGGCCCTCGCCGCATTGCCGAGTGCGCTCGCGCGGGCCGATACCGCCAATCTGCGGCTCGGCGAGGCGCGGCCCTTTTCCTTCGACTGGTTGGTAGAGCACGCCCGCGTCCTCTCGCGCCGCGATTACGTGCCGCCGCCGCGCCCGGCCCCCGAGATCGTCGATCAGATCGACTACGACGCCCACGGCAAGCTGCGCACCCGGCCCGAATACGCGCTCTGGGGACGTTCGGGCGGGGTTTACCCGATCACCTTCGTTCACAAGGGGCGCTTCTTCCCGAAAACGGTCCGGCTCCACATGGTCGAGGGCAGCGAGGCTCGCGAGATCCTCTACGACCGCGCTTATTTCACGATTCCTGACGACCACGTCGCCGCCAAGCTGCCGCCGGACGCCTCGGCCTTCGCGGGGTTCTGGATCCAGGAGAGCCGGCGCGTCGGGACCTGGTATCGCCGCGAGCCCTGGGTGACCTTCTCGGGCGCCTCCTATTTCCGTGCGGTGGGCGAGCTCGGGCAGGTGGGGCTCTCCGCTCGCGGCATCGCCGTGAACGTCGCCGATCCCACGGGCCAGCCGGAGGAGTTCCCCGACTTCACCAACTTCTGGTTCGAGCCCTGTGCGCGGGAGGGCGATCCGCAGATCGTCTACGCCCTGCTCGACGGACCGAGCCTCGCCGGGGCCTATCGCTTCGTCATGAGCCGGACCCGGGCGGTGATCATGGACATCAGCTGCCGGCTCTTCCTGCGTCGCGACGTGGCTCGGCTCGGCATCGCCCCGCTCACGACGATGTTCTGGTTCGCCGAATATCCCTCGCGCGATCGCTTCGACTGGCGTCCGGAGGTCCACGACAGCGACGTGCTCGTGCTCTGGAACGGAGCGGGCGAGCGGCTCGTGCGACCACTCAACAATCCACCGCGCATCATCGCCTCGAGCTTCATCGACGAGAACCCGAAGGGCTTCGGTCTCGCCCAGCGTGATCGGAACTACGACCATTATCTGGACGGTGTGAACTACCATCATCGGCCGACCGCCTGGGTCGAGCCGAAAGGCGAGTGGGGCCGGGGCGTCGTCCAGCTCGTCGAGATCCCGACCGACGACGAGATCCACGACAATGTGGTGGCCTACTGGCTCGCCGAGCGGCCGACCCAGGCAGGCGACGCGCTCGCCTACGACTACCGCCTCCACTGGCTCGAGTTCGACCCCTTCTTCCCCATCGTCGACTTCGCCCGGGTGGTGGCCACACGCGTGGGCCGAGGCGGCATCCCGGGTCAGCCGCGCCCCGAGGGGGTCGTCAAGTTCTGGCTCGAGTTCGACGGGGCGATCCTCGGCTCGATCCCCTGGGGCGTGCGGCCCGAGGTCGTCGTCTGGGCCTCGCGCGGCGAGGTCTCAATGCGTCGCTCCGAGCCCGTCTGGCACACGCCCCGCTGGTTCGGCACCTTCGATCTCTCGGTCGAGGGGCGCGATCCGATCGAGCTCAGGGCCTTCCTCGCGCTCGACGGTAAGCCCATCAGCGAGACCTGGCTGTTCCAGCTCCACCCCGATTTGCTGCCACTCTGAGCCGCGGCGCGTCCGGCGGGCCAGCGCGTTCCCGCCTGGTCGACGGGGTCGAACATGAGCGGGCGGGTCGCGCGTCGGCCTCCGCCGCCAACGCGGCGAAGCTCGGCACCGGACCCGATCGCGGCGATCGTTTCCGCCGTCACCGAACTTCGGCGTTCCGTGCCCGGTTCACCGCGCACCGATCCGTCGGCTCGGGGCCAACCGATCAGCAGCTCGACGCGCGGGCGCCGCCGTGGCACTTCTGCACGAGCCGATCGAGGTCGATGTCGAAGACGCCCTTCGGCAGCCGATGGGCGATGCCGCGACCACAGTCCATGCACGTTTCGCCCAGGGTCGCCGCCTTCTCGTAGCCCGCGGCCGAGCGCGGCTCCTGCTGCGACAGGTCCACGACCCCGAAATCGCAGGAGTTGCGGCACTCGCGCGAACGGGTCGTCCTCGTCGCATATCAGACGTTCCGGGCGAGCTGCATCCGCTCGGCTTCGAACTTCGCAGGTGGGTCGATCGAGCCGTGGAACTGATGCCAAAGCTCGTCGGTCGTCTGCGTCTCGCCCACGAACCTGTGGATTCGGGGATCTAGTACGTGGCAGTCCGGGCAGGAGGCGCGCACCCCGGTCCGGTTCGAGTAGTGCACGTTGGTCCGGTACTCGCGATAGACGTTTCGCCGCCCAGCGCGCCGCCGGACGGGTGAAGGCCCGCCAGGCCCGGTGCACCGAGCCGGCTCGGGACTCGGTCGGCCCCACGGCGCTGGCGGTTTCGGACAAAAGGCTCACGACCATGACCGATCTCCTGCCCCGCCTCGGGGCAGCTCGCTCGCGTTGCGGAAGCTGTTGCCGACCGGACTCGGCGCGTTGGCCTGCGGCACGTGACACCGGGTGCAGAACCAGCGATCGCGGGCGACGTGGTCGAGCGCCACGCCGTCGCGATCCTTGTAGTGGGTCTCGCTGACCTTCGGCGCACCTTCCCGAACATCGATCGGCCAGTCTTGGCAGGACAGGTACTTGTTGACCTCGAAGTCGATCTCGTAGCCGCCGATCCGATGCGGGATCAAGGACGGCTGTTGGCGACAGGGGCGTTTCATCGGACCGCCGGTCTCCTTCCGGAACAGGCCGGGTGCGGTGTCGGGCTCGTCGACCGCGGCGTCACCGCACGGGCTCGTGGGCTGCTGGCCCGGGGCGGCGGCTCGGGGAGGCGGTCGGGAAGATCGATCACGTCCTCGATCGGCAGCCGGCCGGCCTTCTACGTCTCCTTCCAACCCCGGCGACAGTGCCGGCCGAGCTCGCCCTCGGCGAGCCGATGCGACAGCACCTCGATCGCCGCCTGGTCGAGGACCCGGGCTTTCTCGCACTTGCCGCGGCCCGTGCAGGCCTCGCTGTGGACGGTAGGCACGAACACCGCGTGCTTGCCGGTCCGCCGATCGTGCGAGGGCTCGAGCGTGATCGCCCGATCGATCAGCGGGCAGACCCGGTCGCATACGTCGCTGCGCAGGCACTGTCAGTCGAGGCAGGTCTCGTGGTCGACCGAAACCGAGAGCCCCATCCGGGCACCCCGATGCGGTGGAGCCCCGTGTCGAGTGCCCCGGTGTGGCAGCCCTTCACGCACGGTATGTCGGGGCACATCTCGCACGGCACCTCTCGCGCGCAACCAGGATGTGCCGGCCGCGGTGCCGTCGGCGAGGTCGGCGAGCCGCAGCGTGCCGTAGGGGCAGTCGCGCACGCAGAGCCCACGGCGCACGCAGGCGCCGAGGAACGAATCCTCGGGCAGCGCCCCGGGCGAGCGGAGCGCGGCCGCCGGAAGCGCCCGCGTTTGACGCCCACGAGCATGCTGCAGCCGAAGCCGCAGAATCGGCAGGGTGCCTTCGTCCCACCGATTGTCGGAAACGCCTTTCGTTGCCTTGGAGCCCGCGCTCGCGATGCTCGCGCCCGCCGTCGAGGCGGTCGCGAGCACGGCCGCACACTCGACGAGCTCGCCACTGGACCGCGCCGTCGCATTCCTCCTCGGGCTCGGCATGGTGGTAGCCGCGGCGGGCGACGACCGCGCCCTCGGGACAGACCTCGAGACACGCGTCGCACCGTCCGACGCTCGCGGAACGCCGCGATCGCCCAGAGCGGCGGCGCCGGCCGGCGGCCGTTCGAGAGCTGCTCGCGCACGAGCGAGGACCGTTCGAGAGTGAACGTCGTCGTGCCCCGTCGGCTACGACGTGTTCTGGGCAGGCGTCGGGTCCGACGCACGAGATCCGAATCAAGCGACGTGTATTCGATGTTCGTGTTCGAGATATTTCGAAAACGAGGCTCAGAGCTCGTCGGGACGGACGACGATGCCGCGCTCGGCGGCCTCGAGTAGGGCGAGCGTCGCGGCGAGCGTGGCGAGACCGCCCCGGGCATCGAGTACCGGCGGCTCGTCGCGACGCACGACGCGACAGAAATGGCGAATCTCGAGGGTCAGCGGATCCTCCTCGAGCACGGTGCGGCGCAGATTTTCGAACGGCGCCATCCAGCCCTCGTCGCCGATGTGCCGCCAGAGCTCGAGGCCGGGCAGGGCCAGCGAGGCGCGGGATCCGCCGATCCGAAGGCAAGGCTCGCCCGCGCGTGGGAACCAACGGCTCTCGCCCGATCCGTGTTCCCAACTCCAGGGTGCGGCGATCGCGTCCGAGACCGACACGGTGCCGAGTGCGCCATTCGCGAAACGCAACAGGGCCGCGGCCGTATCCTCGGTTTCGAAGCCCCTGAGCGCATTCGAGGCGACGGCGCGCACCTCGTCGATCTCGCCTACGAGGTTGCGCAGATCGTCGATCACGTGGACGAGGTTCGTCAGGACGGGCCCCGCACCTTTGCGCCGCCGCCAAGCGGGGGCGAAGTAGGGTTCGGGCTTGGCGAGCCAAGTCAGTGCGTCGACGAGCAGGATTCGGCCGAGCGCACCCTCCGCGATCAGCGCCTTGGCAGCCCGGATCCAGGGGCTGTGCCGCCGATGGTGACCCACGAGCACCGGAACACCGCGCGCTTCCGCCGCGGCGACGAGCCGGCGGCCCGCCTCGATCCCGTCGGTGACCGGCTTTTCGACCAGCACCGGTAGACCCGCCTCGATGCAGGCGATCGCCTGCTCGGCGTGGAGCTGGCTCGGGGTAGCGAGGACGACCCCGTCGGCGAGCCGACGCTCGAGAAGTTCGTCGAGGCTCGCGAGCACCGGCTTGCCGAAGCACGCGGCTGCGGTCGCAGCGCCGGGTTCGGGCTCGACGATCGCTGCGAGCCGGGCTTCGGGCTCCTCGATCACCCGCCGAACGTGCTCGCGGCCGATGAGTCCGTAGCCCACGACCGCGATCGCGACCCGCTCCACCGCTGCTTCCTCACCGGAAATCGCATGGTGCCCGCTGCGGGATTCGAACCCGCACGCCCCGGAGGGCGGAGGATTTTAAGTCCCCTGCGTCTGCCGGTTCCGCCAAGCGGGCACGGGCTCCCGATGCGCGCTGCGGGCGGCTTCGGCAAGCGCCTCGCTCAGACCAGGAGCTCCTCGCTGGTCGCAACGCCGGCCTGCCGCATGGCGTCGAGGAACGCCGTGGCGGCCCGATCGATCGCCTCGGTCTCGGTCGATCGGAAGACGATCGTGGTCCCCGGGGTCCCCATCCGCATGAAGGGATAGCTGCCGATATCGACCGCCCGATGGGCTTCCTGGATCGTCGCCAGCCGGTCGGCGATCTCGCCCTCCGAAGCGAAGCACACGATGCTGCGCGAACGGATCGGCGGACCACCTTGGAGCCGGGCCTTGAGCCCGTCGAGCATCGCCTGCATGATCCTCGGAACACCCGGCAGGACGAACACGTTGCCGATGACGAAGCCCGGTGCCGCCGAGACCGGGTTGTCGATCAGCTCCACACCCTCCGGCATGTCGGCCATCTTCAACCGCGCGGCGGTCACCTTGTCGGGCGGATAGTAGGCGAGGAGCCGGCGCTCGGCCTCGGCGTTGCGGCCGAAGGGTACGCCGAACGCCTTGGCGATGCTGGCCGCGGTGATGTCGTCGTGGGTCGGCCCGATGCCGCCCGTGGTGAACACGTAACGATGCCGCACACGGCACTGGTTGACCGCTTCGACGATCGCCGTCTCTTCGTCCGGCACCACTCGCGCCTCCGCGAGGCGGATACCGAGCTCGCCCAAGAAGCGCCCGACGTAGGCCAGGTTGGCGTCCTGCGTCCGGCCGGAGAGGATCTCGTTGCCGATGACGATGAGGCAGGCGGTCGGGGTTGCGGCCATCGCTCCTCCGCACTGGCGTTCCGCCCACCCGTCCTAGCCGCTCTCGGCCCAGCCGACCACCCGGTCGGGCCGGCCCGCTCGGTCTGTCCAGCTGTGCGTTTGGCCACAATCTTCACATCAACCTATAGTTTAAATTGCCCGCCATGGCTGGGCACGAAACGACACTCTCCCCATCAGCGGCCGCCCGCTGGGCGACGCCGGCGGAGCCCGAGGGACCCCTGGCCGGGTCCGCCGCAGCCGAGCGGCTCGGCCGGCTCGGGCTGATCCTCGAGCGGGCGGCAGGCGGCGGCTACCTCCTCGCCGGCTACACTTTCCACTACCGCGACGCGATCAAGCGCGCGGGCGGCCGCTGGCTCGCCGACCGTCGGGCCTGGCAGCTCGCGGACGATGCCGCGGTCGAAACGCTCGCCTCGATGTTGGCGACCGCTGGCGCCGGCCCGGGCCTCGCGGAGGCGCCACCTGCGCCGCCGTCGGCCGGAAGCGGCTGGGGCAGCAAGCACTATCACGGCCATCGCGAGCGCCTACGCCAGCGCTTCCTCGACGCCGGGCCGGAGAGCCTCGCCGACTACGAGCTGCTCGAGCTCCTCCTCTTCTTCTCGGTCTACCGCCGCGACACCAAACCGCTCGCAAAGGAGATGCTGGCCCGCTTCGGCTCGCTCGGTGGGGTCCTCGCGACCGATCCGGCGCGCTACGCCGAGTGCCTCGCCCTCCAGCCGCTCGCGCCCGGCACCGATCCCGAACGTGGCCAGGAACGGGACGACGACCTCCGTTTCACGCAGGTCCTCTTGAAGGCGATTCAAGCCCTCGTGCTCCGGGTGCTCAAGGAGCAGATCCGCGATCGACCGGTCATCGGCTCCTGGAGCGCGCTCATCGACTATCTCCACACCGTGCTCGCCCACGAGAGCTGCGAGGAGTTCCGCATCCTGTTCCTCGATCGCAAAAACATCCTGATCCGCGACGAGCAGCATAGTCGTGGCACCGTCGACCACACACCGCTCTACCCGCGCGAGGTCGTCAAACGCGCCCTCGAGCTCGGCGCTTCGGCGATCATCATGGTCCACAACCACCCCTCTGGGGATCCCACACCCTCGCAACCCGACATCGAAACGACCCGGGCGGTCGTGAAAGCCCTGGCGGCAGTCAACATCCAGGTTCACGACCACGTCATCATCGGCAAGAACCGCCACTTTAGCTTCCGTAGCCAGGGGCTGATCTGAGCCCTGTCCACCATCGATACACGGGCCACAGGGCGCTGCCGAGCAGCTCGCTTCGGAAAGCCACGCGCCGTTCGCAGACTCCGCGCAGCACGCGACGCGACACAGCCACGACATCGAGACGCTGGCCCGGTGGCTGCCTCACCGGGATCCGATGTCCGCTCGGGAAGCCGACGAGGTTTCGGGCTCCGGTCCGAGCTCGTCCCCGTCGACCGGAAGGGTCGCCCGTTGCGCAGGCTTTCGAGCGTGCGGCAACCTGCGCACCGGCACCTCCCTACACCCGAGCGATGGAACCGCAGTCAGCTCGTGACGCCGCAGACGATCCCGCTACCCGACCTGGCCGTTCGTACGATCCTCGCCGAGCTCGAGGCGGCACTCGCCCGGCACGGTGCCGCCGTGCTCGTGGCACCACCCGGTGCCGGCAAGAGCACGCTCGTGCCGCTCGCTCTTCTCGACGCTCCTTGGCTTTCGGGGAAGAGCGCCCTTCTCCTGGAACCGCGTCGGCTCGCCGCCCGCCTGCTGGCCCGCCGCATGGCGGATCTGCTCGGCGAGCCGCTCGGTCGGACGGTCGGCTATGCCGTGCGCTTCGAGCGGGTCGCCGGACCCGCGACGCGTCTCGAGGTGCTGACCGAAGGCGTCTTCCTGCGTCGGCTGCAGACCGACCCCGGGCTCGAGGGGGTCGGGCTCGTCATCCTCGACGAGCTGCACGAGCGGGCGATCGAGACCGACCTGGCGCTCGCGCTGCTCCTCGAAGTGCGCACGGCGCTTCGGCCCGACCTTGGTCTCCTCGCCATGTCCGCCACCCTCGAAGCGGAGCGGGTGGCGGCACTCTTGGGCGGCGCCCCGGTACTGCGGGCGGAAGGGCGCAGCTTTCCGGTCGTCACCCTCTGGCGACCGCGCCCGCGCGATGCACCTCTCGTCCCCGCGATCGTCACCGCGGTCGAGGAGGCGCTCGCGGCGAGCGCGGGCGACGTTCTCGTTTTCCTGCCCGGTGGGCGGGAGATCCGCGCCGCGGCGGCCGCCCTCGAGGCCCGGCGACCAGAGCTCCTGGTCCGTCCGCTGCACGCCGACCTGCCGCGGGCCGATCAGGAGGCGGCTCTGGCGCCGGCGCCGCCCGGCCGCCGCAAGGTGGTCCTCGCGACCGACGTCGCCGAGACCGGCCTCACCGTCGAAGGGGTCACCGCCGTGGTGGATGCCGGGCTCTGCCGGCGTCTTCGCTTCGATCCGCGCAGCGGCACGAGCCGCCTCGTCACCGAACGGGTCGGGCTCGCTTCGGCCGAGCAGCGGCGCGGCCGTGCCGGACGGCTCGGCCCCGGTATCTGTCTGCGGCTCTGGGCCGAGGCGGAGGAACGGGGGATGGCCGGACAACCTCGGCCGGAAATCCTGGACGCGGACCTCGCCCCGCTCTTCCTCGAGCTCGCCTGTTGGGGCGTTACCGAGCCCTCCCGGTTGGGCTGGCTCGATCCGCCGCCCGAGGCGCGGCTCCAGGCCGCCCGCCGCCTCCTCGAGGCGCTCGGCGCCGTCGACCCGGAGGGCCGGATCACGCCGCACGGTCGTCGTCTGGCCGAGCTGCCGGTGCATCCGCGGCTCGCCCACCTGCTCCTCGAAGGGCGCGATAGCGGGCTTGGGCCCACCGCCGTCGCCCTCGTAGCACTTCTGTCGAGCCGCGATCCCTGGCGGCACGAGCGGGAGCCCGACCTTTCCACCAAGCTGCGCCGCCTCGCCGATCGGGACGCGGCGGGCGGCGATCGCGCGGCCCTCGCCGAGCTCGCCCGTGTCCGCCGCCAGCTCGGCACGCTCCTCGATCTCCCGCTCGATCCGATCGAGCCCGAGGCCGCGGGGCCGCTCGTCGCACGCGCCTGGCCGGAGCGAGTTGCACGCGCTCGACCGGGAGGGGAAGGTCGGTTCCTCCTCGCTTCGGGACGCGGCGCGTCGATCGACCCGAGATCCCCGCTCGCGCAGGCTTCTTGGCTCGCCGTGGCGGAGCTCGACGACCACGGTGCCGACGGCCGGATCCTGGCCGCCGCGAGGTTCGACGAGGCGAGCCTACGCGCGGCCTTCACCGACCGGATCGAGCGGATCCAGGAGGTGGTCTTCGATCGCCGGACCGGCCGTGTCCTCGCGCGGAGCGTCGAACGGTTCGGCTCGATCGCGCTCGCATCCCGCCCGCTCCCGAGCGCGGATCCGGGTGCAGTACGGAGAGCGCTTCTCGACGCCATTCGGCTCGTCGGGCTCGACGCCCTGCCCTGGAGCCCCGAAGCCTCGGCCCTGCGGGCCCGCATCGCCTGGCTCGGCCGGACCGCACCCGAGCTCGGCCTGCCGTCGGTCGAGACCGCCGACCTCCTCGCTTCGCTCGAGGACTGGCTCGGCCCCTGGCTCGAGGGAAGACGGGGGCTCGACGAGCTCGCCGAGCTCGACCTAGCTCGAGCCCTGCGCGAGCACCTCGGGCGAGATGCGCTGGCCCGGCTCGAGCGATTCGCCCCGGCAGCCCTCGTCTTGCCGAGCGGTCGCGTCGTCCCGATCGACTACGGCCGCGAGCCACCGACCGGGGCCGTACGGGTTCAGGAGCTTTTCGGGCTCGATCGCCATCCGACGATCAGAGGCGGGCGCGTGCCGCTCGTGCTGGAGCTCCTCTCGCCGGCCGACCGGCCGATCGCCGTGACCCGCGATCTGCCCGCCTTCTGGCGCGGCGGCTGGGCGGAGGTACGAAAAGCGATGCGCGGCCGGTACCCCAAGCACGCTTGGCCCGAGGATCCGCTCAGCGCGGCGCCGGCTCGCTCCGAGCGGGCGGCGACACCAGCGGGTGGTCGAAGCGGACCCGTTCGGTGACGAACACCGCCTCGGTGCGACCGCCGGCAAGCAGCGGCCAGCCCTGGCCGCTCCATTGGCGAAAGCCGATCGGTGCGCAGCCGTGGCGGGCGCGCGGCCCGAGCCGGGGGTCGCTCGCCTCGAGGAGCTCGAGGGCACGGATCGCGGGCTCGAGGAACCGGAGCATCCAGGCCGCCGCCAGCACCTCCCCGCAGACCCGGCCGTCCTCGGTGAGGATCTGCCAAGCACCACCGTGGCCCGCGATCATCGCCCCGCCGCCGAGCGGCGTGATCCGAACGAGCCCGGGACCGGGCCCGTGCTCTCCGGCCGGAGCCGGGGGGGCGCCAGGCGGCTCGATCGTGCCCCGCTCGACGTCGACGAGCCGGACCTCGCCTGCCACCGTGGCGCGGACGATCGCGCGGCCCGGCTCGTCCGGGCCCGCGAGCTCGAGCCGGACGGGCACGCCCTCGAGCCGGCCCTCGATCAGGATCCCGGCATCGGCGGGGCCCGCGAGCGCGAGGCCGAGGGCCAAACTCGCTACCGACCTCATTGTTCGGCTTCCGCACCGAGCACGCGCTCGAAGATCGGCCCGACGTGCCGCAGGTGCCAGCCGACGTCGAAGAGCTCGCGCAGCCGCTCTGCCCCGAGCCTGTCTCGGACTTCGGGATCGGCGAGCAGCAGGTCGAGAAAAGGCCGGCTGTCCTCGAAGGCTCGCATGGCATTCCGTTGGACGAGCCTGTAGGCCTCCTGGCGCGGCAGGCCCGTGTCGGTGAGCGCGAGCAGCACGCGCTGCGAGTTGTAGAGCCCTCGCGTCGCCTCGAGATTGGCGCGCATCCGCTGGGGATAGACCACGAGCCGATCGACGAGGCCGGCGAGCCGGTCGAGCGCGAAGTCCGCGAGGATGCAGGCGTCCGGCAGCATCACCCGTTCGACCGAGCTGTGCGAGATGTCGCGCTCGTGCCAGAGCACCACGTTCTCCAGCGCCGGGACCACCGCGGCCCGGATCATTCGCGCGAGCCCGCACAGATTTTCGGACAGCACCGGGTTGCGCTTGTGCGGCATCGCCGAGCTGCCCTTCTGGCCAGGATGAAAATATTCCTCAGCCTCGCCGACCTCGGTGCGCTGGAGATGGCGGATCTCGGTAGCCATGCGCTCGATCGCGCTTCCGACGAGCCCGAGCGCGCAGACGAACGCGGCGTGCCGATCGCGCGGTATCACCTGGGTCGAGACTGGCTCGATAGCGAGCCCGAGCCGCGCGGCCACCGCCGCCTCGACCGCCGGCGGCACAGAGGCGAAGGTACCCACGGGCCCGCTGATCGCGCAGGTGGCGATCTCGTGCCGCGCCGCGCAGAGCCGGTCGCGGCAACGGCGGAACTCGGCCCAGTGGCCGAGCAGCTTGAGGCCGAAGCTCGTGGGCTCGGCGTGGATGCCGTGCGAGCGACCGATGCACGGCGTGTCGCGATGCTCGCGGGCGCGCCGGGCCAGGGCGGCGAGCACCCGGTCGAGGTCGGCCAGGAGGAGGTCGCAGGCGCGTACGAGCTGGAGGGCGAGCGCGGTGTCGAGCAGGTCCGAGCTCGTCATGCCCCGATGCAGCCAGCGCGCCTCGGGCCCGAGCCGCTCTTCGAGATGGGTCAGGAACGCGATCACATCGTGGCGCGTCACCCGCTCGATCTCCTCGACCCGTGCGGGGTCGATCAGACCCGGTCCGGCCTGCACGACCTTCCGCCGCAGGGCGGCGACGTCCGCTGCTGGCACGAGGCCCTGCTCGGCCATGGCCTCGGCCGCCACGAGCTCGACCTCGAGCCAGAGGGCGAAACGCGCCTCCGCGGTGAAAAGTGCGGCCATCTCGGGCCGGCTGTAGCGCGGGATCATGGGGTCACCGGTCGCGATCTTCGGGCCGGCTCATAGCAGCAGCCCGTGCCGCGGCGGAACCACCCCGCGGCCGAAGGCGGGTCGCCCTGTCGGCGAGTCGATGCTAGCTCCCTTTGGCGAGGGGCGAGCGCCCCGAGCCGACCCTCCGGAGGGGCCGATGCGGACCATTCTCGCCGCGACCGATTTCTCGACCCGATCCGATCGCGCACTGCGGCGGGCGGTGCTGCTCGCGCGCCAGATCGGTGCCGAAATCGTCCTCGTGCACGTGGTCGACGAAGATCGGCCGGCCCGGCTCGTGGCAGCCGAGCGGCGCGAGGCCGAGCTCGTGCTCGCCGAGCTCGCAGCCACGACGACCGGCTGCGACGGGGTTCGCTGCCGCTGGATGCTGCGGGGCGGCGATCCTTTCGCGGGAGTTCTCGAGGCTGCAGAGCTGGTCGAAGCCGACCTCGTGCTCGTCGGCCCGCCGCGACGCCAGCTTCTCGCGGGTGTCTTCACCGGTACGACGGCCGAGCGGGTGATCCGCAGGAGCCGCAGATCGGTCCTGGTCGCCAACGGCGTTCCCGCGGCACCCTATCGACGCATCCTTTTCGCGACCGATCTGTCGGAGGGCAGCCGGGCCGCCGCCGCGGTCCCGAGCCGTCTCGGTCTCGATCGCGGCACGACTCTGCTCGCCGTTCACGCTTTCGAGACCCCGGCTTCGACGCTCCTGTTGCGCACGCCGGTCGCCGCCGTCGACCGCGACCGTTACGTGGCCGAGCGGCGCCGCGAGGCCGGCGCCGCACTCGCCCGCTTCCTCGCCGAGCTCGGCCTCTCCCGGATCCGACGGCTCGTGGTCCGGGTCGACGGCACGGTCGCAGAGGCCCTCCTCGCCGCGGCGCGCAAGCTCCGTGCCGACCTACTCCTGGTCGCTACCCGTGGGCGGGTGGGGCTCGAAAAGATCCTGTTGGGGAGCGTTGCCGAGGCGATCCTACGCCAGGCCGAGATCGACGTATTGGCGGTGCCTCCCGAGCCGCCGCCGGGGTCGCACGGGACCGACGCATCGGGTGCGGCAGGATGAGCGCCACTTTCGGTTCGATCTTCGCGGAGATCGCCGCGCTTCTGGGCCTCGCGGCGGCCGTCGGGCTCGCCGGCCGCATGCTCCGGCAGCCGCTCGTCGTGAGCTTCATCTTGGTAGGCGTTCTCGCCGGCCCCGCGGGAATCGGGCTCGTTCGTGCAGCGGACCAAGTGGAGCTGTTGGCGGAACTGGGCATCGCCGTCCTGCTCTTTCTCGTCGGCCTGAAGCTCGACCTCGGTCTCGTCCGTTCCCTCGGTGCGGTGGCCGTCACAACCGGGCTCGGCCAGGTCGTCTTCACCGCCGTCTTCGGCTTCCTGATCGGCCTCGGCTTCGGGATGCCGCCCCTCGAAGCCTTCTACGTCGCGGTGGCCCTCACTTTCTCGAGCACGATCATCATCGTGAAGCTGTTGTCCGACAAGCGAGAGATCGATTCGCTGCACGGCCGGGTGGCGCTCGGCTTCCTGATCGTCCAGGACATCGTCGTAGTGCTCGCCATGATCGTCCTTTCGGCAATCGGTGTCGGTGCCGCGGTGGACCATCCGGCCCGGGCGATCCTGCTCGTGGTGACGGCCGGCGGCCTCCTCCTCGCCTCCGTCCTGCTGTTCGTCCGGTTCCTGGCGGATCCGCTCACGGAGCGGCTGGCTCGGACGCCAGAGCTTCTCCTCCTCTTCGCGGTCGCGCTCGCCGCGGGTGGTGCGGCAGTCGCCGATGCGGTCGGGCTCGGCAAAGAGCTGGGCGGGCTCCTCGCCGGCATCGCTCTTGCCTCGACGCCCTATCGCGACGCGCTCGCGGCTCGCCTCGCCCCGCTTCGCGACTTCCTGCTCCTGTTCTTCTTCGTGGCCCTCGGCAGCCGGCTCGATCTCGCCCAGATGCGGGCCGATCTGGTGCCGGCGATCGTCTTCGCGATCTTCGTCCTCGTGGGCAATCCGCTCATCGTCCTCGCGATCATGGGAGCGATGGGCTTTCGCAAGCGGACCGGCTTTTTGGCGGGTTTGACGGTGGCCCAGATCAGCGAGTTCTCCCTGGTGTTCGTCGCGATGGGCGCGAGTCTCGGCCACGTGGGCGAGGGGGCGCTCGGCCTCGTCACGCTCGTCGGCATCGTGACGATAGCAGCCTCGACCTACATGATCATTTGGTCGCACGAGCTCTACGCCTCCTTGGAGCCGCTGCTGCGGCCGTTCGAACGCCGGGTCACGGTCCGCGAACCGATCGGCGCGGAGAGCGGGACGCCGGCCGAGGCGGAGATCCTCCTCCTCGGTCTCGGCCGGCTGGGCTCGGCGCTCGCGACCCGGCTCGCTGCCCGTGGCCTCTCGGTCCTTGCCGTCGATTTCGATCCGACGGTGGTGCGCATCGCCCGCCGGCAGGGCCTGTCGGTCGTCTACGGCGACGCGAGCGACCCCGAACGCTTGACGCAGCTGCCGCTCGCCGCCGCCCGCTGGGTGGTGATCACCGTCCCGGGGCTCGCCCGTGGCCTCACCCACGAGGATCCGCGCAAGGCCATTCTGCAGGCTCTGCGGGCCGCCGGCTTCGCTGGCCGGATCGCGGTCGCCGCACGCAGCCGGGAAGAAGAAGCCGAGCTCGCCCGCCTCGGGGCCGATCTCGTTCTCGCTCCTTTCGAGGACGCCGCCGACCGCGCGGTCGAACTGATCCTGGCCGAGGCCGGCCTGTCGGCTGAAAGATCGGACCGCTTCGTCTCGGCCTGAATCAGCGGCGCCAGAAGAGTGGATGGAAAAGCACCAGGATCGTGAAGAACTCCAGGCGGCCGAGGAGCATCGCGAATACGAGAACCCATTTGACCGTGTCGCTCAGCGACTGGAAGTTGCCCGAGGGTCCGATGATCTCGCCGAGCCCCGGGCCGACATTGGCGAGCGCGGTGGCGGCCCCCGAGATCGCGCTCACGGGGTCGAGGCCGAGGGCCGAGAGGAGGACGGTGAAGACCCCCCAGGTCCCGATGAAGAAGAACACGAAGCTCAACACCGAACCGATCAGCTCCTGGTCGATCGGCCTGCCGGCATAGTGTGGCCGGACGACCCGGCTCGGCAGGATCAGGCTCTGCACGTAGAGGATCGAGGCGGTCCACAGGATCTGAATCCGAAAAATCTTGATCCCGCCAGCGGTGGAGCCGGTGCAAGCGCCGAGCACGGTGACGGCGAGGAACACCCCGAGTACCGGCGTACCCCAGAGCTGGTAGTCCTCGCTCGCGAAGCCCGTCGTCGTGATCACCGAGACGACGTTGAAGAGCGCGGCCCGCAGAGCGTCGAGCACCGGCCGCCCTTGGCTCCAGATAAGCCAGAGCGCGAGCGGCAAAGAGACAACGAGGACAGTCGCGAGAAACACCCGGATCTGACTGTCGTGCCAGAACAGCTCGCGGCGGCCCTGGAGGATCGCCACGTAACGCATGAACGGCAGCCCCCCGAGCATCATGAAGACGATCAGCATCCACTCCGCGCTCGCGTTGCCGAACCCACCGATCGAGGCGTCCCGGGTCGAGAAGCCGCCGGTGGAGACGGCCGTCATCGCGTGGTTGACGGCATCGAAGAGCTCGAACCCCGCCCCTACCAGGGCCAACACGCAGAACAGGTTCAGCGCGAGATAAACGCCCAAAATCCGCCCGACGACGGCTCCGGTCGAAGGCAAGAGCTTGTCGAACTTGTCGGAGCTCTCGGTGCGGAACAGCTGCATGCCGCCGATCCGCAGGAAGGGCAGCATCACGAGGCCGATGAGCACGATGCCCGCACCGCCCACGAACTGAAGGAGAGAGCGCCAGAGCAGCAGCCCGCGTGGCGAGCCGTCGAGCCCGACGATCACGGTCGAGCCAGTCGTGGTGAGGCCCGAGACCGTCTCGAACACCGCGTCCGTCGTGGAGAGGCCGATACTCCCGAGCTGAAACGGCAGAGAGGCGAACCAGGCGACCGCAGCCCAGGTCAGCGAGGTGAGCAGAAAGCCCGTCCGCATGTCGATCGGCGGCAACGGACCGCGGGTGGAGAGGAGCAATGCCATGCCGACGAAGAGCGTGGCGAGGGAGCCGCCTGCGAAACCCTGCCAGTCCGGATGACCATCCGCCAGGTCGATAGCCATCGGCAGGAGCATCGCCCCGGCGAGCGACAGGAGCAGCCACCCGACAGCCTGGGCCACGATGCGGAAGGGCGCTCGCGCGACGGCGCGTCCCGGTCCGGATCGCTGCGGCGCGAACGCGCGACCGAAGCCGGGTCGTCGCTCGGCGCGCCGGACCGGCCGGGCGGATCCCACGGCTCGTCTCGAACTGTCCACGACCCGAGGATCCTAGGGCCGTTTCGGAGACCCGGAAATCGCCGCGCCGCCACGCGATCGGCCGTTCGCGCGCCGCCCGTATGCACACCCGGCCGCTTTCGGGCGCCGGCAGGCCTGCTAGCTTCCGGTATCGGTTCCGAAGAGGAGACCCGCGCCATGGGCCCGCCGTACGACAACCGTACGCTCGAGGACGCTTATCGGGCGCGCACACCGGGCTCGGCCCGGCTCGCCGAGCGGGCGCGGTCTCTGTTCCCCTCCGGAGTGACCCACGACGGCCGCTTCCTCGAACCCTATGGAATCTACGTCGAGCGTGCCTTCGGACCACACAAATGGGACGTCGACGGTAACCGCTATGTCGACTGGTTCGGTGGCCACGGTGCACTGCTGCTCGGCCATTGCCACCCGGCGGTGACCGAAGCGGCCTCGCGCGCGCTCGCCACCATGACCCATCCGGGCGCCGGTCACGCACTCGAGATCCGCTGGGCCGAGGCCATCCGTGCGCTCGTTCCGGCCTGCGAGCGCCTCCGCTTCACGAGCTCGGGCACCGAGGCGACGCTGCTCGCGGTGCGTCTCGCCCGCGCCTTCACCCGGCGGCGCAAGATCCTCCGGTTCCGCACCCATTTCCACGGCTGGCACGACCATATGACCTCGGGCTGGCAGAACCACATGGACGGGACCGCGACGCGCGGGGTGCTCGACGCCGTCGCCGAGAACGTCGTGCTCTGCGATCCGAACGATCTCCGTGCCGTGGCCGACGTGCTGGCGACCGATCGGGAGATCGCCGCGGTGATCCTCGAGCCCACCGGGGCCTCCTTCGGCATGGTGCCGACACGGGACGGCTTTCCGCAGGCGCTGCGCGAGCTCACCGAGCGGCACGGTGTGCTGTTGATCTTCGACGAGGTGGTGACGGGCTTCCGCGTCGCACCGGGCGGTGCCCAGGCGGTCTACGGTGTCCGCCCCGACCTCGTGACCTTCGCCAAGATCGTGGCCGGCGGCCTGCCCGGCGGGGCCGTCGGCGGCCGCGTGGAGATCCTCGATGCCCTCGACTTCGTGCGGACCCGCGAGCGCGGCGAGGAGAAGATCGGCCATCCCGGCACCTTCAATGCCAACCCCGTCTCCGCGGCTGCCGGAATCGCGGCCCTCGGTCTCGTCGCCACGGGCGAGCCCTGCGCTCGGGCGAACGCCACGGCCGCCAGCCTACGCGAACGGCTCAACGAGCTTTTCGCCGAGCTCGGCCTTCCCTGGGCCGCTTACGGTACCTTCTCGGGCGTTCACGTCTTCCCGAATCCGGAGGGCCGGGCGATCGATCCCTCGAGCTTCGATCCCCACGCGCTACCCTTCGCCGAGCTCAAAGCGCGCCCGCCGAAACTCGCCCACCGCGTGCGGCTGGCACTTCTCCTGGCCGGCGTCGACGTCAACGGTCAGCTCGCCATGCTGGCCTCGGCCACCCACGGTCCCGCCGAGGTCGAGGACACGGTAGCGGCCTTTCGCGAGGCGCTCCTTCGGCTGGCGCGCGAGGGCGACGTGGCGCTGCGCAGCCGGACGTGAGCCCGCGGCCACGCTCGCCCGCCGATCGGGCGGTGACCCCCGGCTTCGACTTGACAGGGTCGTTGCGGGCGCCTGTCAGTCGCCCATCCTGCCGGTGCGGCTGCCCGTCCGATGGACATCTATCTTCCGGTCGCCGAACTTTCGGCCAATCTTCTCCTGTTGTTGGGCCTGGGCGCCTCGGTCGGCTTCCTCTCCGGGGTCTTCGGCGTCGGGGGAGGCTTTCTGATCACCCCGCTCCTGATCTTCATCGGCATTCCCCCGGCCGTTGCGGTCGGCACGGCTGCCCCCCAGGTCCTGGCCTCCTCCGTCTCGGGCGTGCTCGCCCATCTCAAACGCGGCACGGTGGACATCAAAATGGGCCTCGTGCTCACCGCCGGCGGGTTTCTCGGCTCGGCGGGAGGCGTGCTGCTGTTCCGCTGGCTCAGCAACGTCGGACAGGTCGAGACGGTGATCGCCGTCGGCTTCGTCCTTCTGCTGGCGACCGTCGGGACCCTCATGCTGGTCGAGAGCAGCCGGGCCCTCTTGGCCCAGCGTCGCCCGGTACCTCGACCGGCGCAACGGGCCCGTCGCCATTTCCTGGTCCATCGCCTGCCGCTCAAGATGCGATTCACCGAATCGCGGCTCTACATCAGCGCGCTCGTGCCGCTCGCGGCCGGAGCCGTCGTGGGGGTGCTCGCTGCCGTCCTGGGCGTCGGGGGCGCCTTCGTCATGATCCCGGCCATGATCTACCTTATCGGCATGCCGACCCGGGTGGTGGTGGGCACCTCGCTCCTGCAGGTCGCCTGTGTCACCGCACTCACGACCTTCCTGCACGCCTACAACAACCGCACCGTCGACATCGTGTTGGCCCTGCTGCTGATCGTCGGTGGTGTGGTGGGAGCCCAGCTCGGCGCACGCGCCGGTAGTGCGCTCCGCGGCGAACAGCTGCGCGTCTTGTTCGCCCTTCTCGTCCTCGCGGTGTGCACGCGGCTCGCTTGGGACCTCGTGGCCGAGCCCGCCGACCTCTACTCCCTCGCCTCGTGAGTCGGCATCCCGGCCCGGGAG
>CALBAK010000007.1 GCA_937926445.1 uncultured Alphaproteobacteria bacterium
GTCCGCCTCTTCCGCCGGCGCGCGCTCTCGCCCGAAGAAGTGGCGAAAGCCTGCCTCGCCCGGATCGAGCGCTGGAACGCCGAGACCGGCGCCTTCACCCTGGTGGACGCCGAAGGCGCCCTCGAAGCGGCCCGGGCGAGCGAGGCGCACTGGCGCGCGGGCCGCCCGCTCCGGCCGATCGACGGCGTGCCGGCCTCGGTGAAGGACCTCAACCTCATGAAGTGGTTCAGCACCCGCCGCGGCAGCCGGACCACCGAGGGCGATCCGCCCGATGCGGTCGATTCCCCACAGGTGGCCCGCCTGCGCGAGGTGGGAGCGGTGGTCCTCGGCGAGACCACCACGCCCGAGTTCGGCGGGAAGGGGGTGACCGACAATCCGCTCGGCGAGGTGGCCCGCAACCCCTGGAACACGAGCCGCACCGTCGGCGGCTCCTCGGGTGGCGCCACGGTCGCCGCCGCCCTCGGCATGGGGGCTCTCCACCAGGGCTCCGACGGCGGCGGCTCGATTCGCATACCGGCGGGCTTCACCGGCATCGTCGATCTCGAACCCACCTTCGGCCTGGTCCAGACTTGACCCGCTTCGCCCTTCGGCACGGTGAGCCACGTGGGCCCCATGATACGGACCGTGGCCGAGGCGGCGCTCACGCCGAACGTGCTCGCCGGCCCCGACCGGCGCGACTGGTCCGCCCTGCCGCGGCCGGGGATCGACTACACGATCGGCCTCGAGGTCGGTGTCCGCGGCCTGCCGCTTCTCGCGTCCGTCGATCTCGGCCACGCCCGGGTCGATCCGGAGGTCCGCGCCGCCCTCGGGCGTGCCTTCTCGGTGTTGGCCGATCTCGGCACCGAATATCGTCGAGGAGGGTAGGCGGGTGACCGCCACCCGGCTCCTGGAGCTGCAGCTCGAGCGGGCGGCCTGTGCCGAGCGGATCGAGAGTCTTTTCCAAAAATTCGACCTCCTCCTCACCCCCACCTTGCCGATCCCGGCCTTCGAGGCCGGACGCGAGGTGCCGGCGGGCGGACCCTGTCGGCGCTGGACCCAGTGGACGCCCTTCACCTGGCCCTTCAATCTCGGCCAGCAGCCGGCGATCACGGTCACCTGCGGCTTCACCGCCGCGAGGCTACCGATCGGGCTCAAGATCGTTGGGCCGAAATACGCCGACAGGCTCGCGCTGCGCGCCGCTCGAGCCTTCGAGAGCACCTGCCCGGAGCCGATGCCGGAGGCGCCGCGGCGGTCCGGGGTCGCGCCGCTGGCGGGGGCGGCGCGGCTCGTGTAGCTCTCGGCGCCGGGGCGTCGGCCGCGGTCCCCGGTGTCCGGGCGACGCCCAGCGGAGCCGGGCATGCGACGCGCGATCGCCACCGTCTCGATGGCAGGGACGCTCGCCGACAAGCTCGAGGCGGCCGCCGCCGCGGGCTTCGACGGCATCGAACTGTTCGAGGCCGACCTCACCTATTACGGGGGCACACCCGAGGATGTCCGCGCCCGGGCGGCCGAGCTCGGCCTTTCGATCGTGGCGCTCCAGCCCTTCCGCGACGCCGAGGGCCTGCCGCCGCCCGAGCGGGCGCGGATGCTCGATCGGCTCGAGCGCAAGCTCGACCTCATGGAGCGGCTCGGGCGGCTTCTCCTGGTCTGCTCGCAGACGCGCGCGGATGCCGGCGGTGAGCCCGAACGGCTCATCGAGGACCTGCGGCTCTTGGCCGAGCGTGCCGGCCGGCGGGGTCTCGTCGTCGGCTACGAGGCACTCGCCTGGGGTCGCTTCGTGAACGACTGGCGGCAGGCTTGGGATCTCGTCCGGCGGGCCGACCACCTGGCCCTCGGCCTGATCCTCGACACCTTCCACCTCCTGGTGCGCGGCTCGCCCACCGTTCCGATCCGCTCGGTGCCGCCCGAGAAGATCGTGCTCGTCCAGACCGCGGACGCACCCTCGATCGCCATGGACCCGCTCTTCTGGAGCCGGCATTATCGCTGTTTCCCGGGGCAGGGCGAGCTCGACGTCGAGAGCGTGCTGCGCGAACTCTTGGCCATCGGCTGGGACGACTGGCTCAGCCACGAGATCTTCTCGGACGACTTCCGCTCGACCTCGGCGCGGCAGGCCGCCACCGACGGCATGCGCTCCTTCCTCTTCCTCGAAGAGCGGCTCGGCTGCGGCTCGCTGCCGCCCCGTCCCGAGCCCCGCGGGCTCGGCTTCGTCGAGTTCGTCGAGGCGGCCGAGCGGGCCCCCGCCTTCCGCGCCACGCTGCGCGCGCTCGGCCTTTCGCGCACGCACCGCCACCGCTCCAAGCGGGTCGAGCTCTACCGGGCGGGCGATGTCGCGATCGTCCTCAACCTCGAGGAAGAGGGCTTCCCGCACGCCTTCCAGCTCCTCCACGGGCTCTCGGTGGCGGCGCTCGCGATCGAGACCGACGGGGCCGAACGGGCACGGGCGCGAGCGGCAGCCCTGCGTACCACGCCCTTCGTCTCGCCGGTGGGAGCGGGCGAGCTCGCCATCCCGGCGGTCCGCGGGGTGGCCGGCAGCCTCCTCTTCTTTCTCGACCCGGCGCGGCCTGGTGCCACTCTCCATGAGATCGACTTCCTGCCCGATCCCGAGGCCGAGCCCGCCCCCGACCTCGGCCTTTCGGGCTTCGAACACGTGGCCCAGGTGGTGCCGCCGACCGAGCTCGCGAGCTGGATCCTCTTCTATCGAGCGCTGCTCGGTCTCGAGCCCGCGCGCCGAGCCGATCTCGTCGACCCGCGCGGACCGATCGTGAGCCGCGCCCTCGAGACGCCGGCGGGTCGGCTTCGGATCGTGCTCAACAGCTCGCCCTCGCAGACCTCGGCCGCCGGCCGCTTCCTCGCCCGCACCGCCGGGGCGGGCGCCCAGCATCTGGCGATCGCCTGCCGCGACCTCCTCGCCGCCGCCCGGCTGATCCCGGCCGAACTGCGGCTGCCGATTCCCGACAATTATTACGAGGATCTCGCGGCCAGGTTCGATCTAGAGGCCGAGCGGCTAGAGGCCATGCGCGCGCTCGGGATCCTCTACGATCGGGATCCCGCGGGTGAACTGCTCCACCTCTACACCCGTTCGATCAACGGTCTCTTCTTCGAGCTGATGGAGCGGCGCGGCGGTTATGCCGGCTACGGCGAGGTCAACGCACCGGTCCGGCTCGCCGCCCAGGCCGAGCTCGACATGAGCCCGGCCGAGGCGCTGACCCTGGCTCGCGGCCTCTGAGGGGCCGGGCCGACGGCCGGGGGAGGGCGCAACCGGACCGTCTCGGCCGGAGCGTGCTACCAGTACCCCATAAGCGGCGAGCCTGACCTCGCGGCCGAGCGGTTCACCTCGGCCTTCGACCAGCAGGTCGGGGTAGCGACAGGCGGCCTCGAAGTTCCCCTCCTCGAGCCTGCGGCCGACGAAGCCCTCGAGGCCCGGGCTCTCGAGGCGCACGAGACGCTCTTCCGGTGTCAGGTTGACGAGCGTGAGGAAGCGCGCCTCGGCCTTGCGGACGGCGAGCACCTGGACCGCACCGGGCGCGTCCGATTCCGTCTCGAGGACGGCACTGCCGGCGAGGCCCGTATGCGTGCGGATCACCTGGTAGGAGGGCACGAGCGGCACGCCCGTCTCGTCGATCCAGGGCCGGGGCTCGACCCGGGGTGTCACGACGATGCCCGAGGGTCCGCCGATCGCGGCCAGGGTGACGGCATCGAGCCCAGCGCGGCCCGCATGGGGGGATAACCCGCGTACCAAGCGGCGCCGATCAGCGCCCGCTCCCGCGGGTCGACCCGGTTCATCGCCAGGCGAATGTTGTTCGGGTTCTCGGCCGGCACCCGGCCATAGGGGTTGTCCCGCATGGCGATGGCGGTTGGGAAGATCCAGTAGGGAATGGAGCCAGCGAAGCTGCGGGTGGTGGCGTATTCCCACGGCAGCGCCTCGAGATTCTCCATCATCGTGGCGTCGTCGCCCGCGTGCACGAGCGGGCAGCCCGTGTGGCAGACGAAGTCGAGCAGCTCCGCCGCCGGCCGCTTGCGGTTGAGCTCGGTGAAGTAGGAGAACATGCGGCCGCCCACGGGAACGCCCGGGAAAGCCTCGCGGGCGGCCTCGAAGAGCTCGCGCCAGCCCGGCGCCTTCGGCCAGACGCTGCCCGGCAGCGTGCATTTGAGATCGCAAACGGGCGACACGGCGACCCGCGCGAAGCCGACCCGGGCGGCATCGACCGCCGCCCGGAGCGCCGCGAGGTCGCGCCGCGGGATCGCGAGATCGTCGGTGGGGCGGCCCTCGCTGTCGAGGCAGGGCAGCACGGCCTCGAGCACGAGCGGACAACCCAGCCGTCCGCCGAGCTCCTTGGCGAGAGCGAGTTCGGTCGTGCCGTGGCCCCGCCGCGGGTCGTGATGAACGACCAGGAAGGCCGGTCGAGCGCGGGCCAGGAGCTCGGTTCGGCCGAGAGCTCCCGCGAGGTGCTCGGCCGGTGCGGCGAGCCCGAGCGCCGGCATCCGCGCGACCTGCCGCTCGCCCACCCGGATCGTCACCGTGGCGGCACCGCCCGCGGCTACGGCGCTCGGTGCCTCGCCTCGGACCTCGAGGGTCACTCGCTGGCTCACCCGCTCGCCCCCGGCGATGGTGTAGGGCCAGGGCTTGGCGAGCGGGCGGACGTAAGTCTTGTAGGAGGCGTCCATTCAGTTGCGGTGGTTCTCCATCTCGAAGGCCTCGCCCTCCATGAGGCAGCGCAGCCGCACGCACGGCAGCACCTCGTGGGTGAGCGCGCGGATGTCCTGTAAGGGGCACATCGGATCGACGAGTTCGGGGAAGCGGCTGTCGACCACCCGGCCGTCGACATGCTCGACGGTGAGCGGTCGGCCGGAGACGCTCACCGGGTGGAGGACGACGAAGCCCTTGCGGTTCGTAAGGAAGTCGCTGAGCGCCTCGCCCTCGCCCTCGAAGACGAGGCTGCCGTCGGCTCGGCCCTCGATCCGCGCCCGGTAGCGGTAGGCCTGGTTCGCGTCTGCGGCGAGCGCGGTGTAGGCGACGGTGAAGCCCTCGGCTCGCTGCTCGACCACGAGGTCGCCGATCGTCGGGTTGTAGGTGCTCCAGTCGCGGTCGCGGACGATTTAGGCGAGCGAGCGGATCGCCTCGATCCCGCCGATCGAGATCCAGCGCAGATTGCCGGCTTCGAGGGTGCAGCGCAGCGGCCCGGCCACGAGCTCGCGCCACTCGGGCAAAGGTTCTTCGGTGCCGAAGAGAGGGATCGCCCGCGACGGTGCATCCTCCATGTTCGCCTCCCTGTCGGTCGAAGCGAGAGGTGCCAAAGCGAGGGGCCCGATGCAACGGCGGGGCGGCGACCGCTGCGGCTGCCGTGCCGGCTCGAGGCGCGGGTCGGGGCTGCCGGCGGCCGGCTTGACCCCCGCGGCGGCCGGGCCTACCCGCGGCTCGACGGGATCCGAGCCCCGAGGGGAGGCGGCATGGTGCTCAAGGCGATGACCCGCTCGCGCGCGGTCAAGGTCGGCCATTTCGTGGTCGAATTCGCGACCCCGGGGATCGGTCACATCCTCAAGAACGCGAGCTGCGACTTCGTCTTGTTCGACTGCGAGCATTCGGGGTTCGGCCAAGAGACGATCAAGGCCGCGATGCGCTATTTCGAGGCGGCCCGGCTCCCGGCGATCGTCCGGGTGCCGTCCAAGGAGTACCACCACATCGCCCGCGCCGCCGACACGGGGCCGAGGGCGTCATGCTGCCGATGGTGAACGACGCCCGGGAAGCGCGGGCGATCCTGGACTGCCTCAAATACACTCCCGAAGGGCGCCGCGGTGTCGCCCTCGGCATCGCCCACGACGGCTATTCGGGCGGCCCCGTTCTCGAGAAGCTCGCACAGGCGAACGAGCCGACCACGCTCTTCTGCCAGATCGAGACCGCGACCGGGGTCGAGAACGCGTTCGAGATCGCCGCGGTCGACGGGGTCGACTGCCTCTGGGTCGGCCATTTCGACCTCTCGGCCTCGCTCGGCGTCCCCGGCGAGTTCCACCACAAGAAGTTCCTCGACGCGATCGACCGGGTGGCGCGCGCCTGCCGCGAGCACGGAAAGGCCTGCGGCCGTCTGGTGCCCGACATCGCCACCAGCATCGACTACTGGCACCGGGGCTTCGACTTCCTCTGCTATTCGGGCGACGTCTGGGCGCTCCAGGCGGCGGTCAAGGCCGGAGTGGACGGGATCCGGGCCGGCATCGAAGGTGTGGAGGCCGCCGGCGCCGAGCCCGTGCGGGAGGCGGCCGATCCGCCGCCCGCCGCGTCGGGCAAGGGCAAGTCCGGCCCCGGCGAGACCGACAGGGGTGGCAAGTCGAAGAAACGCTGAGGGGAGACCCGCCATGGCCCGCTACCGGGTGGCGTTGAGCGGCGATTTCCGCAAGCCCGACGGCACGCCCACCTATCCGATGTTCGACCTCGGACCGCTCGCGAGCCGGGGCGACATCGAGCTCGTCTGGGTCGATCCGGTCGACGGTGCGATGCCGGCCGCCGGTCTCGAGGGCTGCGACGCGCTGATCCTGCTTCTACCCCGCTTCGACCGTACCTCGGTGCCGAAGGACGGCAGGCTCGCCCTCGTCGCCCGCTTCGGGGTGGGCTACGACAGCGTCGACGTCGAGGCCTGCACGGCGGCCGGCATCGCCCTCGCCATCACGCCCGAGGGCGTGCGCCGGCCGGTCGCGGTCGCGATCCTCACCTTCGTCCTGGCGCTCTCGCAGAAGCTCCTGATCAAGGACCGGCTCTGCCGGCAGGGGCCAGCGGGATGGGAGCGGCGCTCGGAGTACATGGGGGTGGGCCTCGTGGGCCGCACGCTCGGCCAGCTCGGGATCGGCAACATCGGTGCGGAGGTCTTCCGCCTCGCCGCGCCCTTCGGGATGCGCCACATCGCCCACGACCCCTATGTCGACCCGGCGATCGCCAGCGAGCTCGGGGTCGAACTCGTGTCGATGGAAACGCTCTTCCGCGAGAGCGATTTCCTGTCCATCTCGGTGCCGCTCTCGCCTGCCACCCGGCATCTCGTGAACGCGGACCGGCTCGCGCTCATGAAGCCGACCGCTTTCCTCGTCAACACCTCCCGCGGCCCGGTGGTCGACCAGCGCGCGCTCTACCGGGCCCTCGTCGAGGGGCGGCTCGCCGGCGCCGGGCTCGACGTGTTCGAGACCGAGCCCTGCCCGGCCGACGAGCCGCTCCTGGCGCTCGATAGCGTGATCTGCGCGCCGCACGCGCTGTGTTGGACCGACCAGTGCTTCGCCGGCAACGGAGCCGCCGACGTCCGCCACGTGCTGAACGTGCTGGCCGGTCGGCCGCCAGGCTCGGTGGTCAACGAGACAGTGCTCGAGAGTTCGCGCTTCCAGGCCAAGCTCCGAGCCCTCGGCGCCCGCGCCGCCGGATGAGCAGAGCCGGCGGCGGACGGCGGCCCGGCTTCGTGGCGATCCCGGGGGCAGGCCAGGACACGAGCGCGGCGGCTCCGGCAGTCCTCACCGCGCCGCCCGGGACGCCGGTCCGTCGAGCGCCGGCGCAAGAGCGCGTCGCTGCCGTGCCTCCCCACTGCGTGCGTTGTCGCGATCCGCGAGGCTCGCGAAGAGCGTGAGCACACCACGCGGCAGGGTCGGAGCACCGAGGCTGCGCATCCAGCCGGGCTCGAGACGGAAGATGCGGACATCGTCCTGCCGCGGATGGACGAGCGGCGCGAGCTCGCTCACGAGCGC
>CALBAK010000008.1 GCA_937926445.1 uncultured Alphaproteobacteria bacterium
GGGCTTCGACCCCGCCGAAGAGACGATCGCCAACCTCGCCAAGGCGCTCGCCCATCCGGCTCGCGTCCACATCGTCCGCCTGTTGCTCGAGAAACGCTCCTGCATCGGTTGCGACATCGTCGAGGCCATCGGCCTCGCCCAGTCGACCGTGTCGGAGCATCTGCGCATCCTCAAGGAAGCCGGCATCGTCGAGGCCGCGGTCGATCGTCCGCGCGTCTGCTACGCGCTCGCCCCCGAGCGTCTGCGGCCGCTCGCCGAGCTGCTCGAGACCGTCTTCGCCGCCCATCGCCGCGGCGAGCTCGGCGGTGCCATCTGCTGCCCGCCGAGCCCTTGCGGCCCGGGCGTGGCTTGACCCCGATCGGGAGATCTCCGATGCGATCGATCACCGTCTACGATCCTCCCATGTGCTGCGCCACCGGCGTGTGCGGGCCGGATGTCGATCCCGAACTCGTGCGCTTCGCGAGCGATCTCGACTGGCTCGCCGCGCGCGGCGTCGAGGTCGCCCGCTTCAACCTGGCGCGCGAGCCGCAGCGCTTCGCCGAGAACCCGGCGGTCAAGGCGATCCTCCAGCGCGCGGGCAGCGAAGCTCTGCCGGCGATCCTCGTCGGCGACCGGCTCGTCGCCCAGGGTCGCTATCCGAGCCGCGAGGAGCTCGCTGCCGCGCTCGAGCTGTCGGCCGCCGAGACCGGTCCGGCGTTGAGCGCGCAGGTCGAAGAGCTGGTAGCCCTCGGGGCGGCGATCGCCGCGAGCTGCGAGCCCTGCTTCAAATATCACTACGACAAGGCGCGCAAGCTCGGCGTCGGGGCCGAGGCGATGCGCGCGGCGGTGCGCATCGGCGAGGCGGTCAAGGCGGCCTCGACCAGGAACATCCTGGCACTCGCCGAAAAGTTGATCGGCAGCGGCGCGCCCGGAGCGGCGCCGGGCAAAGGTTGCCGCGGCGCGAGCGAGCCGGGCGAGGGCAAATCCTCGGGCTGCTGCTGAGCCGGCCCGCCCGCGAGGGGAAAGGGACGCAGGATGTTCGCCGATCTGCCGAAGTTCGTCTTCTTCACCGGCAAAGGCGGGGTCGGCAAGACCTCGCTCGCCTGCGCGGCGGCCCTTCGCCTCGCCGAGCGCGGGGCCGCGGTGCTGCTCGTGAGCACCGATCCGGCCTCCAATGTCGGCCACGTGTTCGGGGTCGCGATCGGCAACCGGATCACCCCGATCCCCGGCGTCGCCGGACTCGAGGCGATCGAGATCGACCCCGAGCGGGCCGCCGCCGACTATCGCGAACGGATCGTCGGGCCGATGCGCGGGGTCCTGCCGGAGAAGGCGCTCGCGAGCATCGAAGAGCAGCTCTCGGGAGCTTGCACGACCGAGATCGCGGCCTTCGACGAGTTCACGGCACTCTTGACCGATCCGGAGCTCGTCGACCGTTACGACCACGTGATCTTCGACACGGCCCCGACCGGGCACACGATCCGGCTCCTGCGACTGCCCGGTGCCTGGTCCGGCTTTCTCGAAGCGGGCAAGGGCGACGCCTCCTGTCTCGGCCCGCTGGCCGGGCTCGACAAGCAGCGGGCGCGCTGCGCCGCCGCGGTCGCGCGGCTGGCCGATGCCGCGACGACCCGGCTCGTGCTCGTGGCCCGGCCACGCCGCTCGGCGCTCGCCGAGGCGGCCCGCACCGCCCGCGAACTCGCGGCCCTGGGGATCGGCAACCAGCATCTGGCGATCAACGGCCTGATGCCGGCCGAGGACGATCCCGATCCCTTGGCGGCCGCGCTCGCCCGCCGCGACCGGGCGGCGCTCGCGGCCATGGATCCCGAGCTCGCCCGGCTGCCGCGCAGCGAATTTCCGCTGCGCTCGGAGAACATAGTCGGCATCGAGGCGTTGCGCCGCCTGGCGGCCGGCGATCCGGAGCCGCTCGCCGCGCACGCCCCCGAAGAAGCGCCGCTCGCGCGCTCCTTGCCGACGCTCGGCGAGCTGATCGACGAAATCGAGCGGCCGGGCAAGGGTCTCGTGATGTTCATGGGCAAAGGTGGCGTGGGCAAGACCACGATGGCCGCCGCGGTCGCCGTCGAACTCGCCGCTCGCGGCCACGAGGTACTCTTGAGCACGACCGATCCCGCCGCGCATCTGGCCGAGACCCTGAACGAACGGGTCCCGGGGCTGACGCTGAGCCGGATCGACCCGGCGGCGGAAACGGAGCGCTATCGCGCCCACGTCCTCGAGACCAAGGGCAAGGAGCTCGATCCCGAGGCCCGCGCCCTTTTGGAAGAGGACCTGCGCTCGCCCTGCACCGAGGAGATCGCGGTCTTCCAGGCCTTCTCCCGGGTGATCCGCGAGAGCGGCCGCCATTTCGTCGTCCTCGATACGGCCCCCACCGGCCACACGCTGCTCCTCCTCGACGCCACGGGCTCCTACCACCGCGACGTCCTGCGCCACGCGCCGGCGAGCGCCCAGGGCCGCATCGTGACACCGATGATGCGCCTGCAGGACCCGGAGAAGACCAAGGTCGTCGTCGTCACGACACCGGAGACCACCCCGGTGCTCGAAGCCGCCGAGCTCCAGGAGGATCTGCGCCGGGCCGGGATCGAGCCCTGGGCCTGGATCGTCAACGCGAGCCTCGCCGCCGCCTCGACGACCAGTCCGCTCCTGCGCGCCCGGGCGGCCGCGGAAGCGCCGCTGATCGCCCGGATCCGCGACCGCCTCGCGGTCCGCTACGCGGTCGTGCCGATGCGGGCGGAGGAGCCGATCGGCCGCGAGCGGCTGCGAGCACTGTGCCGCCGTGGCGGCCCCGTCGCGCAGCCCGAGCGCCGAAGCCTCGCCGGCTGAGCAGATCGGTCGAGCAACGTCCCGGGCCGCCCTCGCCGGGCCGGTCGATCCGACGCCTGTGATCGGGATCACTGGATCGCCGGCCGCAGCCGCTGTATGCTGGCTCGTCGAACATGCTCGAGCTTCGAGCGGCGGGAGGAAACGTCATGGGGCCGGCGAGAGCCTCGCGATGGCTCGGTTGCCTCGTCGCGGCCTCGGTCGCCCCGCAAGCGGCGGCCCAGCCCGTGGTGCCGCTCGAGACGGCGCCCACGGGCGCTCCGGCCCGGGTGATCGTGGCGGAGGTCGCGGCGATCGAGCAGCCGATCGTCTACAACCGCTTCGGCTCGTTCGACCCGGCCGGCACGATCTACGCCCTCGAGCGCGACCTCGTCACGGTCGAGGAGGGCGGCCGACCGATCGCCCGCCTGCGCCCAGGTAAACGGCCGCGGCCGCTCGTCCTGCGCGGGAACGTGGGCGACGAGCTCGTCGTCGCCTTCACCAACCGCCTGCCGCCGCTGCAGCCGAATTTCGACCCCGCGACCGGCGAGCTGTCGCGCCGCGGACCCGTGAACGGCGTCTGCCCCGGGGCCGACTGGCCCTGCACCCGGACCGCCTCGATCGCGGTCCACGGCGTCCCCACGCTCGGCAGCGACGACCGCGCCCGCGGCCTCGTGCCGGTGGCCCCGGGCGAAAGCCAGACCTACCGCTTCCGGCTCGAGCGCGAGGGCGCCTTCCTCTTCACGAGCCTCGGCGCTCCGGCCGGCGGCGAGGGCGACGGCGGCTCGCTGGTCCACGGCCTGTTCGGCGTGATCGTGGTCGAGCCCCGCGGCTCGCGCTGGTATCGGAGCCAGGTCGGGCCCGAGCGGCTCGCCGCCGCCCGGGCCGCGGCCGCCCCCGGTGCCTTCCTCGCCTACGACGCCGCCGATCCCGCGGCCCGGCTCGACCTGCTCGCCGCCGCGCCGGACGCAGAGGGCCGATACGAGCTGCTGGCGGGCGATCTCTCGGCCGTGGTCGACGTCTGCCCGGACTGGAACGCCGGCCGCCCCGGGGCCGCCTGCCCGCGCGAGGGGCTCGCCGCGTTCCGCGAGTTCGTGGTCGTCTTCCACGACGAACTGAAGACGTTCTACCCCGAGCGGTTGCGCGAGCTCCGCGAGCCGCCCGAGGGCGACCCGGATGCCATCCTGGCGGACGTGCTCCAGGGCGTGCGCGACGGCTTCGCGATCAATTACGGCGCCTCGGGGATGGGTGCGGCGCTGCTCGCCAACCGCAAGGGCTTCGGCCCCGCCAAGGACTGTGTCGAGTGCGCCTACGAGGAGTTCTTCCTGCAGTCCTGGGCCAACGGCGACCCGGCGCTCTTGCCCGCTTACGCCGACGATCCCTCGAACGTCTTCCACTCCTATCTGGGGGAGCCCGTCGTCTTCCGCAACCTGCACGCCGGGCCCAAGGAAACCCACGTCTTCCACCTCCACGCTCATCAGTGGCTGGCGCAGCGGCTCGACGATTCAAGCCTCGGCGGCCCGACCCTCGGGGTCGCCTCCTCGCCCGGCAACTATCTCGATTCGCAGACGATCGCGCCGCTCCAGTCCTTCAGCTACCCGATCTATTACGGCGGCAGCGGCAATCTGAACCTCACCCCCGGCGATTCGATCTTCCACTGCCACCTCTACCCGCACTTCGCCCAGGGCATGTGGGCCTTGTGGCGGGTGCACGACGTGTTCGAGGACGGCCGCCGCCGACTGCCGGACGGCGAGCTCGGCGCCGGCGAGCCGTTCCCCGCGCCCGGAACGACGCCGACCACCGGCACGCCGATCCCGGCCGTCGTGCCGCTGCCGGGCCACGCCCTCCCGCCGGCACCCACGCCGGAGATGCCGGGCTATCCCTTCTACGTCGAGGGAAGGCCCGGCCATCGCGCACCGCAGCCGCCGCGCGACCTGGTCGTGGACGCCGGTCTGCCGCGCCATCTCGTGACGGGCGGCACTCGCACCGTGGCCGGCGTTCCGGCAGCGGAACAGGCCGCCCTCGGCCCGGGCGGGGTCGACGAGATCCTCCGCCTGGCCCTCGTCACGGGCGACATGTCGGTCCACCTCGAGACCGCGCGGATCGAGCTCCTGCCGGCCGACGGCACCGAGAGAGAGCGGGCGGCGATGGCCTTCCACGCCGGTCGCCCGAGCACGGTTCGGATGGCCGACGGCAGCCTGGGGCAGCGCCTGCGCTTCGCCGAGGCGGAGCCGGGCCTCGCCGCCGATCCGAACGTCCATCCCACGGCCAAGGCGCGGGTCGGGTGGACCTCGCGCACACCGACCGGTGCGGATCGGCTACCCTCCGGCAAACCCGCCGTGTTCTGGGTCAACGGCAACAGCCCCGACGCGCCGCCGGACGAGCCGCCCGGCGCCCCGGGTGCGCCCTTCGCCGACCCCTGCGCCGGCGTGCCGCGCGAGCAGCACGTCCGCTACCGCGTAGCGGCGATCCAGGCCGACCTCGTGGTCAACGACGCCGGCTGGCACGACCCGCAGGCGCGGCTCAACGTGCTCGCGAGCGACGCCGCTCGGCTCGAGGCCAAGCGAATCGGGCGCGGCACCGACGAAGACGTCAAGCCCTTCTTCTTCCGCGCCCATTCGGGCGATTGCATCCTCTTCGAGCACGAGAACCGGCTGCCCAAAGAGCTCGCCCTCGACGATTTCCAGGTCCGCACCCCGACCGACACGATCGGTCAGCACATCCACCTCGTGAAGTTCGACGTGCTCGCCTCCGACGGCTCGGCCAACGGCTTCAACTACGAGGACGGCACCTTCGCCCGCGAGGCGATCCTCGAGCGGGTCCGGGCCGCGACCGCGCCGGGCGGCGCGGTGGTCGGCGGCAGCCTGCGCGAGCCCGGCGCCGAGGAATACCAGGTGACGGCGCAGCGCTGGTGGGCCGATCCCCTGCTCTGGGGCCCGCCCGATGCGCCGCCGGGCAGCCGGCCGGTCGACAAGACCCTGCGCACGGTCTTCACCCACGACCATTTCGGCCCCTCCTCGATCCAGCAGCACGGCTTCTACGCAGCACTCCTGATCGAGCCCGCGGGCTCCTCCTGGTGGGACCGGCTGGCGGCCCGCGACGTCACCAACCGTCCGGGCGCCGACGGCATCAAGGAGGGCCGCGGCGTCGGGACCCAGGTGCGGGTGAGCCCGCGCGCCGGCGAGGGCGAGCCGGTCGCCGAGTTCGCCCTCGCGATCGCCGACTTCGCGCTCCTCTACGAGCCCTGTGCGGCCGCCACCGCTTGCCGCGATCCGGTCGGGCCCGAGGCCCGCGGCCTCGAGCAGGTCGCCCATCTCGTGGCGACCCGTCCGCCGCGGCTTCTGAGCGCGGCGCACCGGGCCGAACTCGAGCTGCGCCGAGCCGCCCTCGCGGCCGAGCGGCCGATCGCCCCGCCGCGGTTGCCCGAGGCGATCTCGACCGACCATCACGACCCCTATCTTTTGAACTACCGCAACGAGCCCCTGCCCTTGCGGATCGGCGAGCGCAGCGGTCCGCGCTCGTGGCGGCAGAAGGCCGGGGTGGAGGGCGATCTCGCCGCCGTCTTCTCGAGCGTGGTCCACGGTCGCGACCCGGCCACCGAGATCCCGCTCGTCCAGGAGGGCGAGCGCCTGCAGCTGCGGCTGATCCAGGGGGCGCAAGAGGTCCAGCACGTGCTCGCCGTCCAGGGCCTGTCCTGGCCGCGCGAACCGAACGACCCGGCGAGCTTCCGCATCGCCGCCCAGGAGATCGGCATCTCCGAGCATTTCGAGCTCGACCTCGTGATGCCCGGCGTGCCGCACGGTGCCGATCGGGTCGATCTCCTCTACCACGCTACGACCGTCGACGGGCTGTGGAACGGGGCCTGGGGGCTCCTGCGCGTCCATCGCGGCGATCCGACCCGCACGCCGGCCGAAGCGCTCGTCGCCGGCCTCGGGAGCGCGATCCGGCCGGCGGCGCCGCCGGCCGCACGGCCGGCCGCGGCAGCGGCGGCCGCCCCGGCCGCGGCCCCGAGGAGCCTCGCGTTCCAACTGTTCGGCACCCCGGCCGGGGTCGCCGTCCCGCTCGCCGCCGACACGGCACCCCCGGCCCCGCCGGTCCGCCTCGCCTGGCCCCAAGCACTGCGCACGCCCGCGCCGGCGCCGCGCCCGCCGGCCCCGGCCGGCGCCGCTCCGGCCGCGGTGCTGGTCGAGCGGCTGCCGGCCGGTACGACCAGCGCCTGCGCGCCCTCCGATCCGCGCCGCCGCTACCTCCTCGAGGCATGGCGGACCGACACTTGGCTCGGCCAGGCGGTGGGCGGGCCGAGGGAGGGCCTGCGGCTCGGTGCCCAGGGCCGGCTGCGCTCGCGGGCGGCACTTTCCTGGGTCATGCTGGCACACGAGCTGGTCGCGGTCACGGATGCTGCCGGCGGTGGCGACCCAGTCCTCACGCCGAGCGCCCTCGAGAGCGATCCCGCCCTCTGGCTGGCCCGAAGGCAGGCGGTCCGCGCCGCGCATCGGGCGCTGGGCGAGGTCCCGCCGCTCGTGCTGCGCGCCAAGGCCGGCGAGTGCCTCGAAGTGGTCCTCCACAACTGCCTCGCGGGGGCTGCGACCGGTCCCGATGGGGCGGAGGCCGCGCGCTGCGCGCCGGTGCCACCGGGATCGCGGATAGCCGCGCTCGACCCGCGGCTCGGCCGCGGCGACGCGCCCGACGCCGATCGCGACCTTCTGCCCGAGATCGTGGGCCTCAATCTGCAGGATCTCGAGCCCTCCTACAGCGTGGGGCTCCGGCCGCAGATCGTGGGACAGGACTTCCTGGCCGACCCGAACCCGGTGGGCGCCAACTTCCCGACCGGTGGCGACGGTCTGCCCGATCCCGACCGGCTCGGCGGGCTCCGCCCGGGCGAGGCCCGGGCACTCTCCTGGTGGGCGGGCATCGTGACCACGCGCTTTTGCGACCGGCCCGACCCGCCGCCCGACTGCGCCCGCGAAGGCGTCACCCACGTGGTCGACCGCCGCCCCCTGCCGCTCGGTGTCGTCAACCTCGGGGCGAGCGGCGACGTCCTCGAGCACGGCCAGCACCACCTCGCGGGCGCGCTCGTGGTCGAGACGGTCGGGAGCCGCTGGCTTCTGCCGAAGGATCCGCTCGCGGCCCGGCCCGAGCGGCCGCAGGACTGGGTCCGGGTCGACGAGCCGGCGCCGATCGACGCCGCGACCGCCGCCCGGCCGCCGCTCGACGTGCAGCGCAACGGCGGCCTCGAGGCCCGGATCCTCGTCACCAACGCCGCCCTCCGCCACGAGGAGTGGCGCCGCGAGCACGTCCTGCTATACGCCGACGGCCTGGGCGAGCACTACCGCGCCGCCGGCAGCGCCGGCTTCCGCGCGGTCCCCGCCTGCCGGGTCTGCGACGACAGCTACGATCTCGGCCGCCAGGCGGTCTCGGGCCGCAGCGCCCCCTTCTTCGCCCGCCTGGGCCTGTTGCCTTGGACCGAGACCGGCAAGCCGAACGGTGCCCCCGGCCCGATCGACTACAACCGCGTGGTGTTCCCGCCCGACTTCTTCGCCGCCCCCGACCCCGCGACCCGCACGCTGCGCGCGGTCGAAGGCGAGATCGTCGCTCTGCGGGTGGCGCAGCCCTATGGGCGGGCCCGCCAGCACGCCTTCACCGTCCAGGGCCACGACTTCCCCGACCTCTTGCCGCATTTCGGCTCGCCGTCGGCGGTGTTGGTGGCACCGGCCCGCGCCTTCACCGCGCATCTCTGCCGGCGTTGGGATCCGCGCGAGCGCTTCGCGGGCGAGCCGCTCTGGTACGGCTTCGAGGACCGCCCCTGCCTCGAGGGCGGAGCGCGGGAGGGCCGCTGGCTCTGGCGCGACGGGCCCACGATGTTCTTCGCGGGTGGCATGTGGGGCGTCTTCGAGGTGACGCGGTAGGCCGGTCGCCGAGCGGGAGCGGCACGCCCGTGCGCCCGCTCGACGTAGCGGCCGGCCTGCTCGGGCTGCTCGCGCTCGTCGCAGGCGTGCCGCGCGCCGATGCCTTCGAGGTCGCCCTCGAGCTCCGCGACGAGGCGGGTGCGCCGCTTTCTCTCGCCCGACCGGGTGCGCCGGTGCGGCTCCTCCTCGAGGCGCGCGATCCGCTGTCCGGCTGGCCGCCCGCTGCGCCGCCGCGCGCCTGGCTCGCCGTCGCACGGGCCCCCGAGGAGGCCTGCGCGACGGCCGCCGCCCGGCTCGTCCAGCGCGGGGCCGATCCCCGGCGCGAGCGTGCACTCGACGGCTACCGGATCGTGCTGTTCGGGCCGCAGGGCGAGCTCGCGCTCCTCGACCCCCGCTTCCGCCTCGCCTCGGCCCGGCTGCAGGGGGCGCTCCGCCTGCCCGCGACCCCGACCGCGGCGGTCCTCGACCCGCGCCGGGCGCTGCTCTGGGCCGCCCTTCCCGGCGCCGGGCTCGCCCGCGTCGATCTTTCGGCCGAGGGCCGGTTCGCGCTCGTGGCGACCGAAGCGGCGGTCGAAGCGCTCGCGCTCTTGGCCGACGGCCGGCTCGTGCTCGCCACCGCTGACGGGCGCCTTTCGATCCTCGACGCCGACGGGCTCGAGCGGGCCGCGACGCTTCTTCCCGAACCCGCTCGCGCGCTTCTGGTCGATCCGCTCGCCGGCCGGATCTGGGCCGGCGGTCCTTCGGGCCTGCAGGTGATCGAGCCCGGGGCCGGCGGGCCGCTCGCCACCCGCTCGATCCTCGGCGAGCCCGTGGCCGCGCTCCTCCTGCTCGCCCGCGAACGCCTGCTCCAGGCGGTGGGCGAAAGGGGGATCCTGAGCCTCGACGCCGACGAAGCGAGTCTCCTCGCCCGCACCCCGCTCGCCGCCCCGGTCGACGAGCTCCGGGCCGATCCCGAGGAGCGGGTCCTGCTCGCCCAGAGCCGGGCGGCTGGGATCGTGACCCTCCTCGAAGCGAGCTCGGCCCGGCCGATCGGCGCGCTCGCCCCGGAGGACGGGGTGGAGGAGCTGGGCCTCGTCGGCCGCCGGGCCTATCTCGCGCCCGCCGGGTCGGCCCGGATCGCGCTCCTGCCGCTCTCCGAGGTCGAGCCGGGCCGGCTGCCGCCGCTCGCCCTCCTCGCCGCCGGCACGGCGCCGCGCGGCCCGGCCGGCTCCCTGCCGCGCCTCGCGGCGAGCCCGGACGGTCGGGCGATGCTGATCCTCGCCCCGGCCGAGCGCCGCGTCTTCCTGCACGGCGAAGGCGGCATGCTCGCCCCGTCGAGTGCGCTCCCCGTGCCCTTCGCCGAGGCCCGCGGCCTCCTGGTCCAACCGCTGGGTCCGGTCGAGGTCGGCCCCGGCCGGTTCGAGCTCTCGACCACCCTGCCGGCGGGCGCCCGCGAGCTCGTCCTCGTCTTCGCGGACCCGCCCGAGGCGCATTGCCTGCCGCTGTCGGTCGAAGCCGCGGCCGCCGAGACCGCGGCAGCCGAGGGCCCCCGCCTGCGCCTCCTGCCACCCGCCGAGCCCCCGCGTGCCGGCCGACCCACCAGCTTCTCACTCGAGATCGAAGGAACGGAAACGGTGCCGGGCGAGCCGGAATATCTCGCGCTTTCGCCCGCGACCGGCTGGTTCGCCCGCGGGCCCGCCCGGCCCAGGGGCGACGGCCGTTTCGCGATCGAGCTCGCCTTCCCCTCGGCCGGCGCTTACGAGCTCCTCGTTCGCGCCCCCGCCCTCGGTCTCGACTTCGCCCGCGCCCCGAGCCTCTCCGTGGAGGTCGCGACGCCATGATCGTCGCCCGACGTGGCCTGCTCGCCGGCCTCCTTTGCCTCGCCGCGCTAGACGGTGCCGCGCGTGCCGAGGAGGATCGGAGTTCACGGCCGGTCCGGCTGCGCCGTCGCGAGGTCCCGGTCGAGGACGCGGGCGGCCGCCGGCTCCGCTTCTGGGCCGAGGTGGTCGGCGATTCGCTCGTCCTCCTCAACCCGATCTTCACCCAATGCTCGAGCCTCTGCCCGCTCACCAACGCCGTGATGGCCGAGCTCCAGGACCGGCTCGCCGACCGTCTCGGGCCGGATTTCCGCCTCGTGAGCCTGTCGATCGACCCGTTCGGCGACACCCGGGCGGCGCTTTCGGCCATGGCCCGCGAGCTCGGGGCCGGGCCGCACTGGCTCTGGATCCGGGCCGAGCCGGCCGCCCTCGACGACCTGCTGCGCCAGCTTTCCGCCGGCGCCCGCCGGCTCGACGACCACCCGCCGCTCTTCCTCCTGCTCGACGGGCGCACGGGCGAGGCGCTGCGCGCCGACGGAATCCCGCCCGCCGACCGGCTCGCCGCCGCCCTCCGCGCCCGGCTCGGTGCCCGGCCGTGAGCCCGGGCGGCCGCCTCGCCGGCGTCGCGATCGCGGCCGTCCTCGTCGCGACGGCCTTCGCGTCCGAGCGCCCGACCGCAGCGGCCGACGGGCCGGGTGCCGCGCTCTGGCTGAGCGGGCTCGTCGACGGTCGGCCGATCGGCGCGCGGCTGGGACCGCAGGGACCCGAGTTGCGCGGTGCCGCCGTCGCCTGCGCCCGCTGCCACGGGGCGGAGGCCGAGGGCGGCGGCGAGGGAGCCGCCCGCGCGCCCGCCCTCCTGCGCCGCGGCGCCCGCCGGCCGGCGCTCGACGCCGAAGCGCTCGCGCGGGCGCTCGAGGAAGGCATCGGCCTCGACGGCCGTGCGCTGCATCCGGCGATGCCGCGCTACGCCCTCGCCCCCGAGCTGCATGCGGCCCTCTTGGCCGAGCTCGACCGGATCGGCCGCCGCGCGGTCGAGGGGGTCGAGAGCCGCCGGCTGCGGCTCGCCACGGTCTGGCCGAACCCGGCCGCGCGCGCCGCACTGCGCCCCCTGATCGAGCGCCACCGGGCGCTCCTCGAGGCCGAGGGCGGGCTCGTGCACCGCGAGATCGAGCTCCTGCTCCTGCCGGCCGAGCCCGAGGCGGCGCTCCGCAGGCTGGAGACCGAACCCGCCCTCGCCCTCCTGCTCGACGACGCGCCGCCCGCGCTGCTCGCGGCCTTGCGCGCGCGCGGGTTGCCCGAGCTCTTCCCGATCCGCCCCCAGATCGGGCCCGAGCCCGCGACCGTGCGTCGGCTCGGCGCCCCGCGCCTGGTCGAGGCCCGGCTCCTCGCCGAAGCGATGGCCGAGGATCTCGGCGGCCGCGGCCGCTTCCGCCTCCTGGCCGATCCCGCCCTCGAGGCCGAGCTCGAGCCAACCCTCGCCCGCTGGCCGGAGCTCGCGCGAAGCGAGGCGGAGGCGGATGCCCTGCTCCTCTTGACGCCCGCGCCGGCCGGGGCCCTCGCCGTCCCTCGCCTCTACGCGCCGGTCGACCTCTTGGCCCGGCTCGCCACGCCGCTTCCGGCCGCGGTCGAGGCCCTGGTCGTGACCGATCCCC
Source organism: uncultured Alphaproteobacteria bacterium (assembly GCA_937926445.1). Taxonomy (GTDB): domain Bacteria; phylum Pseudomonadota; class Alphaproteobacteria; order Geminicoccales; family Geminicoccaceae; genus JANXAZ01. Next base: position 12,142 of record CALBAK010000008.1, read on the forward strand.
GCGCCCTGCCGCCCGGTTCGCCCGCCCCTTCCGAGCGGGCCCGGGCGCTCGTGGGCGAGGCCGAGGCCGCGGGCCCGCTCGTTCGCCACGCCACGGCCGCCCTCCTCCTCCTCGAGACGGCGCTGCGCCGGCTCGGCCGCGATGTCACCCGCGCCCGCCTGCTCGGAGCACTCGACGAGCTCGGCCTCGTCACGACCGGTCTCGTCCCGCCCTGGAGCTCCCGGCCCGGCCGCGAGGCCGGCGCGGCCCTCCTGCGCCTCGACCGGCCGAGCGGCGCGCGGCGGGTCGATCCCTGGCGACGCCCCGGCGATCCGCCGCCCGCGGCCCGCCCATCGAAGGAGTGAGCCATGCCCGCCGTCCACGCACCGCTGCGCGCCCGCTGCGCGCTCCTCGCCCTCTTGGCCGCGCTCCCGCTCGCCGGCACCGCGTTCGTGGCAACGGCTCGAGCGGCGGTCGAGCTGCCGGCCGCGGTGATCGAGCGCGCCGATCGCTCGCGCGGCCGCTTGCCGGTGATCGTCCGGCTGCGCGGCGCGCCGACCGACCCGACGACGGTCGCGGCGCGGCTGCGGGGTCTTTCGACACGCATGGCCGGGGTCGTGCCCCTGGGGGCGACGCTGCGCTCCGCACCCGAGCGGGTCACGGCGCTCGTCGACGGGCCGCGGCTGCGGGCACTCGCCGCCGACCCGGAGGTCGAGGAGATCGTGCCGAATACCGCCTTCACCCTGCCGCGGGCCGAGGCGGGCGCGGGCGAGCCCTCGCCCCTGCCCGGTGCGCCCGCGGAGGCGGGCCGCGGGACCCTCGTGGCGATCCTCGACACCGGTGTGGATGCCGGTCACCCGGCGCTGGCCGGCCGGGTGATCGCGGAGTTCTGCACCGCCTACGCGAGCGCGCTCGACGGCCAAGGCCGGCCACTGCAGCCGATCCGCTCGCTCTGCCCGGGCGGCGCCGAGCGGGTCGAGGGCGCCGGGGTCGCCGCCCCCTGCGACCTGCCGCGCTGCGAGCACGGCACCCACGTCGCGGCGATCGCCGCCGGCGCCGGCCACCCGGCGACCGGCGGCCGCCCTCTGGGCTGGGCACCGGCGGCCGAGATCGTGGCCGTCCAGCTCTTCTCCCGGGTCGACGATCAGGTCCTGTGCGGCGGCACCGCCCCCTGCGTGCTCGCCTTCAGGAGTGCCATCCTCGATGCCCTCGACTGGCTCGCCGAACTCGCCCGCGAGCGGCCGATCGCGGCCGTCAATCTGAGCCTCGGCGATCTCGGCGCGCACGGCACCGGCTTCCGCTTCCCCTGCGACGACGAATATCGCGACGTGAGCGCGGCGATCGCTCGCCTCGAGGAGGTGGGCACGGCGGTGGTCGCCGCTTCCGGCAACGATTGGCTCACCGGCCGGATCGCCTGGCCCGCTTGTATCGGCAGGACGGTGGCGGTCGCCGCCGCCGACCGGCCGATCGCCGAGGTGGCTCCCTTTGCCGACTTCGGCGCGAGCGTCGACCTCGTCGCCCCCGGCACGGCCATCCTCTCGGCGGTGCCCGGCCCGGCCGGGCTCGCGACCATGGACGGCACCTCGATGGCCGCTCCGGCGGTGAGCGGTGCCATCGCCGCCCTCCTCGGTGCGGGTCTCGCTGCCGACGGGCCCGAGGCTGCGCGCCGGCTCGCTGCGGCCGGTGCGGTCCGGCCGCTCGGCCGCCCGCTCGCCACGACGCTGACCCGCCCGAGCCTCGTCCCCGCCACGCTCGTGGCGGCCCCGCCCACGCCCGCGACCCCGTCCGGTGCGCCGGCCGGCGGCGCGCTCGCGGCGGCGGGCCCGCCGCGCGCTCTCGCCGCCGCGCCGGCCGCCGCGGCGCCGTCCGGGGCGGTAGCGGCGGCGGCGCCGGAGGCGGCCTCCCGCGCGCTGCTCTTGAGCTATCCGAAGGAAACCGTGCCGACCGCGGCGGCGGTCGAGGCGGCTCTCGCTCGAGCGTTCGGCCTCGCCCCGGACAAGGAGCTGGTCGTTCGCGCGGCGCCCGGCGGGCTCGTGGTCGAGGCGGTTCGGCCACTCGAGCGCGGCACGGTCGAACGCGCGCTCGCGGCCGAGCTCGCCCCCCGCGCGATCACCCCTCAGCTTGGCGCGAAACCGCTGGCCCCCTAGCCGAAGTCCCGACCCGCGACGATCCTAGGCGCCGCCCGCCGGCTCCACGACCTTGCCGGGGTTGAGGATGTTCTTGGGGTCCAGGGCCGCCTTTAGGGTCCGCATCAAGGCGATTTCGGCTTCGCTGCGGGCATGACCGAGCCAGGGCTTCTTGAGCGTGCCGATGCCGTGCTCGGCCGAGATCGTGCCGCCGTGCGCGCGCACGAGCCCGTAGAGGATCTCGGTGACGTCCTCGTAGGGCTGCTGCTCGACCCCCGGCACGTGGACCACCACGTGCAGGTTCGAATCGCCGAGATGGCCGAAGAAGACCGCGACCGTGCCGGGAAAGCGCGCCGCGAGCGCCGCTTCGACCGCCGTGGCGAAACGCTCGGTCGCGCCGATCGGCAACCCCAGATCGTAGCCCAGATGCGGGCCCAGGATCCGGTTCCACTCGGCGACCGCATCGCGGATCGCCCAGAAGGCGCGCACGTCCGCCCGGCTCCGGGCGACCGCCGCGTCGGCCACCACGCCCGCTTCGTGCATCCGCTCGAGAAAGGCCTCGAACCGGGGTGCATCGAAAGCTTCGTCCGTGCCCTGGGCCTCGAGGAGGACGTAGTAGCCGTGCCGGCCGGCGAGCGGCGCCCGCACCCCCGAGGCCCGGCTCGTCACCAGATCGTAGAAGCGCGGTCCCATGACCTCGAAGGCCGAAAGGAGCGGCCCGAGCCCGGCCCGGGCCTCCTCGAGGAAGCGGACGACCGCGGCGAAGTCGGGAAGGCCGCAGAAGGCGGCGGTGGTGTGGCCGGGCAAGGGCCAGAGGCGCAGCACGGCCCGCGTGATCACGCCGAGCGTGCCCTCCGAGCCCAGGAACAGCTGCTTCCAGTCGTAGCCGGCGTTGTTCTTGATCATCTTGTCGAGGTTCGAGACGATCGTGCCGTCGGCCAAGACGACTTCGAGCCCGAGGACCATCTCGCGCGCCATGCCGTAGCGGATCACCCGGTTGCCGCCGGCATTGGTCGAGAGATTGCCGCCGATCGCACAAGAGCCGCGCGCGCCCAGGTCGAGCGGCACGAGAAAGCCGGCCGCTTCCGCCGCCTTCTGCACCACTTCGAGCGGTGTGCCGGCGCGGACCGTCATCGTCGCCGTGGCCGGATCGATCTCCTCCACGCCCACCAGGCGCTCGAGCGAGAGGACGATCGCACCGGGCGAGGGCCGGGCGCCGCCGCAGAGCCCCGTGAGCCCGCCCTGCGGTACCACGGGGACACCGAGCCGATGGCAGGTCCGCAGGACCGCCGCCACCTCCTCGGTCGAGCGCGGCCGCACGAGGGCCGCGGGCAGTACCGGCGGAAGCCCGCTCCAGTCCGTCCGGTTGCGCTCCGGCACTTGCTCGCCCGCGACCACCGTCCCCGGCCCCAGAGCCGCCTCGAGTGCCGCCACGATCGCCATTCCGCCCCTCCGTACCGGCTCCGCCAGCGGCGCGATCCAGCATGCCGCCCGCCCCTCCGTCCAGCACGCGGCGGCGCGGGTCCCGTCTGCTGCAACGACGACACGGACCGCCGCGGCCGATGGTAGCATCGGTTCCGAACCACGGCGGCGGCCATTATATCAGAGAATGCTGATAGACAGCGGCCGATCCGAGGGAGCCGTCCATGCGCGTCGCCCCGCTCCTCGCCCTGCTCTCGTTTTTCACCGCGACCGCCGAAGCGGCCGAAATCTTCGTGGCCGAGCGACGCACGGTCGAGGATCGAAAGGCCGTCTTCGCCACGGTCGAGAGCGTGCGCGAGGTCGAGGCCCGCACGCGCATCGCCGGCACGGTCGTCAAGCTCCTCGTGCGCGAGGGCGATCGGGTCGAAGCGGGCGCACTCTTGGCCGAAGTCGAGGACAAAAAGCTCGCCCTCGAGCTCGCCGCGATCGATTCCCGGCTGGATGCGCTCGCCGCCCAACGCCGCCAGGCCGCTCAGGACCTCGAGCGGGCGCGGACCTTGCGCGCCCAGGGTGCCGTGCCGCAGGCCCGGCTCGACGACGCCCAGGCCGCCTTCGACGTGATCGAAGCGCAGATCGCCGCCACCCGCGCCGAGCGCGCGGTCATCGAGGAGCGGCGGCGCGAGGGCCGCGTGCTCGCCCCGCAAGCCGGCCGCGTGCTCGCCGTGCGCGGCACCGAGGGGGCGGTCGTCATGCCCGGCGAGACGGTCGCCCGCCTCGCCACCCGGACCTATGTGCTGCGCCTCCGCTTGCCCGAGCGGCACGCCCGGTTCATGCGCGCGGGCGATCCCGTGGAAGTGGGGGCGCGCGGCCTCGCCGATCGGCCCGACGCGGTCCTCGGCACCGGGAAGCTCGTTCTCGTCTACCCCGAACTCGAGAACGGCCAGGTCGTGGCCGACGCCGAGGTCGAGGGGCTCGGCGATTTCTTCGTGGGCGAGCGGGTGCGCGTGACGATCGCGGCCGACAAGCGCGAGGCCATTCTCGTCCCCGAAGCCTTCCTCCGCCGCGCGCCGGGGGTCGATCTCGTCCGCCTCGAGAGCGGCCTCGAGGTGCCGGTCCAGCGCGGGCCCGTGCGCCTCGTCGAGGGGGTGCGGATGGTCGAGATCCTCTCGGGCCTCCGCCCCGGTGACCGGCTCGTCCCGCCGGTCGGGCCCGGCGACACGGGAGCCGCCCGATGAGCCTCGGCATCTCCGGAACTCTCGCGCGGAGCTTCGTCCGTTCGCCGCTCACCCCACTCCTCTTGTTCGCGGCGCTCGCCGTCGGGCTGATCGCGCTCTTCGCGCTGCCGCGGGAAGAAGAGCCGCAGATCTCGGTGCCGATGGTCGACGTCCACGTCCGCGCCGACGGGCTTTCGGCCGCGGATGCGGTCGAGCTCGTCACGCGCCCGTTGGAGCAGATCCTCGAAGGCATTCCTGGCGTCGAGCACGTCTACAGCCGCACCGAAGACGACCAGGTGTTGGCCACCGCCCGCTTCTTCGTCGGCACCGATGCGGACGACGCGATCCTGCGCGTGCACGAGAAGCTGCGCGCGAACTGGGACCGCATCCCCATGGGCATCCCAGAGCCCCTGGTCGTCGGCCGCGGGATCGACGACGTCGCGGTCGCGGTCGTGACCCTGCACCCGGTGGGCGAGGCGATCGGGCGGGTCGACGATGCGGCGCTCTTCGAGCTCGCCGACCGGCTCCTGTCCGAGCTCGTCAAGATCGACGAGGTCGGCCTCACCTACATCGTGGGCGGCCGGCCGAACGAGATCCGCATCGAGCCCGACCCCGAGCGCCTGGCACTCCACGGCATCACCTTGAACCAGCTGGTCGACAAGCTCGAAGGCGCCAATCGCTCCTTCGCCGCCGGCCGGATGCGGACCGATGGCAAGACCCTCGCGGTCCAAGTGGGCGCCACGCTCCAGACCGTGCCGGATATCGCGCTCCTGGTCCTGCGCGCCCGCGACGGACGGCCGGTCTATCTGGGCGACGTCGCCACCGTCGCCGTCCTGCCCCGCCCCGAAGAGAGCCGGGTCTGGCGGCTCACCCGCGGCTCCGACGGCGCCTTCCTGCGCGCTCCCGCCGTCTCGGTGGCGGTCGCCAAACGGCCCGGGGCGAACGCGGTGACGATCACCCGCGCGGTCGAGAAGCGCCTTTCGGAGCTGCGCGGCACGTTGCTGCCGGCCGGCATCGAGGCCACGATCACCCGCGACTACGGCAAGACCGCGACCGAGAAGTCGGACGAGCTGCTCTTCCACCTCTTCCTCGCCACGGTCTCGATCGTGGGCCTGATCTGGCTCGCGATCGGCTGGCGGGCGGCGGTGGTCACCGCGATCGTCGTCCCGACCACGATCCTTCTGACCCTCTTCGGTGCCTGGGCGCTCGGCTACACCTTGAACCGGGTCTCGCTGTTCGCGCTCATCTTCGCGATCGGCATCCTGGTCGACGACGCGATCGTCGTGGTCGAGAACATCGACCGGCACTGGGCCATGAACGACGGCCGCGATCGGGTCCAGGCGGCGATCGACGCCGTGGCCGAGGTCGGCAATCCCACGATCGTCGCCACGCTCACGGTCGTCGTGGCGCTCTTGCCCATGCTCTTCGTCTCCGGGCTCATGGGCCCCTACATGGGCCCGATCCCGGCCGTCGCCTCGACCGCGATGCTCTTTTCCTACTTCGTCGCGGTCATGCTCACACCCTGGCTCATGGTGAAGCTCGGCGCCGGGCATCTCGCGCACGGCGAGGGGGCGCTCGCCCGGGTCTATCGCGCACTCGCCGGGCCCATCGTCCGCCGCCGCTGGGCCTCCTGGGCCTTTCTGCTGATCGTGGCGGCCGCCACCATGGGGAGTTTCGCCCTCTTCGCCACCCGCCACGTCACCGTGAAGCTCCTCCCCTTCGACAACAAGTCCGAGCTCATGGTGCTCTTGGACCTCGACAAGGGTGCCAGCCTCGAGGACACGGAGCGGTCCCTGCTCCTGCTCGCCGAGAAGCTGAGGGACGTGCCCGAGGTCGTTGCCATGAACCTGCATGCCGGCACCGCCGCACCCTTCAACTTCAACGGTCTGGTACGCCATTACTTCGCCCGCCGGGCGCCCGAGCTCGGCGATCTCGACATCCAGCTCGCCCCGCGCCACGACCGCACCCGCGAGAGCCACGCCATCGCCCTCGAGGTGCGCGAGCTGTTGCGCGCCGTGCCGCTGCCCGAGGGGGCCCGCTGGAAAGTGGTCGAGGTGCCGCCCGGGCCGCCCGTGCTCGCCACCTTGATCGCCGAGCTCTACGGCCCCGATGCCGCGAGCCGCGAGGCGACCGCCCGGCAGGTGCGCCGCGTGTTCGAAGAGGTGCCGTTCCTGGTCGACCTCGACGATACGATCCGTGCCCCCGGCACGCGCCTTCGCATCCGCCTCCTCGCGGACGAGCTCGAGTTCCACGGCGTCGAAGAGGAGGCGGTGCACGACACGCTCGCGGCCCTCCTGCGCGGGCTGCAAGCCGGCTGGTCGCATCGCGGGGCGGGACGCAACCCGCTCGCCATCACGCTGCGCCTCGCCAAAGAGCACCTCGCGCCGAGCGAGCGGATCCTCGCCACCCCGGTGCCCGGCCGGCACGGCCTGGTCGAGCTCGGCGATCTCGTCGAGATCCGCGAGGAGCCGGCCTCGCGGCCGATCTGGCGGCGCAACGGGCGGACCATGGAGATGGTCACGGCCGAGCTCGCCGGTGCCTTCGAAGCCCCGATCTACGGTATCCTCGCGGTGATGGACGGGCTCGGCCGGCTCGCCGATGCCCCCGAGCTCCGCTTCGCATCCCAGCCACTCGACGAGAGCCGCCCGGCGCTCTTGTGGGAGGGCGAGTGGGAGATCACGCGGGTGACCTTCCGCGACATGGGGGCGGCCTTCGCGGTGGCGCTTCTGGGGATCTACCTCCTGGTCGTGGCTCAGTTCGGAAGTTTCAAACTGCCGCTCGTCGTGCTCTTGCCGGTGCCGTTGGCGCTTCTGGGGGTTGTGCTCGGCCACGCGGCGCTCGGTGCCGCCTTCACCGCTCCTTCCATGATCGGCTTCATCGCGCTCGCGGGCATCATCGTCCGCAACTCGATCCTCTTGGTGGATTTCGTCCGCCACACTCCGGCCGAGGGGCGGCCCGTGCGCGAGATCGCACTCCGAGCGGGGGCGGTGCGCGTCAAGCCGATCGCCTTGACCGCCGCTGCGGCGATGATCGGGGCGGCCTTCATCTTCCCCGACCCGATCTTCAAAGGCCTCGCCACCGCCCTCTTCTTCGGCCTGCTCTCGAGCACGGTCTTGACCGTGGTGGCGATCCCGGCCGTCTACCGGATCTTCCGCGACCCGAGCTGAGCCGGCGCCGGCTCGGCAGCCGACGTCGCGGTCCTCGGCACCGAAGGCGGCGAGCCGCCCCCGGCGCCATCGTCGAGGCTCCGCCCGCGGCCGCTCAGGCCGGTACGGGCTCGAGCCGGCGGTAGCGGAAGGCGGGCGGCGGGGCGGCGGCTTCGGCCTCGGCCAACGCCATGATCCGGGCGTGCTCGGGGGAAAGCGTGCAGGCCGGATCGGTCGCCTCGGGATCGCCCAGAAGCTGCATCGCCTGGCAGCGACAGCCGCCGAAATCGATTTCCCGGCGCGCGCAGGAGCGGCAGGGCTCCTGCATCCAGTCGAACCCGCGGAAGCGCTGGAAGGCCGGGCTCTCTTGCCAGATCCAACGCAGTGGCTTCTCTTCGACGTTCGGAAAGACGAGCCCCGGGATCACGTGCGCCGCGTGGCACGGCAACACCCGGCCGTCCGGGGCCACCACGATCACCGCCCGCCCCCAGCCCGAAGCACAGGGCTTGGGGTGCGTCGCGTAATAGTCCGGCACGACGAAATCGATCAGGAGCCGATCGCCGAGGCGCTCGCGCGCCGCTTTCACGACCGCGACCGAGCGGTCGAGTTGCGAGCGAGTCGGCATCAAGGCCGCCCGGTTGGCGAGCGCCCAGCCGTAATATTGCACGTGAGCCACCTCGAGCCGGTCCGCACCGAGCTCGAGGGCGAGCTCGACGAACCGCTCGAGCCGGTCGAGATTGTGCCGGTGGACCACGGCGTTCAGGGTCAAGGGCAGGCCCAGCCGGCGGACGGCCTTGGCGAAGGCGAGCTTCCGCGCGAGCGATCCCTCGAACCCGCCGATCCGATCGCAGCCCTCGGCATCGACGTCCTGGACGCTCAATTGCACGTGGTCGAGCCCGGCTTCGGCCAGCGCCTCGAGCCGGCGCTCGGAGACCCCGACCCCCGCGGTGATCAGGTTCGAATAGAGCTCCAGCGCGCGGGCGCGGGCGACGATCGCCTCGAGGTCGCTGCGCAGCGTCGGCTCGCCACCCGAGAGGTGGAGCTGGAGCACGCCGAGTTCGGCCGCCTCTTCGAGCACCCGCTCCCAGCTCGCGGTCGGGAGTTCGCGCTCGCGCCGCGTGAGCTCGAGCGGGTTCGAGCAATAGGGACAGGCGAGCGGGCAGCGATGGGTGAGCTCGGCCAGCAAGCCGATCGGCGGCTCGCGCCAGGGCTCGCGGGCGGGCGCGCTCACAAAGGCCTCCGCTCGACCCGCACGATCCGCTGCGCCAGGAGATCGGCCAAGAGATCCTCGACGTCGCGGGCGATCTCCTCCGAAGGCGCATCGAACTCGGCGGCGAGGCCCTCGACCAGCTCGCGGAAGGCCCTGGGCTCGGCCAGTCGGCCCAGGATCTCGACCGAGGTCGGGCAGGGGAACAGCACCCGCTCGGGCGCCAGGAGCACGTTGCAGTTGCGCACCGGGTCGAAGCGCAGCCGCACGCCCCTCGCCACGACCAGGCGATCCTCGGGCGCGAAGCTCATGCCGCCCTCGCCGAGGTCGCGTGGTCGGCCGGCACGAAGGCGCCCTTGGGGATCCCGCCGCCCAGCACGTAGGCGTGGTGCAACGCGTCGAGCTGGGCCCAGAGCACGTCGCACTTGAAGATCAGCGCCTTGCAGACGAGGAAGCGCTTTTCCGGCGTGTCGGCGTGCCGCTTCACGTAGTCGAGGGCGAAGCTCGCATCGCGCGGCGCCTGGCCGAGCCGTTTGCGGAAATAGGCGACCATCTCTTCGGAGACGAACGGGTAGTTCCGGAGAAGGCCCGGGATCCGCTCTTCGTGGATCGCCGGGGCGAAGAGCTCGGTGAGCGAGGAGGCGACGGCTTCGAGCAGGCTCTTCTCGCGCACGAAGCGGACATAGGCCTCGACCGCGAAGATCGTGGCCGGCAAAGCGCCCTCCTCGGAAACCACATAGGCGCGCTCCAGGCCGAGCCCCTCGCAGAGCCGGAGCCAGCGCTCGATGCCGCCCTCCTCCTCGCCGAAGCCGTCGTGGTCGAGGATGCGGCAGAGCCACGCGCGCCGCAGCTCCCGATCCGGGCAGCGGCCCATCAGGCTCGCATCCTTCATCGGGATCCGGCTCTGATAGACGTAGCGGTTCAGAGCCCAGGCCTGGACCTGACCCTTGCTGCAGCGGCCGGTGTGCAACATCCGGTGGAAGGGGTGGTGGATGTGGTAGCGCTCGGCGCCGATCCGGCGCAGCGCCGCCTCCAGCTCCTCGGCCGATTGCAGATCGCGAAAGGCGTCGAGTTCGCTCAAGGCGTTCCTCCCGGCAGGTCGATCGCGAGGCCGTCGGTCGCGACCTCGAAGCCCGCCCGCTCGACCGCGGCCCGTTCGGGGCTGTCGGCGAGCAGCACGGGGTTCGTGTTGTTGACGTGCACGAGGATCTTGCGGCCGGCCGGCACGGCGCCGAGCCGGGCGAGCACACCCGCTTCGCCGGAAATCGAGACGTGGCCCATCTCCCGGCCGGTACGCGCGGCGATGCCTGCCAGAAGGAGCTCGTCGTCGCGCCAGAGCGTGCCGTCGACGAACACGACGTCCGCGCCGGCACAGCGCTCGAGCACCGGCGGATCGAGCCGGCCGCAATTGGCGATCCACACGAGGCGCCTTCGACCTTCGCGGATCTCGAGGCCGATCACGTCGCCCGGCCGGGGGACGGGCGGCTCGCCGCCGCGGGCGGCCTTCTCGAGGAAGAGCGGGGGCTTACCCTCGACCGCGAAGGCGCGGACCTCGAGCCCTAGGGGCGCGCCCTCCCCATCCTCGAGGGCCACCCAGCGGTCGAGCACCAGGGCCCGGCGCGGAACGATCCGCCGGTCGACCACCTCGAAAACCGGGTTGGCGTCGAGCAGCGCCAGGATCCGCGGATGGGCCCAGAGCGCGAAGGCCGTGCCCTCGCGCAGATGCAGGAGACCGCCGATCGAATCGATCTCGCCGTTGGTCGGGATCACCGCGGCGATCGGCGAAGAGCGCGGCGCCGCTTTCGGATGGAGTGCCGGGGTCGCCTCGATCTGTTGGCGCAGATCCGGCGAGGCTTCGACCAAGAGCCATCGCACACCGTCGGCGCTCGCCGCGAGCGCCGCTTGGGTCGCCGGTCGAGCCGCCGGGTCGCCCGCGCGGGCCCGTCGGCAGGCCTCGCAGGCCGCGTTCCACTGCGGGAACCCGCCGCCCGCGGCGGCGCCGAGCACGATCGCGCGCAAGGCTCCTCCCGCGGGCGGCGGCCGCCGACCTCAGAGCTCGGCCGGCAGGTACATGGTGACCTCCATCCCGACGGGACGGCTGGTCACCCGCGGACGGATCCACGTCTTGCGCATCGTTCCACTCCCCGATCGCATCGTGCTCGCCACCCGAGGATCCGGGCGGCTCTCCGCTATATGGATCTCGTCACCGGGGACGTCGACTTTTCTCGATCATGCAGGTTCACTTATGGGCCGACCGTGCGCCGCCCGTCGGCCGGCCCGCCCTCGAAGGTGCGGTAAGCGGTTCCTGCGGACTTTGCTCGGGCCCGAATCGCCCGAAGGCGGCGTACCGTGCCCGTCGCCCGGGCGCGCGCGGCTCGGTGACAGCCGCGCTTGCGAATCCCCGCGATCAGATCCGAACTCCTCCGCTTCGAAGCAGCGCCTTCGGCTTCCGGCCCCGAGGCCGGGGCCGTGTGACGGAAGCGAGACGACCCGCTCCGCCTCGCTGCTCGGCCGGTCGGCCGATCCGGCGGGTGGATCGCTGCGCCGCCCAGCGCGGATCGTGTTCACCTCGACCCGAGGTCGGGAGCCTCGTTGTGTTGCGAGTCCTTCCGGATCGCATGCCGAACACGGCTCGCCTTCGACCAGGGCCCATGGTCCGCTCGACATCGCCTGCGACCAGAAAGGCCGGAAGGTCGAGCGGACAGCGGCCAACACGGCCGGAGCCAGGCAGACGAACCGTCCGAGAAACGAAGGCGGGCGAGGCGGGGCCGCGATCCGCTCGAGCGCGGGCGAGCCCGACCCGGCCACGGCGAGTGCCACGCCCTTGTACGCCGAGAGGAATAGGACCGAGACGAGCATGGGTGGATCCCTCGGGGCTCGGGAAGAGCGTACTGGCCAAGGGTTAACGAATCCTCACCGAGAAAGGGATCGGCCACCCGGATCGCGGCGTCCCGCTCCGGGTTTCCGACGTTTCGAGCCGGGTCGGCGAGGGAGGTGGAACGCCGCCCACCGGGAGTGTCGGGTGCGCCTCACAGTCGCTGCCGACGGCAGGGACATCGAGGGATGCCCGAGCGAAGCGAGCGAGCCGTCGGCCTCTTGCGGCCGCCCGAGGCCGCGTCGGCGAGGGGTCGTCGAAGCCGCGACCCGTCGCCGCCGACATCCCCGAGGCCACCGGCCGAGTCGGTTCGCGGTTTCCGGCAAGACGGACCTCGACCGTTCGTCCGTCGTGTCACCCGATCGGTCCGCCCCACCGCTCGCCCGGCTCGAAGCGTCGCGCTGCGCCTCCGCCCATCGCAGCCGGCGCGCCACCTGTCGGGAGACCATCGCGCCGAACCGGTCCGAGGCGAGGTACGCTTCAGCTCCCGCAGATCCGCCTCTGTTGGCCGACGACGTCGGCCGACCGGCTCGCCGACGAGTACGATCGCGCCCGTCGGTTCGCGATCGACTGGCCATCGAGGGCGGGTGTCGAAGCGGCTCTCCAGCATCTCGGGTCCCGCCGCTCGACCGGGCTCTCGAGCGCTACACTCGGGAGCGCGACCCGGCCGCGACCCGCGCCGGCGGAGGGGAGCGGCCTTGGCGGGGCCCGACCGACGGGACCCCGTCGTGGCGCGCCGCCGCGGTCCCCGTCGCACTCCGGGGGCGCGGAATCGAAAGCCGGCGAAAGCCCCGCCTGCTCCGCCGGACCGGCGGGTGAGCACGCCTCCTCTTCGCGACCCGTCCCCTCGGCTGGCCCGTCCGATGTCGAGACGGCCCGAGGCGAGCGGGAGGAAAATCCGGGGCGGCTCGGCGATTCGCCGTACCTGCGACGGGTCCCGCGGAGCCGTGCCCGGCGAGTCGATATCCGAGCCGGTGCACCTGGTCGCGGGTGTCGGACGGTACCGGTCGGCTTTCCGGAACACGCCGCGCCGATGTGACCCTGTCACCGGCTGTACTGCCGTCACCGCTCGGGGTGCGCGGCTGCTCGGCGATCCTCGCACCCACTCGGGGTCGGATCTGGGCGATCGATCTGCGGAACCGAGCCGCCGACCGGTCCCAGGCGCGGCGCGACGCGCGGAGTTCGCGGGTCCCCGATCCATCCGGCGCGCTCCGAGAGCCGCACCCGCCGGTTTCCTCGGGCGATCGGTGGTCGATCGGCCGCCCGGTTCACCAGCACGTGCCTCGAGCGGCTCTCGCCCGCGCGGTCGCATGCCGCGCGGGTATCGCTCAGCCCGCCGAGCGGGCGAGGACGAAGGGCGGTGGGGGTGTCGCCGGCACGAGCTCGAGCCGCAGGGCCGCCGCCGCCAGCGCGTCGAGGAAGGTCCGAAGAGGCTCCATCTGCCGGCGGTGCGACGGTACCAGCGCCACCAGCCGGCGCTCCATCGTCGGCACGGCATACAGCCGCACCCGGAAGAGCATCCTGCCGGCGAGCTGGGCGGTGAGCTGCGGGACGAGCGCCACGCCGTGGCCGCCCTCGACCATGGCGAGCGCCGTTTCGTAGGTGCGTACCCTGGCCACCGTCCGGGCCCAGGGCAAGACCCTGCGGTACCATTCGGCGATCCGGTCGGCGTGCAGCGTGCCGAAATTGAACTCGATCGTCCGGCCGAGCACGGCTCTGGCCGCCGCGTCGAGCTCGCGTTCCGGCTCGACGATACCGTCGAGCACGATCCCGTCGGGAACGGCGAGCGCGTAGCCGTCGACGCGGAGGGGCCGCCGGGCGAAGGGCAGATGGTCGCTCGCCACCGCCGTCTCCGAGACCACGGCGACGTCGAGGGTCCGGCCGTAGAGGCCTTCAACGGCCTCCTGCGGCGCCACCTCGTGCACGTCGAGGGCGAGCTCCGGAACCCGCGCGCGGGCCTCGGCGAAGGCCGTGGGCAAGAGTGTGCGGGCAATCGAGGCCAGGGCACCGACCGCGACCCGGCCCCTGAGCCCGGCCTTGTAGGCGGCGAGCCCGCTCTCGAGCGCATCGGCCTCGGCCAGGAGCCGGCCCGCCCGCTCGAGCAGGAAGCGCCCGGCATCGGTGAGCACGAGGCGGCCCGACTGGCGGTCGACCAGCCGGTGCCCCAATAGCCGCTCCAGCTTGGCGAGCGCCTGCGAGAGCGCCGGTTGCGAGATGCCGAGCTGCTTGGCCGCCTGGGTCAGCGAGCGGGCATGGGCGAGGGCCCAGAAGAGCCGCAGCTGGTGCAGGCTGACGGCGAGCGTCTGCCCCCGTCCCTCGCCTCCGGGCGCCGCACCGGCCTCGTCCGGAACCGGTCGGCCGGCCTCGGGCACCTCCAATGCCGCCGGATTCGAGCCGTCCTCGTCGCGCATCGCCTCCCCTCCCGAACCGAGCCTGCCGTGGCCCCGGCCGGCGGTCCAGCCCCCGTAGACGCTTGACCGCGCCGGCGTGCGGCGCGAGGGATCGCCCGAGAGCCCATTCGGGAGAACCGCCGTGATCGGAGCCGAGGCCGGCAATCTGCGGATCGACGCCCGCCGTTACTGGGATTCGCTCATGGAGATGGCGAAGATCGGGGCCACTCCCAAGGGCGGTTGCAACCGACAGACGCTCACCGATCTCGACCGCGAGGGGCGCGACCTCTTCCGGCGCTGGTGCGAGGCGGCGGGCTGCACCGTAACCGTCGACGAGATGGGCAACATGATGGCGCTGCGACCCGGCCGCCGGCCGGATCTGCCGCCGGTGGCGATCGGCAGCCATCTCGACACCCAACCGACCGGCGGCAAGTTCGACGGGGTCGCCGGCGTCCTGGCCGGTCTCGAGATCGTGCGTACCCTCGCCGACGCCGGCTACGAGACCGACCATCCGATCCTGGTCGTGAACTGGACCAACGAGGAGGGCACCCGGTTCGCCCCGGCGATGCTCGCTTCGGGTGTGTTCGCGGGTGCCTTCACCAAGGAATGGGCCTATGCCCGTACCGACCGCGAGGGCAAGCGGTTCGGCGACGAACTCGAGCGGATCGGCTACAAGGGAACGCTGCCCTGCGCCCCGCAGCGTTGGAAATGTCACCTCGAGTTGCACATCGAGCAGGGTCCGATCCTCGAGGCCGAGGGCAAGACGATCGGAGTGGTGACCGGCGCCCAGGGCATTCGCTGGTACGAGGTCCGGATCACCGGGAAAGAGAGCCACGCCGGCTCGACGCCGATGCCGCGCCGCAAGGACGCGCTCGTCGCCGCCGCGCGCGTGATCGAGGCGCTCGACGGGCTCGCCCGCGGGCACGGGCCACACGCGGTCGCCACGGTGGGCGTGCTCGAGATCGCGAAACCGTCGCGCAACGTGATTCCGGGCGAGGTCTTCTTCACGATCGACCTGCGCCACCCCGAGGACTCCGTCCTGGCCGAGCTCGACCGTGCCGTGCACCGGATCGTCGGCGAGGCCTGCGTCCGCGACGGCCTCGCGTACACGGTCGACCCGATCTGGCACTTCCCCTCGGTGCGCTTCGACCCGACCTGCGTGGCGGCGATCCGCGCGGCGGCGGAGGCCGGCGGCTTTTCCTGGCGCGAGATGGTCTCGGGACCCGGCCACGATTCCTGCTACACGGCGCGCGTCGTCCCGACCGCGATGATCTTCGTTCCCTGCCGCGACGGCCTCTCCCACAACGAGGAGGAGTGGGCCGAGCCCGAACATCTGGCGGCCGGCTGCCAGGTGCTGCTGCAGGCGGCGCTCACGCTCGCCCGCGCGGACTGACCGGAGCCCGCGATGGCGCAACTGGCCAGCGCCGCCGCGTCCTCGCGCGGTGCGACCGAGCTCGGACGGTGCCCGGCGGTCGAGGCGCGCGGTCTCGGCCTCACCTTCGCCACGGCCGCGGGGCCGGTGACCGCGCTCGCCGGTGTCGATCTCGTGATCGAGCCCGGCGCCTTCGTGGCGCTGATCGGGCCTTCGGGCTGCGGCAAGACGACCTTCCTGCGGCTCGTGGCCGACCTCGAGCAGCCGACCGCCGGGACGCTCAGAGTCGAGGGCCTCGCACCGCGCGAGGCGCGCCTCGCTCGCCGCTACGGCTACGTCTTCCAGGCGCCGGCGCTGCAGCCTTGGCGCACGGTCGAGCGCAACGTCACCCTGCCGCTCGAGATCATGGGCTTCTCGCCCGAGGAACGGGCGGCACGCGCCCGCCGCTGGCTCGCCCTCGTCGAGCTCGAGGCCTTCGCCCGGCACCATCCCTGGCAGCTCTCGGGCGGCATGCAACAGCGCGTGTCGATCGCTCGGGCGCTCGCTTTCGAGCCCGACATCCTGCTGATGGACGAGCCCTTCGGCGCGCTCGACGAGATCACCCGCGATCGGCTCAACCTCGAGCTGCACCGGCTCTGGCGGCGGACGGGCAAGACCATCCTCTTCGTCACCCATTCGATCGCCGAGGCGGTCTATCTCGCCACCCGGATCGTCGTGATGTCGCCGCGGCCCGGCCGGATCCTCGAAGTGATCGACAGCCCGCTGCCGGTCGACCGGCCGCTCGAGCTGCGCGACACACCGGAATTCCTCGCCGTGGCGCACCGCGTGCGCGAAGGTCTGCGCGCCGGCCACTCCTACGATTGACACGGCGCGGCCCGTCGCCGCGGCGAGCAACCCGGCGAGCAGGAGAGCGACGAGCGAGCCCAGTCCGATCCCGAACACGACACCTCGCGACCTCGGCCGCGATCCTTCTCGCAGGGAAAGGTTGAGGAAGCGTTAACGGGGTCCGAGGCTCGCGAGCGGCGGCCGCCGGGCCGGCCGGGCTCAGACGTCGAGATTGACCACCTTGAGAGCGTTTTCCTGGATGAAGGCCCGCCTGGGGTCGACCACGTCGCCCATGAGGGTCGAGAAAATCTCGTCGGCCTCGTCGGCGTGCTCGATCCGCACCTGCAAAAGCGAGCGCCGCGCCGGGTCGAGCGTGGTCTCCCAGAGCTGCTCGGGGTTCATTTCGCCGAGGCCCTTGTAGCGCTGGATCGAAAGGCCCTTCTTGGCGAGCTCGACGATCCCCTGCAACAGGTCGCGGGCACCGTGCACCGGCCGCCGCTCGGTCTTGCGCTCGAGCCGGGCCGGGGCCGCCAGGACCGGCCGCAGGGGGGCCAGAGCCTCGGCGAGCCGTCGCGCCTCGTGACCGCCGGCGAGCCCCGGGTCGAGCCGGTGCCGCTCGCGTCGCTCGCCCTGCCGGAGGTGGAAGACGAGCCCGCCCGCTTCGTCGCGGACCACCTGCACCCCACTCGCCCCGGCCCGCCGCAGCCGCTCGGCCACCCGCTGACCGAGCCCGAGCGCCGCGCTCGGATCGGCGAGCCGGGCCGGGTCGAGCCCGCCCTCGAGGGCGAGCGCCTCGACGAGCTCGGCCGGCAGCCGACGGGCGAGCGCCTGGAGCGGGCCGCGCGCCGCCCGGGCGGCGCCGACCAGGGCCGAAAGCGCCTCGCCCTCGACCGCCGTGCCGGCCTCGCCGACCAGCCGGGCCTCCTCGAGGCCCTGGCGGACGAGCAGGTCCTCGAGCGCCCCATCGTCCTTGACGTATTCGACCTTCTGCCCGCGCCGGATGCCGTAGAGCGGCGGCTGGGCGATGAAGAGATGCCCCTTCTCGATGATCTCCGGCAAATGCCGATAGAAGAAGGTCAAGAGCAGGGTGCGGATGTGCGAGCCATCGACGTCGGCGTCCGTCATGATCGCAATCGTGTGGTAGCGCAGCTTGCCGATGTCGAAATCGTCGCGGATGCCGGTGCCGAGCGCGGTGATGAGCGTCCCGATCTCCTGGCTGGAGAGCACCTTGTCGACCCGGGCCCGCTCGACGTTGAGGATCTTGCCGCGCAAGGGGAGGATCGCCTGGAAGGCCCGGTCGCGGCCCTGCTTGGCCGAGCCGCCGGCGCTGTCGCCCTCGACGATGAAGAGCTCCGCCTTGGCCGGGTCGCGTTCCTGACAGTCGGCGAGTTTGCCCGGCAGGTTGGCGACATCGAGCGGACTCTTGCGGCGCGTGAGCTCGCGGGCGCGGCGGGCGGCCTCCCGCGCGGTCGCCGCTTCGACGACCTTGGCGAGGATCGCCTTGGTCTCCTGCGGATGCTCCTCGAGCCAACGGCCGAGCTGCTCGCGGACCACCTGGGCGACCACCGGCGTGACCTCGGACGAGACGAGCTTCTCCTTGGTCTGCGAGGAGAAGCGCGGGTCCGGCACCTTGAGCGCGAGGACGCAGGTGAGGCCCTCGCGCATGTCCTCGCCGGTGAGCTGGACTTTTTCGCGCTTGCCGATGCCGAGGCTCTCGGCCGCCGCGTTCAGGGTCTGCGTGAGCGCCTGGCGGAAGCCCGTCAGATGGGTGCCGCCGTCACGCTGCGGGATCGTGTTCGTGAAGCAGAGCTGGGTCTCGTGATAGCCGTCGTTCCACTGGAGTGCCGCCTCGACCACGATGCCCTCGCGCTCGCCCCGGATCAGGATCGGGGCATGGAGTGGCTGCTTGGCCCGGTCGATCCAGCGGACATAGGCCGCGAGCCCGCCCTCGTAGTGCAACGTCTCGCGCCGCGGCGGGTCGCTGCGGCGGTCCTCGAAGAAGATTCGGATGCCGGGATTGAGAAAGGCGAGCTCGCGCAGCCGGTGCTCGATGGTCTGGGCCGAGAACTCGGTGCGCGAGAAGATTTCGCGCGAGGGCAGGAAGGTCACCGAAGTGCCGCGACGCTCGCCCTGCGGACCCACTGCCCGAAGCGGCGCTACCGG
Organism: uncultured Alphaproteobacteria bacterium; assembly: GCA_937926445.1. Taxonomy (GTDB): domain Bacteria; phylum Pseudomonadota; class Alphaproteobacteria; order Geminicoccales; family Geminicoccaceae; genus JANXAZ01. Next base: position 30,861 of record CALBAK010000008.1, read on the forward strand.
CACCCCGCCCTGCTCGAAGCGGATGAAGTGCTCGGCCCCGTCCCGCCAGATCCGCAGCTCCAGCCACTCGGAGAGCGCGTTGACGACCGAGACGCCGACCCCGTGCAGGCCACCCGAGACCTTGTAGGCGCCACCGCCGAACTTGCCGCCGGCATGCAGCACCGTCATGATCACCTGGGCCGCCGAAACCCCCTGCTCGGGGTGGATGTCGACCGGGATGCCGCGGCCGTTGTCGGTCACGGTACAAGAACCGTCCGGGTTCAAGATCACCTCGATGCGGTCGGCATGGCCCGCGAGCGCCTCGTCGATCGCGTTGTCGACCACCTCGAAGACCATGTGGTGCAGGCCCGACCCGTCGTCGGTGTCACCGATGTACATGCCCGGCCGTTTGCGCACCGCATCGAGGCCCTCGAGGACCTGGATCGACTGCGCCGTGTAGTCGCCCGCCACGGCGGACGTCGTGCGATCAACGCTCATCGGAGACGATCGTCCCGTTGTCGATCTCGAGGAAACAGGCGCGGCCGGCGAACGCCGCGAAGAGCTCGCGGTCGGTGCCGGAAAGCCAGGCCTGAGCGCCGAGCTCGAAAAGGGCTCGGGCGAGCGCGGCCCGCCGCTGTCCGTCCATATGGGCCGCCACCTCGTCCAAAAGAAGGATCGGAAGTTCGCCCAGAAGCGCCGCCCGCAGCCGGGCATGGGTCAACAAGAGGCCCACGAGCAGCGCCTTCTGCCGACCGGTCGAGCAGGCCGCGGCCGGCTCCCCGCTCGCCGCGTCGCGCACCGAGAGATCGCTGCGATGCGGCCCGTGCGCTGCCCCGCCGCTCGCCGCATCGAGCTCGCGGCTCGCCCGCAAGGCGGCGGCCAGGCGCTCTTCGACGGTCGCCGCGGGCGCCTCCCCGAGCCAGCGCTCGACCTCGCCCTCGAGCGCGAGCCGCACGCCCGGCATGGGCCCGGCCTCGGCCGCGCCGTGCCGCTCGAGGGCGCGCACGAGCTGGCGGCGGGCGGCGGCCACCGCCACCCCGGCGGCCGCGAGCCGCGCCTCGAGGGCGGAAAGCCAGGCCGGATCGTGCCGACCGGCGCGCAAGAGCGCCGCGCGGTCGCGCAGGAGCCGCTCGTAGGTCGCCACGGTCGCGGCATGGCGCGGGTCGAAGGCCAGCACGAGCCGGTCGAGGAAGCGGCGACGCTCGGCCGGGCCCTCGACGAACAGCCGGTCGTGGGCGGGCGTGAGCCAGAGCATGCCGACGAGCTCGGCGCGCCGGGCGCGGTCCTCGAGCCGCCGGCCGTCGAGGGTGACGGTGCGCCGCTCCGAGCCCGGCTCGCGGCCGACCGCGAGCTCGAACACACCCTGCCTCCCGGCGAGCCGCGCCGCGACCGCCCAAGGCGCGCCGTCCGGCCGGCGGTCGAGCTCGGCCGGAGCCGCCCGCCGTAGGCCGCGGCCCGGCGCCAGGAGCGAGAGCGCCTCGAGGAGGTTGGTCTTGCCCGCACCGTTGGGCCCCACGAGCAGCACGGGCCCGGGTGGCGGCGCGAGGTCGAGCCGCGCCCAGTTGCGCAGATCGCGCAGCCGCAGCCGCCGAACCGCGAGGGCGGCGACCGGCGCCGCCTCGACCACCGCAGCGCTCGGCCGCATCAGACCCGCATGGGCATGAGCACGAACAGGGCGGCGGGGTCGGCCGGATCGCGCAGGAGCGTGGGCGCCGCCGCGTTCGCCATCTCGATCCGCAGCTGCGGACCGTCGATCTGGGCGACGATGTCGAGCACGTAGCGGGCGTTGAAGCCGATCTCGAGCGGCTCGCCGCGCCAGTCGCAGTCGAGCTCTTCCTCGGCCCGGCCCTGCTCCGGGCTGATCGCCGAGACGGTGACCCGGCCGGCCTCGAAGGCGAGCTTGATCGGCCGCGCCTTCTCCATCGAGATCGTCGCCACCCGGTCGACCGCCTCGGCGAAGGCCTCGGTGGCGAGGAGCGCGATCCGCTCGTTGCCGGTCGGGATCACCCGCTCGTAGTCGGGGAAGGTGCCGTCGATCAGCCGCGAGAGCAGCCGAATGCGGCCACAGGCCCCCTCGATCCGGGCGGCCGAGACCGCGATGCGCACCGGCTCTTCCGCGCCTTCGAGCAGCTTGCGGAGCTCGCCCACAGTCTTGCGCGGCACGATCACGGGCGGCATGCGCTCGGCCCCCGGCGGCAGCGGCACCTCGATCCGGGAGAGCCGGTGGCCGTCGGTCGCGACCCCGCGCAGGGTGCGGGTGGCGCCCGCGCCGGCGACGTGGACATGGATCCCGTTCAGATAATAGCGGGTCTCCTCGGTCGAGATCGCGAAGCGGGTCTTGTCGATCAGCTTGGCGAGTTCGGCCGGGGCGATCTCGAAGTGGACCTCGAGCTCGTCGCCTCCGGTCGCCGGAAACTCGTCGGGCGGCAGGGTCGGCAGCGCGAAGCGCGAGCGGCCGGCCGCGAGCCGCAGTTCGCTCGCACCGGGCGCCTGCTCGAGCGCCACGGTCGCCCCCTCGGGCAGCTTGCGGACGATGTCGAAGAGCGTGTGGGCCGGCACGGTGGTGGCACCGGCGCGGGCCACCTCGGCCGGCTCGCGGGCCAAGAGCGTGAGGTCGAGGTCGGTCGCCAGGAGCTCGAGCCCGTCGCCGGCGGTGAGCTTGACGTTGCCCAGGATCGGGATCGTGGTCCGCCGTTCGACCACGTTCTGAACGTGGCCGAGCGAGCGGAGCAGGGCGGCGCGTTCGATCTCGAGTTTCATCGACGACTCACCCGCTGGGCTCGTATCGCTCGGGCCCGGCTCGACCGGCGCCCGCCCCGAACGGCTCGGGGACGGGACGCTAGCAGAAAAGCCGGGCGAGGTTGACCCTTTTCACGTCGCGCGGCGGCCCGCCGGGCGGCCGCCCGGCGTCGGCCGGCTCAGCTCTGCAGCCGGCGCTTGAGCGCCTCGATGTCGTCGGCGAGCTGGCGGTCTTCGGCCTGCAGCCGCTCGATCTGGCGCACCGCATGCATGACCGTCGTGTGGTCGCGGCCGCCGAAGCGCCGGCCGATCTCCGGCAGGGAGCGCGGCGTCAGCAGCTTGGCGAGGTACATCGCGACCTGGCGCGGCCGTGCCACCTGGCGCTGCCGACGCGCCGAGGTCATGTCCGCCATCCGCAGGCCGTAGTGTTCGACCACCGCCTTCTGGATCTCCTCGATCGTGATCCGCCGGTCGGCGGCGCGCAGCACGTCCTTGAGGATCTCCTGCGCCATCTCGATCGAGACCGGCTGGCGGGTCACGCTCGCCTGCAGGACGATCCGGTTCAGCGCGCCTTCGAGCTCGCGCACGTTGCTCGTGATCCGGCTCGCGAGGAACTCGAGGACCCGAAGCGGCACGTCGACGCCACACGATTCGGCCTTGGTCTGCAGGATGCCGAGCCGCAGTTCGTAGGTCGTCGGGTGGATGTCGGCCACGAGACCCCAGGACAGGCGCGAGCGGATCCGCTCCTCGAGCCCGTCGAGATCGGAGGGGCTGCGGTCGGCGCTGATGACGATCTGCCGGCCGCGCTCGACCAGCGCGTTGAAGGTGTGGAAGAACTCTTCCTGGGTCTGGTCCTTGCCGGCGATGAACTGGAGATCGTCGACCATCAAGAGGTCGACCGAGCGGAACAGCTCCTTGAAGGGGATGGTGTCCTTCGAGCGCAGCGCCAAGATGAACTGGTACATGAACTTCTCGGCGGTGAGATAGACCACCCGCCGGCTCGGGTCGCGCTGGCGGACCCGCCAGGCGATCGCATGCATGAGGTGGGTCTTGCCGAGCCCCACCCCGCCGTAGAGGAACAGCGGGTTGAAGGGTGGCGTCGCCGACATGGCGACCTTCTCGGCGGCGGCGACCGCGAACTCGTTGGGCTTGCCGATCACGAAGCGCTCGAAGGTGAGCCTGGGGTCGAGCCGCGCGCCGAGCTCCTCCCCGGTCGGGTCGAGCACGGGCTCGGCGGCCACCGGCGCGGGCGTGGCCAGCGCCGGTGCGGGAGCCGGCTCCGCCCCCGGCGGCCGCACCGCGAGCGTGATCGAGCGGACGGAGGGGTTGAGCCGGGTCCAGAGGGCTCGGATCCGATCGGCGTAGTTGGCGACGATCCAGTCCCGCATGAACTGGGTGGGTACCGCCAGCACCACCCGCTCGCCCGCCAACTCGACCAGATCGAGCGGCCGGAGCCAGGTGCCGAACGCGGTGTCGCCGAGTTCCGCCCGCAGGAGCGCGCGGACCTGCTGCCACTGTTGCTGGACCTCGCCCGGCGCTGCGCCCATCCGCCCCTCGACGGCTCCCCGTGCCGCCACAGAAGAGGCCAACGACTGCCCCGACCGCAAGGCCATCCGCCCCCTCCCGACAACCAGACGCCCCGACGAAGCCGCAGTCGCACGCGGCTCCCGCGGCCCACCCCGCGAACCGCCTCTCAAGCATAGGTAGAGAGACCCGACGCGGAACCCGCCGTCAAGAGCCGCCGAGAACTTCTTGGCGAAACTGTCACAACTCAAGTAGTTACAAGTCAATCCCCAGAGAAGACACCCGACTCGTCAGAGACAGGAGCCTAAGGAACCGCCCGGCAAGCCGCAAGGCGATCGAAACGAGAACGACGCAGTTCGCGGAAAGGTTGATGAGGCGGCGAGCCGCCAACCCCCTGTCGGGGGCCGGCACACGAAACCGCCCCGGGGCCGACCGCCGCCTCGGCCGGCGTCCCAGGTGCGCTGCGGTTTCGCGGCTGTGAAACCCGGTCGCGACCGACGGCCCGCCGGTCGCCGTCCCGGCCCGGTAGACGGGCTGCCCCGGTCAGCTCGCCGGCGGCGACCGGGTGTCGAGCGCCTTGATCCGCTGTGCGAGACGCGAGATCCGCCGCGAGGCCGTGTTGAGGTGCAGAACGCCCTTGCTCACGCCGCGTCGGATCTCGGGCTCGGCGAGCGCGAAGGCCGCCTTGGCGGCCGCCACGTCGCCCGCCGCCAACGCCGCCTCGACCTTGCGCACGAAGGTCTTGATGCGGCTGCGGCGGCTCTTGTTGACGAGCGCGCGCTTGGCCGCCTGGCGGGCGCGCTTGCGCGCCGAGGGGGTGTTCGCCACGGAAACCGTCTCCCAGGGAAATCGGACGCCGGCAGATAGCGACCCGGGGTTCGCCCGTCAACCGCGCCCTCGCCGCCCGGGCGGACGCCGCCACGGGCCGCGCGGTCGGGCCCGCCTCAGCGGTTGACGAAGCTCGGCGAGCGCTTCTCGACGAAAGCGCTCATCCCCTCTTTGCGGTCGGCGGTCGCGAAGGTGGCGTAGAACACCCGCTGCTCGAACCGGACACCCTCGGCGAGCGTCGTCTCGAAGGCGACGTTGACCGCCTCCTTGGCCAGCCGCACGATCGGCTGCGACTTCCGCGCGATCTCCTCGCCGAGCGCGATCGCCTCGTCCAGCAGCTTGGCGAGCGGCACCACCCGCGCCACCAGGTTCGAGCGCTCCGCCTCCTCGGCACTCATGAGCCGGCCGGTGAGGATCATCTCCATGGCCTTGGACTTGCCGACCGCGCGGGTCAACCGCTGCGTCCCGCCCACCCCCGGGATCGTGCCGAGATTGATCTCCGGCTGGCCGAAGCGGGCATTGTCGGCCGCCAGGATGATGTCGCACATCATGGCGAGCTCGCAGCCGCCGCCGAGCGCGTACCCGGCGACCGCAGCGATGAGCGGCTTCTTGTGCCGGGCAATCCGGTTCCAGGCGCCCACGAAGTCGCTCTCGAGCGCGCTCGCGAAGTCCTTCTCGAGCATCTCCTTGATGTCGGCGCCGGCGGCGAACGCCTTCTCCGACCCGGTGATCACCACCGCCGCCACCGTGGAATCGGCGTCGAAGTTGGCGAGCGCCTGTTCGATCTCGGCGATCACCTGACTGTTCAACGCGTTGAGCTGCTTGGGCCGGTTCAGCGTCACGAGCCCCACGGGCCCGCGCTTTTCGACCAGGATCGTCTCGTAGGCCATCAATCCGTCTCCTCGCCGGCGCCCACCGGTGCCGGCTCGACCGCCCACCGGCGCGGCCGCCCCTGGCGCCGCCCCGCGGTCGCGGCTTCTTGCCCGAGCCGCCCGCCGCCGTCCAGCGCCGCCCGGGTCGCGCCCGGCACCGGCGCCGCAGCCGGTGCGGGCCCCCGGCGCGCGGCTCAGCGCTGGCAGCTGCTACAGAAATAGGTCGCCCGACCGCAGAGGACGATCCGCCGGATCGGCCCGCCGCAGGCCAGGCAGGGCTCGCCTTCCCGCTCGTAGACCCGAAAGTCGTTTTGGAAGCTGCCGAGCGTGCCGTCCGCTTGGACATAGTCGCGCAGGCTCGTGCCGCCCTTCTCGATCGCCTCCAGGAGCACCGCGCGTACCGCGCGGGCGAGCCGCTCCGCGCGCTCGGGGCCCACCGTGAGGGCCAGCCGGCGCGGCGAGAGCCGGGCGCGGAACAGAGCCTCGTTGGCGTAGATGTTGCCGATCCCGACGACGAGGCGCTGGTCCATGAGCGCGTTCTTGAGCGGCGTGCGCCGTCCGCGCAGGAGCTCGAGCAGCACCGGCCCGCCGAATTCCGGCCCGAGCGGCTCGAGACCGAGGCCGCGCAGGAGCGGGTGTTCGCCGAGGCGGGCCGTGGGCCAGAGATCGACCGCGCCGAAGCGTCGCGGGTCGACGAGGCGCAGCACCCGGCCGCCTTCGAAGCCGATCGTCAGATGCTCGTGCGGGCCCCGGGGCGGGCCGTCGAGCAGCAGCCGGCCCGACATGCCGAGATGGAGAAGCAGCGTCCAACCGTCGTCGAGCGCCGCGAGCACGTATTTGGCCCGTCGGGCGAAGCCGGTCACCTGCCGGCCCTGGAGTCGGGTCGCGAGCCGCTCCGGCATCGGGAAGCGCAGATCCCGCCGCCGCTGCTCGACCGCTTCGATCCGCGCCCCGCTCAACCGGGCCTCGAGCCCGCGCACGATCGTCTCGACCTCGGGCAGCTCGGGCACGCCCCCTCCCTTCCGCGCCTTGCCCGCCCGCCGCCCACCGCGTACATCGCGCCGGTCGCAACGGAGCCGTCGCTGTCTGCATGAGCGAACAGGACCCCGCAAGCGCCGCCGATCGGCTGGCCGCCTCCTTCGGCTTCGCCGAGGTCCCACCCGAGGCCAAGGCCGGCCTGGTGAAGGGCGTGTTCGAGCGGGTCGCCTCCCGCTACGACCTCATGAACGATCTCATGAGCCTGGGCGTCCATCGTCTCTGGAAGGAGGCGATGCTCGATTGGCTCGCCCCGCGCCCCGATCTGCACCTGCTCGACGTCGCCGGCGGCACGGGCGACATCGCGCTCCGCTTCCTCGCCCGCGTCGAGGGCCGCGGCCGGGTGACGGTGGTCGACTACAACCGCGCCATGGTGGCGGTCGGTCGCGACAAGGCGCTCGATGCCGGCTGGCTCGCCGAGATCGACTGGGTGGTGGGCGACGCCCAGGCGCTGCCGCTGCCCGATTCGAGCGTGGACGCCTGCACGATCGCCTTCGGCATCCGCAACGTCACCCGGATCGACCGGGCGCTCGCCGAGGCGCGCCGGGTGCTGAAGCCGGGCGGCCGCTTCCTCTGTCTCGAATTCTCGAAGCTAGCGCTGCCCCTCCTCGAGCCGCTCTACGACCTATACTCCTTCACCGTGCTCCCGACCCTGGGTGCGCTCGTGGCGGGCGATGCCGAAAGCTACCGCTATCTGGCCGAGAGCATCCGCCGCTTCCCCGACCAGGAAACCTTCGCCGCGCTCGTCGAGGCGGCCGGCCTCGAGCGGGTCCGCTTTCGCAACCTCTCGGGGGGGATCGCCGCGATCCACTCCGCCTGGCGGCTCTGAGGGGCGATGCTCCGATCCGCGCGCAACCTGGCGCGGCTCGTCGCGGTCGCCCGCGCGCTTTCCCGCCACAACGCCCTCTTCCCGCTCGGCCTCGTTCCCCAGCTCGTTCCCTTCGTCGAGTTCGCCGAGCGCTTCGCCCGCCGCGACGCGCCGGGCCGGCCGGGCGAGCGGCTCGCCAGGGCGCTCCAGGAGATGGGCCCGGCCTTCATCAAGCTCGGCCAGAGCCTCGCCACCCGCGCCGATCTGTTGGGCGAGACCATCGCCCGCGACCTCTCGCTCCTCCAGGACCGGCTGCCGCCCTTTCCGGCCGAGGAGGCCCGCGCCACCCTCGAGCGCGAGCTCGGCCAGCCGCTTCCGGCCCTCTTCGCGAGCTTCGAGGACCGGCCGGTGGCGGCCGCCTCGATCGCGCAAGTCCATTTCGCCACCACGACCGAGGGCGAAGCGGTGGCGGTCAAGATCCTCCGCCCCGGCATCGAAGAGGCGATCGGCCGCGACCTCGACTTCTTCCTCTGGCTCGCCGAGTGGGCCGAGCGGCTGCACCCGCCGCTGCGCCGCTACAAGCCGGTCGAGGCGGTCCGCCTCCTGGCCCGTTCGACCCGCCGCGAGATGGATCTCCGCCTCGAGGCCGCGGCCGCCGCCGAGTTCGCCGAGAACAACAAGGACGCGCTCGGCTTCCGCGTCCCCCGCGTCGATTGGCGGCGGACCGGCAGACGGGTGGTCACCTTCGAGCGCGTCGAGGGCCTGCCGGCCGACGAGCGCGACCGGCTCCTGGCCGCCGGGCTCGATCCCGATGCGATCCTCGAACGAGCGGCCGTCGTTTTCTTCAACCAGGTCTTCCGGGACGGCTTTTTCCACGCCGACATGCACCCCGGCAACATGCTGATCGACCCGAAGACGGGCGACATCGTCGCCCTCGACTTCGGCATCATGGGCCGGCTCGAGCTCGCCGATCGGCGCAACCTGGCCGAGGTGCTGTTGGGCTTCCTCGAGCGCGATTACGCCCGCGTCGCCGAAGTCTTCTTCCGCGCCGGGTTCCTGCCCCCCGACCAGGACCGTGCCGCCTTCACTCAGGCCTGCCGGGCACTCGGCGAGCCGATCCTGGGCCTGCCCTTGAACGAGATCTCCTTCGGCCGCCTCTTGGGCCAGCTCCTCGCCACCGCCGAGGAGTTCGAGATGGAGACCCAGCCCCAGCTCCTCCTCCTCCAGAAGACCATGGTGGTGGCCGAGGGTGTGGGCCGCGCCCTCAACCCGGCCGTCAACATCTGGACCCTGGCCCGCCCCCTGGTCGAGCAGTGGATGCGCGACAATCTCGGGCCCGAAGCGCAACTGCGCGAGGCGGTGGCCGAGGGCGTGGAGGCGCTGCGCCGGCTACCGGCCACGCTCGGCCGGCTCGAGCGTCTGTTGGAGACCGGTCCGCGCCCGGCGCCCGAGCGACGAGCCGTCGAGCACGGCCGGGTCGCGGGCGTCCTCCTCCTGCTCCTGGGCCTGCTGCTCGGCCTTGCCTTGGGCTGAGCCGGCGCCACACTCGCCCCGGCGCCAGGGAGAGCCTTCGCGTGTCGAACAAGCGCGTGCTGCTGGTCCTCGGCGGCGGGATCGCCGCCTACAAATGCCTCGAGCTGATCCGTCGGCTCAAAGAACACGGAATCGCCGTGCGCTGCGTGCCGACCGCCGCCGCTCGGGCGCTCGTGAGCCCGCTCGCGCTCGCCGCGGTCTCCGGCGAGAAGGTCTACGACTCTCTCTTCTCGCTCACCGACGAGGCCGAGATGGGCCACATCCGTCTCTCCCGCGAGGCCGATCTCGTGGTCGTCGCACCCGCCACCGCCGATCTCCTCGCCAAGATGGCGAACGGCCTCGCCGACGATCTCGCCTCCACCCTGCTGCTCGCCACCGACAAGCCGGTGCTCGTCGCCCCCGCCATGAACCCGCGCATGTGGGCGCATCCCGCGACCCGCCGCAACCTCGAGCGGCTCGCAGCCGACGGAATCGCGATACTGGGCCCGGCCGTGGGCGATACCGCCTGCGGCGAGGTCGGCGCCGGCCGGATGGTCGAGCCCCACGAGCTCCTGGCCGCGATCCTGGCCCGCCTCGAGCCTTCTTCCCGCCCGCTCGAGGGCGTTCGCGCGCTCGTCACGAGCGGGCCGACGCACGAGCCGATCGACCCCGTACGCTTCATCGCCAACCGGAGCTCGGGCCGGCAGGGCCACGCGATCGCCGAGGCCCTCGCCCGAGCCGGGGCCACCGTCACCCTCGTGAGCGGGCCGGTCGCGATCCCCGACCCGCCCGGGGTCCGCACCGTCAAGGTGGAGACCGCACGCGAGATGGCGGCCGCCTGCGAGGCGGCGCTACCCGTCGATGTCGCGGTCTGCGCCGCGGCAGTCGCCGACTGGCGCCCGGCCGAGGTGCCCGCGGCCAAGATCAAGAAGGAGACGGGTGCCGCGCCGCCGGTCCTGCGGCTGGTCGAGAACCCCGACATCCTGGCGGGCCTCGCCCGCCATCCCACGCAGCGGCCGCGCCTCGTCGTGGGCTTCGCCGCGGAGACCGGCGCGCTCGAGGCCGAGGCCCGCACCAAGCGTGCGAAAAAGGACTGCGATTGGATCCTCGCCAACGACGTCTCCCGTGGCGCGGTGTTCGGCGCCGATCGCAACCGCATCCTGTTCCTTTCGGGCGAAGGCCCGGCCGAGCCTTGGCCCGAGCTCTCCAAAGAGGAGGTGGCGGCTCGTCTCGTCGAGCGGATCGCCGCCGCCCTCGGCCGGGGGCCCTCTTGAGCCCGCCCGTCCCGGTCGCGGTCGAGCGGCTGCCGCACGGCCGCGACCTGCCGCTTCCGGCCTATGCGAGCAAAGGCGCGGCGGGCCTCGACCTGGTTGCCGCCCTGCCCGAGGAGCAGCATCTCGCCCTTCGCCCGGGCGAGCGGGCGCTCGTGCCGACCGGGCTCCGGATCGCCCTGCCGCCGGGCTACGAAGCGCAGGTCCGACCGCGCTCGGGCCTCGCGCTCCGTCACGGCGTCACCGTGCTCAACGCCCCGGGCACGATCGACAGCGACTATCGCGGCGAGGTCGGCGTGCTCTTGGTCAATCTCGGCACCGAGCCCGTGACGATCCGCCGCGGCGATCGGATCGCCCAGCTCGTCCTCGCGCCGGTGAGCCGGCTCGCCTGGGAGGAGCGGCCGGTGGCGGCCGGTGAGACCGCGCGCGGGACCGGCGGCTTCGGCTCGACCGGCCGCTCGGGCCTCCCGCCCGGCGTGGAAGGCGACGGTTCCACCGCCCATCGACCGAGGCCCGGCGACCCGCCGCCGGATCCGGCGGCCACCGTCTCTACCGCTCCGGCGCCGCTCGGCCCGGGCGGCTCGCGGCCCCGCTCCGTTGCTCCCGCCCCGGCGCCGGCCGCTCCACCGCTCGTCGGGGGGCCGGCAGGCTGATGCGCGACCCGCCCGGCCTCGACCGCCGCTTCCAGCTCGCCGTCGCGGCGCTGCTCGACATCGCCCTGCACGGCGGCAACGCCCCGGTCCAGAGCAAGGACACCGCCGCCCGGCTCGGCCTGCCCCGTCGCCATCTCGAGCAGCTCATGCAACAGCTCGTCCGCGCCGGGCTGCTCAAGGGCGTGCGCGGGCCGCGCGGCGGCTACCGGCTCGCCCGCGAGCGGCGGCGGATCAGCTTGGCCGACCTCCTGCTCGCCCTCCGTCGCGAACGGGAGGCGGACGAGCGCCCGCAGCCGGCCGCGCCTCTGGTCGAGGACGTGCTCGCTCCGGTCTGGGCCGAGCTCGAGTCGGTGCTGGTCGAGCGGCTCGCCCTCGTCTCGCTCGAATCGCTCTGCGAGCGGGCGATCGCCGCCGGCCGCGCCCCCCGCACCCCGGACGTCGACTTCGTCATCTGATCCGGGCCCCCGGCACCCGCCGGCGTCCGCCCCCGCCGACCGGGCCGCGCGCGGGTCCGCCGCGCCGCGCGGCCGCGCTCGAGCCGCAGGCCGGTCCGGCCGAGGCCGAGCGAGGCGTCGAGGCCGCATCCGGCTCCGGGCGCGGGAGCGCCGTCTACGGCCCGTCGCTGCACCGCCGCTCCCGTCTCCTCCGGAGCCTCCCCTCCCGGCCGCGCCCGCGGCCGCTCGCCGTTCCCAACCCGGGCGAGCCCGTCCCCCGAGCCGCCTGCAGGCCGCTGCCGAGGCCGTCCGCGCCGTTCGCGCCGACCCCCGGCTCGCACGCCGTCGCTCGCAGGGCACCTCCCGGCCGGGCCCCGAGGCGGCCGGGCCGCTGGGCGCCCGAGCGCGGCCGCCTCCGGGCCGAACCCGGTCGGCGTGCGACGCGCCGGCAACGATCGACGCCCGACCTCGCCGGACGGCATCCGCGGCTGCAGGCCCGGGCGGCGTTTTCGCAGCAGCGAAAGCCTCGGCTGCGCCGTATGATTGGGCTCGGACCGACCTGCGGGCTTCCGCCTCCATGACCGACACCTCCGCCCTCGTGGCCCCGGTCCCGGTTATCGGCCGGGCCGTGGCCCTGGCGCTCGCGAGTTACGCCTGCTTCTCCACCGCCGATGCGCTGGTCAAGCTCGCGGCCGCCCGGCTGCCGGTCGAGCAGATCGCGCTCCTGATGTCCGGCTTCGCGCTCTTGCCCGTCCTTTTCCTGGTCCGCGGTGCCGGTGGCCTCTCGGCGCTGCGACCGCGCCGGCCGGCCCTCGTCCTCGCCCGCGGCGTCCTCACCGCGCTCTGCGCGCTCGCCGCTTGGCGTGCCTTCGCCCTCCTGCCGCTCGCCGACGCCTATGCGATCCTCTTTCTCGCTCCGATCCTGGTGACCGCGTTCTCCGCCCTCTTTCTCCACGAGCCGGTCGGCATGCGCCGCTGGTCGGCGGCGGCCGTGGGCTTCCTGGGCGTGCTGTTGATGGTCCGGCCCGACTTCGACGGGCTCGGCGCGGGCCACCTCCTGGCCCTGGCTGCGGCCACCTCGGGTGCCGCCTCATTCTGTGTCCTCAAGAAGATCGGTAGCGCCGAATCGAGCCCGGCGATCCTGCTCGTTCTCTTCCTCGCGATCGCCGCGATCGCCGCCCCCGGCGCCCTCCTCGCTTGGCGGCCGCTCACCGCGGACGGGCTTCTCTGGGTCGCACTCGCGGGCCTCCTCCAGGGCAGCGGCCAGGCCGCCCTCGTCCTCGCCACCCGCGAGGCTCCGGCCTCCGTCGTGGCCCCCTTTCAATACAGCCAGATGCTCTGGGCGGTGCTCTTCGGCCTGCTGGTGTTCGGCGATCGGCCCACCCCCCTCCTCTTCGCCGGCATGGCGCTCGTGGTCGCGAGCGGCCTCTACATCCTCTGGCGCGAGCGCGTCCGGCGCGGCACCGTCACCCTCGGCGCCGCCCGGGGCGAGGTCCCGGCCCGCCGGGCACGCTGAGCCCGGCGCCGCGGCCTTCCGCCGGCCTCGGCCGAGCCCACTCCCGTTCGCCGGCACGGCGCTCGCGGTCGCAGACGGCCTCTCCATCCTCCCACGCGAGCGCGCGCCATGCGGCACCGTCGGCCTCGGCGCCGCTCGGGGCGAGGTCCCGGCCCACCGGGCCCGCCGAGCCGTCCGCCGCGGCCCTCCCCGCGGCACCTCGGCCGACCCCTTCCGGCACCGAGCGCGCCGCGCTAAGCCGGCCGTCGCCGGGTATCCTCCCGGTGCCCCGAGCTCGCCCCGCCGCCCGTGCGCTGCCTGCTCGTCTATTGTCATCCCTGTCCCGAGAGCTTCACCGCCGCGGTCCGCGACCGGGTCGTAGCCGGCCTCGATCGAGCCGGGCACGAGGTCGACCTGCTCGACCTCTACGCCTCGGGCTTTCGGGCCGTGATGGACGCCGAGGAACGCCGCCGCTACCACGACCCGGGCATCAACGAAGTTCCTGTCAAGGACCATCTCGAGCGGCTCAAGCGGGCCCATGGGCTGGTCTTCGTCTACCCGACCTGGTGGTACGGCCAGCCGGCGCTCCTGAAGGGCTGGCTCGACCGGGTCTGGGTGCCGCACGCCACCTTCACCATGCCCGAGGGCGGCAAGGCGATCGGGCGCGTTCTCACCAACATTCGCCTCTTGGCCGCGGTCAGCACGCTCGGCTCGCCCTGGTGGTGGTGGACCTTCCTCGGCCAGCCCGGCCGCCGTCAGCTGCTGTGGGGGCTGCGCGTCCTCTGCCATCCCCGCTGCCGGACCCTCTGGATGGCGCTGCATCGGATGGACACGGTGTCGGCCGAGGAGCGCCGGGCCTTCCTCGACCGGGTCGAGGCCCGCTTCGCCCGGCTGCGGGCGGTCTAGCCGAAGGAGTCCCGGCCGAACGGCCGGTCGATCGCGGTGGCTCGCCGGACCGCCGCTCCCGGCGGGGCTCGGCGAACCGGGCTCGCCGGTGGGGTGGACCTTCTTCCCCCGAGTGCCGCCCCGACGGCCGCTCCGCGGATCCTCTCGAGCCGCCGTCCCCCTCGCCCCTTCCGATGGGCACCGGAAGATCGGACGCCCTCTCGGGCCGGCAACGCCGGGCGTCGTCCGACGAAGTCGAGGCTCGATACGACCGCCTGCAGCGGGGCGGGGCCGCGATGTCCCGCGCCTCCCACCCTGCTTCCTCCACGCCGACAGGTCGTCGCTCGCGAAGCTCCAGGTCCCGCCCGTGGCTCCGAGCCCGGATCGCCCCACTCTTCCGGCCGGCCGCCCGTTTCCCGAAGCCCCGGTCCCCGCCGGGCTCGCCGGCCGACGCGCAAACCGATCGGGGCAGGAGCGGCGCGAGCCGATGGATCGCCATCGACCGCCGGACACCACCCGAACGGGCGGCCCGTTCGCCCGGCTCGGCGGCGTGCCGCACTCGGACTTCGCTCGCCTCGTTCGACCCCGCCGAGGCTTCCCCCTCGCCGGATACGGCATGCAGGACACGGCCGGGTCCATCCCTGGATCCTGCCGGCGGTTCCCGTGCCCGAGCCCGCGGCCCGGCCGGAGATGCGGGTCACGACCCACCGCGTGCGGCCCGTCGCGGCGCCCGGGGCCAGCCGGAAGCCGCGGGCGTCTTGCAGCGGCCCACTTCGCGATTCTACCCTGCGGCGGACCGGTGTCGGCGCGCCTGCACGGTCGCGACCCGTCATAGCGTCGCCCGGTACACCGCACGGCCTGCGGACACCGAGCCGGAGAGTCGACCGTTGCACCGCGAAACGATCGAACCCTGGCGCCACGACCACCGTTTCCTGGCCGACGGCCACGAGCATCTCGAGCGGCGGACGCTCCTCGTCGTCGTGCTCACCACCGCGACCATGATCGGCGAGATCGTGGCCGGTCTCCTGTTCGGCTCGATGGCACTCCTGGCCGACGGCGTGCACATGGCGACCCACGCCGGCGCCCTGGCGCTGAGCGCCCTCGCCTACGGCCTCGCCCGGCGCCACGCCGGCGACTCGCGGCTGAGCTTCGGCACCGGCAAGCTCGGCGACCTCGCTGCCTGGTCGAGTGCCCTCCTTCTCCTGCTCGCGGGCGCAGGCGTCGCGTTCGAGTCGGTCCGACGCCTCCTCGCGCCCGCCACGATTCGCTTCGGGGAGGCGATCCTGGTCGCGGTCCTGGGCCTCCTCGTCAATCTCGTCTGCGCGCTCCTCCTGCGGGACGAGCACGATCACGCCCACGGGCACGAGCTGCACGACCACGATCACGACCGAGGTCACGGTCACGAGCACGATGGTGCCGACCACGAGCACCACGCTCACACTCGCCGCGACCACAACCTCGCCGCGGCCTATGCTCACGTCGTCACCGATGCGCTGACATCGCTACTGGCGATCGCCGCCCTCTTGGCCGGCCGTTTCGCCGGCTGGCTCTGGCTCGACGCCGCCGTGGGCCTGCTCGGGGCGTTCCTGATCGTCCTCTGGGCCGTCTCGCTCCTGCGGCGCGCCGGTGCCGTGCTGCTCGACGCGGTCCCCGACCCGCGCCTCGAGGCGCGTGTCCGGGAGCGCCTCGAGCGCGACGGCGACCGCGTGGCCGACCTCCACCTCTGGCGCCTCGGCCCCGGCTATCTGGCGCTCGTCGTCTCGATCGTCAGCGACGCGCCGGCCGATCCCGACCACTACAAGGCCCGTCTCCGCGACCTCCCGGGTCTCGCCCACGTGACCGTCGAGGTCCATCCCTGCCGACCGCGCCGGCTCGCCGCCTGAGCCGGGGGATCTCTTCGAGCGCCGCGAGGCCGCGCGCGAAAGCACCTCCGCGCTCGCACGGCGCCACCCCTGGCGGGCTTTGCTCGCGGATTCGCGGCTTCGCGCCGCCACTTCACCGTACCGCCCGCGCCGCGTGTCCGGGCCGAGCCACGCTCGAAGCTCCGCACGTTCCGAAGCGGGCCCGGACCCGCGAGCCCGCCCCCACCCTTTGGAGCCAGCATCGGCTCGACGGGCGTGCCGCTCGTCGAACGGGTCGTAGCCGACGGACGGCACGCACCCCTTCCTGTGGGCACCGAACGGGCGGGGCCGAACGATCCCTCACCACGCGGGTCCGGACTGCCTCACTCGCCCGTGGGCGTTCGAGCCCCGAGCGACCCGGCCGAGCGAGCGCCGGGTCTCGCCGGGCCGCCGTTCCCCCTGCAGTCGATGCCGACGGCTCATTCCGGCGATCACCCCTCGCTTCTCCCCTCCGACCGCCCGCGCGAGCCACGACCAGCGCGCTCGCATCGTCGCCCGGCGGGCAGGCCTTCCGCCCGCGGCCGAGCGGCGCGTGGCCCGGTTCGATCGCCTCGAGGCTCTCCCCGTACGACCGAGGGGTCTCGGCCGAACGGGTTCGGCAGCTCCCCGCCGAACGAGCCCTCTCCGTGCGCCCGAGGGGCCTCGAGGGCCCGGATCTCGATGGCTTCGTCGGCCGCTAGGCTCGCCCCGCAGCTCAGGGAGAACGGAGGCTTGCACCTTCTCGAGGTCGAGAACCTGTCCGTCGCCTTCTCGGGCGACGGTCGCCTCCTGCCGGTGCTCGACGGGGTGAGCCTCGAGCTCGACGCCGGCCGCACGCTCGGCCTCGTCGGCGAGTCGGGCTGCGGCAAGAGCCTCACCGCCCTCGCCGTCATTGGCCTCCTACCGCGCCCGCAGGCAAGGGTGACGGCCGGTGCCGTCCGCCTCGAGGGGCGCGATCTCCTGCGCCTTTCCGACCGCGCGCTCCGGACCTTCCGCGGCTCCCGGATGGCGATGATCTTCCAAGAGTCGATGAACTCCTTGAATCCGGTCCTGTCGATCGGCGCCCGGCTCGTCGAGGTGATCCGCCGGCACCGGCGCGTCGGCCTGAAAGAGGCTCGGGAGCGCGCCCTCGAGATCCTCGCTCGGGTGCGCGCGAGCGAGCCCGCTCGCCGGCTCTCCCAACACCCGCACGAACTCTCGGGCGGTCTCCGCCAGCGGGTGATGATCGCCATGGCGCTGGTCAACCATCCGGCGCTCCTGATCGCCGACGAGCCCACCACCGCCCTCGACGTCACCATCCAGGCCCAGATCCTGGAGCTGGTCCGCACGCTCCAGGTCGAGACCGGCACCGCCGTCCTGCTGATCACCCACGATCTCGGCGTGGTCGCCGAGACCGCGCAGGAGGTCGCGGTGATGTACGCCGGGCGGATCGTCGAGCGGGCCCCGGTGGATGCCCTGTTCGCCGATCCGCAGCACCCGTACACGATCGGCCTCCTGGGCTCGATCCCGCGGCTCGACCGGCGGGTCGGCCGCCTCGCCGTGATCCCGGGTGCGGTGCCCTCACCCACCGCCCGGCTCGGCCTGCCGCTTCGCCGACCGCTGCCCGCTCGCGACCGCCCGCTGCCGAGCCAGGCGGCCGACCTTGCGCCC
Organism: uncultured Alphaproteobacteria bacterium; assembly: GCA_937926445.1. Taxonomy (GTDB): domain Bacteria; phylum Pseudomonadota; class Alphaproteobacteria; order Geminicoccales; family Geminicoccaceae; genus JANXAZ01. Next base: position 48,426 of record CALBAK010000008.1, read on the forward strand.
GCTCGCCGGCGGCCACCTCGTCGCCTGCCATCGGGCGCCGATCGAGGCGCGGGTGGCGGCATGAACCCGGTGCTTCTGGAGGCCCGGGGCCTCCGCCGCCATTACCCGATCGGCCGAGGACTGTGGCTCGGTCGGCGCGGCCGGCTCCTGCGCGCGGTCGACGGCCTCGACCTCGAGGTCCGGCTCGGCGAGACGCTGGCCGTGGTCGGCGAGTCGGGCTGCGGGAAGTCGACGCTCGCTCGCCTCCTCCTCCGCCTCGAGCGACCCGATGCCGGCACGCTCCGCCTCGACGGGATCGACCTCGCGAGCCTGCCCGAGCGCCGGCTGCGACCGCTCCGTCGCCGCCTGCAGATCGTCTTCCAGGACCCCTATGCTTCGCTGAACCCGCGGCTCCCGGTAGTAGCGGCCCTGCTGGCCGAGCCCCTGCTCGTCCACGACCTCGGCGGAGCGACCGAGCGGCGGGCAGGGGTCGCCGAGCTCATGGACCTCGTCGGGCTGCGCCCGGCTCTCTCGGGCCGCTTCCCGCACGAGTTCTGGGGCGGCCAACGCCAGTTGGTGGCGATCGCCCGAGCCCTCGCCACCGGCCCGGAGCTCCTGGTCGCCGACGAGCCGGTCTCGGCGCTCGACGTCTCGGTCCAGGCCCAGGTCTTGAACCTGCTCGCCGACCTGCGCGCCCGGCTCGGCCTCGCGCTCGTGCTTGTCACCCACGATCTGGCGGTGGTCCGTTACATGGCCGATCGGGTCGCGGTCACGTATCTCGGCAAGATCGTCGAGCGCGCGCCGGCCGAGGCGCTGTTCTCGGCGCCGCGCCATCCCTACACCCGCGCGCTCCTCGCCGCCGTGCCGCGCCCGGACCCGGCGCGTGCCGGCAGCCGACGGATCCTCGAGGGCGAGTTGCCGAGCCCGGTCGACCCACCCTCCGGCTGCCGATTCCGCACCCGCTGCCCGTTCGCCCTGGTCGATTGCTCCAGGCTGGAGCCGGCGGTCGAGGAGGCGGCCCCGCGCCACGATGTCGCCTGCCTGCGCGCGGCCGAGCTGCCGGCACCCGAGCCGCTGCCCGTGGCACCCTTGCCGGCGGCGCTCGCGCGCCGGCTCGCCCTGCTCGAGGCGGTCCGCGACAATCCGCCCGCGGAGTGCCGGAGCGCGAACGTCGCGAGGGAGGGACCGCGCATGCGCAAGACCCGGCTCGGGCGGACCACCGCTCTGCTGTTGACCGCCTCGACCCTGTTCGCCGCCGGAGCCGGCGCAGCCGGGATCCGGATCGGCATCCAGGAGGACCCGGACAAGCTCGACCCTAAGGTGGCCCGCACCTTCGTCGGCCGGATCGTCTTCGCCTCGCTCTGCGACAAGCTCGTCGACATCACGCCCGGGCTCGACTACGTGCCGCAGCTCGCGACCTCCTGGAGCCTCGCCGACGACGGCCGGACGTTGACCTTCGAGCTGTGGCCGAACGTCCGCTTCCACGACGGGACCCCCATGGACGCGGCCGCGGTGGTGACGAGCCTCGAACGGCACCGGACCATGAAGGGCTCCAACCGGGCGAGCGAGATCCGCCCGGTCCGAAAGGTCGTGGCGACCGGCCCGCTCGGCGTCCGCCTCGAGCTCGACCGGCCCTTCGCGCCGCTCCTCGCTCAGCTTTCGGATCGAGCCGGCATGATCCTCTCGCCTACCGCGCTCGCCAAGGCCGAGGCCGAGGGCGAGGACTTCGCCCTCCAGCCGGTCTTTGCCGGGCCCTTCCGCTCCGAGGAGCGGGTGGCGGAGGACCGCATCGTCCTCGAGCGCTTCGCCCACTACTCGGACGAGGAGCGGATCGCCCTCGACCGCATCACCTTCCTGCCGATCCCCGACCAGAGCGTACGCCTCGCCAACCTCCGGTCGGGCGATCTCGATCTGGTCGAGCGGCTCGCCCCGCAGGACCTCGACCAGGTCCGCAGCGACCCGCGCCTTTCGCTCGTCACGATCGGCTCGCTCGGCTACCGGGGCATCACCTCCAACCTCGGCAACGGGCCGTGCGCGCGATCGCCGATCGGCCAGAAGCGCTGGTTGCGGGAAGCCTTCGCGCTGGTCCTCGACCGCCGGGTCTCGAACGACGTCGCTTTCCGGCGCGCGCACCTCGTCGGCAACCAGCCGGTCAGCCCCGAGAATCCCTGGTATCACGTGGGTCTGCCGATCCCCGTCCGCGACGTCGAGCGGGCCCGGGCTCTGGTCCGGACGGCCGGCTTCGAGCGAGTCCCGGTCGAGCTCGTGATCCCGAACAATCCAGAGACCCCGCGGGTGGGCGAGATCGTCCAGGCGACGACCGGCGAGGCCGGCTTCGACGTCGAGCTGCTCGCGATCGAGTTCGCGGCCGCCCTCGACCGGCAGACCAAGAGCGATTTCGAGGCGTTCCCGATCGGCTGGTCCGGTCGCACCGACCCGGAAGGGAACATCCACGTCTTCACCGAGAGCAGGGGCGTCCTCGACGACGGCGAGTACAGCGACCCCGAGGTCGACCGGCTGCTCGAGGAGGCTCGCATCGCGAGCGATCCGGCCGCCCGCAAGGCGCTCTACGCCGAGGCCTTCGAGATCTTCGTGGGCCGCGACCGGCCGCGCATCTATCTGTACCAGCAGCGCTGGCTCTGGGCGCATCGCCAGGAGGTCGAGGGCTTCGTCCCCCATCCCGACGGGCTGATCCGCCCGCAGGGCGTCGGCAAGGGCTGAGCGGCCGGGCGGCGCGGCGCCTTGCTCGAGGCGATCGCCGGCCGGCTCCTGATCGCGGTGCCGACCGTTCTGCTCGTGAGTGTGATCGTCTTCGCCCTCCAGCTCCTTCTGCCGGCCGATCCGGCCCTCGCACTGGCCGGCGAGGAGCGCGACCCCGTGGCGATCGCCCAGATCCGCGCGCTTCACCATCTCGACCGGCCGATCCCGGTCCGGCACCTCCTCCGGCTCGCTGGCCTCGTGCGGGGCGATCTCGGCACCTCGCTCGAGACCGGCCTGCCGGTCGCCGAGCTCATCGCCTCCGAGCTCCCCGTGACGATCGAGCTCGCGCTGCTCGCCATGCTCGTGGCGCTGGCGATCGGCATCCCGGCGGGCGTGGCGGCGGCGGTCCGCAAGGGCGGGACGATCGACGCCGCCGCCAATCCCGTGGCGCTCGCCGGCATCTCGATCCCCAACTTCTGGCTGGGAATCGTGCTGATCCCGCTCGTCTCGGTGCGCTGGAACCTCTTGCCCGCCTCGGGTTACACGAGCCCCTTCGAGGCCCCTGTCCGCATCCTGCAGACGACGATCGTGCCGGCCTTCGTGCTCGGCACCGGCATCGCCGCGGTGATGATGCGCCACACCCGAAACGCCATGCTGACCGTCCTGCGCCAGGACTACGTCCGCACCGCCCGAGCGATGGGCCCGACCGAACGGCGGGTCGTCGGCCGGCACGCGCTCCGGAACGCTCTCCTGCCCGTCGTCACCCTCGGCACCCTCGAACTCGGCACCCTCCTTTCGGGCGCCGTGCTCACCGAGCAGGTCTTCACCATCCCGGGCTTCGGCGAACTCGTGGTCGATGCCGTCTTCACCCGCGACTATCCGGTGGTCCAGGGCGTGGTCCTGTGCGCCGGCCTCGGCTTCGTCCTCATGAGCCTGCTCGCCGACCTGCTCTACGTCGTCCTCAACCCCAGGCTGCGGACCTGAGCGGTGGCCACCGCCCTCGCCCACGCCGAGCCCGAGCCGGCGCCGAGCCTCCGGCTGGGCCGCCGGCTCGCCCGCAACCGTCTGACCCTCCTCGGTGGGACGGTCGTCCTTCTGTTCGTCCTGGTCGCCCTCTTCGCCCCGTTCCTGGCTCCCTTCGATCCGATCGAGAGCAACTGGCTCGCGGTCCGCAAGCCGCCTTTCACGACCTTCTGGCTGGGCACCGACGAGCTCGGCCGCGACATCCTCTCGCGCCTGATCTGGGGTGATCGCGCTTGGCTGCTCGCGGGCGTCCTCCCGGTCGCCATCGCCGTGGTCGTGGGCGTGCCGTTCGGCATCCTCGCGGCCTATGTGCGCGGTTGGGTCGACGCCCTGATCGGGCGGCTCACCGAGGCGCTGCTGGCCTGCCCCTTCCTCATCCTGGCGATCGCGCTCGCGGCCTTTCCCGGGCCCTCGCTCGGCAACGCCACGATCGCGATCGGGATCTCCGCCACCCCGATCTTCGTCCGCCTGGCGCGTGGCCAGACCATGGCCGTACTCGCCGAGGATCACGTCTTGGGCGCCCGCGCCGTCGGCTGCCCGCACCGGTGGATCGTGCTCGTCTACGTGCTGCCGAACATCGCCGCCCCGATCCTCGTGCAAGCCACCCTCGCGATCGCCGGGGCGATCATCGCCGAGGCCTCGCTCTACTTCCTCGGCCTCGGCCAGCAGCCGCCCGCCCCCTCCTGGGGCAGCATGCTCAATACCGCCAAGAATTTCATGAGCCAGGCGCCTCGGATGTCGGTCTCGCCCGGGCTCGCGATCGGCCTCGTCGTGCCGGCCTTCGACCTTCTCGGCGACGGTCTCCGGGACGCCCTCGACCCGCGCGAGAGCTGAACAGTCGACCACGGAGGAGCGCACATGAGCGGCTTCAACACCCGGCCCGTGATCAGCGGCACTTTCGGGGTGGTGGCCTCGACCCACTGGATCGCCTCGCAGGCCGCCATGCGGATGCCGGAGCTGGGCGGCAACGCCTTCGATGCGGCGGTCGCCGGCGGCTTCACCCTGCAGGTCGTCGAGCCGCACCTCAACGGTCCGGGTGGCGACATGCCCGCCATCCTCTGGGACGCAAGCGGCCGCCGCGTCCGCGTCCTCTGCGGCCAAGGGCCGGCCCCCGCCGCCGCGACGATCGAGGCCTGCCGGGAACTCGGGGTCGACGGGATCCCCGACGACGGCCTGTTGCCGGCGGTCCTCCCCGGTGCCGTCGACGCCTGGCTCCTGCTCTTCCTCGAGCACGGCACGCTCGATCTGCGAACCGTCCTCGAGCCCGCGATCGCCTATGCCCGGGAGGGGCACCCGCTGCTCCCCCGTGCCGTCGCCACCATCGCCGGGCGGGCCGACTGGTTCCGCGCCCACTGGCCGAGCTCGGCCGCGCTCTGGCTGCCGGACGGCGCGCCGCCGGTGCCGGGCAGTCTTTTCCGCAACCGCCCGCTCGCCGCCACATGGGAGCGTCTCGTGGCCGAGGCCGAGGCTGCGGGAGGTGCGCGCGAGCGGTGGATCGAGGCCGCCCGGCGGGCCTGGCGGGAGGGCTTCGTCGCCGAGGCGATCGACCGTTTCTGCCGCCGCACCGAGGCGATGGACTCGCTCGGCGGGCCGCACCGGGCCTTCCTGCGCGGCGCGGACCTCGCGGCCCGGAGCGCCTCCTTCGAGGAGCCCGTCACGCTCGATCTCGGCCGCCTGCGCTTCTGCAAAACGGGCCCCTGGGGCCGGGGCCCGGTGCTCCTGCAGACCCTCGCCATCCTCGAGGGCACCGGCATCGAGGCCGCCGACCCGCTCGGGCCCGATTTCGTCCATCTCGTGATCGAGGCGCTCAAGCTCGCGATGGCCGACCGCGAGGCCTTTTACGGCGATCCCGCCTTCGTCCGGGTCCCCCTCGACCGGCTCCTCGACAGGGACTACGCGGCCGATCGACGGCGGCTGATCGGCCCCGAGGCGAGCGGCGATTTCCTGCCCGGCTCGATCCCCGGATTCGAGCGGCAGCGCGCGCTCGCCATCGAGGGCTGGCGGTGGGCCTGTCTGGAAGAGGGCCCGATCGGCACCGAGCCGACCTTCGGGCATCTGCAGGAGCCGCGCGGCCGCGGCGACACCTGCCACATCGACGTGGCCGACCGCTTCGGCAACCTGATTTCCGCCACCCCCTCGGGCGGCTGGCTGCAGTCGAGCCCGACGATCCCCGAACTCGGCTTCTGCCTCGGATCGCGCGGCCAGATGTTCCGCCTCGAGCCGGAGCGACCGGACGCACTGGCACCCGGCAAGCGGCCGCGCACCACCCTCTCGCCCACTCTCGTCCTCGAGGACGGCGAGCCCCGGCTCGCCTGTGGCACGCCCGGCGGCGACCAGCAGGACCAATGGCAGCTCGTCTTCCTGCTGCGCCACCTGTTCCACGGCCTCGATCTGCAGGCGGCAATCGACGCGCCGCTCTTCCACGGCGAGCACTGGCCGCTCTCCTTCTGGCCGCGCCGGGCCAGGCCCCGCTCGGTGCCGATCGAGGACCGGTTCGCCTACGCCACACTCGAGGAGCTCTCCCGCCGCGGCCATCGCCTCGCGATCCGGGAGGGCTGGTCGATCGGCCGGCTCACCGCCACGGTGCGCGCGGGCGGGGTTCTGGCCGCCGCCGCCACGCCGCGCCAGATGCAGGCCTACGCCGTCGGCCGCTAGCCGGCCGGCCACGGCGCGCAGCACCGCCTGCCCGAGGCCGAGGAGCAGAGCCGACAGGAGACTCACGAGGAATGCCAACGATATCCCTCCGCCTGCCGGTTCCCTTGTCGCTCGGAAAGGTTGACGAAAGGTTGACGCCGGCGCTCGTGACGGCGGCGCCGGCGGATCGCACCCGTTTCGGCCACTGCGCCGCCGGCGGCCCGCTGCTGTGGGCTCCCGGTTCGGCGACGCCGCCGACGGGAGAATCGTCGCCGCGAGCGAAGCGAGGGGAAGGGCACCTGTGACCTGGTCGATCATCGTCCGCGACCCCGCGCGGAACCTGTTCGGCATCGCCGTTGCGACCCGCTTCTTCGCCGTGGGCGCCCTGGTGCCGCACGCGAGCCCGGTGGGGGCGGTCGCCACCCAGGCTCTCGTCAACCCGACCTACGGGCCGCGTGGCCTTCGACTCCTGGCCGAAGGAGTGGCGCCCGAGATGGCGGTCGCCACCCTCGTGGGCCTCGATTCCGGCCGCGAGACCCGCCAGCTCCACCTGATGGACAGGGACGGCCGCTCGGCGCGCTGGACCGGGCGCGACTGCATCGATTGGTGCGGCCATCGAGCGGCCCCCGACGTCTCGCTCGCCGGCAACATGCTCGCGGGCCCAGAGGTGCTGGACGCCACCCTCGAGACTTGGCTCGCGCGCGCCGATTTGCCGCTCGTGCCCCGCCTGCTCGCGGCGATGCGATCGGGCGAGGCCGTGGGCGGCGACAAGCGCGGCAAGCAGTCGGCCGCGATCCTGGTGCAGGGGGCGGAGCCCTTCCCGCGCCTGTCGATCCGGGTCGACGACCATGCCGAGCCGCTCGACGAGCTCGAGCGGCTCTACCGGGTGGCCAAGGAGCGCTTTCTGCCCTTCTCCGCCGCCTTCCCGAAGAGCGAACGCGATCCGGGCCTGTTCGATCGGGCGCGGATCGAGGCCATGGTCGCCGAGGCCGCGGGCGAGGTCGAGCTTTGAGGGCGTCGCGCCGCGGCACGCTCGCGTTCGGGGCTGCCCTCGCGGCTCTCGCCGCCGTCCCGCGCCGGCCCCGGGCGACAGACGCGCCGGGCGAGCCCTGGTCCTTCGAGCGGCTCGTCGAGCGCGCCCGTCGTCTCGCGCGCGAGCCCTTCCGGCCGCCGCCGCGGCCCGCCCCCGAACTCGTCGAGGCGATCGACTACGAGCGCCACGGCCGGATCCACTTCCGGCGCGAGCGGGCGCTCTGGGCCGAGGGACCGGGTCGCTTCCCGGTCACCTTCTTCCCGCTCGGCCGCTTCTTCCCCCATCCCGTGGCGATCCACGCCGTCGAGAACGGCCGCGCCCGACCCGTGCCCTTCGACCCTTCGCTCTTCGAGAGCCCACAGGGCCATCCCTGGCGGGCGATCGGGGAAGCGGGCGGCTTCGCCGGTTTTCGCGTCCACGAGGCCCGTTCGCGACCCGACTGGAAGACCCAGGATTGGCTCGCCTTTTTGGGCGCCTCCTATTTCCGGGCGATCGGCGAACTCGGCCAGTACGGCCTCTCCGCCCGCGGGGTGGCGATCGACGCGGCAGAGCCTTCGGGCGAAGAGTTCCCGGCCTTCACCGCCTTCTGGCTGTACCCCTCGGTGCGGGTCGAGGAACCCGTCACGATCGAGGCGCTCTTGGACGGGCCCTCGCTCACCGGTGCCTTCCGCTTCCTCGCCTGGCGGGGGGCGGGGGTGATCATGGAGGTCGAGGCGCGGCTGTTCTTCCGGCGCCGAGTGGCCCGGCTCGGCATCGCGCCCTTGACCTCGATGTTCTGGTACGGCGAGCACGGCTCGAGCCGCTGGCTCGACTGGCGCCCCGAGGTCCACGATTCCGACGGCCTCGCCATCTGGACCGGGGCGGGCGAGCGGATCTGGCGGCCGCTCAACAACCCCGAAGTGGTGGTCGTCTCGAGCTTCCTCGACCGCGATCCGAGAGGCTTCGGCCTCCTCCAGCGCGACCGCGAGGTCGAACACTATCTGGACGGCGTACGGTTCGAGCGGCGGCCTTCGGCCTGGGTCGAGCCCCTCGATCATTGGGGCCAGGGTGCGGTCCAGCTCGTGGAGATCCCGACCGACCACGAGATCCACGACAACATCGTCGCCATGTGGGTGCCGAAGGAGCCGCCGCCCGCCGGTGGCGAGGCGGCCTTCCGCTACCGGCTCTTCTGGCTGGCCGACGATCCCTACCTGCCGCGCGAGATCGCCACCGTGGCGGCCACCCGGATCGGCCGCGGCAACGAGCCCGGCAAGCCGCGCGCCCTCGACATCTTCCGCATCGTCGTCGAGTTCGAGGGCCGGCCACTGGACGCCCTGCCGCACGGCACGCTGCCCGAGCCGGTCGTGGACGCTTCGCGCGGTCGCATCGCCTCGGCGGTCGTCGAGCCGGTGCCGGGGACGCGGCGGCTGCGGATCCTCTTCGACCTGCACGCCCCGGGCCCCGAGCCGGTCGAGCTGCGCGGCTTTCTGCGGCTGGCGGACCGGCCCTTGTCCGAGACCTGGCTGTTCCAGCTGCGACCGGGAGCGACGGGATGAACGAGCCGCATCGGCCCGAGGAGCACCGCCGCGGCCTCCTCCGCCGCGAATTCGAAGCCGCACGCGGTCGCTGGCGGGTTCTGGGCCTCTACGAGCGCTTCGAACAGACCGTGGTCGTGGCGCTCACCGCGGTGATCGCGATCATCGTCGTGGCCGCGCTCTGGAACCTCGTCCTCGAGGTGATCGCGAGCCTGATCTGGAAGGGCCAGCTCGACGTGACCGAGCACGCCGCCTTCCAGCGCGTCTTCGGCATGATCTTCACGGTGGTCATCGCTCTCGAATTCAAGCGCTCGCTGCTCGTCACCGTCGAGCGCCGGCGCGGCCTGGTCCACGTCCGCGTCATGGTGCTGCTCGCCCTGCTCGCGATTCTGCGCAAGCTCATCATCCTCGATCTCGGCGAGACCGAGGCCGGCAAGGTCCTCGCGCTCGCGGCCGTCCTCGTCGGGCTCGGCGCGGTCTACTGGGCGGTCCGCGAGCAGGACCGCCGGCTCGGCGAGGGCTGAGCGCGCTCGCCGCCAGGGAGATGACAGACCCTCCGCGGCCCGGCTATGAGGCGACCGCGACCCGGATCGGAGGAGGCATCGATGCGACGCGGATCCCTCGCCTTCGTTCTCGCCACGGCGGCGCTCGCCCTGCTCACGACCGGCACCGCTCGGGCCCAGATCGAACTCAAAGCGAGCCATCAGTTCCCGGGAGGGAAGGGCGACATCCGAGACGAAATGGTCCAGATCATCGCCCGCGAGGTCGAAAAGGCGAACGTCGGCCTCACCGTCAAGGTCTTCCCAGGTGCCTCCCTGGTCAAAGCGCAGGAGCAGTGGAACGCGCTCCTCAAAGGTCAGATCGACATCTCCGCCTTCCCGCTCGACTACGCCTCGGGCCGCCATCCCCAGTTCGGCGCCACACTGATGCCGGGGCTGGTGCTGAGCCACGAGCGGGCCCGGCGGCTCAACGCCTCGCCCTTCATGAAGGACATCAAGAAGATCATCGAGGACGCCGGCATCCTGGTCCTGGCCGATGCCTGGCTCGCCGGCGCCTTCGGCGCCAAGGACAAGTGCATCCTCGAGCCGGCCGACGCCAAGGGCCTCAAGGTCCGCTCGGCCGGCGCCACCTTCGCCGAGATGTGGGCGGGAGCCGGCGCCTCCATCGTGAGCATCCCCTCCAACGAGGTCTACAACGCGCTGCAGACCGGCGTCGCCCAGGCGACCGACACCTCGACCGGCAGCTTCGTCTCCTTCCGGCTCTACGAGCAACTGAAGTGCGTGACCGCACCGGGCGACAACGCGCTCTGGTTCATGTACGAGCCGGTGCTCATGGCCAAGCGCAGCTTCGACAAGCTCGACGCCAAGCAGAAGGAGGTGCTGCTCGCCGCGGCCAAGAAGAGCGAGGACTATTTCGCCGCCGAGAGCAAGAAGCTCGACGAGCAGTTCGTCGCCACCTTCGAGAAGGCCGGGGTCAAAGTCGTGACCATGACGCCCGAGCAGGTGAAGAAGTGGCAGGAGGTGGCGAAGGCGACCTCCTACAAGACGTTCGCCGAGCAGGTCCCGGGCGGCAAGGAGCTGATCGAGAAGGCGCTCGCCGTCCCCTGAGCCGGCGGCCCGGCTCGCGACCGGCGGAACCCCGGTCTTGGCGGCCTTCGCTCGGGTCGTCGAAGCCCTCTCGCGCGCCGCCGGCGCCTTCGCCGCGGCGCTCGTGGTGGCGGCCGTCCTCGTCGTCTGCCAGATGCTCGTGGTCCGCCACGGCCTCGGCCGTTCGGCGATCTGGCAGAACGAGTTCGTCACCTTCGCCCTCGTCGCCGCCACCTTCCTGGGTGCCCCCTACGTGCTCCTGCGCCGGGCCCATGTCGCGGTCGAGCTCGTGCCGCTCTGGCTCGGGCCCGCGGGCCGCCGCCGCCTCGGTCTCTCGGCCTCGGCCCTCGGCTTCCTCTTCTGCCTCGTCCTCTTCCTCGCCTCGCTCGAATGGTGGTGGGAGGCCTGGAGCTTGAACCTCAAGACCTCCTCCATGTGGCGGGCGCGGCTGTGGATCCCGTATCTCTCGCTGCCCGTCGGCAGCCTGCTCCTCGCGCTCCAGTACCTGGTCGAGCTCTGGAAAATCGCGACCGGCCGGCTCCCGGCTTGCGCGACGGCGCCCGGGGGATCGGCTTGAGCCCGCTCACCCTCGGCCTTTCGATCGGCCTCGCCACGATCCTCGTGCTCGCCACCGGCGTGCCCGTGGCCTTCGGCCTCGGCATCGTGGCGCTCGCCTTCCTCCTCGCTTTCGAGGGCCCGCAGGCGCTCGCCAACCTCGCCGATACGGTCTTCGCCGGCCTCAACGATTTCACCCTCGTCTCGATCCCGATGTTCGTCATGATGGGGGCGGCGGTCGCCGCCTCGCGTGCCGGCGCCGATCTCTACGAGGCGCTCTCGCGCTGGCTCTGGCGGGTGCCGGGCAACCTCGTGGTCGCCAACATCGGCGCCTGCGCGCTCTTCGCCGCCTTGACCGGCTCCTCGCCCGCGACCTGTGCCGCGATCGGCAAGATGGGCATCCCCGAGATGCGCCGGCGCGGCTTCCCGGCCGATCTCGCGACCGGGGCGATCGCCGCCGGCGGCACGCTCGGGATCCTCATCCCGCCCTCGATCACCATGATCCTCTACGGGATCGCCTCCGAGACCTCGATCGGCCGGCTGTTCCTTGCCGGAATCGTGCCGGGTCTGATGCTCACCCTCCTCTTCGCCCTCTGGGCGGCCTTCGCGAGCTGGCGACGCGGCGAGCGGGCCGCCTCCGGCCCGCCGCCGAGCCGGGCCGAGAAGCTCGCCGTGCTGCCGCGTGTGCTGCCGTTCCTCGCGGTGATCGCGGGTGTGGTCTGGGCGCTCTACGGCGGGATCGCCACACCGAGCGAGGCGGCCGGGGTGGGCGCCGTCCTCTGCCTTCTGCTCGTGATCCTGGTCTACCGCGTCCGCCGGCCGGGCGAACTGCGGCCGATCCTCGAGGCCACGCTGGTCGAATCGGTGATGATCCTCATGATCATCGCCACTTCGATCCTGTTCGGCACCATGCTCTCGAGCCTCTACGTGACGCAGTCGATCGCCGAATGGATCGGCTCGCTCGAGATCGGCCGCTGGACCCTCCTGTTCTGGATAAACGTCTTGTTGCTGGTCGCGGGCTGCTTCCTGCCGCCGGCTGCGATCATCCTCATGACCACGCCGATCCTGCTGCCGATCCTCACGCGCGCGGGGTTCGACCCGGTCTGGTTCGGCGTGATATTGACCCTCAACATGGAGCTCGGGCTGATCACCCCGCCCGTCGGGCTCAACCTCTTCGTCATCAACGGCATCGCCCCGGACGTGCCCTTGCCCACCATCCTCAAGGGTGCCCTGCCCTTCATGCTGTTGATGGTGCTGCAGATCGTGATCCTCTGCCTGTTCCCCGGCCTCGCCACCTGGTTGCCCGATCTCCTGATGGGCCCGCGGCTCGGCTGAACCGCCGGCCCGAACCGCGCGCCGGGGGTCAGCCGCCGGGACCGAGGGCCCGCGCGAGGCCGGCGATCGCCGAGGCCGAGCCGAGCCAGTCGGCGGCGCGCGGCATGCCGGGCGAGGTGGATCGTGCGAAGGAGGAGGGCGGCGGCGCGGCGGCCCCGCCCGCCGCGCGCGGGGCCGCGGCGCGCTCCCCGCTCGGTGCCGCGCGCGGCCGCTCGCCGGCTCCGACCGGCTCGGGTGACGCCGCCTCCGATCCGTTCTCCGCACCGGGCGGGACCGACGCGCGACGGGCCCGCACCGGCTCGACGGCGACCGGGGCGGCGCTCTCCGCCGCGAGGAGGGCCGCCAGCGCTTCGGCCGATTCGATCGCCCGCTGCCGCAGGTGCGCGGCGAGCCATTCGAGCCTTTCCGGGTTGAGGTCGGGGCGCGGGATCGGCACCGGTCGCAGACGGTAGAGCTCGCGCAGCTCGCGCTCGGCCGCCGCTCGATCCTTATCGAGCCGCGCCCTGTGCCGGGTGAAGGTCGCGAGCGCGGGCATCGCCGGATCGACGCGCCCCTCGGCCAGCCCCTCGAGCAGCTTGAGCTCGGCCCGCTCGAGCAGGCTCCGGCGACGGACGGTGCCGACGATCGCGTCGACCGCCGCCCGCTCGGCCTCGTCGATCGGCTTGAGCCGGGCCTGCCAGTCGCGCCGCAGCTCGGCCAGCCGGCCGGCCGGGTCGGGGTTCTCGGGGGTCGGCCAGAGGACCGGCCGGCGCGAACGGTCGATGGAGGCTGGCTCCGCGGTGCCGGGGCCGGGCAGCGGAGCTTCGGCGGAAGAGTCGACCATGGGGGACATCCCTCGGCTTCTGGCCGAGGTTGTTTATCCTACTACAGGTTATTTTTCAAGGTCCCGCCCAAGACAGGACCCGCGCCGAAAGCCGCCCGGACGGGGCGGAAGGCCACCCGGGTGGAAGAGGGAGCGTGGTGGAGCCGAGCGGGTTCGAACCGCCGACCCCCTGCTTGCAAAGCAGGTGCTCTCCCAGCTGAGCTACGGCCCCACGCGCGAGGAGAGATGGCAGCTCGTGTCGCCGCGCGCAACCTCTTCGGCCGCCGAAGGCTGCGGCCGGCGACGGCCGGTTCAGCCCTCGCCGGCCGTCTCGGGCCGGATCGGCGGGAAGCAGCGGGCGAGGAGAACCGCCATCGCCCTGGCCCGGTGCGAGAGCGCTTCCTTCTCGCGGGCCAACATCTCGCCGAAGGTGCGGCTCTCGCCCTCGGGTCGGAAGAGCGGATCGTAGCCGAAACCGCCCGTGCCGCGCGGCTCGGGCACCACCTCTCCCTCGACCCGGCCTTCGGCGCATTCGACCGCGCCGTCCGGCCAGGCGAGACAGAGCGCCGCCACGAAGGCCGCCCGGCGATCGGCTCGCTCGATCGATCCGAAGCGGGCGACGAGCTCCTCGCGCACCCGTCGCATGGCGCGGGCGAAATCGCGCTCGGGCCCGGCCCAGTCGGCGGTGGCGAGACCCGGCGCGCCGTCGAGCCCGCGGACCTCGAGGCCGCTGTCGTCGGCGAGCGCCGGCAGACCCGAGGCCCGGGCGGCGGCGAGCGCCTTGAGGCGGGCGTTCTCGAGGAAGGTCGTGCCGGTCTCGGCCGGTGCGGGAAGGCCGAGCTCGCCCGCCCCGATCACCCGGATGCCGCGCGGCTCGAGCAGGGCTTGGAACTCGGCGAGCTTGCCGACATTGTGGGTGGCGACCAGGAGCCGGTCGCCCGGGGCGAGGCGCGGCATCCCTCAGAGCGCCTCGATCGCCTGCCGCTGCAGCTCGACGAGGGTGGCGATCCCGCGCTCGGCGAGTGCCCGGAGCGCCGCCACGTGATGGTCGCCGAGCGGCAGGTCCTCGGCCGTGAGCTGGATTTCGACCACCCCGCCCGAAGCCGAGAGGACGAAATTGCCGTCCGCCTGGGCGATGCTGTCCTCGGCATAGTCGAGATCGAGCAGCGCCGTACCTTCGACCACCCCGCAGGAGACCGCGGCCACGGGCTCCCGCAGCGGCAGCCGCGGCAGCTCGCCCCGGCGAACGAGGCCGAGCAGGGCCTGGTGGAGGGCGACGTAGGCGCCGGTGATCGAGGCCGTGCGGGTACCGCCGTCGGCCTGGAGCACGTCGCAATCGAGGACGATCTGCCGCTCGCCCAGAAGGTCGAGCTCGGTCACCGCCCTGAGCGAGCGCCCGATCAGCCGCTGGATCTCCTGGGTCCGGCCGGACTGGCGCCCGCGTGCCGCCTCGCGCTCGCCACGGGTGGTGGTGGCCCGCGGCAGCATCCCGTACTCGGCGGTGATCCAACCTCGACCGGTGTTGCGCAGGAAGCTCGGTACCCGCTCTTCCACGCTCGCCGTGCAGAGCACGACGGTGTGCCCCATGCGGACGAGGCAGGAGCCCTCGGCGTGCCGGCTCCAGCCGGGCTCGAGGGCGACCGGCCGGAGCTCGTCCGGTCGTCGCCCGGAGGGCCGCGTGTAGCCGCTCACGCCGCCTTCGGCAGCGGCGGCACGCGCTCGACCAGCTCGAGGGCGTCGTGGCGGATGTGGTTCCGCGCCATGTGCTCCTTGATCAGCGCCTCGTCGACGACGCCCTGCTCGAGGCATTCGCGCAGGAGCTGGAAGAAGTACCGCTCTTGATTCGAATCGGGGTGTTTCTTGTAGTGGCCGAGGAAGGCGTACTCGCCGAACAGCCGCCGGCGCGCCCGTTTGAGGAAAGCGAGGCCCGGGACGATCGAGCGCTCCGCCGGCACGAAGTCGACCGGCAGCCCGGTCTTCCAGGGCTGGGTCATCCGCCGGGTGTTGTGGAGCATCTTGGTTTTCGGTGTCAGCTTGTCGAAGTCGTTCCACTCGGGCTCGAAGAGGCCGATGGTCGACTTGTCCTCGTACTCGAGGTTCATCCAGTCCTTGTAGTCGCGCTCCATGCGGAACAGCTTGTCGAAATCCTCTTCGATTTTCCAATGGGTCAGCTTCGCGCAATCCAGCAGCATCACGCTCGAGGCGAAATGGGCGAGCGGGCCGGTGCCGCGCATCCGGCACAGGATCGCCTTGCCCTGCATGTCGCGGGAGAGGAGCTCCATCACGTCCTGGACCGCGAACACGTCCGGGTCCACCACCACCGCCTTGCCCCGGTAGCCCACGAGCTCGGGCGGGGCGAAGCGCAGCGGGGTGAAGGACTGCAGGTCGTCGTTGAGCCAGCGGCGGGTCGAGCCGTCGCGCCGGTACTCGCGGCCTTCGTAGCGGGCGAAAAAGTCCTTGTACGTCTCGTGCTCGATCAGGCGCACGTCGAAGGCATCGGGCGTGCGCGAGTTCCGCTTCATGGAATAGGCGGAGACGAGCGCGCCCAGATACTGCTTGTGGTTGGTGTGGACGAAAACACAGGGCTTCATCGCGAGCGACCCCCGGACTCCGGCCTTCGAGCGAGCCCGGTCGGTAGCACGAGCGCCGGACACGGCTCAACCGCCACGCCGCGGGGCGCGACGATCCGCGCGTCCCACCCGCTCGAGGCGGGTGCGGGCCGGCCTTCACCGGTCGAACACCGCCTGATAGGAAGCGCGGGACCGTGCCCGGGAGACCTCCCCTTGCTTCCCGTCCGTGACGGTGTGGCCACGCGTTACCCGCCGCTCGCGACCTGGGCGGTGATCGGCGTCTGCGTGGCGGTCTACCTCGTGGAGGCGGGCCTCCCGCCGCGCGCCTTCGAGCGGTTCCTCTCCGAGCACGGGCTCGTGCCGGCCCGCTTCTTCGGCCCGGCGGCGCTGCGCCACCCGCCCGGCCTCTGGGAATACCGCACGTTCTTCACCCACATGTGGCTGCACGGCGGCTTCTTCCACTTGCTCGCCAACATGTGGACGCTCCTGGTCTTCGGCCCGGCGGTCGAGGACCGGCTCGGGACCGGCCGCTATCTCGGCTTCTACCTCGCCTGCGGCCTCGCTGCCGGGCTCGCGCACGGTCTCGTCGAGGCCGGCTCGAGCGTGCCGGCGGTCGGCGCCTCGGGGGCGATCGCCGGGGTGATCGGCGCCTATGCCCGGCTCTTCCCGCACGCCCGGCTGGTGCTCGTGGTGCCCGTACTGTTCTTGCCCCTCTTCCTCGAGGTGCCGGCGATCTTGTTCGCCGCCTTCTGGTTCCTCACCCAGGTGATCCCGGGCCTCGCGACCCTCGGTGCCGGGGGCGAGGCGGGCGGGGTCGCCTGGTGGGCGCATATCGGCGGCTTCGTGGCCGGCTGGGCGCTCGGCCCGGCGCTGCGCCGGCCGCGGCGACGCTATCGCCGGTTCTACGCCGACGAGGGGGTCTTCGGGTTCCTGCCGGACGGCCGGCGGCGCGGAGGGATCGGACCATGGGGCTGACGGACCTGCTCTGGATCTTCCTCGTGGTCTCCGCCCTGCAGCCGGTGTTGCAGCGGCGCTGGCTCGAGGCGATGCGCACCCGCAAGATCGCCCAGATCGAGGAGCAGCGCGGCTCGCGGGTGATCCTCCTGGTCCACCGCCAGGAGACCATGAGCCTCTTGGGCTTCCCGGTCCTGCGCTACATCGACGTCAACGATTCGGAGGAGGTGCTGCGCGCGATCCAGCTCACCGACCCCAAGCTGCCGCTCGACATCGTGCTCCACACGCCGGGCGGACTCGTGCTGGCCGCACTCCAGATCGCCCGGGCGATCGAGGCGCACGAGGGCAAGGTCACCGTGTTCGTGCCGCATCTCGCGATGTCGGGCGGGACGCTGATCGCCCTCGCGGCCGACGAGATCGTGATGTGCCGGCACTCGGTGCTCGGCCCCATCGACCCGCAACTCGAGGGCATGCCGGCCGCCTCGATCGTCAAGGTGGCCGAGACCAAGCCGATCGCCGAACTCGACGACAAGACGCTCGTGCTCGCCGATGTCGGCCGCAAGGCGATCGCCCAGCTCGAGGCCGCGGCGACGGCGCTCCTGCGCCGGCACATGGACGAGGCGCGCGCCCGCGAGGTGGCGGCCAGGCTCGCGACCGGCACCTGGACGCACGACTATCCGATCTCGGCGGAGGAGGCGCAGGCTCTGGGGCTGCCGGTCTCGACCGCGATGCCGAGCGAAGTGCTGGAGCTCATGACCCTCTATCCGCAGCCGGTCCGTCAGCAGAGCGGCGGGGTCGAGTATCTGCCGGTGCCGCGCCAGCGCGGCAGCCGCGCCGGCTGAGCCGGCCGGCCACGGGAGGGCCGCGGGCGCCGGGCCGCGCGCGAGGGTTCGAGGCTCGTCGGCAAGGGGGCGCCGCCGGACGCTCACGGGCCGGCTGGCGGGCTCAGAGCCCTCGGTGCGGGGCCGCCTGGGCGGCGGTCCCGTCGAGGAGGACGCGCAGCCGGGCGACCGCCCGGTCGAGCTCGTCCGGCGGCGGCGGCCCGGGCGGCGGGAAGGGTTCGCCGAGGCGAACCGCCCGGCCGCTCGCGAACAGCGAGCGATGGATCCGCTCGAGCTCGCGGGGAAAGCCCAGAAGGCCGAGCCGGCGGCCGAGCGCACCGAGCCCGGCGAGGCTTCCTTCGGGGGCGAGCGCCCGGCCGACGGCCCGCCGCAGGCGGGTCGCCGGATCGGCCCGCACCGGCAGCGGGAAGATCGCGAGCGGCCGGCCGAGACGGGCCACCTCGACGAGCATCGAGACGCTGTCGCCGGTCGCCACGAAGCGGTCGGCGAGCGCCAGGAGGCCGAGATAGGGGTTGGCTTCGGGCGGCGCGTCGGGCCGCCAGCGGTGGAAGGGTGTACCGGGCGGCAGTGCCGCGGCGAGCGCCTCGGCCACGGGCGGGGCGGTGCGCCGGCTGGTGGTCAGCCAGAGCGTGCCGCCCTCGCGTTCCCGCAGCGCCTCGAGCTCCCCCGCGAGCCGCCGGGCGACCGCGGCATCGAAGCGGTAGGGCTTGGTCTCGCCGCCCACGAGGACGGCCGTGAGCGGCCGCGGCAGACCGGCGAAGCGCTCGGCCCAGCGCTCGGCCGCGGCCCGCAGGCGCTCCGGGTCGGGGGCCAGAAGCGGCAGCTCGAGGCGGACGACGTTCGCCGCCTCCGGCACCGCGTACTGGGCCGGGGCCACGATCAGAGCGAAGCGCTCGGGCCAGCGCTTGGGCCGGCCGACGATCACGAGCCGGGTGCGGCCGGCCGCGCGCTCGGCGAGCCAGAGCGCGGCCATCGAGGGCCGCCGACCGATCGTCAGCACGAGTTCGGGCCAGGGCGGCTCGAGGGGATCGGAGCGGGCGGGATCGAGATGCTCGAGGGTGGGCCGGAAGCGCGGCTTGCCGAGGACCCATTCGGGGCGCGGGATCAGCCGCTTGAGGAGGAAGGGCTCGGCCAGCGCGCGGGCGAGAGCGAGGACCTGGGCGTTGTCGCCCGGCTTGTCGCCGAGCAGGAGCCAGACCCTGGGCGACCCGCGGGGGCCCGTACCGTCCGCATGCATGCGCCGCTCCCTAACAGGCGGGCGCGCCGTCGTCTCGCGCCGAGAGGCCGCGGGTCGACGGCTCCGGGCGCCGGTCGCCCCCACTCGGCGGCGGGGCCGGGGTCGGTCGGACCCGCCGCCCTCGGAACGGTGGCCGACCCGCGTCGCCGACGCCCGCCTGCCGCCCCGCGTCGGGCGCCACGGCGGCTCGGACGGCGGACGACGGCTCAGGCGGCGCGCGGCTCGAGCGGATGGCGCAGTGGCAGGCCGGGATCGGCCAGGACGAGCTGGCGGGCGAGCCGACGCACCCGGTCGACCGCGACCGGCGCTCGCAGATTGACGTGCGCGCGCCGGCCGGCCGGGCCGTCGGACAGGGTGACGATGGCGAGCAACAGGAGGTCGCTCGCCGCTACGTCGAGCGCGGCGGCCGCCTCGGCCACTGCCGGCGGCCCGAACACGACTTCGGGATCGCTCACCTCGAGGACCACGAAGCGCGGTCCGCCGGGCTCCAGGCATTCGAGCATCGCGAAGCCCGTGGCACCGGGCAGCCGCCGGAGACGGAACGAGCGGGCCTCGGGAAAACCGGGGAGCCCGGCCGGCACAAGCAAGGGGCCGAGATCCTCGGGATCGTGGTCCGGCACGCTCGCGACCGACGGCCGCACGAGCCCGGCCGGCTCCGGCGGCGATCCCGCCCGCCCGGCCGAGGACCGGGCCGGCGGGGATCCGAGAGCCGGCGGCTCGTCGGCCGAGACGGGCGAGTTCGAAGACGGGAGGTCCATCGGGGGTCTCCGGTAGCCTGGCGGATGCGCGCCGGTTATCGTGAAAAGGTGAAAGGATCCTCGACGATGCCGGCCTCACCGCAGATAATCGGCGAGGCTCAGCCGATTCAGCCGGGCGACCACGAGGTACGTGGCCTCCAGGGCGGCCTGGTCGCGGGCAAGCCGGGTCGCGGCCTCGGCCAGATCGGTGTCGGCGATCGAGCCGATCAGCTCGTCGAGGTAGAGGATGGCGCCGCGCTGGCCGTCGACGATGTGCTCCAGCCGGGCGGCCGCCGCACCCAGCCGGCCGCGCTCGTCGGCCACACCCGCGATCGCCGCGGTCGCCTGGGCGAGAGCCGCCTCGAGCCCCGCCCGGTCGTTCGCGAGATGGGCCTCTTTGGCCTGGCCGAGCGCGGCGACGAGCCGCGCGAAAGGTTCGGCCGCGGCGGTGACTCCGTACGCGATCTCGATCGCGGGATCGGCGCGAACCGTCGGCGCGAGCGAGTCGCCCCGGTAGTAGAAGGTGGGATCGGCGGAGGTCGGCAAGGGATCGGGCAGCGTCACCGGGGCGGTGTCGATGCGGCTTCCGGCGAAGAGATAGCGGCCGTCGAGCTGGCGGTTGAGCAGGCCGGCGAGCTCGCCGGCCATCTGGTCGATCTCGTTCTCGAGCGGGAAAGAGCCGGGCGCCGTCTCGCCCAGGCGCGCGACGAGCAGGGTCCGCAGCCGCTCGGCGAGATCGGCGATTCCGCCGAGCGCCGATTCGCTCGCCTGCAGTCGGGCCAGGACCTTCTCGTTCTCGCTCGCGAGCCGCTCGGTCAAGAGCCGCTGCTCGCGGCTCGCGACGAGGAGGCCGGCCCGGTCGGCGATCTCGTCCCAGCGCTGCGCCCGCTGGCCGCTCGCGATATCGGTCTGGGCGTCGCGGATGCGCGCCTGGGTGCGCTGGAGGAAGGTCGTCAGCTGGTTGCTGTGGGCGAGATCGCCGATCCGCGTGCTCATCCTCGTGGACCTCAGCGCTTGAGGGACAGAAGCTCGTCGAACAGTTCGTCGGTGATCCTGACGATGCGGGCGGATACCGCGTAGGCCTGCTGGTAGAGCACCAGCCGGGCGAGCTCCTCGTCCATGTTCACCCCCGAGACGGCCGCGACCCGGTTCGAGAGCTCCTCGACCATCGCCCGGTCGGTATCGGCCGCACCGCCCGTGCGCGCGACACGCGTCGCGACCGCGCCGACGAGGTCGGCGGCGTATGCGCCGATCGTCGAGGCCGCCCGGTCGAGAGCGCCACGGGGCACGGTCGCCACACTGCGTTGGAAGGCCGCGGCCAGACCCCGTGCGCCTCGGCCGTCGCCGATCCCGCCCAGGCTCGCCGAAGGCGGCGGACCCGGGTCGACGTCGAGCCGCGCGGTCGCGAGCAGCGAAGGATCCCGGGCGACGGCGGCCCGCACGGCCATCGCCGTCGGCCGGGCTGGGTCGGCCTCGAACAGGTCGTTGAGGCCGAAATAGTGGGAGAAACCGTAGTCCCAGACACGTCCGGCGGCGTCCGTGACGGTGATCCTGCCGTCGCCGTCGGCCAGCGCGATGCCCTTGCCGGCGCCGAGCGCGATCGAGAGGCGGCCCTCGCTGTCGAGCACGGCGTCGCCGTGGCCGCCGAGATCGGCGTCGAGCTGCGCGACGAGGGTGGCGAGATCGGCCGAGAGGTCGATCGCCACGGTCTGCAGCGTGGCCCCGCTCGCCCTGTCGATCACCGCGAGCCAGGCGGTGCCGGCCCGAGTCGAGGCGTCGAAGGTTCCGTCCTCGAGGCGCGAACCCGTGAGGCTCTCGGGCGGCGGCGAGGCGACCGCGGCGTTGTGGGCCGCATTCAGCGCGTAGCGGGTGATCCGGGCGAGCTCGTCGAGCTGGTCGGCGAGCTCGGGCAGATACCGGTCGCGCACCTCGAGCAGGCCCTGCAGCTCGCCCTCCCGCAGGGGCGAGCGGACGATCAGCGCCTCGTCGGCGGGTGTGCCGGTCACGAGCTCGGGCGGCAGCTCGGCCCTGAGCCCGCTCGTGACGAGCTCGACACCCTCGGCACCGGCGATCGGCTCGCCGGTCGCGGGGTCGACGTCGCGGGCGCGATAAAGGGTGATCGGACCGAAACGGGTGGTGTTGGCGACGACGGGCGCCGGATCGTAGACCAGGACGCGTCGGCCTCCCTCGAGCAGCGGCTGGCCGCCGCGCAGATAGACCGCGATCCGACCGTCCTCGTTTCGGTAGGTCGAGATGTCGATCCGGCGGGCGAGCGAGGCGAGCAGCCGGTCGCGGACGTCTTCGAGCTCGGGGCTCGCTCTGCCGCCGACGATCTCCCGGTCGATCCGCTCGAGGGCGGCGAGGTCGGCGTTGACCGCGTCGATCAAGCGGTCGATGCGCCGGTCGGCTTCGCCCCGCAGCTCCTGGACCCGCTCGCCGGCCCGGGCGAGGGCCTCGGTGAGTTCCTCGGCGGCACCCAGGAGCTGGCTGCGCTGGGCGGCCTTGGCGGGGTCGTTGGCGAGCGCCTCGGCGGCGGCGGCGACCGCCGCGACCCGCTCGTGCAGGCCGCCGCCTCCGGGGGTGCCGAGGATGTCGTCCTGGGCGCGCCGCAAAAGCTCCTCGAGGACCTCGCTGCGCCCGAGTCTGGCGCTCCGGGTGCGCAGTTCGGCGACCAGGAACTCGTCGGCGATCCGACGGGGGTCGAGGGCGCGGGCGCCGGCGCCGCGGCCGTCGAGAACGATCGGCTCCTGGGCGTGGACCTTGCGGACATAGCCTTCGGTGGCGGCGTTCGAGACGTTGTGGGCGGTGACCGCGAGCGCCTGCTGGGCGGTGGAGAGGCCGGTGAGAGCGGTCCGGAGGGTGGCGGCGAGCGTCACGGTCGGACTCCTCAGATGCTGCGGTCGAAGCTGACCGCGACGACCCGCCCACCCCGGGCGGGCGGCGGGGGGACGACGCGCGGCTCCTCGGCGAGGGCCTCGGTGACCCGGCGCAACAGGCGCTCGGTCACCGACTTGGCGGCGAGAAGGAGGTCGGCGTTGCGGCGGCTCGCCGCCTGCAGGCGGCGCATCGCCTGCTCGAGCTCCCGGCGGGTCTCGAGCGACAGGCCGGCCACCAGCTCGGGCTGCCGGCGGAACGCGGCGAGCTCCTTCTCGTAGGCCTCGGCGAGAGCCCGCTTTTCCCGCTGCAGCTCGTCGATTCGATCGACCGCCATGCGGCGGACGCAGTCGGCCTCGCGGGCCATCACCTCGCACAGCCGCTCGATCAGGGTGAGGAGGAGGGCGACGCGCTCGAGACCGCTCACGGCCGCGCCTCCTGCAGCCGCAACAGCTCGCGGCGGGTGGCGTCGGCGATGCCGATCCCGCCGCTTTTGGCGATCAGCCGGGCGTACTCGTCGACCAGGAGGCTGGCGAAAGGTTCTTTGCCGAAAGGGCCTTCGGAACCGAGGCCGCCGATCGTTGCGCGCAGCATCTGGGAGAGGAAAAGGGCCTCGAACTCGACCGCCGCCTCGGCGAGCCGGTCTGCCGGCCGGGCCGGCCCGCCGATGGGGAGGGGAAGCGCGGCGGGGACAGGTTGGTTCGGCATCACATCACCTCGATCTCGGCTTGAAGGGCCCCGGCCGCCTTGATGGCCTGGATGATCGCGATCATGTCGCGGGGACCGACGCCGAGCGCGTTGAGCCCGTCGACGAGGGCGTCGAGTGTGGCGCCGGTCTCGAGCACGACGAGCTTGCGATCGGGCTGGTCGTCGACCTCGACATTGGTGCGCGGGACGACCACGGTCTCGCCCGCGGCGAGCGGGTTGGGCTGGGCGACCTGGGGCGTTTCGGTGATTCGCACGGTGAGGTTGCCCTGGGCGACCGCGACCCGGCTGATGCGCACCTTGTCGCCGATGACGATGATGCCCGAGCCCTCGTCGATGACGATCCTCGCGGGGTTGTCGGGCTCGACCGGCAGCTGCTCGATCTCGCTCAGGAGTGCTGCGGTGCGGCCGCGCCAGGCGGGCGGGATCGCCAGGCGGACGGTGGTCGGGTCGAGTGCGCGGGCCGGGGCGCCGTCGAGGCGACTGTTGATCGCCGCGGCGACCCGCTGGGCGGTCGTGAAGTCGGGGTTGCGCAGCGCGAGGCGCAGCTCGGGCAAGGAGTCGAGGGCGAAGGGGACTTCGCGCTCGACCAGGGCACCGGCCGGCAGGCGGGCGGCGGTCGGCACGCCGCGGGTGACCGACTGGGCTTCGCCCTTGGCCTCGAAGCCGCCGACGGCGAGGGCACCCTGAGCCACGGCGTAGACCTCGCCGTCGGCACCCAGGAGCGGGGTCGCGAGCAGAGTGCCCCCGAGCAGCGACTTGGCATCGCCCATGGCGCTCACCGAGGCGTCGATCCGGCTGCCCTGCCGGGCGAAGGGCGGCAGGGTGGCGGTGACCATCACCGCGGCGACGTTCTTGGTGTTGAGATTGACGCCGCGGGTCGAGACACCCAGTCGCTCGAGCATGGCCACGAGGCTTTCGCGCGTGAAGACCGCGTTGCGCAGCGAGTCGCCGGTGCCGTTGAGGCCGACGACGAGGCCGTAACCGATCAGCACGTTCGGCCGCACACCTTCGAAGTCGGCGACGTCTTTGATGCGGGAAGCGGCGGTCGCCGGTCCCCCCGGAGCGGCGAAGAGCCCGACGAGCAGCACTGCCAGAAGCGCGATCGAGCGCCCACCGCCCCTCGCCCGTCGCCCCCTCTCGCTCGGCCTCGCGTCCACGGACCTTCTCCCTTCGCCTCGATCGGCACGGTCGCCTCGCCGGCGATCGTCGCCGGGAACCGCGTCCTCGTCGCGCAAGTGGCGTGCCAACCGCGGGGGGCTGGCTTCGGATCGGCGGAGGAGCAAGTCGGCCGCGTCTCCCGCCCGGCAATTCCTGCCCACCCGGGGCATCCTCTGCCGAGCAGCGCCGGCCGTTAACCGCGCTTTAACCAGGAGGCTCTAGGGTGGGCCGGGGCCCGAGCCCCGAGGAGGACGTGACCATGCTCATCGCCAGGGTCGCCGAGGGTCCGAGGACCGAGCGGGCGCGGTCGACCGTGCCGCCGGCCGCGGGTCGCGGCTGGGTCGATCCGCTGTCGACCCCGACGCCCGCTGCGAGGCCGCCAGCCGCCCCGGTCGCCGGCGGGACGATCGCGGCACTGGCCGGGGTGGATGCGCTCCTCGTGCTGCAGCGGGTCGAAGAGCCGGCGGAGCGCCGGGAGCGGGCGGCGCGCCGGGGCGCTCGGCTGCTCGACGGGCTCGAAGCGTTGCGTCGCGGCCTGCTCGACGGCGTGCTGCGGGAAGCGACCCTGCGCGAGCTGCGAGTGGGCCTGGCCGAGCTCGAGGCGGTACCCGACCGGCCACAGCTGCAGGCGGTGTTGAACGAGATCGCGGTGCGGGTCGAGGTCGAGCTCGCCAAGCTCGAGCGGGCCGCCGCGCTCGCCGAGCGCTCGCAGCCCGGCCCCCCGGCCCGCCCGACGGATGTCAGCGCCGGCTGAGGGAGGCCGCGGCTCCGGTCGGCCGGGCCGCGGGCGCCGTCCGCTCCTCTGCTCGCGGAGCGGCGGCCTCGATAGCCCGGAGCGCTTCGGCGAGCAGCCGGTCGAACTCCTCCCGGTCGTAGATCGCGTTGTGGCCGACACCCGGAACCGTCGCCACCAGGACCGGCCGGCGCAGCACCTCCACCAGTGCCGTGCTGCGGGCCCGCGGCACGATCCGGTCGTGCTCGGCCAGGATCACCGCCACCGGCAGATCGAGGCCACGCAGGCTCTCGGCGGTGCGGAAGGGGTGGCGCAGGAGGGCCCGCACCGGCACCCAGAAATAGCGTTCGGCGGCGATCGCCTCGATCGAATCGAACGGGGTCACGAGCACGAGCCCGTCGAGCGGCCTGTGCGCGGCCAGGTGCGCGGCGACCGCCGAGCCGAGGCTGAGGCCGAGCGCCACCACGCGGTCGGGGGCGAGCGACGCGACCGCCCAGTCGTGGATCGAGAGCGCGTCGGCGTAGAGCGCCGCCTCGCCGGGCCGGCCTTCGCTCGGCGGATAGCCGCGATAGTGGAAAACCACGAGATCGTGATCCTCCACCCGGCGGGCGAGGAAGACCAGGAGATCGTCGGCGTTCCAGGCGTTGCCGCCGAAGGCGAGCAGCAGACCGCGCGAGCGCCGCCGTGCCCGGAGCGAGGCGCCCACGAGCCGGTCGCCCTCGACCGAGTGGAGGATGACGCGCTCGGCTCCCTCGGGCAGCGCGAAGGTCGGCGCCGAGGCCGCACCACGCGGGAACAAGAGGCTCTCCTGCAGGAGCCAGAGCGCGCCGACCGCGAGCCCCCAGGCCGCGACGCCGCCGATCAGGAGGTTCAGCAATGGTCGAGCTCCTCGTCTTTCCCGAACCGGCGAACTCCGGCGCCGGATCCGGCGCGACCGGCTGGAACCGAGATCGGCACGGAGAACACGGTCCGCAAGGAAAGTCGGGCCGGCGACCCCGCCAGGACCGGGGCGCACCGACCGGGTGCCCTCGTTCCGGCACGCTTGCGACCCGGCGGTTGGGCACGGGTCGAACTCCACGACGGTCGGAAGCCAGCACGCCGCCCCACCGGCTCCGACGCGACCGTCGACCGCGAGGATCGGCGTCGTGGACGCAGCCCGCAAGTACGGCGGGCGACCCTCCGGCACCCGATCGACGCCGACCGGGTGCCCTCCGGCCGGCACGCCGGCGTTCCGGAGGTTCGCTACGGGCCCGGCTCCACAGCTTTCCCGAGCCGGGACGCCCCGGCGCCGCTTCCGGCCCGCGAGGCAGGGTCTTCCGAGAGCCGGTTCGGCGTCAACGATCGGTTAACCTTTCCCTGCTAGAGCCCGGAGACACCGGCCACCCGGCCGGAAGCACACGTGGGAAGCCGAGCTTGTCGAACGACGCCCGAGCGCCCGCCCTCTCGACCCTCGCCTGGCTCGAGGCGCGGGCGATCCCACCCACTCCCGAGCACCACGGGGTGGCTTTCGCCCACTTGGCCGGCGAGCATGCCGGCTCGAGCGCTGCTCTCGCCGAGCTCGAGCGGGAAGGAGCCGGCCCGGAGGCGATCCGGCTGCGGGTGCTGCACGACCGGTTCTTCGAGGGCGCGGCGACGCGCACCCTCTTGGAGCACGGCCGCAGGCTCGACGCTCTGGTCTGTCGATCGCAGCGCGAGCCGGCCGAAGCCGGCGAGGAAACCCGTCGCTTCGGCAGCACGCTCTCCTCGGTGCGGGGCGCGGTGTCGCAGCCGCTCGACCCCGCACGGGTCGGCGAATCGCTCGCCCGGATCGCCGAGGAGACCGAGCGGATGCGAGCGCTCGCCGCGCGGCTCGAGGGCGGGCTCGCCTCGGCCGCGGCCGAGATCGGCGAGCTGCGCCGAGCCCTCCGGGCCGCGCGAGAAGCGGCTTCGATCGATTCGCCGACCGGCCTCGCCAACCGCGAGCGGTTCGGCCCGGTACTCGCGGAACTGGCGGCGCGGGTGGCGGAGGACCGTCGTCCGGTCGCCCTGGTGACGGCCGACATCGACCAGTTCGAGGCCTTCGACGACCGCTACGGGCACCGGATGGGCGATCTCGTACTCGAGCTCGTGGCCGAGCTGTCGCACGAACATTTCGAGGGCCGCGACCTCGCGGCTTCCCACGCCGGCGAGGAGTTCGCGGTCGACCTCGCCGACACGCCGCTCTCGAGCGGGCTCGAGCTCGCCGACCGGCTGCGCGAGATCCTCGCCATGCGGCATCTGGGGACCCGCGACAGGACGAGCATCGGGCAGATCACGCTCGCTCCGGGCCTGGCCGAGCCGCGGCCCGGCGCGCCGCTCGATCACCGGGTGGAGCGGGCGGACCGAGCGCTCTCCGCGCCCGAGCACGCCGGCCGCTACGACACGGTGGCACTGGCCACGAGCGAGTCCCGAGCGATGCTGCCGGGAGACGCTCCGCAACTCTTCCCCGGACCGACCGGATTCTCCGCTCGCGGATGGCGCGGCGGCCCGGAGCGCGGCCTTCTGCCGGCACCCGGTGGATCGACGCCCCCCGCGTTGCCGTCCGCCGTCGCAACGTCCGGGCCTGCGGCCCGCCGCGCCGAACCGCGGGTCCCGGCGCCGGCCTCAGGGCCCCCCCGCCGATCGGGCAGCGGCCTCGCGCAACCAGGCGCCGCAGGCGTCAGCCGGCAAGGGTGGGCAGCTCGTGACCGCCTGGACGGCGTCGCATCCGGCGGCTCGCAGGAGCGCGAGTTCGGCACGGGTTTCGACCCCTTCCGCCACGACCCGCAGACCGAGCTCCTTGGCGAGACCCACGAGCGCGCGCAGGAAGCGGGCCCGGCGAGCTTTCTGCGGGGCGCCTCGGATCAGCTCGCGAGCGAGCTTGAGCGTGTGGAGCGGCGCCTCGCAGAGCGGGCGCAACGAGGCTTGGTCCGCCCCGAAACCCTCGATCGCCACCCGCAGGCCCT
Source organism: uncultured Alphaproteobacteria bacterium (assembly GCA_937926445.1). GTDB lineage: Bacteria > Pseudomonadota > Alphaproteobacteria > Geminicoccales > Geminicoccaceae > JANXAZ01. The sequence goes on from CALBAK010000008.1 coordinate 76,363, forward strand.
GCTCGACGAGGCCGCGCAGCCCGGTGCCCCCGGCCTGGACGTCCGCACACACCAGCCGTTCCTCGATCTCGAGCTCGACCGACGCGCGCGGCACCCCCGCCTCCTGCAGGGCGCCGACGACCTGCTCGCCGATCCGGCTCCAGCCGAGCTGGCGGCGAGAGAGGACCGGCAGGCCGAGGACGACCTCGCCGAGCCCGGTGTCCCGCCAGCCGCGCACCCGTCGGGTCGCCTCGGTGAGCATCCACGCCCCGAGCGGTTCGATCATCCCGCATTCCTCGACGGCGGCGCGGAAGCGCTCGAGTTCGACCAGGCCCAACTCGGGGTGCTGCCAGCGCAGCACCGCGGCGACGCCGATCGGACCGGAGGAGAGCGCCACCTGCGGCTGGAAGTGCAGCACGAACTCGCCGCGCTCCAGAGCTCGGCGCAGATCGCTCTCCAGGATCGCGCCACGCTGCATGCGCTGGTCGAGGCGGGAATCGTGGAACCGGCAGCCGCGGCCGCCCTCGGCCTTGACCGCGTACATCGCGGCGTCCGCGAGCCGCAACAACAGGGCAGGATCCTCGCCGTCGCGCGGATAGACCGCCACCCCGAGGCTGGCACCGACCCGTGCCTCTCGTCCGTCGAGGCGGATCGGCGGCTCGAGCGCGTCGAGCAGCTTGCGGGCGACGAAGGCCGCGTGCTCCGGTCGCAAGAGGTCCTCGATGACCAGGGCGAACTCGTCGCCACCGAGCCGCGCCACGGTGTCGGTCTCTCGCACCCGCGCGCGCAGGCGCTCCGCGACCTCCACGAGCAGGCGGTCGCCGGCGGCGTGACCGAGTGTGTCGTTGACTTGTTTGAAACCGTCGAGATCGAGCACCATCACGGCGACCAGACTGCCGTGGCGGCGAGCGGCAGCGAGCGCGCGGGCGAGCCGGTCGCGCAGAAGGGCACGGTTGGCGAGTCCCGTGAGGTCGTCGTACTGCGCCAGATGGTCCAAACGATCGGTCTGAGCCTTGCGGGCGACCGCGAAGCGCAGGCTCCGGACGAGCCTGCCGACCTCGAGCTCCTCCTTGCCGATCGTGTCGCCCACGCCCAAGGCGATCGCCGTGGTAGGATCGAGCTGGTCGAGATCCTCGCTCAGAAGCACCACCGGCGTGCGGAAGCCACGCCGCTGCAACATCCGCACGAACTCCGCGCCCTCCCGGTCGGAAAGCACTTCGTCGACCACCGCGACGTCGTAATGGCTCGCGGTCAGGCGGCGCAGCGCCGCCTCGCCGGTCGCCGCCCAGTCGACCCGGAAGACCGGCGGCTCGGCCCGCGCGAGGAGGTCGCGGACCAGCAGGAAGCTCTCCTCCTCGCCGGCGACCACGAGAACACGCCAGGGCTGGGCGGACCGGGCGAGCGGCGCCGGCGACTGGGCTACCGGCGCTACGGCGCGCCGATGCTCGTCGAGCGCCACCACTGGCGCTTCCGGTCGGAACGCCGTGGTAGCTTCCTCGAGACCCGGAGAGCGATCCTCCGAGGATGCCTCGACCCCGCCGGCCATGCCACCTTCCCGTCCGCGGGCGCGCGGACCCACCCCCTCCACGTAACCAAGGAACGACCGATTGTAAACCTTTGGTCGATAAAAGGCTCAAGATTTCTGCCGAAAGGTTGTAACGCCGGCGGGTTGCGGTCGGACTCAGCGAGCGGCGAAAACGAGGCGCAGCGGCGCGGGCTCCACGACGCGCAGACCCTCCTCGCTCAATTCGAGGACGGCGAGCGCGTGCTCGGCGAGCCCGTCGGGCCGGAGGCGAAACGGGCCCAGGGCACCCGGATGGCCGTTCGGGTCGACGAGAGCGCCGCGATCCGGTCGGCCCGGGCCGCGGGCGGCGGCGGCGGCGAGCACCACGGCATCGTAGGCGAGTGCCGCGAGGGGTTGCGGCTCCCGCCCGTAAACACCCGCGAAACGACGGCGGAAGGCGGCCTCGGCGTCCGGATCGGGGGCGGCGATCCGCGCGCCCCGCAGGGCCGGGTCGCGCAGGACCGCGGGATCGTCGGCCCAGAGCCGGGTCCCGAGCAGCCGGGTGACGGTCGGGTCGACGTCGTAGAAGACGAGCAGGGCCGCCACTTGCCGCAACCGCAGTCCGCCGTCGGCGATCAGGATCGCATCGAGGCCGGATGTTCCGTCGGAGGCCGGTCGCCCGTGACGATCGAGGAAGGCCCGGACCGCGGCCGCCGGATCACCCTGCGCCGGATAGATTCCGACAGCCTCGGCGGCCGGTTCGCCGAGCCCGCCGAGAAACCGCCGCCAGGACTCCACCGCGCGCGTGCCGTAGCCGTCGTTCGGCGCGAGGAGGCCGAGGCGTCGCCGGCCCTGGCCGAGGGCGTACCGGACGATCCGCTCGACCTGCTCCTCGGGCCGCCAGCCGAGCAGGAAGAGGTCGGGCCCCGCTATGCTCGCATCGTTCGAAAAGGACAGAACGATTCGACCGCGCTCGCGGGCGAGCGGTGCGACCGCGGCGGTGGCGCCCGACAAGAGGGGTCCCAGGAGGAGCTCGGCCCCGGCCTCCAGGGCCGCGCGGGCGGCGGCGCGGGCGCTTTCCGGCCCGACACCGGCATCGCGCGGCAACAGGGCGAGCTCGTCCGCCTCGAGCTCGAAAAGGGCGAGCTGGGCGGCGTCCAGCATGTCCCGGCCGAGAGTGGCGTCCTTGCCGCCGAGCGGCAGGAGGAGCGCGACCGGGAGCGGCCCCGCGGGCAGCGGCGGCGGCAGCGGCTGGACCACTGGCGGCGCCGGCCGGCTCGGTTGCGGAGGTGCGGTGGGCGTGGTTTGCTCGGCCGGCACGCAACCGACCAGCACGAGCAGGGCCACGAACAGACGGGATGGACGGCACGCGCGGGGCATGGGCGAGGCCGAGCTGCGCGGCCGGATGCCGGCCGCCGGGGTCGAGCCTAGTGGAGGTGAAACCGGCCGTGAAGCCGATCTCGCGGGAACCGCGGCGGACGCGATCGACGAGGGTCGGGTGAGCGGCCCGGTCCCGATCCTCGGCCTCGCCTGCGACCAGCCGCCGCCCCCTTTCCCGGCCGAGCTGCGTTCCGGGATCCCCCCGGTCGACGCCGGCACCTACCAGGGGGCCCCGCCTCGCGGTTCGAAGCGGCTCCGCTTCGTCGGATCCGCCTCCCGCCCGTGCGGCGAGCCTTCGACCGCCGTGATGGACGGGCCACCGCGAGATCGCCGTCCGGCGAGCCGGTGTGCGGGGCACGTGGCGAAAACGGCGTGGGCGACGGACGGAGCACGTCGCGCCTCCCCGACGATCGAAGGCTTCGGGCTCGGGCCCGACGAACGCGGCGCGAGAGCGACCGACGGCACGTTCGGGAACGGCAGAGCCGAAGCCGCGTCCCCGGTGATCGGAACGGCTGCGACCGTCTCGACGTCCGCTCGCGAAACGGCGGGAACACCGACGCCGGCCTCGCCGACGGGCTCCCGCGGCGAGCGCGGCCGCGAGGCGGCACGGGTGCTCCCCGCGGCGGTGGCGCGCATCGAGTGCGAGGTCGAGCGGACCCCGACGGGCGAACCCGTCTCGGCGAAGCGGCAGGTGCCGGCGAGAGCCGAGAGCCGCGCCGTCGACGAAGGATCGGCAGCGGTCGTGGCCTTCGCAGCGCGGGCCGCTCGGCTGCCCGCCGGGGGCAACGCGCAGGGAACCGAGCGAACCGCCGCGCAGGGCAGGTCGGGAAACGGCGCATCGGTACCGCCGCAAGGCCCTCGCGGCGAGCGCGGCTCGCAGGGGGCGGCGACGGCGCCGGCGGTCGCGGCGCGTTCGCGTCTCGCCCCGGACGAGGGCGTCTCCGGACGGTGGGCCGAAGCCGCGCGAGCGACCGGCGAGCCGCGTCGCTCCGACACGGCGATCGCGGGCGGCGACCTCCTCGCCGAAGGGCGCGGCGCGGTACGAGGTCGAGCCGGCGCGCCGAGCGAGCAAGAAAGGGGAGTGTCGCCCCTCGGGGCCGAAGCGGCCGGGGCGGGGTCCACCGGCTTTCCGGATCCGCTGCGAGGAGCGGCAGCGGTCGCCCCGGCGGGCGCTCGGTGCGAGCACGGCGTCGGACCCGCGCCGTCGGTCCCCGTGGCGGTCTCGCCGCGCCGGCGTGCGGACGCGGCCGGCGACTTCCCGGCATCGACAGCGGTCGGCGCGCGGGCGACCGGCGAAGCGAGCCGCGCCCGCCCGGCGGGCACGGACACCCCGCTCGTCGGGATCGCGGGGGACCTGTCGCGCGCGGATCGAAAATCGGGGCCGCGAGTCGGTGTTTCGGCGGCCCCGAGCCCGGCCGACACGGCCGGCGAACCGGGCCCGCTCGGCGAACCCTTCGCGGTCGCGCCCGAACGGTCGGGGGCAGGGCCGTCTTCGCGGCCGAGCCCGAGCGTCGGATCCCGCCCGGTCGATCGGGTCGCGCACGGATCCGGCCGATCGCGCGAAGCGAACCCGTCGACCGTGCCGAGGTCGGACTCCGTTTCCGCGGCGCGCGGAAGAGACAAGGCGGGAGGCGACAGCGGACCGGTCCGGCCGGGCACGGCCGAACGCCGGCACGACCGGCGGCGCGCCCGAAATCGCGCCCGACGAGGGCAGCCGCGACACGTTCTCGGAAGATGCGCGGACCGAGCGGGACCGGCCCGAAACGTCGCAGCGCGCACCGTCGGCGGGCGGCGAGCGAGCCCGAAGCCCCGGGCGGGCCCCGGATCTCGCGCGAGTTTCGGTCGAGCGAGGGGGCGGCGACGGGGCCGGATCGGCCCGGCGGCCGGCCGTGCCGGGCGCGGAGGGAGCGGGCTCGGCGGCCGAACGGCTGTCCGGCGAGGGAACGAGCGTGGCAGCGAGCGGGAAAATCCGGCGGTCGGAGGAAGCAGGCGGAGCGAGCGACGGCCGCGGTGGCGCTCGACGGGCGGCTCGCGCTCCGGCCGCGGGCGGCGGCTCGGGGTCGGCCCGGGTAGAACCGTCCGGGCTCCGCTCCGGCGCTGGGCGGTGCGCAGCCGGGGCGGACCCCGGTCGCATCGGCCGGGACGCGAAGCGGCGCCCCGGAGCGGCGCCCGAGGCGTCGCGGGCCGGCGCTGTGGAACGTTCGGAAGGAGGGCGGCTCGCGCCCGGGCTCTGGGTCGTGGCCACACCGATCGGCAATCTCGGCGACCTCGGCCGGCGGGCGGTCGAGACGCTCGCCGCGGCGGATGCCGTGGTCTGCGAGGACAGCCGGGTCACCGGGATGTTGCTGCACCGGCTCGGGATCGAGCGGCCGCTCCTGGTCTACAACGATCATTCGGCGCCCCGCCTTCGGCCCGAACTGCTGCGCCGGTTGCGCGAGGGGCAGGCACTCGCGCTCGTGAGCGACGCCGGCACGCCGACCATCAGCGATCCGGGCTATCGGCTCGTGCGCGAAGCCCTGGATGCCGGCGTCACGGTGCGCGCGGTGCCCGGCCCGTGTGCACCGATCGCAGCACTCTCCATCGCCGGGCTGCCGACCGACCGGTTCCTGTTCGCGGGCTTCCTGCCGCCGCGGCGGGCCGCGCGACGGCGCGAGCTCGCGGACCTCGCGGGGATCCGGGCGACCCTCGTGCTGCTCGAGAGCGGGGCGCGGCTCGCCGCACTCCTGGCGGATGCCGCCGAGCTCCTGGGCGAGCGGGAGGCGGTGATCGCCCGCGAGATCACCAAGCTGCACGAGGAGCTGCGGCGCGGGAGGCTGGCCGAGCTCGCCGCCGCTGTCGCGGCGGCACCGCCGCCCAAGGGCGAGATCGTGGTGCTGATCGGGCCGCCCGCCCGGTCGCCGGCGGAGGCGCTCGCACCCGCGGCGCTGGACGCGGCGCTGCTCGAAGCCGCCGCTCGCCTGCCGCCCGGCAGAGCGGCGCGGGAGGTCGCCGCCGCCACCGGCCGGCCGGCCGACGAACTCTTCCGACGGCTGCAGGAACTGCGCCGTGGCGCGACCGCTCGGGTCCGCTGAGCGCTTCGGCCCGACGGGCTGCGGGTTTTTCCTGCCGCCGGGCCCGAGAGTGGGCCGGCCCGGGACGCGCGTACGCCACCGCCGACGGCGCCAGCCCGAGAGGCCCACGCCGGGCAGAGCCGTGCCACGGCCGGCGCCTCCGGCCGTGGGGGCGCCGCCGGTGGCGCTTTCGGAGCTCCCGCCGCGTCTCGCCGCTCTCGCGGGGGAGCCCGGCCCGTCGGGCGGGGTGGCGGAAGCCCGCTTCGCTCCGGCCACCCTGTCGGCCGCGAACTTCGCGCCGGCGCCTCCGGCCGTCGGACCGGTCGCGGTCGGCGCGGCGGTCGTGGCCGGGCGGTCCCCGCCGGCACCCGGCCGGCGTGCACCGCCTCGATCGCCCGCGCACAGGCGTGCAGCGCCCGGGCCCGGCGGTAGTAGCCGAGGCCCTGCCAGGCGTGCAGGACCTCCTCGAGCGGCGCGCGGGCGAGCGCCGCCGGGCTCGGAAAGCGGGCGAGGAAGCCGGGGAAACGCCCGGCGACGGTCGCCGCGGTGGTCTGCTGCAGCATGACCTCGCTCACGAGCACCGCCCAGGGATCGGGCCGCACACCCGGCGGCGCACGCCAGGGCAGCGTACGACGGGCCCCTTCCCACCAGGCGAGCAGCGCCGCCCGCAGCCCCTCCGGCGGCGCCGGCAAGGGCAGGATCGTCGAAGAAGCGCGGGCATGCTAGGCTCGCCGAGCGTGGCGGAAGCGCGGAGGAGCCCTGGCGTGACGGCGGGCGTGGCGAACGGGCGGGAGCCGGTGCGGCGGCGAGGGAGCTGCCGGATCGGCCTGCTCCTGGCCACGGTCCTGCCGCCGGCGGCCCGCAAGCGGGCCTTCGCGGAGGCCGCGATCCTGGGCGATTGGGCGACGATCGTCGGCCCAGAGCTCGCCGCCCGCTGCACCCCGCTCGCACTGCGCGGCGCGGCCGGGGGCGGTGCCGCCCTCGAGCTCGCGGTACGCGGCGGTGCCGCCCTCGAGCTGCAGCACGCCGC
>CALBAK010000009.1 GCA_937926445.1 uncultured Alphaproteobacteria bacterium
CCGCGCAGCTCCAGCGCTCGCCGAGCGAGATCGTGCGAGAAGCCGTGCGGCGGTTTCTCGACGAGCACCGCGACGACTGTCCCTGCGTCGCGGCACTCGCCCGCGGCGAGCCCCTCGAGATCGAGCCCGGCGCGTGCTGCCATTCGGGAGGCCGGAGCTGACCGGCGGCGAGCCGAGCGCCACCGCCCGGGGCCGACCCGTCGCGCCCGGTCGCCGCGGCCGCCGGCCTGCGCTATAGCGGCGCCGTGCTGTCGGAGGGAAGGCCATGGACCAGGCGGGCGAGGAGCATATCCTCCTGCGCGAGGAGCTGGACGGGATCGTCCGGCTCACGCTCAATCGACCGCGGGCTCGCAACGCCCTTTCGCTCGCGATGATGGAGGCGCTGCTGAGCGCGCTCGAGGCCCTGCGTGGCGATCCGGCGGTGCGGGTCGTCGTGCTCGCCGGAGCCGGGCCCGGCTTCTGCGCGGGTCACGACTTGAAGGAACTCCGCGCCCGCCCCGAGCGGCCCTTCTACGAGAAGACCTTCGCCACCTGCGCCCGGCTCATGCAGACGATCCTCGCGTTGCCGCAGCCGGTGATCGCCCGGGTCCACGGCGTGGCGACGGCGGCCGGCTGCCAGCTCGTCGCGACCTGCGATCTGGCGGTCGCCGGCGAGACCGCTCGCTTCGCCACACCCGGCGTCAACATCGGCCTCTTCTGCTCCACACCCATGGTGGCGCTCGCCCGCAACGTGGGGCGCAAGGCGGCCATGGAGATGCTGCTTTTGGGCGAGCTCGTGGACGCGGCGACCGCCTGCAAGCTCGGCCTCGTCAACCGGGTCGTGCCGGACGAGCGGCTCGATGTCGAGGTCGAGGCGATGGCCCGGACGATCGCCTCGAAGTCGCCCCTGACGCTCAGGATCGGCAAGGAAGCCTTCTACCGCCAGCTCGAGCTGCCGGTCGCCGAGGCCTACGCCTACACCGCCCGGGTCATGACCGAGAACATGCTCGCCCGCGACGCCGCCGAGGGCATCGACGCCTTCCTCGAGAAGCGCGCCCCGGTCTGGTGCAGCGCCTGAGCACGCCCGACGGGTGCTCGCGCCGGAATTGACCCTCCGGCGGAAGCGGCATCTATTGGCGGTTCGCGGACGCCCGACGGTCCGCACGGGGTGCCGCCATGAACCGCCTTGAGGAAGCTCCAGCGCGCTTCGAGCCGCCTTCCGCCGGCCGTGCCGCCGAGGAGGTGCAGCCGCGACGGCTCGGTCGCGTCCTCGCCCGAAGTCTCGCTCGGCTGGGCCCCTTCCTCGACGGTCTCCGTGGCGTCACGGTCAGGCTCGCCGTCGTCGCCCTGTTGTTCGTGGTCGGCTGGTCGATCGTGGCCGAAACCCGACGGATCGGTATCGTAGTCGATAGGATCGAGGTTCCGAGGAGCCGCGAGGAGCGCGGCCTGCGCAGCGAAGTGTTGGCGAGCCGGTCGATCGACGCGATCGCCGAGACGAGTGCCGCGGCCTTCTGGCGCGGCGAACGGAAGGCAGCGGCCGCCGGCTGGAAGACCGCCGACGTCCAGGTTCCGGCGCTCGGCGTGACCACGAGCGCCATCGTCCGGATGGTCGAGGAGTTCGTCGAGCGGCCAGACCAGCGGGTCGGCGGCGAAATCGTGCAACTCGATCGCGTCCTGACCCTGCGGTCGCAGATCACCCCACCGCGCGCGAATGCCGAGCCGATCGTCCTTCCGACCGGTCCGGCTGCGGACGACGAGACGGCGATCGACACGGTTCTCGGCGAAGCGTCGCGGCGGCTGCTCGAACGCCTCGATCCCGTGGCGCTCGCCGCCCATCGCCTGGCCAGTCGTCTCGAGCGGCTGCCGAGCGAGGCCGGGCCCGGCGAGGCGCTCGAAGGGCTGCAGGCGGTGGTCGCGGCCTTCAATGTCTGCCTCGTCGATGCCCGCTGCCGCGAAAACGACGGGGCCCGTGCTCGCCTGATCTGGGCTACCGCGACCTGGCGCGCCGCGCACCGGATCCGAGGGCGCGATCCGGAAACAACGGCACTCCTGGTCGAGGAGGGCCTCGGTCGGCTCGACCGCGCGGCCTTGCCAGGGGGCGATCCACTACCCGAGGCGATGCTCGGTCGCGCCGACCTGCTGCTCGGGCGGTGGCGAACGGGCGGAGGCGTTCGCCTGGTTCGAACGGGCCGCCCGCGCGCGCCCCGGTGCGGCCGGGCCGCGGCGCGACTGGGCCAAGGCGCTAGCACGCACCGGCGAGCCGGAGCGAGCCGCGGCGGCGCTCGAGGAGGCGATCGCGCTCGAGCCGCGCGATCCTTGGCTCTGGTTCGAGCTCGGAAGCGCACGACGGGCGGCCGGTCGCGACGAAGCGGCGATCGAGGCGTTCCGCGAGGCGACCCGGCTCGACGCGCGCCTGCACTGCGCCTTCGAGGAATGGGGGCGGGCTCTCGAGAGCACCGGCCGCGTCTTCGCCGGCCAACGCCGTCTGCAGCAGGCCGAGCGGCTGCGGGGATCGCAGCCCTCTTGCACATGGCCCGACCCTTGATCGCCGGGCCTCGTACGCTTTATCGCGAGCGAGGCCTGCCCCGGAGCCCGCGATGGCCGACACGCCACTCGTCTACGACGACGCCTACATCCGCCGCATCCTCTTGGATGTGAAGACCGTCGCCATGGTCGGCGCCTCGACCAACGAGATGCGACCCTCCTACTTCGCCATGCTCTATCTGCAGGGCAAGGGCTACCGGGTGATCCCGGTCAACCCGCGCTACGCCGGCCAGAAACTGCTCGGCGAGACGGTCTATTCGGATCTCGCGAGCATCCCGATCGTGCCCGACATGGTGCAGATCTTCCGCCGGTCGGAGGAGGTCCCGGCGATCGTCGAGGCGGCGATCGAGAAGGGCATCCGGGTGATCTGGATGCAGCTGGGCGTCCGCCACGACGAGGCGGCGAAGCGCGCCGAGGCGGCCGGCTGCCGGGTGGTCATGGATCGCTGCCCGAAGATCGAATACGGCCGCCTCTTCGGGGAGATCGGCTGGCTCGGCGTCAATCGCGGCACCTTGAGCGCCCGCAAGGGCCAAGCGCTCCAGCTCGCCCGGCGGCGCGAGCCGATCCGCTGAGCGGATTCGTGACTCTAGTGCTCCGGGTCCGCCGCCGGGGGGACGGCCGACGGGATCGGTGGCTCGCCGATCCGCGCCTCCAGCCGGGCGAGCCGCGCCTCGATCGCCTCGGCCCAGCTCGTGGCCGGTCCGGCGCCGTTCGGCGCGTCGCGCGCCGTGCCCTCCTCGAGAAGGCGGGAGAGCCATTGACCCAGGGTGAGACCCTGGGCGCGGGCCGCCTCGCCGGCCGCCTTCTGCAGGCGAGGCGGTACGCCCCGCACGGTCCAGCGCGCCGCCCGCGCCGGTTTCTCGCCTCGCTTCGCCTTCTTCTTCGCCATGACCCGCCCGAGGCGGCAACCGAAGCTGCCGAGCCGCGATCATCCGGCGCCGCGGCCGGGCCCGTCAAGCGTGGCCGGAAGGGAGGAGCCCCCTCGTGCTGATCGGAATCGAGCCGCTTCTGCCCGGCGAGCTGCTCGCCGTCCTGCGCGAGATGGGCCACGGCGACACGATCGCCCTCGTGGACGCCAACTTCCCGGCCTTCCATCTGGGCCCGCCCACGATCCGCGTCGACCAGGACCTGGTGCGCACCGGCCGGGCCGTGCTGTCGGTACTGCCCCTCGACGGTTTCGTCGAAGCCCCCGTCCGCTTCCTGGAGGCCGACGGCGAACCCGGCCGGCTGCAGCCCGCCCATGCCGACTTCGTGGCCGCCATGGAGGAGGTCGCCGGATCTTGGCCGGTGGCCGGAATCGAGCGGTTCCGCTTCTACGAGTTCGCGCGCGACTGCGTAGCGATCGTGGCGACGCTCGAGCGGCGGCCCTGGGCCAACGTGATCCTGACCAAGGGCGTGCTCGATGCCGAGGGGCGGGTCTGCCGACCGGAGCGCAAGGCTGCAGCGCCGACCGGCAAGGGCGGACGGCGGCGCGGCTGATCAGCCCTCTCGGAGGCAAGCGGCGAACGCCAGGAGCCGTGGCGCCAGGGCGGCGCGGAAGCGGGGACCCGTGAACAGATCGTGATGCGCGGCTGCGGGCAGGGTCAGCCGGGAGCGCAGCCCGCCCGCCGCCAGCCGGTCGTGGAGGCCATGGGTCTGGCCCGAGCCCACGAGCGCGTCCGCCTCGGCCTCGACGGTGAGGAGTGCGAGCCCGCGGCTCGCCTCCCTGGCGGCCTCCGGCAGGGCGGGCGTGCCGCCGCGCAACCAGGCGACCAGGTCGAGCCAGAGCTCCCCAGGCACGTCCTGGAGCGCATGGAGATCCGAGAGGACGCGGTTCCGTGGGTCGGCTCGCCCGGCGAGCCGCTCGGCGATCGCCCCGATCCGGACCGCGCCGTAGGTCCAGGGGTCGGCAGCGGCGACGGTCGAAAGCTACAGGCGGCCCGGAAAAACGCGTCGTCCGCCACCGGGCCAGTTCCCGACCACGGCCGTGAGGCAGAGGGCAGCGAGGGTCGCCTGCGGAACGAGCGCGAGGCCGCGCTGGAGCGGGGTGGGGTTGAGCTCCGGCAGGCTCGGGGTGCCGAGCAGGACGAGCCCGGCCGGGGCTCGGTCGGGCTCGTCCCGGCGGGCGGCCAGGGTGGCGGCCAACGTGGCATCGCCGGCCTGCGAAACCGCGACCACGAGATCGGGCGCGAAGCGGGCGACCGCCCGGCCGGTCTCGGCCGCCTGCTCGGCGGCGCCGAAGGGGCCGTGGGCGGCGGGCACGAGCCGAGCGTCGCGCCATTCCAGGATGGCGAGCTCGCCCGCCTCGAGGAGCAGGGCGGCGAGCTCGGCCAGGACGGAGCCGGCATAGCCCGAGCAGGGTGCGACCAGGAGGATCCGAAGGTAGCGGCCGCTTCGCGCCGGGCCGATCCGCACGAACCGGGCGAACGGGCTCTCGGCGACAAGCTCGGCCGCGAGCGGTCGGCCGAGCAGCCCCGCGACCGCCCGCTCGACGGTCGCTGCCAGTGGTCGACCGATCTCGAGATCGTCGGCGAGCCAGCCGGCGAGGCCGGCCAGCGGGGCCACACCGAGCCGCGCCGCACCCCGCTCGAGCGAGCGGGCGAAGGCCGCCCAGCCGGTGTGCCAGGGCTCGGGCAGGCCCGCGAACAACACAAGAAAACCGAGATCCGAAAGGGTTGCGCGGCTCAGGCGCCGACCGCCAGCGCCCGCTCGATCGCGGCCAGCGCCTCGGCGGCGCGCGCCGCATCGGGGCCGCCGCCCTGGGCGAAGTCGGGCCGCCCGCCGCCGCCCTGGCCACCCACGGCTTCGACGCCGGCGCGCACGAGCCGCACCGCGTCGAGCCTGCCCACGAGGTCGGGGGTGACACTCACCACGACCGCGGCCTTGCCCTCGTTGACGCCGACGAGCGCCACCACCCCCGAGCCCAGTTCCCTCTTGAGCGCATCGGCGGTGCCGCGCAGTTCCTTGGGCGGAATCCCTTCGACCACCCGGGCCGCGAGCTTGAGGTCGCCGACCTGCCGGATGCCGTCCGCGGGACCGCCGCCCGCCCCGGTCAGGAGCTTGCGACGGGTCTCGGCGAGCTCGCGCTCGAGCTTGCGGCGGTCCTCGAGAAGGCTCGCGACCCGGGCCGGTAGATCGGATAGGCCGACCTTCAGGAGCTCGGCGAGCTCGGCGAGCAGCCGGTGCTCGCCCGCGACCTGGTCGAAGGCCGCTTCGCCCGTTACCGCCTCGACCCGCCGGATGCCGGCCGCGACAGCGCTCTCGCCGGCGAGCCGGAAGAGGCCGATGTCGCCCGTACGCGACACGTGGGTGCCGCCACACAGCTCGACCGAGTACGGGCGGCCGTCCTCCTCGCGGCCCATGGCCACGACCCGGACCTCCTCGCCGTATTTCTCGCCGAAGAGCGCCATGGCCCCCGACGCGATCGCCTCCTCGCGCGCCATGATCCGCACGGTGACCGCGTCGTTTTGGCGCAGATAGTGGTTCACCTCGCGCTCGACGATCGCGAGCTCCTCCTCGCTCATGGGCTTGGGGTGGCTGAAGTCGAACCGCAGGCGATCCGGTGCGACGAGCGAGCCCTTCTGCGCCACGTGCCCGCCCAGATGCCGACGCAGGGCGGCGTGCAGCAGGTGGGTGGCGGAATGCGCCCGGCGCAGCTTCGCCCGGCGCGCGTCGTCGACCCGCAGATCGAGATCGGCGCCGACCCGGATCTCGCCGTGCTCGACTCGGCAGATGTGGACGATCAGGTCGCCCAGATATTTCTTGGTGTCGAGGACCTCGAGCAGCGCATCGGCCGAGCGGACGATCCCGGTATCGCCGATCTGGCCGCCCGATTCGCCGTAGAAGGGCGTCTGGTTGGCGATCAGCGCCACTTCTTCCCCGGCATGCGCCCGCTCGACCCGCCGGCCGTCGCGGACGAGGGCCACGCAACGCCCCTCCGCGCGCGTCGTGGCGTAGCCGAGGAACTCGCTCGCCCCGCACTCCTCCTTGATCTCGAACCAGACCGGCGCCACCGCGGCCTCGCCCGAGCCTTTCCAGGCAGCCCTTGCCGCCGCTTTCTGCCGCGCCATGGCGGCATCGAAGCCCGCCCGGTCGACCGTTCGGCCCTGGGCACGCAGCGCGTCCTCGGTCAGATCGAGCGGGAAGCCGTAGGTGTCGTAGAGCTTGAAGGCGACCTCGCCCGGCAGGGGTGCGCCGCGCGGCAGCCGCTCGGTCTCCTCCTCCAGGAGCCGCAGCCCTCGCTCGAGGGTGCGGCGAAAGCTCGTCTCCTCGAGCTTCAGGACCTCCTGCACCAAGGGCTCGGCGCGTCCGAGCTCCGGGTAGGCCTGACCCATCTCGGCCACGAGGGTGGGGACGAGCCGCCAGAGGAGCGGCTCCTCCACGCCCAGGAGATGGGCGTGCCGCATGCCGCGCCGCATGATCCGGCGCAGGACGTAGCCGCGCCCCTCGTTGGCCGGCATGACGCCGTCGGCGATCAGGAAGGCCGCGGCCCGCAGATGGTCGGCGATGACCTTGAAGGAGGGCCGCTTGTCGCCGGCGAAGGGGGTACCGGTGAGCTCGACCGTGCGGGCGATGATCCGCTCGAAGAGATCGATCTCGTAATTGTCGTGCTTGCCCTGCAGGACGGCAGCGATCCGCTCGAGGCCCATGCCGGTGTCGATCGAGGGCTTGGGCAAAGGCACGCGGGTCGTCTTGTCGACCTGCTCGTACTGCATGAAGACGAGGTTCCAGATCTCGATGAACCGATCCCCGTCGGCATCGGGCGAGCCCGGTGGTCCACCCGGGATCTCCGGTCCGTGGTCGTAGAAGATCTCGGAACACGGCCCGCAGGGACCCGTGTCTCCCATAGCCCAGAAATTGTCGGAGGTGGGGATGCGGACGATCTTGCTCTCGGGAAGGCCCGCGATCTTCTTCCAGAGCTCGAAGGCCTCGTCGTCCTCGGCGTAGACCGTGGCCATGAGCCGCTCGGGCGGCAGCCCGTACTCCTTGGTCACGAGCTTCCAAGCGAGCTCGATCGCCACGTCCTTGAAATAATCGCCGAAAGAGAAATTGCCCAGCATCTCGAAGAAGGTGTGATGTCGGGCGGTGTAGCCGACATTGTCGAGGTCGTTGTGCTTGCCGCCCGCTCGCACGCATTTCTGTGCGGTGACGGCGCGCCTGTAGGGCCGGTGCTCGACGCCGGTGAAGACGTTCTTGAACTGGACCATGCCGGCGTTGGTGAAAAGGAGCGTCGGATCGTTGTGCGGCACGAGCGGCGAGGAGGGTACCACCTCGTGCCCGTGGCGTCGGAAATAGTCGAGGAAGGTCGAACGGATGTCGTTGACGGTCGGCATGGTCTCTCGGCTCGCGACGAAGCGTACGGGCGCGCGCCCGACGCATCGCCCGGCCTCAAGGTAGTGAGTGCAGTGCCCGAGCGGAAGTCGGCCCGCCGCGCGCGGACCCGTCCCGTCGAGTCGAAAAGCGGGTGCGCTCCACCACCGAGCCGGCGGGTAGCTGCTCTCAGACCCGCGTCAACAGCTCGCCCCGATCCGTGATGTAGGGAGGTGCGGGCCCGCCCACGATCCGCCCGCCCTGCTCCGCGAGCTCGGCCGCCACCGGCCGGCTCGCCAGCACCTCGCCCGCCTCGTGCGGCGCGGCGAGCTGCAGGTAGCGGAGCGCGTCGCCCGTGCGCGGGGCCCGCGCGACGAGCTCGAGGAACACCGCCCGTTCCGAGCCGAGCCGTTCGGCCGGGCCTACCGTCTGCGCGGCGACCGCGGGCGGCACGACCGTCGGGGCCGGCACCTCGAGCACGCCCAGAAGGCCGAAGCGGACCGGTGCGGACCCCGAGCTCGACGGCATCTCGCTCCGTTCCCCGGTCTCGAGCCGCTCGATCAGGAGGAGGTCGAGCGCGAGCGGCGGCAGGAGGCAGGCGAGCCAGGCGCCGAGCGTCTCGGGACAGTCGAGCGCCGCGGCGGGCACCGGCTCGGCGAAGCGGCCGAGGCGGACGCGCAGGAGCAGAGGCAGGGTCAAGAGCACGGGGAGGCACCGAGCGGGCCGGTGCGGCCGGGGAGTTGCGCGGGGGCTCGGTTGCTCTTAAACAAAGAAACAGGCGGGTGTAGTTCAGTGGTAGAACGACAGCTTCCCAAGCTGTATGTCGTGGGTTCGATTCCCATCACCCGCTCCAACGCCCCCGATCGCGCCGCTCATCCGCCGGTTTTCGCTGCGAGATAGGCGAGCAGTCCGTCCTTGCTGAAGAGCTTCGGGTAGTCGGTCTCGGGAATGTCGATCCCGAGCCGCTCGTGCAGGCCGATCACGAGGTTGAGGAAGTCCATCGAGTCGAGATCGAGCGCATCGCGCAGATCCTCGTTCCCCTTCACCCCGACGAGATCGGCCTCGGGTGCGATGCCCGCGAGCACGTTCGCCACCACCCGCTCGAGTTCCTCTCGATTCATAGGCTCTCCGGCTTCTGCAGAACGTCCTCGATCGCCGCCAACAGGCGGCTGCCGACATGGCCGTCGCTCGCCCGGTGGTCGGCCGCCAGGCTCACGCGCACGAGCGGCCGGGCGAGAAGCCCGCCCTCCTCGTCGACCCAGGGCCGCGTGACGATCCGCCCGAAGCCCACCATCGCCACTTGAGGCGGGTAGATCACCGGGAGGACCGTCTCCGCGCCGCGCTCGCCGAGGCTCGTGATCGTGAGCGTGGCATCCGCGAGCTCCGAGCTCTTGAGCCCCCCGCCGCGTGCCCGCTTCACGAGATCTCGAAGGCGCGCCATGAGTTCGGGAAGCGCCAGCCGATCGACGTGGTGGATCGCCGGTGCGATCAGGCCCCCTCCGCGCAAGGAGATCGCCCAACCGAGATGGATCCCGGGCCCGGGCCGAAAGCCGCCGTCCGCCCAGAAGCCGTTCAGCTCCGATACCTCGCGAAGCGCCAGCGCGGTGGCCTTGAGCAGGAGGACGGCCGGCAACAGCCGCTCGGGCGGCGGCCGCTCCCGGTTGCTGGCCTCGAGGAAGGCCAGCGCGCGGCCCATCTCGACCGTGCTCTCGAGGTAGTAATGCGGGATCTCGCGCTTGGAGCGGCTCATCGCCGCGGCGATCGCCTTGCGCATCTCGGCCGGATCGAAGCCGCGCCGCGGCAGGGCCTTCGCGGCCTCGGCCGTGGCCGGCGCGGGTGGCGTCGCAGCCGGCGTCACCGCAGGAGCCTCGGCGGCGCCACCGCGGGCGGCGGCTTCGACGTCCGCGACCGTGACCGCACCCTCGGGACCGGTCCCGCGCAGCCGATCGAGCGGTACGCCGAGCTCGAGCGCCCGCCGTCGCGCCGCCGGGGAGACCTTGTGCCCGTTCGTCGCAGCCGGCCCCGCCGCTGCCGCGGGTGGCGTCGGCGGCGTGGCGGGCCCGACCGGCGACGGTGCAGCCACCGGCGCCACCGGTGACGGTGGCGCCTCGGCCCGGGCGACCGGCGACGTCGGTGGCGGGGGCGGCGGTGGGGAAGGGGCCGCGCTCGGCGCCGCAGCGGCTGCGCCGGCCGGCTCGCCCGGTGCGCGGATCCGGGCGAGGGGGGTGTCGACCGGTACTTTCTGGCCGGGCTGGACCAGGAGCTCCTCGACCGTGCCTTCTTCGAAGCACTCGACCTCGATGGCCCCTTTCTGTGTCTCGACCACCGCCACCACCTGGCCGCGCTCGATCCGCTCACCCGGCTTCACGAGCCACTCGACCAGCGAGCCGGCCTCCATGTCCGCCCCGAGCGAAGGCATCTTGAAGAGACCCATGGACTTCAGCTCCCCGGGCGCAGGAGGGCCCGCACCGTGGCCAGGATCCGCTCGCGATTCGGCAGGGCCGCCTGTTCCAGATGGCCGGCGTAAGGCATCGGCACCTCGGCCGAGCAGACCCGGCGCAAGGGCGCGTCGAGCTCGTAGAACGCCTGTTCGGCGATCCGCATGCCGATCTCGGCCGCAAGCGAGCCCGACCGCCAGCCCTCGTCGACGATGACGCAGCGCCGCGTCCGCCGCACGGAGGCCAGGATCGTCGCCTCGTCGAGCGGTCGAAGCACGCGCAGATCGATCACCTCGGCCTCGATCCCTTCCCGCGCGAGCACCTCCGCCGCCTCGAGCGTCTTGAAAAGCGAGGCGCCGTAGGTGACGAATGTGACATCGCGGCCGGCGCGGCGGATCGCCGCTTTCTCGATGTCGACCGAGCTCACTTTCGGGTCGAGCACGCCTTCCATGTTGTAGAGGACGACGTGCTCGAAGACCAGTACCGGGTTCGGGTCGAGCAGGGCGGGGGCGAGCATGTAGCGCGCGTCTTCGAGGGTCGCCGGGGCCAGGATCTTGAGGCCCGGGATGTGCGCGTACCAGCCCTCGAGGCTGTGGCTGTGTTGGGCGGCGAGCTGGCGGCCGCCGCCCGTGGCCATGCGGATCACGAGCGGGATCGCGAACTGGCCGCCCGACATGTGCGGGATCGTCGCGGCGTTGTTGAGGATCTGGTCGAGCGCCAGAAGCGAGAAGTTGACCGTCATGATCTCCACGATCGGCCGCATCCCGGCGATCGCCGCCCCGATCCCGGCACCCACGAAGGCACTCTCGGACAAGGGCGTGTCGCGGATCCGCTCGGGCCCGAACTCGTCGAGCAGGCCCTTGCTGACGGCGTAGCAGCCGCCGTACCGGCCGACGTCCTCGCCCATGAGGAACACTCGCGGATCGGCGATGAGGGCCGCACGGATCGCCTGCTTGCAGCACTCGCGGTAGGTCGTAGTCGGTGGCGCGCTCACGGGGTCGCTCCCGCGGGCGCGAGCAGCTGTTCCTGTGGCACCTCGTCCATGAGCACGAAGCGCTCGAGCTCCTCGACCGGCTCGAGCGTTCCGGCTTCCGCGAAGGCCGTGGCGTCCTCGACCTCGCGGTCGACCTCGACCTCGATCGCGGCGCGCTCGTTCGGGTGGAGGAGCCCGACCTCGGCCATCCAGCGCGCGAATCGGTCGATCGGATCGCGCTCCCGCCAGGCCTCGATTTCCTCCTTGCTGCGGTAGAGCTGCGCGTCGAACATCGAATGGGCCCGGAAGCGGTAGGTCCGGCATTCCAGGAAGACCGGACCCTCGCCCGCGCGGATCCGTTCGACCGCGCAAGCGGCCGCCGCCTCGACCGCGACCACGTCCATGCCGTCGACCGCCTCGGAGACCATGCGGTAGCAGCGGGCCTTCTTGGCGATGTCGGTCTCGGCCTCGGCGATCGCAAGCGGGGTGCCCATCGAGTAGAGATTGTTCTCGCAGACGAAGAGTACCGGCAGCCGCCAGAGTGCTGCCAGGTTCAGGCACTCGTGGAACTCGCCCTCGTCGACCGCACCTTCGCCGAAGAAGCAGCAGGTGAGCGCCGGCCGGCCCGCCATCTTGTCGGCGAGGGCCGTGCCGACCGCGAGCGGTAGCCCACCGCCGACGATCGCGTTGCCGCCGAGAAAGCGGTTGCGCGCGTCGAAGATGTGCATCGAACCGCCGCGGCCGCGGCAGGTTCCCTCGAGCTTGCCGAGCATCTCGGCCATCAGCGCCCGCATCGGGATGCCGCGGGCCAAGGCCTGGCCGTGCTCGCGATAGGTCGCGACCAGCCAATCCTCCGGCCGCAGTACCGCCACGACGCCGACCGAGACCGCCTCCTCGCCGTCGTAGAGATGGAGATAGCCCCGGATCTTCTGGGCCTGGTAGAGTTCGACGCACTTGGCCTCGAAGCGGCGGATGCGGATCATTTGCCGCAACAGCGCGACCGCCCGCTCGCGGTCGAGCCGGACCTTTGCGCTCACGGCCGATCTCCGGGCCGATTTTCGGCCGGCAGCGGTCCCGCCGCCGGGCCTTGGGCGACCGGCCGCTCGTCGCTCTCGAGGGTGGAGAGATCGCCTTCGGGCAGGCCGAGCTCGCGCGCCTTCAACAGCCGCCGCATGATCTTGCCCGAGCGGGTACGCGGGAGGTTGTCGCGGAAGTCGATCTCCTTGGGCGCCACCGCCGGCCCGAGGCGCTTGCGGGCGTGACCGAGGAGGTCGCGGCGCAGCTCCTCGGAGGCCGCGAAGCCGGGCTTCAGGGCGACGAAGGCCTTGACCACCTCGCCCACGATCGGATCGGGCTTGCCGATCACCGCCGCCTCGGCGACGGCCGGGTGCTCCATGAGCGCACTCTCGACCTCGAACGGGCCGATCAGATGCCCGGCCGATTTGATCACGTCGTCGGCTCGGCCCACGAACCAGAAATAGCCTTCCTCGTCCTTCTTCGCGAGATCGCCCGTGAGGTACCAGTCGTCTGCGAAACATTTGCGGTAGCGTTCCTCTTCGCCGAGATAGCCTCGGAACATCGAGGGCCAGCCTTTCTTGAGCGCGAGCTCGCCTTCCACCATGGGCTCCTCGATCTGCGTCACGCTGCCGTCCGGCTCGCGGCGGACGATCGCCGCCTCGATCCCGGGCAGAGGCCGGCCCATCGAGCCGGGCTTGACGTCCATCGCGGCGAAATTGGCGATCATGATGCCGCCCGTTTCGGTCTGCCACCAATTGTCGTGGAACGGCCGGCCGAAGGCCTCCACCCCGAACATCACGCCCTCGGGGTTCAAGGGCTCGCCGACCGAGGCCATGAAGCGCAGCGCCGAGAGATCGTAGCCGCGCACGGCCTCGGCACCGAGCTTCATCATCATGCGGATCGCGGTCGGGGCGGTGTACCAGACCGTGACTTTCTCGGAAGCGAGGATCCCGTACCAGGACTGGGCGTCGAACTCGGCCTCGACCACGAGGTTGATCACCCCGTGGACCAGCGGCGCGATCACCCCGTAGCTCGTGCCGGTGACCCAGCCCGGATCGGCCGTGCACCAGAAGATGTCCTCCTCGTGCAGATCGAGCGCGTAGAGGCCGGTGACATAGTGGGTCAGCACCGCCCCGTGGACGTGCACGGCCCCCTTGGGCCGGCCGGTGGTGCCGCTCGTGAAGTGGAGCAGGGCCAGATCTTCGGCGTCGGTCGGCGGCACCGCGAAATCGGGCGATGCCCCCGAGACGAGCTCGGACCAGCGGATCGTCCCGGCGACCGGCTCGGCCTCGCCTGCCCGCTCCACCAGGACGACGTGGCGCAGGCTCGGCAGGTTCGCGCGGATGCCCTCCACCTTGCGCCGGTAGAGCTCGGGGGTCGTTATTAGCACGGCACCCTGGCCCATGCCGATCCGGGTGGCGATCGGCTCCGGCCCGAACGCCGAGAACAGCGGCGAGACCACGGCCTTGGCCGATAGCGCCCCGAACATGGCGACATAGAGCTCGGGCACTCGGCCGAGGAGGAGGAACACCCGCTCGCCCTCGGCCGCACCGAGCGATCGCAGGGCGGAGGCGAACCGCCTCGCCTCGGCCGAGAGCTGCGCATAGGAGAATTCGTGCCGGCTGCCGTCCTTGCCGATCCAGCGCAACGCCGTTTTCTGGGCGCGCGGGCCCTGCGCGTGGCGATGAACGGCCTCGTGGGCGATGTTGAGCCCGCCCCCGGGCAGGCCCGAGAGCGCCGCGCGCGCTTTTTCCCAGGAGAAGCTCGCGCGAACGGCCGCGTAATCGACCAGATGCGGCCGCGGTTCCAGCATCGCGGGGTCTTTGCGGATCCGTGGCCAGAGGCCGAGCGCTCCGACACCCGTTTCCTGCAGTCCGGCCACCGCGCCCCTCCCCTTTCGCCGACGTCGGTATCTTGGATAGATTGCCGGGCGGTCGCGAGGCAAGTAGCCGGCCGGCCCGAGCGCGAGGGGAGGGGGAGGGAGACGATGCAGGTCCGAGACGTCATGACCACCAAGGTGATCACGGTGCGGCCCGATACGCCCGCCCCGGAGATCGCCCGGCTCTTGGTGGAGAACCGGATCAGCGGCGTCCCGGTGATCGACGAGCAGGGCCGGGTCCTGGGCGTGGTGAGCGAGGGCGATCTCATTCGCCGCCTCGAGGATACCGACGACGGCCGGCGGCGCAGCTGGTGGCTCGAACTCTTGGCGAGCCCGGAGCGGCGGGCAGAGGAATACGTGAAGGCGCACGGCCGGCTCGCGCGCGACATCATGACCGAGGAAGTCACCACGATCGACGAACAAGCGACCGTCGCCGAGGCCGCCCGGCTGCTCGAGGAGAAGCACATCAAGCGCCTGCCGGTCGTGCGCGAGGGCAAGCTCGTGGGCATCGTGAGCCGGGCGGATCTGTTGCGCGCGCTCGCGCTCCAGCCGGCCCAGGAGGCCAAGCTCGACGACCGGGCGATCCGCGAGAGGCTCCTGGCCGAACTCGAGCGGGCCGGCCAGTCCTACCACCCCTATGTAAACATCGTGGTGAGCGAGGGGGTCGTGCATCTCTGGGGCTTCGTGGGCTCCGCCAAGGAGGCCGAGGCCATGGTGCTCGCTGCCCGCAACGTCCCGGGCGTGGTCTCTGTCGACAGCCACCTTTCGGTTCGCCCGGCGATCGGCGCCGTCTGAGAACCCCCGCCTGGCCCGCGGAGCCACCGTCGATGATCGAGCGCAACTTGGCCGCGGGCGAGATCCTGTTCGCCGAAGGCGAGCCCTCCGAGCTCGTCGGTCGGATCGAGAGCGGCACGCTCGAGGTCGTCCGCCGCGTCGGTGACCGCGAGGTGGTGCTCGCTCGGCTCGGGGCCGGCGAGCATGTCGGCGAGATGGGCGTGCTCGAGGCTCGGCCGCGGGCGGCGACCGTGCGAGCGGTCGAGCCTGCCCGGCTCTCGCTGCTCGGCCGCGAGGCCTTCCTCGAACAGGTGGCGAGCGACCCGGCGCTGGCCCACCGGCTGCTCGTCACTTTGAGCGAACGGCTGCACCGGGCCGATCTCGCGCTCGCCGCCGCGGCGCCGCCGGCCCCGGTGCCGACGCCCGCGCCGGTGCCGAAGCTCGTGCTCCGGGCCGCCTCGCCCGCGCTCGACGCCGCTCTGCCGCGCGAGGGGATCGCGATCGACCGGCTGCCCTTCACGCTGGGCCGGCGACCGGATGCCGAGGAACGGGCTCCCGTTCGGCCGGTCGACCTCCTGCTCGAGGACGTTCGACCCTATCGCCTCTCCCGCCTGCATTTCGCGATCGAGCGGGCGGGCGATCGGGTGGCGGTGGTCGATGCGACGAGCACACTGGGCACGCTCGTCGACGGCATCGCGCTCGGCGAGCCCTTCGCCCGCTCTCGGCTCGTGCTCGGGCCGGGCGAGCACACCCTGATCGCGGGCGGCGAGGGATCGCCGTTCGTCTTCCGCCTGATCGTCGGCTGAAGTTTGCCGCGGCGGTGCGGGCTGTCGCTTCGCCCGCCCGCGGCCTGCGGTTGACGCTCGGGTCGGCTTGCTTCATCGCTCCGAAGCGGGGGCCCGCCCGCGGCCCTCGACCGGAGCGAGGAAGGAGACGGCCCGATGCGCAAGGCCCTGGCTGTCGTCGCGGCGTTCGCGAGCGCGATTCTCGCCGGAACGGATCCGGCCCGCGCGGCCGGCGAAGTGCGGATCTACAACTGGTCCGACTACATCGATCCCGCCATCCTCGAGGCGTTCACCGCCGAGACCGGCATCAAGGTCGTCTACGACACCTACGACAACAACGAGATCCTCGAGACCAAGCTCTTGGCCGGCAAGACCGGCTATGACATCGTCGTGCCGACGGCCACCTTCCTGGCCCGGCAGATCCAGGCCGGCGTCTTCCGCCCGCTCGACAAGAGCAAGCTACCGAACTGGAAGAACCTCGACGAGGAGCTGCACGCCCGGGTCGCCACGTTCGATCCCGACAACCGCCACGCCTTCGTCTACATGTGGGGCACGTCCGGGATCGCCTACAACGTCGAGAAGGTGAAGAAGGCGCTCGGCACCGACACGATCGATTCCTGGAGCGCTCTCTTCGACCCACAATACACGAGCAAACTCAAGAACTGCGGCATCTACATGCTCGACGCACCGGACGACGTGTTCGCCACGGTGCTGCGCTGGTTGGGCGAGGATCCGGACAGTAAAGATCCGAAGATCCTCGAGAAGGCCGCCGAGGTCCTCAAGAAGGTCCGGCCGCACATTCGCAAGTTCCACAGCTCTGAGACTATCAACGCCATGGCCGCCGGCGACATCTGCATCGCCATGATGTATTCGGGTGATGCCGGCATCGCCCGGACCCGCGGGGCAGAGGCCAAGCGCAAGCAGGAGATCCGCTACGTCATCCCGAAGGAGGGGGCGCTCCTCTGGTTCGACATGATGGCGATGCCCAAAGACGCGCCGAACCCGGACAATGCGCACACCTTCATGAACTACATCATGAAGCCCGAGGTCATCGCCAAGGCCTCGAACTTCGTGACCTACCCGAACGGCAACCGCGAAGGGATGAAGCTCGTCGACCCGGAGGTGGCGTCCGACCCCAACCTCTTTCCCACCCCGGAGACGAAGGCGAAGCTCTTCGTCATCACACCGCACGACCAGCGTAGCCAGCGCACGCTGACCCGCCTCTGGACCAGCGTCACCAAGGGTCGCTGAAGCGTGGCGACGGCCCGGCCGATCCGCGATCCGAGGTCGCGGATCGAGCCCTGGCAGGACCCCGAGGCGGCGCCCTTCGTCCGCATCCAGGGGGTCACCAAGACCTTCGGTGACCTCTATGCGGTCGACAATGTCAGCCTCGACATCTTCAAGGGCGAATTCTTCGCCCTGCTCGGCCCCTCGGGCTGCGGCAAGAGTACGTTGTTGCGCATGCTCGCGGGCTTCGAGAAACCGACGGCCGGCCGCATCCTGATCGACGGGGTGGACATGACCGACTTCCCGCCCTGGCGACGGCCGGTCAACATGATGTTTCAGTCCTACGCGCTCTTCCCGCACCTCACGGTACGCCGGAATATCGCCTTCGGCCTCGAGCAGGAGCGGCTACCGCGGGCCGAGATCGCCGAACGGGTGGCCGAGGTCGTCCGACTGGTCCGCCTCGAGGGGCTCGAGGACAGGAAGCCCGAGCAGCTCTCGGGTGGCCAGAAGCAGCGCGTCGCGCTGGCCCGGGCCCTCGTCAAACGACCCAAGGTCCTGTTGCTCGACGAGCCCTTGGGGGCACTCGACAAGAAGCTGCGCGACCAGACCCAGCTCGAGCTCGTCAACATCCAGGACCGGCTCGGCCTCACCTTCGTCATCGTCACCCACGACCAGGAGGAGGCGATGACGGTGGGCTCGCGGATGGCGATCATGCGCGAGGGCCAGATCGCCCAGATCGGCACGCCGAGCGAGATCTACGAATATCCCGCCTCCCGCTTCGTCGCCGAGTTCGTGGGCGAGGTGAACCTGATCGAGGCCCGCCTTCTCCGGGTCGAGGGGACCTTCATGCACCTGCGTGCACCGGCGCTCGGCTGTGCGATCGTCACCGACCGGCCCGTCCCGGCACTCCCGGGCGAGCCGCTCTGGGTCGCCGTGCGCCCCGAGAAGATGACGATCGCCAAGGCCCCGCCGCGGGAGACCGGCCACAACTGCGTCGAAGGCGAGGTCTTCGACATCGAATATCTCGGCGACGTCTCGGTCTACCATGTCCGCCTCGAGAGCGGCGCCATGTTGCGCGCCACCGAGGCCAACCGGCTCAGGCTCATCGAGCGACCGATCACCTGGGAGGACCGAGTCTGGCTCTCCTGGGGGCCGGACGCGAGCGTGGTCCTCAAATCGTGAGGAACGGTCCCGGGCGGGTAAGGCCGCCTCTCGGCCGGGTGCTGCTCGTGGCCGTACCGTTCGCCTGGCTCGCCGCTTTCTTTCTCTTCCCCTTTCTGATCGTACTGAAACTCTCGTTGAGCGAGACGGCCCTCGCCCAGCCGCCCTTCCTGCCGATCGTCGAATGGGTGGAGGAGGCGGGTGACCTCTACCTCGCGATCCGGCTCCGGGTGCAGAACTATCTGACCCTGCTCTCGGACGGCCTCTATCTCGCCGCTTTCACGAGCTCGCTACGGATCGCCGCGACCGCCACCCTCCTCGCGCTGCTCGTGGCCTTCCCGGTCGCCCTCGGCATGGCGCGCTGCCGGGCCGAGATCCGGCCGTTTCTTCTCCTCGCGGTCATGCTGCCCTTCTGGACCTCGTTCTTGATCCGCGTCTATGCCTGGATGGGCATCCTCAAGGACGACGGTCTTTTCAACGCGCTCCTCCTGGGCCTCGGCCTGATCGCGGAGCCGCTCGTTCTTCTCGACACCGAGACCGCGGTGCTGATCGGCATCGTCTATTCCTACCTCCCCTTCATGATCCTACCGATCTTCGCCAACCTCGAGAAGCACGATCCGTCGCTCCTCGAAGCCGCGGTCGATCTGGGGTGCCGGCCCTGGAAGGCCTTCTGGCGGATCACCGTGCCCCTGGCCCGGCCCGGCATCTGGGCCGGTTGCTTTCTCGTCTTCATCCCGGCCGTGGGCGAATTCGTCGTCCCCGATCTCTTGGGCGGCGCCGATACGCTCATGATCGGCCGCACGCTCTGGCTCGAATTCTTCACCAACCGCGACTGGCCCCTGGCTTCGGCGGTCGCCATCCTGATGCTGCTCGTGCTCGTCGTCCCGATCGTCCTCTTCCAGCGCCAGCAGGCGCTCGAGCGGCTGCGCTGAGGACCGATGCGCCGCGGCCCCGGCCCCTTCGACCTCGCCGCGCTGACGCTCGGCTTCGCCTTCCTCTATCTGCCGATCGTCATCCTCGTCGTCTTCTCTTTCAACGCCTCCAAGCTCGTCACCGTCTGGGGCGGCTTCTCGCTGCGCTGGTACGAGGCGGTGCTTTCCAACCAGCAGCTTCTCGATTCGGCCTGGGTGAGCGTGCGCATCGCCTTCGTGACCGCCACGACCGCCCTCGTGCTCGGCACCATGGCCGGCCTCGTCCTGGTCCGCATCCAGCGCTTTCCGGGAAAGGCGCTCTTCACCGGCATGGTCTTCGCCCCGCTCGTCATGCCCGAGGTCGTGACCGGTCTCTCGCTCCTTCTCCTCTTCGTGAGTCTCGACGTGCCGCGCGGCTTCTGGACCGTCGCGATCGCGCATACGACTTTCGCCACCTGCTACGTCGCGGTCGTCGTCCAGGCGCGGCTCCTGACCTTCGACCGCTCGCTCGAAGAAGCGGCCATGGACCTGGGGGCACCGCCCGTGCGCACCTTCTTCCTCGTCACCTTGCCGCTGATCGCACCCTCGCTCGCGGGCGGCTGGCTCCTGGCCTTCGCGCTCTCGCTCGACGATCTCGTGATCGCCTCCTTCACCACCGGGCCCGGGGCCACCACCCTACCGATGCGCATCTACAGCCAGGCCCGCCTCGGCGTGACCCCCGAGATCAACGCGGTCTGCACCATCCTCGTGGCCCTCGTGACGATCGTCGTCCTCGTCATCAGCATCGTCCAGAAGCGCCGGCTCGTGCGCGAGCGCGCCCGGCCCGCCCGCTAGGAGCGTCCGGCCCATGAACGAAGCCACGCTCGACATCGCCCTGATGCCCGGCGACGGCATCGGCCCGGAGGTGATGGAGGCGGCCCTCCTCGTGCTCGAGGCTGCCCAACACCGGGTGGGCGGCTTCCGCCTAGCCTTCGCGCCGCTCGAGGCCGGTGCCGAGGCCTATCGGCGGAGCGGTGTCGCCGTGAGCGAGGCGGTCTTCGCTCGGGCCGCCTCGGCCGATGCGATCCTGTTCGGTGCCATGGGCTTGCCGGATGTCCGCCTGCCGGACGGGCGCGAGATCGCACCCCAACTCGATCTGCGCGAGCGCCTGGGCCTTTTCGCCGGGATTCGTCCGGCCCGTCTGCTGCCGGGTGTCGCCTCGCCGCTCGCCGACCCGCGGGCTCGCGACATCGACCTCGTGATCGTGCGCGAGCAGACCGAGGGCCTGTTCGCCGAGCGCGGCCGCGGGCTCGTCACCGCCGAGCGGGCCGAGGATCGCCTCGTCGTCACGCGCGCGGCGAGCGAGCGACTGTTCGATGCGGCCTTCGCGCTCGCCCGCGAGCGCAAGGCGCGGCGCGGCCACGCTCGGGTCGATCTCGTCGACAAGGCCAACGTCTTGGGCTCGATGGCCTTCTTCCGCGCGATCTTCCTCGAGCAGGCGGCCCGCTGGCCCGAGATCGAAGCCGGCTGCCGCCATGTCGACGCCACCGCCCTCGATCTCGTCCGCCGGCCCTGGGATCTCGACGTCCTCGTCACCGAGAATCTGATGGGCGACATCCTCTCCGATCTCGCGGCCGCCCTCGTGGGCGGCATGGGGTTCGCGCCCACCGCCGACCTCGGCCGGGGCAAGGGGCTCTTCCAGCCGGCCCACGGCAGCGCCCCGGACATCGCCGGCAAAGGTGTCGCCAATCCCACGGCCATGATCCTCTCGGGCGCGATGATGCTCGACTGGCTCGGGACCACCCGCGGACTCGAAGTTTGCCGCCGTGCCGCCCGGCTGGTCGAGGCCGCGGTCGAGCACGCCTACGCCTCGGGCAGGATCCGGCCGATCGAGCTGGGCGGGACCTCGGGCACCCGGGCGATCGGCAAGGCGGTCGCCGCGGCCGTGAGCGAACTCGACCCCGCTTCCCTCAGGTGAGCACGATCGTCCCGGCCGCCACCAGGCTCGTGACGTCGAGGCCCATGTCGCCGCGCACCGTGACCGCCGGCACGAAGCTGTTGCCGCCGCCGTCGACGTCGACCTCGACCTGGACCACACCGCCCGAGCCCGTGAGGCGGACATGGTTGGCGGGTGTCCCGTCATAGTCCGTGATCAGCTCGGAGAGATCGAGCACGTCGCGCTCGCGGGTGCGGAAGTCGCGGATCGTGTCGACCCCGCTCGCGAGCGAATCGATCACGAACCGGTCGGGACCCCGCCCGCCCACGAGCGTGTCCGCTCACGCCCCGCCCAGGAGGACGTCGTTGCCGCATCGACCGTCGAGCGTGTCGGCCCCGGCATTGCCGACGAGTCGGTCGCCTTCGTTGGAGCCGACGGCATTCAGTGCCGCTGCACCGGTGAGCACCCGGATCTCGACGTTCTTCGGAAACGTGAAGCTCGTGCTCGCCTCGACCGTGTCGGTCCCGCCGCCGCGCGCCTCGATCACTCGGTCGCGGGCATCGTCGACGACGTGGGTGTCGTCGCCCGCCCCGCGGCTCATCCGATCCACACCCGTCCCGCCGACGAGGCGGTCGTCGCCTGCGTCGCCCTCGAGCGTGTCGTTACCGGCATTGCCGTTCAGCTCGTCGTCGCCCGCGAAGCCCGCGAGTCGGTCGTTGCCGGCACCACCGTTCAAGACGTCGTCGCCGCCGTAGAGCGCATCGAGGAAGTCTTCGAACCGATTGCGCTCGACGAAGCGTGCAGGTCGGCGCCCGGCATGTCGAGCTCGGTCAGGGTATAGAGCAGCACCCCGCGATTGCGCTCGGCGATCCCGGTCACGGTGCCGGCCACGGATTCGCCCTGCGGGTTTTGAACGAAGCCCGTGCCGGTGATCGTGAACACCGACGGACCGCGCGTCGCGACCACATCGGTCGGCGTGACCGAGGTGAGCTCCGCCCGCCGCAGGCCGCGCAGCGGCTCGCGACTGTTGTCGAACGCTCCGCTCAGAACATCGACCCGCCCCATCGATCGCTCGCTCCCGGACCGGCCGTTCCCTCCGCGGGTGCGAACCCAGGCCGGCACCGGCCGCGTCGCGAGTCCCTGCGTCACTCGCGAACCACGAGCTTGACCTTCTCGCCCGGCCGGATCGGTCGCCGCGCCGTGTCGTTCAGGAGCGCGAACCACTCGGCCCCGTTCGGGATCGCCATCCGCGCGGCGAGGCTCGCCTCGCTCTCGCCCGGCCGCACCGTGTGGATCCGGATCCGATAGGGCCGAGCCTCCGCCCGATCGGCGGCATCCAACCGGCGCAGGCTCCGGACCGTGGCCTCGTAGGCGGCGAGATCGGCCGGGGACAGCCCCCCCTCGCGCAGGAGCACGAACCGATAGAATTGCCGGGGCCGGCCGCTTTCGACCACGGCGAACATCGCTGCTGCCGGCTTGTTGCGGAAATTGACGCGGCCCAGGCCGAGCGCACCCCGTCGTCCGTCCTCGGTCGTGATCGCGCGCACCCGTTCGAGCCGCTGCCGCGCGACCCACTCCTGCTGGAGATAGCTCGCGGGATCGGCGCTGCGCTGCGTCTCGCCCAGGTCGAACTGGAGGAAGCGCCCGTCGCGGGTCCGGCCCAGAACCGCGTTCGGTCGGTTGATCAGCGTGAAGCCGGCCGGTGCCTCGAAGCGGACATCGAGGTCGGGGTGGATGAAGCGGCTGCCGCGCACGAAGCCCTGGGCCGGGCTCTCGCCGAAGGTGAGCCCGTCGATCGCCGCCAAAAAGCGCTCGCGGTCACGGGCGCCACCCTCCTTGCTCGCGGCCGCCGCTGCCGCCTCGCGGATCCGGTCCTTGGTGCGCGGATGAGTCCGCAGCCAATCCGGCACCGTGTCCTTCTGCCCCTCCAGGCGGGCCCTGAGCCGGCTCTCGCCCTCGAGCGCGTCGAGGAAGCTCGCCATCGCCATGGGGTCGTAGCCGGCACGGGCGAGGTAGCGGACACCGAGCCGGTCGGCCTCGAGCTCCTGCTCGCGCGAGAAGCCTTGGACATAGGCGGTGGCGAGCGTACCGCCCACGGCCTGGCCGAGCTGGGCGCCGGCCTCGCCGCCGAGGATCCCGCCCGCGATGGTCGCCGCGATCGCCCCGAGCTGGCCGAGCATCGCCCGATCGTAGCGCTGTGCGGTGTGCCGGGCGGTGACATGGCCGACTTCGTGGCCGAGCACGCCCGCCACTTCCGCTTCGTCGTCGGCGAGCGCCAGGAGGCCGCGGGTCACGTAGACATAGCCGCCGGGCAGCGCGAAGGCGTTGACCATGTCGCTGTCGAGGAGCGTGAAGGTGAAGGGCTGCTGGGCGAGCTCCGAGACACCCTTCACCTTCTGGCCGATCTCCTGGACATAGGCCCGCGCCCGGGGTTCCTTGGCCTCGCCGCCGAACTCGGCCAACACTTTTGGATGTTCCTGCCGGCCGATCCGGACCTCCTCCTGCGGGCTCATGCTCGTGTACTGGAGCTCGCCCGTGGCGGGGTTGCGGACCGGGGTGCAGGCGGCGAGCGCGATCGGCAGTGCCACCAGGAGAACGGCCGAACGCGGCTGGCGGAAACGGGCTCTCGCCCTCATTCGAGCACCTCGAGTTGCAGCGCTTCCTCCACCTCCATCATGGCGCCGCCGGCCTCGAAGAGCCAGCCGCGCACCCGAACGCGGCGAGCCGCGAGCCGCTCGGGCTCGAGCCCGGCGCGCCGGACGGCCCGCAACGCCGCGGCCGGGATCCGCACCGTGAAGTCCCGCCACCGCTCGCTACCGAAATTGAGCCAGGTGAAGGCCTCGCTCCGGCCGACCGCGACGACGATCCCCTCGACCACCGCGAAGCGCGGCGGATCGCCGGCGACGCTCGCGGCCTTCTGGATCGAAAGCGCGGGCACCGCCCAGAGCCCACGCCGGGCCGCCCGCGCTTCGACCTCGGCCGAGAGCAGCGCCCGGCCGGTGGCGCGATCGAGCCCGTCCGGGAAGGCCCAGGCGAGCCCGGCCGCCACGAGCTCGAGCTGCAGGAGCCGGCCCTCGGCGGTCCACACGAGCGCCTCGAGCCGTCCGAGCCGGTCGCTGCCGCGGGTTTCGAGGGCGAGCGGTCCCGCCGCCAGCAGCTTTTCGAGCAGCGCCCGGGCGGCCGCGACCCATCGTGCACCGTCCGGGGCCGGCGAGAGCTCGCCCGGTACCACCACACCGAGCAGCCGGACGATCCGCCCGTCGGGCAGGCGCAGCCGGTCGGGCCCCTCGACCAGGGCGCCCGCCACGGTCTCCCCCGCCCCGGCCGTCCTCCCGAGCGGCAAAAGGGCCAGGGCTTCGAGCAGGTGCCGGCGGGCGAGCTTGCCGCCGCGAGTGGCGGACCCGTATAGTGCCGATCGGGCGCGCCCGTAGCTCAGCAGGATAGAGCACGGGATTCCTAATCCCGGGGTCACAGGTTCGAATCCTGTCGGGCGCACCATCCGGCGTCCCGGGCCCGAGCCTGCGGCCGCCGGCGCGACTGCTCGCGCGATCGAGGCGAGGGGACGCTCAAGCCGGCACCAGACACAGGCCCGAGGAGCCGAGTTCGGCGAAGGCCGTGGTTCCGGTTACGAGCGGGGATTCGAGCGCCCGATCGATCACCAGAATCGCACCGACCTCGCTCTCGAGTTCGTATTCTATATGGGCACCCAGATAGGTGGCCTTGGCGATCCGCACCGGCAAGCGACCGTTGCCGGGTTCGCGAGCCAGCCGGATCGCGTGCGGCCGAACGGCGAGCAGAGCGGGGCCGGGCGGCAGGTCGCGAGCGGGCAGTTCGAGATCGACGGGACCGAGGCGAACCATGGCGTGGCCGGAGCGCGCCCGCGCGATCTCGACCGGCAGAAGGTTGGCCTCGCCGATGAACTCGGCGACGAAGCGCGAGGCCGGCGCCTCGTAGAGCTCGCGCGGGGTGCCCTCCTGGGCGATCCGAGCCCGGTCCATGACGACGATCCGGTCGGAGACCGCGAGAGCCTCGCTTTGATCGTGGGTCACGTAGACGCTCGTGATGCCGAGCTTCTGCTGCAGTTCGCGGATCTCTTCGCGGACCCGGCGCCGCAGCCGCGCGTCGAGATTCGAGAGCGGCTCGTCGAACAAGAGCACCTGCGGCTCGAGAATGACGGCGCGCGCCACCGCCACCCGCTGCTGCTGGCCGCCCGAGAGCTCGGAGGGAAAGCGCTGGCCGAGCCCCTCGAGGCCGACCATGGCGAGCGCCACTGCGACCCGCTCGCCGACCTCGGCCTTGGGCCGACCCTGGACCACGAGGCCGTAGGCCACGTTCTGCGCCACGGTCATGTGCGGGAAGAGCGCGTAGGACTGGAAGACCATGGCGACGTCACGCGCGGTGGCCGGCAGCCGGGTGACGTCGCGCTCGCCTATGAAGACCT
The DNA here is from genome assembly GCA_937926445.1 of uncultured Alphaproteobacteria bacterium. Taxonomy (GTDB): domain Bacteria; phylum Pseudomonadota; class Alphaproteobacteria; order Geminicoccales; family Geminicoccaceae; genus JANXAZ01. The sequence goes on from CALBAK010000009.1 coordinate 25,334, forward strand.
GGCCCGAGCTCGGCAGTTCCAGTCCGGCGATCAGCCGGAGCGTCGTGGTCTTGCCGCAGCCCGAGGGGCCGAGCAGGGTCACGAGTTCCCCCCGAGCTACCGAAAAGCTGATCTCGCGCACCGCGACGACCGGCCCGTAGCTCTTGCTCACCGATTCGAAGCGGACCGCCTCCGGTCGGCTCACGCGGGCGTCTCCGCGAGGGCCGGGATCGGCACCGGCCGGCGGCCGAGCCTCCGGGTACCGACGAGCCACTGGAAGAGGAGGATCGCGAACAGCATCACCACGATCAGCACGCAGCAATAGGCGACGGCCAGGCCGTAATCACCGTTCTCGACCCGTCCGAGGATGTAGGTCGTCGCCATCTCGTAGCGCGCCGAGACGAGGAAGACGACGGCGCTGATCGCGGTCATGGCGCGCACGAAGCTGTAGACGAGCGCCGCGAGCAGCGCCGGGCGCAACAGCGGCAGAAGGATCCGGCGTACGGTCGCGGCGTTCGAGGCCCGCAGCGTGAGCGAGGCTTCGTCGAGCGAACGGTCGAGCTGGGCCATGGTGGCGATCCCGGCCCGCACGCCCACCGGCATGTTGCGGAAGACGAAGGCGACGATCAGGATCAACCCGGTCCCGGTCATCTCGATCGGCGGGACGTTGAAGGCCAGGATGTAAGCGATCCCGATCACCGTTCCCGGGATCGCGAAGGAAAGCATCGTCGCGAACTCGAACGCCCGCTGGAAGGCGAAGCGCTGGCGCACGAGCAGCCATGCGGTGAGGAGGCCGATGGCAGCGGTGGGGAGGGCCGAAACGGCGGCGATCAGAAGGGTGGTCGTGAAGCTGTTCCAGGCCGCCCCCGACCAGACGAGGCCGTGATCGCCGGGCACGACCGCGAACGCCCGCCAGAGATGCTCGAGGGTGAAGCTGTAGTCGCGGCCCCAGAACTTGACGAAGCCACCGACCATGATCAGGCCGTAGAGGGCGAGCGTGAGCAACGCCCAGGGCAGGGCAACCGCGCGACAGAGCCGCTCGATGGCTGGGGTGAGAGGCATCGGCAGGCCGCTCTCCCCCTTGCCGGTCACGGACGTGTAGCCGGCCCGACCGAGCCAGCTCTGCTGCGCCCAGAAGGCGGCGAGCGTGAATCCCAGGAGGACGATCGCGAGCACGGCCGCCCGGCCGGCATCGTGCTGGGCACCCACCATCGCGAAGAAGATCTCGGTCGAGAGCACGTCGAAATTGCCGGAGAGCACGAGCGGGTTGCCGAAGTCGGCGAGGCTCTCGATGAAGCCGAGGAGAAACGCGTTGGCGAGCCCCGGTCGCATCAAGGGCAACGAAATCGTCGCGAAGGTGCGGGCCGCATCGGCGCGCAGGGTCTGCGCCGCTTCCTCGAGCGACGGGCTCACGCCCTCGACCACCCCGATCAGGACCAGGAAGGCGATCGGGGTGAAGGCGAGCGTCTGGGCGAGCCAGATGCCGGAAAGGCCGTAGATCCAGCGGCCGGGCTCGACTCCGAAGAGGCCCGCGACGAGCTGGGTGACCGTGCCGTTGCGGCCGAACAGGAGGATGATGGCGAGACCGATCACGAAGGGCGGGGTGATGATCGGCAGGAGCGTGAGCTGGCGCAGGAGCCTTTTGTGGCGGAATCCGGTACGCACGACGAGGAGCGCGAAGGCGAGGCCGAGCGCGGTCGTCGTCACCCCCACGAGCACGGCGAGAAACAGCGAGTTCCAGGCGACGCCGCAGCGATAATCGCTCCACAGACAATCGAGGCCCCAGATCCGCCCGTCGGCGACCTTGGCGAGGAAGAGGCCGGGAGCGAAGGCGCCGGCATTGTCGCGAACGGCACTCGAGAGGACGGTCGCCACCGGGAAGAAGACGAAGAGGAGTGTGAGCGCGACCACGAGGCCGATCGCTCCGGCGACGAAGGAATCGCCCTTGGCCGCCCCGCGCAGCGCCGCGCCGTGGGTGAAGACGAAGAGCAGGCTCGTGGCCACCGTGGCGCCGCCGGCCCCGATGCCCGGCTGGCGCGCCCCGGGCGGCAACCGGGAAGCGAGCCAGGAAACTGTGGCCCCGCGATGGTCGATCGCGAACCCCTGGACCAGGAGCCAGCCGAGCCCGGCTAGGCCGACCGCTATCAGGATCAGGCCCCGGCGCTGCGGCTCGCCCCGTGTGGGGAGCGCCGCGAGCGGCAGCACCAGAGCCGCGAACAGGGGCAAGAGCCAGGGCCTTCGGTGAAGGAGGCCCTGGAACAAGCCGGAGGCCGTGTCTCGATCAACAATCGGCCCTGCGAGGATCCATGAGTGGTCGAAGAGCCCGTCGTCGAGCGCGTACCAGGGCAGGACGGTGAAGCCGATCCAGCCGACCACGAGCCAGCCGAGAAGGGTCCGGTCGATGCCGCTGTGCAAGAGGCCGCCTCAACGCGGCAGGGCGTTGACCTCCTTCTCCCACTTGGCGAGCAGGCGCTGGCGCTCGGCCGAGGAGCCGTACTTCTTGAAGTCGTAGTCGATCAGCTTGATCTCGGATAGCTTGGGGGCCTCGGGCGGCACGGTGGCGTTCTTGTTCGACGGAACCTGATAAGACTTGGCCTTCGCGGCCATCGACTGGATGTCTGCGCGCAACGCGAAATTGTAGAATTTCCGTGCCTCGTCGGGGTTGCGGGCGCCCTTGATGATGCTCATCGAGCCGATCTCGTAGCCCGTACCTTCGCAGGGCGAAACCGTGACGATCGGTGCACCCGACACCCGCATCGCCACCGCATCGTGCTGGAATACGATACCGACGAGCGTTTCACCTTGCGCTGCGGCCTTGATCGGCGCCGAACCCGACTTCGTGTACTGGCTCACGTTCTTGTGCAGAGCCTTGAGGTACTCGAAACCCTTCTCCTCGCCCATCAACTGCACGAAGGTGGCGAGGGCGGTGTAGGCCGTGCCCGAGCTGTTGGGGTTGGCGATCTGCACCTCGCCCCTGTACTCGGGCTTGATCAGATCGGCCCAACAGCGCGGCGAGGCCAGGCCTTTTTTCTTCAAGAGCTCCTCGTTGTAGCCGAAGCCGAGGGCACCGGCGTAGACCCCGACGGTCCGGCCGCCCGAGGCCTCGTGCTGGCGGATCGCCCAGTCGTTGAGCTCGGCCATGAGCGGTGACGTGTAAGGCTCGGTGAGGCCCTCTTCGGCGGCCTGCAGGTGTGGGTCGCCGGTTCCGCCCCACCAGATGTCGCCCTTGGGATTGTCCTTCTCGGCCTTGATCTGGGCGTAGGTCTCGCCCGAGCTCTTTCGGGTCATGGCCACCTTGATGCCGGTCGCCTTCTCGAACTCGGTCACCATGAGCTGGCACCAGACCTCGTCCGGGCTGCAGTAGAGCGTGAGCTTGCCGGCCGCGCGGGCCTCGCCCGCGAGCAGCACCAACGCCAGGGCGCAGCCGCCCAACAGTCCGCGCATGTCGAATCCCTCCTTCCCCGTCCCGCCGGCGAGCAAACCGGCGAGCCCGGATGTCGTCAATCGGCGCGCCCTCGCCCGGGCCGGCACCGCCGGCCGCTTTCACGAAACGCGCGCCGCGCCGGTCGCAACGCTCGCGCAGCGGGCCCTACTCGTAATGGTGCCGCCACCAGGCGACCGGGTCGAAGCCTCGATATCCGAGGATATTGTCGCGAACGGTGACAATGCGGCAGCGTGCGGTGCCGCCGTTGCGAGGACCCCTCAGTCCACGGCCGACCATCTGCATGAAGCGGACGGGAGAAAAGACGGGTCGGGCGATCAGGATCATGTCGACGCTCGGGGCGTCGAAGCCGGTCGCGAACAAGACGGCGTTGGCGATCACCCGGATTTCGCCGCGGCGGAACGCGGCCACGGCCGCGCGGCGGGCGGAACGGTCGGTCTCGCCGCTCACCGGCCGGGCGCGGATGCCGCGCAGGCTCAGCCGCGCCGCGAGCTCGACAGCGTGATCGACGGTGTTGGCGAACAGGAGGATCGAACGCTCCGGCGCGCGCTCGATCGCCGACAAGATCGCCTCGTTGCGAATCTCGAGCTCGGCGAGCCGCCGAAGAGCGCTTTCCGGGAGCTCGTTGTACAACTCGTAAAGTCTCGCCTCTCCGGGATATAATAAAAAGGGCTCATCGAGCTCGAGCGGCTCGATCGCCACCTCCGCGAGATAGCCCTCTGCGCGCAGCCGCGCATAAAGACCGTGCTGTTCGTAGGGCACCACCCGGGCGTCGAAGCGCTGCGCTAGGCGTCGCGTTTCGTCCTCGCCGGCGCTGCGGAACGGGGTCGCAGTGAGGCCGAGCAGCGCCTGTTCGCGCGCGCCGCTCGCGCCCGCGTCCTTGCGTCGCGGGCCGGTCGCGAAGCCGAGCCCGCGCAAAAGCTCCGTGTAGCTCGGGGCGATGGCATGGTGGCTCTCGTCGATCACCAGCAGGGAGATGGTCGCGAGCCAGCGGACCGCCGCGAGGCGTTCTTCGCTCAGCGTTTGAACGAGCGACACGACCACGGTCGGCCGGTCATGTTCGCCCTCGGGCGGGTTGCGCTGCCCGCCCCAGAATCGAACGATCCGGAGCTCCTGCCCCTCGATGCCCTGGTTCGCCCAGATCTGGCGGAAGGCCTCGACCGCTTGCTCGGCGAGCTCCTCGGTCTGGGCGACCCAGACGAGGCGCGGCGGACCGAGCTCGCCGCGCAGCGCGAGGCGAACGGCGGCCTCGACCGCGACCCGGGTCTTGCCCGCCCCGGTCGGAAGGCTCAGGACCGCGCGGCGACGCGGATCTCCGCGCGCAAGCAGGTCGCAGAGCTCCTCGAGCACGTCCCGTTGGTAGGGATGCAGCGGCGGAAGCGGCACGGGTCCCGAGACCTGCAGCTCGGCCTCGGACCTGGGGTTGGCTGCACCCGCGAAGACGATCGGGAAGCCGAGTGCGAGGACGAACCGGCGCGCTTCGTCCGTGCCCCACCGCGAAGGTGGTCGAAGCCCGCGGCGTTCGAGGACCTCGGCGATCGCCCGCAACGCACCGGGCCCGTGCAGGTCGAGGCAGAGCTGCGCGACCGCCTCCGCGCTCGCATCCTTCGGGAGCGCGCGCTGCGCCGGTTCGGGCAGGCTCGTGCGCAAGGCTTCGCGATCGCCGGCCGCGCGCAGGAGCCGGCGCGGCAGATCGGGCTCGTCCGCCACCTCGGCGCGCAGACGCTCCGCCTCGCTCAGATCGAGTGCGTCGAAAACCTCTTCTGCCGAGCGCGCCAGCGCGCCGAGCTTCGCGAGCGCCTCCAGCTTGCGTCGGAGCAGGTCGCGCGGCGAGAACCGGGAGCAGGCGGCACGATTGACGAAGAGAAAGCCGTTTTCGACGTCGAGATCGATCTCGCGGACCGCTCCGCCGAGCCGCTGCTCGAGCCGGTCGGCGTAGACGATCGCGGGAACGGTTCGGCCCTTCGCGAGATGTTCCGACAAGCCGGGGATGTCTTCGACCGCGGGCACCGGTTTCGAGCGCGCGCCTTTGGCATGCATGCGGATCGCGGTGGTCAGGTCCTGCGCACCCCGCTCTACCCAGAGGCGGGCCGTGGGCGGGTCGAGCAGGATCGCTGGAACACCGGCCCGCTCGGCCAGCTCGCGATCGGCGGGCTCGGTGGCGACGTAGACCTCGTCGATCGAGAGCTCGCCGTCGCCGCGAGGATCGGGGATGCTCTCGGGCGCGAAGCCGTGCCGAGCCGCGAGTTCCCAGAGCGGGCGGAGCTCGGCCGGCGCCCGCGTGTGCCGGCTCGCGAGCAGCGCCCGCCAGACGGGTTCGGCGCCGTCCGGAAACGGAAGCCGTTCGCAGGTCCAGCGTTCGGTCGGCCAGCCCCTGGGCCAGCGCCCGAAGATCGGTCGATCGTCGGGGAGCAGCGGCTCGACCATCGCACGTTCCTCGGGTGCCAGACTTCTCGCGAGTTCCGAGCAGGCCGCCAAGCCCACGATTCTGCCGGCGATCTCGACGCAGCCGTAGTTCCAGAGAAGCCATGCGGTCGGGTGAGGCGCGGGGATCCGTGGATATCGTTGCCGCGCATATCGGCTGCTGCAGCCGCCCACCCACGTCTCGTTCGTCCGAAGCTGCGCCAGCCGCTTCAGCAGAAGCGCGGTGAGGCGCGCCCTCGGTTTCGCACTAAGTTTACCGAGCAGGTCTTCCCCGGGCAGGTGCCCCGGCTCGTGAACATAGCCGATGGCCTCGTACCACGCACCTCCTGCCTCCGGTCTCACGTTTCCGTAGTGATAGGTAGCACTCCTTTCGGCTTCTCGGAAAAGATCAAAATTCCAAAGACGCGATGAACGATCCCACGTTGTTTCGGGCGGCGTGTCCGACAATCCGATCTCTTCGATGATCGGGCGATAGTTATCCTCGAACTCGGGATCGACGACGAAGTTTGAGTTTTCCGAGACCTCGCACCTTGTTACGATCCGCCCGACCAGGAGCAGGTTGACCGGTTGGCGCCAGACGCCATCGGCCGTCTTCACGCGAAGGCGCGAAACGTTGCGCTCGAGGAACCGAGCCCGGACCTCGGCCGGTGCCCCGGCCAACAGCTTCCAAGCCGCCTCGGGAT
>CALBAK010000010.1 GCA_937926445.1 uncultured Alphaproteobacteria bacterium
GCGCCCGAGCTCGTCGAGATGAGCTGGGGGATCTGGGAAGGCCGGACGCTCGCCGAGCTACGGGCGGCCGATGCCGAACGGGTCGCGGCGCTCGAGGCGTCGGGCCGCGATCTGATGGTGCCGGGCGGGGAGAGCCCTCGAACCGTGGCCGAGCGGATCGCACCGTTTCTGTTGCGGATCTCCGCCGCCGGGGGCGCGCATCTCGCGATCACCCACAAGGGTGTCATCCGAGCGGCTTACGCGCTCGCGTCGGGATGGGACATGCGGGGCAAGCCGGCCCTGCCGCTCAAAGGCCCGATGGCGCTCCTGCTCGAGCTGGAGCCGGACGGACGGGCGCACTCGGCCCGGCTCTGGCCGGTCGTGGGCAGCGACGGATGAGCCCGCCGAGCGTGTTCATCTGGGTCCAGCATCTGCTCGGCACGGGCCATCTGCGGCGCGCCCACCTGCTGGCGGGAGCACTCGCCCAGCGCGGTGCCCGGGTCGTGCTCGCGAGCGGCGGGCCGCCCGTGCCCTGGTCGCCGGCGCCCGGTGTGGAGCTCGTCCAGCTGCCGCCGATCCACGCCGCGGACAGCCGGTTCTCCACCCTGGCCACGGCCGAGGGTGCGCCCGTGCACGACCGCCTCTGGGCGGCGCGGTGGGCGATCCTTGAGGATCGGCTCGAGACGCTTCGTCCGCGGATCCTCGTGAGCGAGCACTACCCCTTCGGCCGCGGCGCTTTCGCCCGCGAGCTCGAGCCGCTCCTCGCCCGCGCCACGGCCCTCGGGGCCGTGCTCGTGGCCTCGGTCCGCGATGTGCTCGTGAGCAAGGCCGATCCGGCGAAGCACCGAGCGGCTCTCGCCCGCGCGGCGGCCTATCGGCTCGTGCTGGTGCACGGCGATCCCGCGCTGATCCCTTTCGGCGCGAGCTTCCCGCCGGCCGCCGAGCTCGGCGGCCGGCTCGTGCACACGGGCTATCTGGCCGGTCCGGCTCCGCGCACGGGGGAACGCGGCGAGGAGGTGGTGGTCTCGGCCGGCGGTGGTGCGGTCGGACGAGTGCTTCGGGCGATCGCGGTCGAGGCAGCCGCCGCGCTCTGCGATCGACCGTGGCGGATCGTCGGTGGCTCGGCGGCCGATCCGGGGGAGCTCGCCGAGCTCGCGGCGAAGGCTCGACCGGGTGTGATCGTCGAGGGCCACCGCGCCGATCTGCCCGAGCTCGTCGCCCGGGCCGCGGTCTCGGTCTCGCAGGCCGGCTACAACACGGTGGTCGAGACGCTCGCGGCCGGCACGCCCGTGGTGCTCGTGCCCTTCGCCGAGGGCGGGGAGGACGAGCAGACACGGCGGGCACGGGCGCTGGCGGCCCGCGGTCTCGCCCGAGTGCTTCGAGAGGCGGAACTCTCGCCCGCGGCTTTAGCCCGGGCGGTCCGCGCAGCACTCGCCGAGCGGCCGACGGGGCCGCCCGACATCGACCTCGACGGCGCCGCCCGCTCGGCGGAGCTCCTCTTGGAGCTCTCGGCGTGAGCCTGCGCCCCGAGCTTCTTCCCCTGGTCGAGGCGCTCGCCGCCCGGGCCGGGCCGGCCGTTCTCTGGTGGCGCGACGACGATGCCGGCCGGCCGGATCCGAGGCTCGACCGGCTCCTGGCCCTCGCCCGCGGGCTCGAGGTGCCGCTCGCCCTCGCGGTCGTGCCGACCTGGATCGAGGAACCGATGGCGGCCGCGATCCGAGCGACGAGGCAAGCGAGCGTGCTCCAGCACGGCTGGGCCCATGCCGATCACGCCGGGCCGGGCGAGCGGCGGATCGAGCTCGGCGGGCGGGCCGACCGCTCGCGGCTCCTGTCCGAGCTCGCTCGCGGCTACAGCCGTCTTCGCGAACTCTTCGGGGACCGGTTCGAGCCGATTCTGGTGCCGCCCTGGAACCGGATCGCCTCCGACCTGTTGCCCGCCCTGCCCGGGCTCGGCTTCCGGGCGCTCTCGATCTGGGACGAGGGCGATCTCGGGCCGATGCCGGCCGGCCTGGCCCGGCTCGACGTGCACGTCGACCCGATCGACTGGCGCGGCGGACGGCGCTGGATCGGTCTCGCCGCGCTCGCCGAACGGCTGGCCCGGCGGCTCGCGCGCTGCGATGCGCCGGTCGGGCTCGTGACGCATCACCTCGTGACGGAGCCCGAGCATTTCGACGAGCTCGCGCGGTTGCTCGACCTCTTGCGTGGCCGGGGCGATGTCCGTTTGATGCCGGTCGGGAGCCTGCTCGGGGGGGCGGAATGACGGCGCTGCTCGCGGTTCGCGATCTCGCCGTCGCGTTCCGCGCCGACGAGGGCACGGTCGAGGCGGTGCGCGGTGTGAGCTTCGACGTTCCCGCCGGTGGCACGGTGGCCCTCGTCGGCGAATCGGGCTCCGGCAAGACCGTGATCAGCCAGGCGATCATGGGGATTCTGCCGCGCAACGCGGCGATCATCGGCGGGCGCATCCTGTTCCGCGATCCGGCCACGGGCGAGGCGCTCGACCTCGCCGCCCTCGACCCGGACTCGCCCGAGCGACGGCGGATCCGCGGCGGTCGGATCTCGATCATCTTCCAGGAGCCGATGAGCTCGCTCTCGCCGCTCCACACCATCGGCGACCAGGTCGGCGAGGCCTACGCCCTGCACCGCCCGGCGAGCCGCGAGGAGGTGCGGCGGCGGACCGTGGAGATGCTCGCGAAGGTGGGGTTTCCCGATCCCGAGCAGGCCTGGCACGCCTACCCCTTCGAGCTCTCCGGCGGACTGCGCCAGCGGGCCATGATCGCCATGGCGTTGATCTGCGAGCCGGCGCTCTTGATCGCGGACGAGCCCACCACCGCGCTCGACGTCACGATCCAAGCCCAGATCCTCAAGCTCATGGCAGATCTGCAGCGCGAGCTCGGGATCGCCATCCTCTTCATCACCCACGATCTGGGCGTGGTCGCCAACATCGCCCGGTCGATGGTGGTGATGTATCGCGGCCGGGTCATGGAGCGGGGACCGACGCGCACGCTCCTCTCACGCCCGCAGCACCCCTATCTCCAGGGCCTGCTGCGGGCTCTCCCGCGACTGCACACGCCGGCCGATCGGCCGCTCGTGCCGCTACGGCGGATTCCGGCCAGCGCGAGCGCCCTGCTAACGCGCGATCGCCGCGAAGGCCGGCCCGCGGTCGGCGACCAGCCGATCCTCGAGGTCGAGGGGCTGCGCAAGGCATTCGTCACCCGAGGCCGCGGCTGGCTGCGGGGGACGGTGCGCGAGATCGTGGCAGTGGAGGACGTGAGCTTCGAAGTCCGGCGCGGCGAGTGCCTCGCGATCGTCGGCGAGAGCGGGTCGGGCAAGACCACGGTGAGCCGGATCATCATGCGGGCTCTCGTTCCCGACCGAGGACGCATCGTGTTCCGCGGCCCCGAGGGCCCGATCGACGTCCTGGCTCTCGACGAGACGGCGCTGGCCGCCTTCCGGCGCCGGATCCAGTACGTCTTCCAAGACCCGTTCGGCTCGCTCAACCCGCGCATGACCGTGCACGACATCGTGGCCGAGCCGCTCGTGATCCACCGAATTGGCACGGCCACGGAACGGTCCGAGCGGGTGGCGGCGCTGTTGACCGCGGTCGGCCTCGAGCCGCAGCACCAGCGGCGCTATCCGCACAGCTTCTCGGGGGGCCAGCGCCAGCGGATCGGCATCGCCCGGGCCCTCGCCCTCGAGCCCGACATCCTGATCTGCGACGAGCCGGTTTCGGCACTCGATGTTTCGGTGCAGGCGCAGGTCCTCAACCTGCTCAAGGACCTGCAGCGGGCGCTCGGTCTCACTTACCTGTTCATTTCGCACAATCTCGCGGTCGTGAAATACGTGGCCGACCGGATCGCCGTCATGTGTGGCGGGCGGATCGTGGAGATCGCCCCGACCGCGCAGCTCTTCGCGAATGCGCGGCACCCCTATACGCGGGCGCTGCTCGCCGCCGTCCCCGAACCGGATCCCGACTTCCCTCTCGACCTCGGCGCCCTCCTGGCGGGCCGGACTTCCGACCCGACGGCGTGGCCGGAGCCCTACCGCCTCGCCGACGGGCCCGGCCGGCTCGAGCCGGTCGACGGGCAGCATTATGTGAGGATCGCCGCATGAGCCCGAGCCGCCGACGGCCCCGTCCTGCTCTGCTCGCCCTTCTCGGCACCGCCCTCCTCGTGATCGGGGAGGGGCCGGTCCGAGCGGGCCCGCCAGAGGAGCCGCGGGTGCTCACCGACATCCCGGAGCTCGGCCGTCCGGGTGGCGATTTGCGGATGCTGATCGGCCGTGCACGCGACACGCGTCTGTTGCAGGTCTACGGCAATGCCCGGCTCGTGGCCTACGATCGCGATCTCCGGCTCGTGCCGGACATCTTGCGTTCGTTCGAGGTCGAGGACGGGCGGGTTTTCACCTTCAAACTGCGCAAGGGTCACCGCTGGTCGGACGGCCACCCCTTCACGACAGAGGATCTCCGCTTTTGGTGGGAGGACGTCGCGCTCGATCCGAAGTTGAGCCCCGTGGGCCCGCCGGTGCGCATGACGGTCGACGGCGAGCCGCCCCGGGTGGAGGTCGTGGACGAGCTCACGATCCGCTACAGCTGGTCGAGGCCCAACCCGTTCTTCTTGCCCATGAACGCTGCGGCGACCCCGGAATTCGTCTACGCGCCCAAACACTATCTCGCCCGCTTCCATGCCAAATACGCCGATCGGGCCGAGCTCGAGCGGCTCGTCAAGGAGACGAGGTCGCGCGACTGGGCGCAACTTTTCCGCCGCAAGGAGCGGATGAGCGAGTTCGACAATCCCGAGCTCCCGACGCTACAGCCCTGGATGCTGACGACCGCACCGCCGGCCGAGCGATTCGTCGCCGTGCGAAACCCTTATTTTCATCGGGTCGACGCCGCGGGGCAGCAGCTCCCCTATCTCGACCGGCTGGTTCTCGAAGTGGTCGACAGCAAACTGATCCCGATCAAGACGGGCGCGGGCGAGACGGACCTCCAGGCGCGACACCTCTATTTCAAGGACTACACGTTCCTCAAGGAGAGCGAGAGCCGAAGCGGCCTCAGGATCCTGCTCTGGCGCGAGGCTCGTGGCGCCCATCTGGCGCTCTACCCGAACCTGAACGCGAACGATCCGATCTGGCGTGCGCTGTTCCGCGACCGGCGGTTCCGGCTCGCCCTCTCGCTCGGCCTCGATCGCGAGGCGATCAGTCAGTATCTCTATTTCGGGCTCGCGACGCCCGCCAACAACACCGTTCTGCCGGACAGTCCGCTCTACTCCGAGACGATCGGCCGGGCCTGCCTCGGCCACGACCCGAAGGAAGCGAACCGGCTCCTCGACGAGCTCGGCCTTCGCGAGCGCACGAAGGACGGGCTGCGGAAGCTGCCCGACGGCCGGCCGCTCGAGCTCGTGGTCGAGACCGCGGGCGAGGACAGCGAGCAGATCGACCTCCTCGAGCTCGTCCGCGACGACTGGTCGAAGCTCGGCTTCAAGATCCACAGCAAGCCTTCCGAACGCGAGGTGCTGCGCAACCGGATCTTTTCGGGCGACGCCTTGATGACGATCTGGTTCGGCAACGAGAACGGCCTCGTCACCGCCGACATGGCGCCCTGGGAGTTCGCGCCGACGAGCCAGGCCGACCAGCCGCACTGGCCCAAGTGGGGCCAGCATTTCGAGACCAAGGGCCAGGCCGGCGAGCCGCCGGACATTCCCGAGGCGGCACGGCTGTTGGAGCTCTACCACGCCTGGCGGATGGCGCCCGACACGGCGGCGCGCACCGCGATCTGGAGCGAAATGCTCGAGCTCTACGCCAAGGATTGCTGGACGATCGGGACGGTGGCCAACGTGTTGCAGCCGGTTGCTGTCCGCAAAGGGCTTAGGAACGTGCCGGAGGAGGCGGTGTGGAACTGGGAGCCGCACGCCCAGTTCGGCATCTATCGGCCCGACACGTTCTGGTTGCGGCGGTGAGCGATTCGGCTCGGTTCGTCCCCTTGCGGACCCGGCACGCTGGGGTCGGGCCGAACCTCGATGTGCTCGGCGCCGAGCGCAAACCGGCCATGAGGGAGGTGCAAAGCGGTCGTCGGGTGCGACTCTTGACCGCACCGCCGGCTCGCGTTCTCCTGCGGTCCGCACGAAGGTAAACCAGGGGGAGGCGACGTCATGCGTGCGACGACGGCGCCGTTGGGCGCGCGTTCGGTGGCGCCCACACTTCGCGGGGCGGCCCCGTTCTCCGAACGATCGGTTCCCGACCTCCTGCCCGGTGCGACCGCTCTCGGGACATTGGCCAAAACGACGGTCACGCTCGGGGCGGCGATCGCGGGATGCGCGATCGGCGCGATCGTTCCGGCCGAGGAAACGGCCCTTTGGATGTTGGCGGGCGTGGCCTTTCTGGGCGGCCTGCTGTCCACCTGGTCGCCTTGCGGCTACTCCTCGCTCGCGACCTTGCGACCCTGGGGGCGGTGGAGCCCTGCCGCTGTAATGGCGTGGCTGCCGACCCTGGCCGCGCACGGGCTCGGCTATCTCCTGGGCGGCCTCCTCCTCGGCGGGCTCCTGGCGCTGGGCGCCGTCGCCGTGCGCGTGCCGGAAGGCGCGAGCTGGCCCGGCCTTTTGCTCGGCGGTCTCGCCTGTGCCTACGCGCTAGACCAGATCGGGCTCGTCCGCCTGCCCTACCCGCAGCGCAAGGCGCAGGTTCCGCACGACGTCCGGTTCCGCTGGCCGATGTGGCGGATCGGCCTGCTCTACGGCTTCGCACTGGGTCTCAACTTCGTGACCTATGTGCGCACGCCCATCCTCTACCTCGTGGTCGCGGCGGCGCTTCTGTCGGGATCGGCCGCGAGCGCTTTGTTGCTCGTCCTCGCGCTCAATCTCGGTCGCTTCCTGCCGCTCTTCGTGAATGCGTTCCCGCTGACCGATCGCGCCGTCCAGCGGTGGCTGGCCGAGCGCGAGCAGCTCTCGGTGCTGGCCGGGGCAGCCGCGCTGGCACTGGTGGGTACGGCATTGATCACGGACACCCTCTCGGGATGACGGATCGCATCGTCGGGCCTCGGTTGTCGGGCCCCTTGCACGTTCGGGAGACGGGCATGGCTTTCGCGACGGTTTCCTCCGCCGAGCGGCGTAGCACCTTCGGTCGCTTCGTCCTCGCTGGCGCCTCGGCCTTGGCGTTGCTCGCCGGCTCGCCGCGCGACCTCGCCGCGCAACACGGGCAGATCCCCGAGGTTCTGCGCCAGTTCGAGGGTGGCGTGGCGCTCGCGGTCCCGGTCGACGACGTCAAGGTGCTCGAGGCACCCGAGCCGGACCTGCGCCGCGTCTACGTATACGATACGGCTGCCTTCGACGTGGTCACCAAGATCTACGGGATCGACGGTAGCACCGGCCGCGTACTCGGCCAGATCGACACCGGCTTGCTGACCAACATGGTGCTCTACGATTCCGGGCGAAAGATCTATCTGGCCGAAACCTGGTTCAAGCGCTTTTCGCAGGGCCCGCGCGACGACTTCATCCGCTGCCAGGATCCCAAAACCTTCTCGACGAGCTGCGATTTCGACATTCCGGAAGGTCGTTTCCTCGTCATGACGATGCCGCAGATGACGGACGTCACCACCGACGGCCGTTATTTGTTGTTCTACCAATTCGCGCCGGATCCCGGTGTCGGCATCGTCGACCTCCAGAACCAGCGTCATCTGACCACGCTCTCGGTGCCCGACTGTTACCTGATGTTCCCGTCCGGCCCGAGGAGCTTCTTCATGCTCTGCCGCGAGGGCTCGCTGCTCTCGGTCGCTTTCGACGATCGAGGCGAAGCCCAGATGAAGCACACTCCCGTCCTGCGACCGGCGGACAAGCATTTCTTCGACACACCCGCGTTCTCTCGGAAAGCAGGCAAAGTCTTTTTCTTGTCGTACGACGGCGACGTCTTTCCGGTCGAGCTCGCGGGTACAGAGGCGCGCTTCGGCAAGCCCTTCTCCCTGTTCAGCGAGGCCGAGCGCAAGGAGGGCTGGGCCCCCGGGGGCTGGTTGCCGGCGGCTTGGCACCGGGCCTCCAACAGGCTCTACGTCCTGGTCGACAAGCGTGCCGAATGGACCCACGCGTTCCCGAGCGGTTGGGTGTACGTCTACGACACCACGAGCGGGACGCGGGTCGGGACGATCAAGCTCGAGCATCCGGCCACTTCGATCGCCGTGAGCCAGGATGCCGAACCCTTGCTCTACGGCCTGCAGGCGCACGGCGGCACGCTCGAGATCTACGATGCGCGAACGGGCGCCTTACGGCACAAGGTGAGCGAGCTCGGGCGCGAGCCCTACATCGTGATGACGCCCGAGGAAAGCTGAAGGATGATCTCGGCGGGCACACTTCTGGCCGAGCCGGCGCTGCACATCGCATCGTGGGCCACGCTCGCAGCCGTGTTCGCGCTCGCCCTTCCCGGCAAACTCAAGGATTTCCCGGCCTTCGCGGCCACCGTCGCGAACTACCGGATCGTGCCGGCCGGCGCGAGCCCGGCCGTGGCGGCAACCGTGGTAGTGGGCGAGCTCGCGGTGGTCGGTGGTCTGCTTCTTCCGGCGAGTCGGGCGGCTGCAGCCCGTCTCGCGGCCCTGCTGCTCGCGATCTTCACGGTTGCGATCGCGGTCAACCTGGTGCGCGGTCGCCGGACGATCGACTGCGGCTGCTTCCGCAGCCTGATTCGCGAACGACTCGGCTGGTCTCACATCGCCCGAAACCTCTTGCTGCTGGCTGCGGCCCTGCAGGTCGCGACGATCGCCCCGAATCCCGCCGGCCCGCTCGACCTGGCACTCGGTGCGGTCGCGGCGGCGACGTTCCTGCTCCTGTTCCTCGCCGGTACGCAGCTGGCGTTCGATCCGCGCCACGATGTCGTGCCGAACGAGGGCTATGCGGGAGCGGTGCCGGGGAGGGCGTCGTGACCACGGTCCTGATCGTCTCGGAAGTCCTCCAGTGGATCGCGCTTTTGGTGGGGGCCGTCGTTCTGCTCGGGCTCGCACGGCAAGTGGGGGTACTGCACGAGCGCTCGGCGCCGCTCGGCGCGCTCGTGACCGACAAGGGCCCCGACATCGGCGAGCCGGCGCCCGTCTTCGACCTCCGCGACTTCCGGGGCCGCGTGGTCCGGATCGGAGGCGAGCGGCCGGTCGGTGAGCTGCAACTCCTTCTCTTCCTCTCGCCGACCTGCCCGATGTGCGAGAAGCTCTTGCCGACGGTGCACAGTTTCGCTGCCGGCGAAGGGGTGCGGCCGGTGATCGTGAGCGACGGCGACGAAGCCGATCATCGGCGGTTCCTCGAAACGCACGATCTGGGCGACGTGCCCTACCTGGTCTCACCCTCGATCGGCATGCGCTTCCAGATCGGTAAGGTGCCCTATGCCGTGTTGATCGACCATGCCGGGCGCATCCGCGCCAAGGGCATCGTCAACACGCGCGAGCATCTCGAGAGCCTGATCGAAGCCCATCGCACCGGCTTCGGCACGCTCCAACAGTTCGTGGCCGCCCACCGCAAGCCCAACGGTGCGGCCGAAACCTCCACACATGCGGGCGGAGCGGCGCCCCGCTGAGAGCGATCAAGATCGGGAGTTCGACCATGCTCGGACGCAGCAAGTTCGATCAGCTCTTCGAAGCCCTGACCCGGACCATCGCTTCGCGTTCGTCGCGGCGCAGCTTCGTCGGCCGGGTCGGTCTCGCGAGCATCGGCGCTAGCCTCGCTCCTCTCCTCCCGATCGACCGGCGCGGGAGCAAGCGCGCCGAGGCCGCCGCGCTCGACGGATGGAAGCCGCAGGCCAAGGACCCGATGGCTTGTGATTATTGGCGGCATTGCTCGCTCGACGGATATCTGTGTCTCTGCTCCGGCGGTGGGCTCACCGATTGCCCGCCCGGCACGGCGATCTCGCCGAGTTCCTGGGTCGCGAGCTGCTTCAATCCGGAGGACGGCCAGAGCTATCTGATCGCCTATCGCGACTGTTGCGGCAAGAACATCGCCCGGCGCTGCGGCTGCTTCAACACGGTGGGCGAACTGCCGATCTATCGCCCGGAGTTCAGCAACGACATCATCTGGTGCTTCGGCGCGGAAAACGAGGCGATGACCTATCACTGCACGATTTCCCCGGTGATCGGTCGGGCGGCTTGAGCCGGCGTCCCTGATCGGCAGCGGGGCAGGACGGTCGCGGCGTGTGGGTGCCTTACCACGCGCTCGGCCCGCTCAAGGTCGAGGGTGACCGCGAGGCGGCTGCGGCTTCCGAGCGCGACCGGACCCCGCGCTCGTTCCTGATCTCGTTTTTCCTCCACGCTCCGTGGAGCCGTACCATCGAAACCGATCTCGGGCTCGAGCAGGAGCGCGAGGTCCAGCTCGAGGGTCCGGCCGGCCGGATCCGCCGCGCGCGCTTGTGCCCAGGGCCTTCCGGCCGGCTCGCGGAAGTGCTCGTCGCGGTCGAAGCCGAATCCGCCCGAGCCGCACTGGCGGAGGCGTGGCCGGCCGTTCACGCGGCCTGCGCCCGCTGGTCGGTCGCGAGCGGTCGCGGCCTCGCGGTGATCGGCTGGAAGATCGCCGATACCGTGCATCGCGCGCGTTGGGCCCACACGCCCTTCCGGCCGAGCACGGTCCCGTTGCCCGAGCTCGCCGCGCTGCCGCTCCGTCGCGAGCACTGGTTGTTGTTGCGCGCCTACGAGGAAGGTCGCCGCGGATGGAGCGTGCCATTGCGCCTGCTCGCGGCGCATCGGATCCTGATCGCTCGTCGGGACCGCGCCGAGCCGTTCGCGACTACGGATCGTCTGGCGCGCGGCCACGGCTTGACCCGACGCGAGCCGGAAATCGGCCGCCTCGACCTCGTGCTCGCCGATTGGCAATCGCTCGCCGTGCAAACGCTGCCGATCACGCTCGACCGGCTCGCCGAACTGCTCCGACCGTTGGTCGAGCGCGCGCGCGAGCTGCTCGACGATCGGTTTCCGCCGACCGATGGTACCTCCTGGTACAATCTCGACGCCGAGCGGGAACTGACGGGCGCAGCCAACCTGGCCGATCTCCTCGCGCATCGGGTGTTGTGCGAGGAGCTGTCGCTGTTGCAGCGAATAGCGGCGCGGACGGTGGCTGCGGGCCCGAGCGGAGAGCGGCGCGATGCGGCGACCGGCTGAGCGCGCGAGCCGCCCACTCTTGCTCGTTCTGGCCGTAGTGAGCTGCCTCGCGGCCCCGCTCTCGGGATCGAGGGCGGTCGATCCGGTCGCCTCGGCGACGCCGATCTCGTCGGACCTCGCGGCCTGGCGCGACCTCTTCCGCCGACCGCCGGTCTCGAAGGCGGCCGCGGATCCTGACCAGGAGGCGCGTGTACAGCTGGGCCGGCACCTGTTCTTCGAGCGACTGCTCTCCGGCAGCGGCCGGATGGCCTGTTCGACCTGCCACGATCCGGCGCGGTTCTTCCAGGACGACCGGCCACGAGCGGTAGGGGTCTTCTATCGCAGCCTCGCGCGGCGGACGCCGTCGCTCTTCGACCTCGCGGAGGTGCGACCCTTGATGCGCGACGGCCGAGCGGCGAGCCTTGAGGAACAAGTGTTGATGCCGGTGCTCGATCCCGACGAGATGGGCCAGACGGCCGAAGGTCTGCTCGAAAAGCTCGGCCGCGTGGCGTTCTATCGCCGCGCCTTCGCCGAGACCTTTCCCGAGAAAGGGCTGAGCTTGCCCGCGATCGCGCAAGCGCTCGCCGCCTATGTGGCGACCCTCGAAAGCCCGCCCACCGCTTTCGATCGGTGGGTCGAGGGCTCCGAGGACGCGCTCGACGAAAGCGAGCGGCAGGGCTTGGCGATCTTCCTGGGCAAGGGCGGCTGCATCGCCTGCCACAGGGGCTGGCGGCTCACCGACGATGGCTTCCACGACATCGGGCTGCCGACCGCCGACCGCGGGCGTGGCCGTTTCGACCCCGATCTTGCGAGCCAATCCGCGTTCCGGACCCCTTCATTGCGCTGGGTGGCGAAACGACCGCCCTTCATGCACGACGGCTCGCTCGGGAGCCTCCGAATGGTGATCGACCACTACGATCGCGGCGGGATCGACCGGCCGAGCCGTTCTCGCTTCGTCCGCCCCCTCGGCCTCACGGAACAGGAGAAGGAGGAGCTGATCGCCTTTCTCGAGAGCCTGTCGCGCCCGCCCCCCGAAGCCCGAGTGTCGGCGCTTGCGAGCGACCGCCCGCGCTGAGGACGCGCCGCGAGCCCCCTTCGCGATCCGCCTCTGGCATCTCGGCCACGGGCTCCTGTTCCCGCCGCTGCTCGTGACCGGCTGGCATCTTCATTACGGCACGGTCGAGATGTGGGGCTATGCGCGATCGGTGCAATGGCACGAAGCGCTGGGGCTCGCCGCGGCGGGCTTCGCCTTCGCGGCACCGCTCGGCATCCTCGCGACAGGGCGGCTTCACGAGTATGTTCCTCCTCGCCGCGGGCTGGCCCGCGCGCTCGCGCACGAGCTCGAACGCTACACGATCGGCATCTGGCGCGGCGCGCCGGTGCTGCCGGGCGGGCCCGCGGGGGAGCGGCTCAACCCGGTCCAGCGACTCCTCTACCTGCCGCTCTTGCTGCTCGTGCTGCCGGGCCTGGCCGGCACCGGCCTCGTCTTGCTCGCGCCGAGCTTCGGGGTCGCGATCGCGACCGAGCCACACACCCGCGCGATGCTCGCGACCACGCACACGGTCCTGGCGTCGCTCGCGACCCTGTTCCTCTTCCTGCATCTCTACATGGCGACGATGGCCGCCTGGCGACGCATCCTTCTTGGGCTCGTCGCGACGCTGATCCTCTCCGGCGCTCCGGCCGAGCCCGCCGCGGAGATCGCCCTCGATCGCACGACTCCGGCGCTGCAATGCGTCGGCTGCCATTCCGGGACGCCCGGCTCGCGGCGGATCGTGACCGACGCGCGGACCGGCGCGCGCAAGGACGTGACGGTCGAGCTCGCCCGCCTCCAGCAGGGAGTTCACGGGCGTATGGCCTGCCGAGAGTGCCACAGCCGCGGCTTCGATCGGTTTCCGCACCGGGCCCCGGCCGAACGCCGCTTTCCCGCTTGCCGAGACTGCCATCCGCGGACCGAGCCGGCCGACGCGGCAGCGCGCGACGCCGAGCACGGGTTCAGGAAGATCGAAGCCGAACACGCCGCCACGCTGCACGCCACGTCGTTTCGCAAAGTGCGGGGCGAACGCGACTGCGAGGCCTGCCACCATCCGCACTACATGCGCGCAAGTGCCACGCTGCTGTTGCCGGCGCGGCTTCTGACCGAACACGACGGGCCGTGCCGTGCGTGCCACGCGCCGGACGCCAGCGGGCCCCTGTCCGATCCGGTTCGGCCGGATCTCGTGAGCGTTCACGGGTCGGTGCCGCATGCGGCGCGTCATCTCGAAGCGGTCCGCTGCACGGATTGCCATGCGAGCCGGTTCCGCCCCTCCCCTCACGATCTCCTTACGGGGCGCGCGGCCGAAGGTTGCGTCGATTGCCACCGGCGATCGAGCGCGCTCGTGACCGGCCTTTGGCGACACGTGCCCGATGCCGGAACCGTTCGCGACGGGTTCGCCAATGCGAGGCTATTGGATGCGCACTACGTCATCGGGGCCACACGGCCGGTCGGCGTTGATCGAGCAGTCGCCTGGAGCCTGGGGCTTCTGATCCTCGCGATCGCCGCTCATGCGCTGTTCCGGCTGACGGCCCGTTTGCGACGAGCGCGCGGCCGGTAGTGAGGCTCGGACTGCGCCGGGTCGCCGCGTTGGCAGCCCCGATGAACCATGGCAGCCTACGCGTTCGACCGGCACATCGAGGAGATCCACCCGTGCCCCTCCGCCCCGTCCGCGAGGTCATGTCCGAGGCGACGGTGCGCTGCGCGCCCGGCGAGAGTGTCCGCGAGGCCTGCCGACGGATGGCCGCGAATTGCTGCGGCCACGTTCTGGTCTGCGACGGCGACAGGCTCGTCGGTATCTTCACCGAACGCGACCTCCTGACCCGGGTCGTGGCCGCCGGTCACGATCCGGCCCGCTTCCCGGTCGAGAAAGCGATGACGCCGAACCCGGTGACGATCGGCGCCGATGCGCCGATTCGCGAGGCGATCCGGGTGATGGACGAGGGCAGCTTCCGCTGCCTGCCGGTGATGGAGGATGGCCGCCTCGTGGGCATCCTGACCGCCCGCGACCTGCCCTACGAGGAGGTCGGCCGGATGGCACGCGAGCTGGAAGAAGAGCACGTCATCGCCGAGCGGCTGTGGTAGCGGCGCGGGTCGCGCGCGGCCGGCCGTCCATTCGGCGGGTTCAGCCCTCCGGCCAGCCGAAGATCTGGGGGTCGCGGAAGCGGAACAGGGCGGGGTCCAGGGCGACGCCGTATTCCGGTTCCTCGATCAGCACGGTGGTGGTGAGACCTTGCGGGTCGGTGACCGCCCACCGGCGCAGCTCGAGCGGCTGCTCGGCGAAAACCAGGACGACCCGGCCCTGGTCGGGGTCCTTCGTGCGCACGACCTCGACCGCGAGTTCGCCCGCGCGCCTTTGGACCGCTCGGACCTCGAGATCGCCCGAAAGACGAACCTGCTCGTCGAGCAGGAAGGCGAGCGGGGTCTGCGAAAGCGGCAGGACGTTGACCTGACGCGCCGCCCAGTCGACGAAGATCAGCCGCCAATCGCTCGCGATGAGTTGCACCCGCGAGGGCGGATCGTAGTCGAAGCGCAGCCGCCCCGGCCGATGGAGAAAGACCCGACCGGTGCTCATTCGCCCGTCGGGGGCGAGCTGGGTGAAGCGGGCGCGAAGCGTCGTGACGGCCTGCAGCCAGGCCTCGATTCGGGCCACGACATCGCGGTCGGCCGGGGGCAGAGCGCCGGCGGCCGAGCGGCCCCCGACGAGTACCGCAGCAGCCAACAGCACGTGACGCCGGCTCGGCACCTCACGCGCCTCGGTACTGCCGCGGTACGAGACGGCTAAGGAGCATCGCCGGCTCGGGCCGGTACGAGCCCCGCCGGGGGCTAGAGCCGGGTCGGCTCGATGCCATCGACACCTCCACGGCCCACGAGAACCTGGCGGCGGCCGACATGGTCGGCGGCGCTCACGAGGCCCTCTTTCTCCATCCGCTCGATCAGCTTGGCGGCGCTGTTGTAGCCGATCGCGAGCTTGCGCTGGAGGTAGCTCGTCGAGGCCTTGCCGTCGCGGGCGACGATTTCCACCGCCTGGGCGTAGAGCCGGTCGTTCTCGCCGGCCTCCGAGGCGGCACCGAACAGCGGTCCGGCCGGACCGGGGCCGGTCCCGCCTTCGGGTTCGTCGATCTCCTCGGTGACGCCGTCCTGGTAGTCGGGCGGTCCCTGCGCCTTGAGGTGGCGGACCACCGCCTCGACCTCGCCGTCGGTCACGAGCGGCCCGTGTACCCGGACGATACGATCGCCGGTCATGAGGCAGAGCATGTCGCCCTGACCGAGAAGCTGCTCGGCACCGGCGTCGCCCAGCACCGTGCGGCTGTCGATCTTCGAGGAGACGCGGAAGCTGATGCGGGAGGGGAGATTGGCTTTGATGACGCCCGTGAGCACGTCGACCGAGGGGCGCTGGGTCGCGACGATCAGATGGACGCCGGCCGCCCGGGCCTTCTGCGAGAGCCGCTGGATGCAGTGTTCGATCTCCTTGCCGGCGGTGAGCATGAGATCGGCCACCTCGTCCACGATGACGACGATGAGCGGCAAGGGCCGCATCTCGATCGGTTGATCCTCGATGATCGGCAGCCCGGTACCGGGCTCGAAGCCGGTGCGTACTCGCCGGACGAGCTTCTCGCCGCGGGCGAGCGCCTGATGGATCCGGCGGTTGAAGGCGAAGATGTCGCGCACGCCGAGATGCGACATGAGCCGGTAGCGCTCGTCCATCTGGCGGACGACCCACTTGAGGGCCACCACCGCCTTGTGCGGTTCGGTCACCACGGGCGCGAGCAGATGGGGGATGTCCTCGTAAACCGACAGTTCGATGACCTTCGGGTCGATCATGATCATCCGGCACTGCGCCGGCGTCAGACGATAGAGCAGCGAAAGGATCATGGCGTTGATCGCCACCGACTTGCCCGAGCCGGTGGTGCCGGCGATCAAGAGATGCGGCATGCGCGAGAGATCGACGATCACGGGCTGGCCGGCGATGTCCTTGCCGAGGGTGAGCGCGAGCGGCGCCTCGCTTTGGGTGTATGTGGGGGATTCGAGGAGTTCGCGCAGATAGACCGTGGCGCGACGCTCGTTCGGCAGCTCGATGCCGATCACGTTGCGGCCGGGCACGGTCGCGACCCGCACCGAAATCGCCGAGAGCGAGCGGGCGATGTCGTCCGCGAGGCTGATCACCCGCTGCGAGCGCGTGCCCGGAGCGGGCTCGAGCTCGAAAAGCGTGACGACCGGCCCCGGCTTCACGTCGATGATCTGGCCGCGGACGCCGAAATCGTCGAGCACGGCCTCGAGCCGGCGGGCGGTCTCCTGGAGCGCCGCCCGCGACAGGCCTGGATCGCTCGCGGGCTTGGGCTGCACGAGGAGATCGAGCGAGGGGAGCACGAATCCGCCCGTGTCGGTGCGGAGGGGTGCGGCCGTCTCGGCCAACGCCTCGGCTTCGGCCGGGGTCGGCACCGCGACCGGGCGGGACGGACGTCGCCGCCGCTCCTCGACCGTCGAAGCCGGCACCGGCTCCGCCTGTGGCGCTTCGGCGGGTTCGGGCGGACGACGGGTGCGCACTGGGCGCAGCACCGGAGCGCTCGGCGGTTCGGGCGGTTCGGCGAGCGGCGTCAGCCGCTCGAGGAGCGATCGCAACCGCGCCGCGAGCCGCGCACGGACAGGCTCGTGTCGCGCCTCGGCCTCCTCGGACCCGGGCCGGGATCGGATGCTGCTCGTACCGACCCGGCGCAGGGCGGCACCGGACCAGCGGCCGGTCTCGCGCGCGGCAGCGCCCAGCTGCGAACCCAACCGCATCGAGACGGCCGCCACCCGGCCCAAGGCGCGGCGCGATTCGCCCCAGCGCAGGCCGAGCGAGGCGATGCCGGCCACGAGTGCTGTGAGGCCCGTGACCCAACCGTAGAGCCGAGCATCGAGCCAGACGCGGAGCTGGTTCAAGAGATAGTCGCCCACGAAGCCGCCGAGGCCAACGCGGAAGGGCCAGTCGGCGGGCTCCGGGAGCGATCGATCGGCGAGGGCGGCGCTTGCGGCGAGAAGCGCGATCGGCAATGCGAGCGGTGGCAGCCAGGGCCAGGCGAGCGGCCGGTCGAGTGCGAGCCGGACGCCGCGGGCGAAGGCGACGAGCGGCAGCAGCCAAGCGGCCAGCCCGAGGGTCTGGAGAAGCAGGTCGGCGACGGTGGCACCGAGCCGTCCGGCCGGATTGCGGACCGGCCGTCCCGTCGGGACCGCGTGGTTGAGGTTCGGGTCGGCGGGCTCGAAGCCGAGCAGGGCGAAGGCGAGCCAGATGCCGAGGCCGGCCAAGGCGAGCCCGGCGGCCAGTCGGCCGGCGCCAACCAGCCAGCGACGCAGCGGATGGCCGCCCGGAGCCGAAAGAACGGTAGTGGCCATGCCGATCCCGTAGCGTCCCTCGAAGGCTCAGCCCAGCACGTCGACCAGCCGATCGAGCGCGCGGTCGACGGTCGCCTCGTCGTGGACGAGGGCCAGCCGGATGTAGCGCGAAGCGGGGTTGCGGCCCTCGCCGTCGGGGACCGCGAGATAGCCGCCCGGCAGGGCCTTGACCCCGCCGCGGCGCCAGAGCTCGACCGCAGCGGCCTCGCCGTCGCCGACCTCGAGCCAGAGGAAGAAGCCGCCGGCCGGCCGATAGAAGCCGAAACGGTTCGACAAGCGGCGCTCGGCGAGGTCGAACTTGCGGCGATAGAGGGCGCGGTTGGCCTCGACGTGGCTCTCCTCGCCCCAGAGCGCGGTCGCCGCCGCCATGAGCGGCAGCGGCTGAACCGCGGCGGCATAGGCCCGAAGCCGCAGGAAGCGGGCGACCACCTCGGGATCGCCGGCAACGAAGCCCGAGCGCAAGCCGGCAGCGTTCGATCGTTTCGAGAGCGAGTGGAAGGCGAGCACTGCCGCGAAGCTCCGGTCCTCCGCCCAGGCGGCCTCGAGCACCCCCGGCGGAGGCGCGCGATCGTAGAGTTCGGCGTAGCATTCGTCGGCGAGGAGGACGAAGCCGTAGCGACGGGCGAGGCGCACGGCCTTGCGCCAATAGGCGAGGTCGGCGACCGCACCCTGCGGGTTGGCCGGCGAGCAGAGGTAGAGTGCCGCGGTCCGCTCGAGGAGCGCGGGCTCGAGCGCGTCGAGGTCGGGCAAAAAGCCGGTCTCGCGCGTGGCGGGAAGATAGACGGGCTCGGCTCCGGCCAGGACGGCGGCACCGACATAGACGGCATACACGGGGTTCGGCAGGAGGACGGCGGGTCGCGCGCCGTTCGGCCGCTCGGGAACCAGGACCTCCGGCAAGAGGAAGAGCGCCTCCTTGGTGCCGGCCACGGGCAGCACGTGACGCTCCGGGTCGAGCGCTCCGGCCGGCAGCTGGTAGCGGCGGGTGAGCCATTCGCAGACCCGGCGGCGGAACGCCGCGGTGCCGTTGAGCGGCGGGTAACGGTTCCACTCGTGCGCGTGCCGGGCCACGACCTCGGCCAGGAGCGGCGGGGGCTGGTGTTGCGGCTCGCCGATCGTGAGGTCGAAGGTCTCGCCCTCGGGCGGGTCGACCCCGGCCAGGAGCTTCGCGAGCCGGCGGAAGGGAAACTCTTGCAGCCGGTCGAGACGATCGTTCCACATGCCCGCCCGAAAGTTCCCGCGCCCTCGCGCCGACGGTACCGCACCACCGGCGCCCGACCTTAACACCTGCGCTCAAGGGGCTGCAACGTCTTCGGAACCGGCTCTCCGTCCGGCTCCGCGCGGGCGTGCCGGGTCAGGTACTCCGACCGGCGCGCGCCTGGATCCGATGGTCGAGGCGGGCGTCCTCGAGGCCGGCCGGCTCTTGGTGGATGATGATCTCGGCATCGGGGAAGTCGGCCCGGAGCTTCTCCTCGAGGGCCTCGGTGACCCGGTGCGCGGCGCGGAGCGTCATCTCGCCGTCAAGCTCGACATGGAACTCGATGAAGGTGGTACCAGCCGCCTCGCGGGTGCGCAGGTCGTGCAGGCTCACCACTTCGGGCTGCGCCTGCACGATAGCCAGAATGCGCTCGCGTTGAGTGGCCGGCAGTTCGTGGTCCATGAGCGTGTGGACGGCGGTGCGACCGATGCGGAAGGCTCCCCGGAGCAGCCAGCCAGCGATGGCGATCGCCGCGAGCGGATCGACCCAGAAGAGGTCCAGCCGATCGACCATCACGAGCGAGCCGATCACCGCGAGATTGCTCGCGAGGTCGCTTCGGTAATGGAGCGCGTCGGCCGCGATGGCCTCCGACCCGGTGACCCGGACGACCCAAGACTGGAAGGCCAAGAGCAGGAGCGTGAGGGCGATCGCGGCGAGCATGACGAGGACGGCGAGACCGCCGTGGGCGAGGGGCTGCGGATCGCGGAGGCGGGCCGCGGCTTCGACCAGGACGAAAAGTGCCGAACCCGCAACGATCGCCGCCTGGGCGAGTGCGGAGAGGGATTCGGCCTTGCCGTGGCCGAAGCGGTGGCGACGGTCGGGAGGCTGCTGGGCGATCCGCACCGACAGCCAGGTGACGGCGGAGGCGGCGATGTCGGCGAGACTGTCGACCGCCGAGGAGAGAAGGGCGGCGGAACCCGAGACGACGGCCACGACGAGCTTGAGGATCGTCAGAAGAACGGCCACGGCGACGCTCAGTCCCGCGGCCAATCGTTTGAGCCTGTCCGGGTCGCGCGGGCTCACCGTTGCTGCCCGCTTCGCCGACAGTCGCGGCACGGGGAACCCGCGATGCGGCCGGGAGCTATCCACAGCTTCGTGGACGAGGCTGTGCGTCGCGCGGTGGATCGGGCGAGGCGAACCGCGCCAAGTTTCGATGGTTGCGGGGCGAATCCCGTGGAAGCCGAAGCCCGGAGGGCCCGGGCGCGCGCCATCCGGGCCGTTTTCTCTACTATTGGTTGTACGATCACGACTCTTCCCGCGGCGATCCGGCCGTTTCGCTCGCGACTTCGCGCAAGGTCTCCTTGGCGATCCGGAAGGCGGTGTTGGCGGCCGGCACGCCCGCATAGACGGCGACCTGCAAGAACACCTCGCCGATCTCGGCCTCGCTCACGCCGTTGCGCAGCGCGCCGCGGATGTGGAGCTCGAGCTCCTCGTGGTGGCCGAGGGCCGCGAGCATGGCGAGGTTGAGCAGGGAGCGGGTGTGCCGCGGCAGACCGGGGCGACTCCATACGGCTCCCCAACACCAGGTCGTGAGCATGTCCTGGAAGGCACGGTCGAGCTCGGTGGTCCGGGCCAGGGCACGGTCGACCCAGGCGTCGCCGAGCACGGCCCGCCGCACCTCGAGGCCGCGCGCGTAGAGCTCGCCCGACCAACCCGCCGCGCTCCGTTCCTGCTCCTCGAGAAAGGCGAGCAGGGCCCGATCGAAGGCCTCGGCCGCCTCCACGTTGAGGATGTGGGCGGCCTCCAGCACGACGAGCTCGGCACGCGTGATCCGTGCCCGCAGCTCCTCCAGGCGGGCGGGTGGCGTGGCCGGATCGGCATTGCCCGCGATCAGCAGGGTCGGCACGGCGATCCGGTGGACCTCGCCGCAGAGGTCGGTGTCGCGGACCGCGGCCGCGGCCGCGGCGTAGCCCTCGGCCGGTGTGGCGCAGAGCATGGCCCGCAGCCTCGCCGCCTCGCTCGGCCGGCGGGCGCGGAAGTCGGCCGTGAGCCAGCGTTCGAGGACCGCATCGGCGATCGCCTCGACACCACCCGAACGGACCGCCGCGATACGCTCGTCCCAGGTGGTCGCGGAACCGAAGCTGCAGGCGGTGGCGCAGAGGACGAGCGAGCGCAGGCGCTCGGGGCGATGGATGGCGATCCATTGGCCGACGGCACCGCCGAGCGAGAGGCCGCACAAATGCACCCGGTCGATTCCGAGCGCGTCGAGCAGCGCCAGCGCGTCGAGCGCGAGACCGTCGAGCCGGTAGGGGCCGGGTGTGACTTCCGAGCGACCGTGGCCGCGCATGTCGTAGCGCAGCACCCGGAACCGGCCGGCGAGCGCAGGGAGCTGCGGTTCCCACATGGAGAGGTCGGCACCCAGCGAGTTGACGAGCAGGACGACCGGGGCCCGCTCCGGCCCGACGAGCTCGTAATGGAGACGGATCCCGGCGGCGTCGGCGATCGGCATGGCGTGTCTCCCCGTTGGTCCGGCGGCCCGGCGGCGGCCGGCACGGCGTTCAGGTGGCAGAGCGGGACGACGGCCGCAACGGATCGACTGTCAGGCGCCGGTGAGAATCCCGAGCGAACGTTCGGGGTCCAGGGTGAAGAGCTCCTGGGGGCGGGCGACGCCGCGGAGCGCATAGCGACCGAGGGAGATCAGCCGGGCCCGCTCGGGCCCCGCCTCGGCGGCGAAGCTCGCCGAGACGATCACCCGCTGCTCGAGCGAGCGGCACATGCGCTCGAGGCGGGCGGCTTCGTTGACGGCGGGGCCGAGGACGGTGAAGTCGAGCCGATCGGCACTGCCGATGTTCCCGTAGAGCACCTCGCCCAGATGCAGGCCCACGAACATGCGGGTGGCGGGCTCGCCCGCAGTCCGGCGGTCCGTGCTCAGTCGGTCGACGGCGTCGAGAGCCGCGATCGCGGCGTCGAGCGCCCACCGGCAGGCGGTGCCGCCGGCGTCCAGCGAGAAGATCGCGAGCACGCCGTCACCGATCAGCTTCAACACCTGCCCACCGTGGCGCTCGACGGTCTCGATGACGACCCCGGCGTAGTCGTTGAGCAGCGCCATCAGCCGCTCCTTCGGCAGAGCGGCGCCGAGCGTCGTGAAACCCTCGAGGTCGCTGAACCAGATGGCCGCGCGGATCGTCTCGACTTCGCCACGGGCGATCCGTCCGGAGAGCACGCGCCGAGCGGCATCGGCGCCGAGATAGGTGCCGGTGACCGCGCGCAGGGCATCCAAGAGGAGGATCGACCGCCAAGCGAGCGCGAGCTGCCGAACGGTGACACGCAGAAGTTCGACCTCGGGCTCGGTGAAGCCGCCCGGCGCCTCGCTCGCGAAGGTGGCGACCATCACGGCCGAATCGCCCACCAACGTGCCTTGCGGGAAACGGACCGCGCAGGCCAGATAGTCGGTGAGGCCGGCATCGAGAAAGCCGTCGAGGAGCGCGAACTCCCCCTTGCAATAGTCGGTCGCGAGGCGCCGGCGAAACTCGCTCAGACCCTCCATCAAAAGGAGGCGCAGCGGGGTCGCGCGCCATTGGGGATCGTCGAGGTCGCGGCGCAGGTTGCGGGCGAAGCCCGTCGCCTCGAGACCGCGGCTGCGCGACCAGCTCACGGTCCGCGCGCCAATCGTCGGATGGAGGATGTCGGCACCCACCCAGAGCCGGCCGAGGCCCAGCCCCTCTTCCCGCAGCCGCTCGGCGAGCCCGCGCACGAGCTCGCTGGGTTCGACGGTCCGGACGGCCGCCTCGGCGATCCAGCGGGTGATGCGCGACTCGGCGGTACCGTCCCTTCCCCGCCCGCTCGGCTCCATGGCGCGCACCGCTCCAGCCGCGGCCCGACGCGACCGGTTTGGCAACGTCGTCCGTCTGTGCGAGAAATGGGGATCGAAGCCGACACGTGCCAGCCGACAGGAGAACGGTGCCCGCCGATCCCCCGCCCCTGACCGTGCCGATGGCGACGTCGAGCGCCGCCGGCACCGACGCGGTCCCTCTCTCGGCGATCGAGCTGCATCCCGTGCTGCACCGACTCGCGACCTCGGGTCGGGTCGATCCGATCCTGGCCGAGCGAGCCGCGGCGACCGCGGCCGAATACAACGAGCCGCTGGTCGTCCGTCTCGTGCGCGACGGTGTGGTTGGGGGTGACGTCTGGGCCGAGGCGGCAGCCGAGCTCCTGGGGCTCGAGCGCGTAAGCGCGGACGACTTCCCGGAAGCGCCGCCTACCGGCGAAACCGTGTCACCGCGCTTTTTGCGCCATGCCCGGATGGCCCCGATCGCGGTCGACGCATCGCGGGTCTGGGTGGCGATGGCCGATCCTTGCGATGCCAACGCGCTCAAGGCCGTCGGGCTCGCCTGTGGTCTCGAGCCCGTGCCGGTCGCAGCTGCGCTCGAAGAGGTCGAGGCGGCCCTCGCGCGCTGGTTCGATCGCGGCGCAGCCGCTCTGCAGCGGCTCGTGTCCGACCTCGACGGGCAGGGGGAAGCCGGCGGCGAGGAGGTCGAGCGGTTGCTCGACAGCGCCCAGGAAGCGCCGGTCGTACGGCTGGTCAATCAACTGCTGACCGACGCGTTGCACATGAAGGCCTCCGACATCCACATCGAGCCGTTCCCCGACCATTTGCGGGTGCGTTATCGGGTGCACGGGCGGCTGCGCGAGATCGCCTCGCCGCCGGTTCGGTACGCCGCGGCCATCGTGTCGCGGATCAAGATCCTGGCACGCCTCGACATCGCCGAGCGACGGCTGCCGCAGGACGGGCGCGCCAGGCTCGAGCTCGACGGCCGCAGAGTCGATTTGCGGGTGGCGACCGCACCCACGGTGCACGGCGAGAGTCTCGTAGTGCGGCTGCTCGAGAGCGATCGACGCGGGGTCGGTCTCGACGAGCTCGGCCTCGCCCCCGAGGTCGAGGCGCGGCTGCGCGGCATTCTCCGCTCGCCGCACGGCATGCTCCTGGTCACGGGGCCGACCGGCTCGGGCAAGACGACGACGCTCTATGCCGCACTGCGCAGCCTCGATCGCGACACCCTCAAGGTCGTGAGCGTCGAAGACCCGGTGGAGTACCAGATCGACGGCGTGACGCAGATCCACGTGCGGCCGGACATCGGGCTCGATTTCGCCCGTGTGCTGCGCTCGGTCGTGCGGCACGATCCGGATGTCGTGATGGTCGGGGAGACCCGCGACCCGGAGACGGCCGACATCGCCGTGCACGCCGCCCTCACGGGTCACCTTCTCCTTTCGACGCTGCACACCAACAGTGCGGCCGGGGCCGTCGCCCGACTGCTCGACATGGGTGTCGAGCCGTATCTGTTGGCCTCGGTGCTGCGCGCGGTGATCGGCCAGCGCCTCGTCGGCCTTCTCTGCCCCCATTGCCGCGAGCCGCGGCCGGCCGAGCCGGGCGAGCGCGAGCTGCTCGGCCGCCACGCACCGGCCGCCCCCGTCCTCTACCGCGCGCCCGGATGCGCCCGCTGCGACGGGCTCGGCATCGTCGGGCGGGTCGGGATTTTCGAGCTGCTCGAGGTCGACGACCGGATCCGCGCGCTGATCCGCGAGCGAGCCCCCACCCAGGCGATCCAGGCGGCTGCCGAGGCGGCGGGCATGCGGACGATGTGGCAGGACGGTGTTGCCAAGGCGCTCGCCGGCACGACCACGCTCGAGGAAGTCGGCCGCGTGACCGAGGATTGGTGAGGGGCGCCGAAGACCCGTGCCGCTGTTCGCTTATCGGGCCCTGACCGCGGCCGGTGAGCGGGTCTCGGGCGAGATCGAGGCGGCCGACGATCGAAGCGCGGTGGCACGCCTGCAGGCGCGCGGCCTGATCCCGATCAGCGCCGAGCCGGTCGCGGCACGGGCCGGCGCACCGGCGCTCGCGACGCGCGGGCTTTCCCGTGCGGTCACCGAGGCGACCCGGGAGCTCGCCACGCTGCTCGGCGCCGGCCAACCGGTCGAGGCGGCGCTCGGGCTCCTGATCGAAACGGGCGAGCACCGGAAGCTGCGGACCGTGCTCGCGAGCGTGCGGGAGGCGGTGCGCGGCGGGAAGGCGCTGAGCGAGGCGCTGGCGGCCCACCCCGAGGCGTTCCCGCGAGCCTATGTCGGCATCGTGCGGGCGGGTGAGGCGGCCGGCAGCCTGAGCGAGAGCCTACTCGCGCTGGTGCAGCTGCGCGAGCGCTCGGAGCAGCTCGAGCGCAAGCTCGTCTCGGCGATGATCTATCCGTCCGTGTTGTTGATGGCCTCGCTGGGCGCGCTCGCCGTGCTGCTCCTCGTGGTCGTGCCGCGCTTCGCGCCGCTCTTCGCCCAGGCCGGGGCGGAGCTTCCGACCGGTACACGGCTCACTCTCGCGATCGCGGACCTGCTCGCCGAGCGGGGCGAGCTCCTGGTCGTGACCCTGATCGCGCTGTTGGTCGGATTCCTCGTCGCACGGCGGAACGAGACCGTGCGGCTCGCCTTCGACCGTGCCCTCCTCGCCGCGCCGCTCGTCGGGCGCATCGCGCGCGAGCGCGCCACCGCCCAGGCGATGCGGGGGCTCGCGACGGTGCTCGGGGGTGGGCTCGACCTCGCGAGCGGGCTCGGGCTTGTCAAGGACATGCTCGCGAACCGCGCGGCACGTGCGGCCATGGAGCGGGTCCTCGTCGAGGTGCGCCAGGGTCGCCCGCTCTGGAGCTGCCTCGCCGAGACCGGGACCCTGGCGCCGCTCGCCGTGCGGCTCCTCCGGGTGGGGGAGGAGGGTGGCCGGCTCGCGGCCGTTGCCGAGCATCTCGCGGAGACGTTCGAGGAACGCGTGGCGACCCGGCTCACCCGGCTCGTGGCCCTGGTCGAACCGCTCGTGATCGTCATCTTGGGCCTGCTCGTGGGCGGCATCGTCGTGTCGATCCTGGCGGCGGTCGTGGCCGTCAACGACCTCGCTTTCTAGGATCGGGCGTCGTGTAGACGATGAGGAGGATCAGCGCCGCTTCCAGCACGAGAGCGTGCAGGAGGAGCGGGTTGCGCGGCCGGCCGGGCGCGAAGGCCGAGTGCCACTCGTCTCGACAGGCGAGGAGGTTGGCGATCTGGGCGAGCACGATCCCGACGAGCGTGGCAGTCGTGGCGGCCCGGTAGAACGCGACGTCCTGCGCGAGCGCTACCCGGAAGTGCCACCCGCCCCTCAGAAGCACGCTGGTACAGGCGGCGTCCGCGGCCAGGGTCTCCCAGAGGACGAGCCAGAGATAGGCGCGCGGGCGCGGACGGGTCGAGCGCATCCGTCCCGACCGGGCCCGCCGCGCCGGTGGGCTCCACGAGCCCGACGCGCATGCGGCCGGTCGTCGGCGTTCCCGTCTTGTCGGTGAGGATGACGCTCGCCCCTCCCAGGGCCTCGATGGCCGGGACGTGACGGACCAGCACGCCCTTGCGCGCCAACCGGTGGGGCGCCATGGCGAGCGCCAGGGTGACCGTCGGCAACAAGTCCTCGGGCAGGTTCGCGACGATGATGCCGAGTGCGAGCGTGCCGGCCCCGGACGGCCCGAGGCCCACCGCCAGCCCCGTCACGAGGAACACGGCGCCCACGGCGAGGGTGGCGATCCACCGGCTCACCCGCCCGATCTCGAGCAGGAACGCTGAGCGCGGCTCGGGCTCGGCCTGGGCCAGCGCAGCGAGCGTCCCGAACTCCGTGTGCGCGCCCGTCGCGAAGACCACGGCGCGGCCCTCGCCGTCCAGTACGCCCGTTCCGGCGAGCACGAGGTTGGGCGCCTCGAGCGCCGAAGTGGGCTCCGCGGGACGCACGTGGCGCGGCCTCGGTTCCGCCTCCCCGCTCAGCGTAGCGAGGTCGACGCGAAGCCCATTGACTTCGAGGAGACGCGCATCGGCCGGCACGGCATCGCCGGCCGAAAGCAGGACGATGTCGCCCGGGACCAGGCGCTCGACTTCGACCAGTACGACCTTCGTCCCGCGGAGCACGCGCGAGCGCGCCGGGAGCAGCCGCTCGAGGGCGGCGAGCGTGCGTTTGGCCCGATATTCCTGTGCGAACGCGAACACCCCGTTGAGGAGGATGACTGCCACGATGGCCGTCGCCAGCGTTCCCATGCCGGCCGTCGGATGGCGGAAGTGGATGACGAGCGCGACGCCCGCGGCCACCCACGGGAGGAGCGCGAAACCGTGTGCGAGGAAGGCTGCGAGACGAGCCGGGGTCGAGGAGCGCCGGGTCCGGGCCGTGTGGTTCTCGCCGAAGCGTGCGAGCCGCCCCTCGGCCGCCCCGGGAGCGAGACCGTCGGGCGAGCCCCGAGGCTGGCCAGGACCTCGTCGGGCTCGCTCGCGACCAGGGTACCGAGCTGCACGGCCGCACCCCCGCCTCGGGTGTCGGGCGAGGTTTTGCCGCGTTCTGGCGAGGCGAGGCGAACCGCGTTTCCGGAAGGGCTCAGCCGAGCATGCTCTGCCACATCGAGCGGGCCCACCGGGTCGCGGCCTCGCTCGATTCGGCAGAAGGCGCAGGATCGACCTGAAAGCGCAGTTTGGGCGTCTCTCCCGGAACGAAGTTCGCGCCCACATTGATCTTGATCGCCCGATCGCTGCCGATCGCCGCGAAGCAGATGCCGGTCGGAAGCTCGGTCGGAGCGGGCGCGGGCTCCGGTGCACCGTCGATCCGGCGTTCGATGGCCTGGGCGACCACGATCCCGGCGTTGAAGGCGACATGGCCGCTCTTCGGTAGAGGCGTCCCGGCGGCATCGCCCAGGATCCAGATCCGCTCGTCGGCCTGTGCGCGGAAGTCGGGCAGCCGCACGGCGGCCCAGCGCTCGCCGAGCCCGGCCTCGCGCAGGAGTCTCGGCGCCCGCATCGGAAGGACGATGTTGGCGTGGGTGAACGGGACGTCGGCGATCCCGCAGTCGAGGGTACCCTTGGCGAGATCCACGGCCTTGGCCTCGTGGTCGGAGAGATACTCGATGCGCTCGCCGTGCACCGCCCGCATCGCCTCGAGGATCGGCTTGGCGATCGGCGGCGGCATGGGCTGCGGGTTGGCATCGGCGATCACCACCTTGCCCTTGGTCCCCCGCCGCGCGATCTGCTCCGCGATCAGGCAGGCGCGCTCGTAAGGCGCCGGCGGACAGCGATAGGGCGGCTTCGGGACCGAGATCAGGAAGGTGCCGCCCTCGGCCAGGAACCGCTCGACCAGCGCCTTGACGCCTTGTTGCTCGAAGGGCCGGAAGCCCACCGGCAGAGCGCTGCGGGCCTCGGCGTAGCCGGCGATCGCCTCCTCGGCATACTCGACGCCCGGTGAGAGAACGAGGAAGTCGTAGCCGATCCGGCCACCCGAGGTGACCACCTCGCGGCGGTCACGGTCGATCGCGAGGGCGGGCTCCGCGATCCGCTGGACGCCCAGCCGGTCGAGCGCGCCGTAGCTGTGCTCGAAATCGGCGAAGGGTCGCTCGCCTACGATGTAGTGGATGCTCAACGGGCAGGACACGAAGGCGGGGTGCGGCTCCACGAGGACCAGATCGGCCGCCCCGCCAGGGGCCAAGGCGCGCAGCGCCCCGAGGCCGCCCCAGCCGCCACCCACGACGACGATCCTGGGCCGGCCGGCGCGGGCGATTTGTGGTGCACTCGCCACGACGAGGCCGGCCGCAGCGCCGTGGAGGACGTCGCGACGGCCGATCCGGGTCCCGGGAATGGGGGTTGTGCGCGTCATCGGGGTCGACCTCCCTGCCGCCGAGAATGTTAGGCTTTCCTCATACATGGCCCGCAGCGCCGCGCAAGGAGGGGAAAATATACAGTCTAGTTTGTAAAATTTTTTGTATTGACACACTGACTGCGTGAATTCATCCTCGTGGTGGTCGCGCCGATTTGAGCAGACAGCTTGCGGGCGCGTTACAAGTGCAGCTAAAGCGTCCGGCCACCCGCCGTACGTCGGCTGCGGCGGGTTGGTAGTCAAGGGTCGATCGAGACCCGCGATCTCCAGCCCGTCCCTCAACAATCGTGAGCGAAGGCTCACAGCAGGGTCGGAGATCGACATGAAGCTTTCGCGTCGTCACCTGCTCGCAACGGTACCGGCATTGGCCACCGTCGGCATGGGCCGGCCAGGATCGGCTGCTCGTCCGAAGGAGCTCGTCCTCGACTGGGCGACCTACAACCCGGTGAGCCTGGTCCTCAAGGACCGCGGCTGGGTCGAGGAGGCGCTCGCCCCGCACGCCGTCAAGGTGCGCTGGATACAGTCGCTCGGCTCGAACAAGGCCCTCGAATTCCTCAACGCCGGCTCCCTTCACCTCGGCTCGACGGCCGGTGCCGCGGCGCTCCTGGGCCGGATCAACGGCAACCCGATCCGCAGCGTCTACGTCTACTCCAAGCCCGAGTGGACGGCGCTCGTGACGCGGCCGGACACCGGCATCGCCGGGGTCGCCGATCTCAAGGGTCGCAAGATCGCGGCAACCAAGGGCACCGATCCCTTCATCTTCCTGTTGCGGGCGCTCGACCGGCACGGGCTCGGGCAGAAGGACGTGCAGCTCGTCCTCCTCCAGCACGACCAGGGCAGGGCCGCCCTCGAGCGGGGGGACGTCGATGCCTGGGCCGGCCTCGACCCGATGATGGCGCAGACCGAGCTCGAGGCGGGCAACCGGCTCTTCTACCGCGACCCCGACGCCAACACTTGGGGTGTGCTGAACGCGCCCGAGAGCCTGATCGCCGAGGCCCCCGAGCTGATCGAGGCGGTGGTGGCGGCCTACGAGCGCGGCCGCCGCCACGCGCTCGCCAACCCGGACGAGCTGCGCGGCCTCCTGGCCAAGGCCGCCCGCATTAGCGAGCCGGTCGCCGCCCGCCAGCTCGAGCGGACCGGTCTCACCGAGCCGCGCATCGGC
>CALBAK010000011.1 GCA_937926445.1 uncultured Alphaproteobacteria bacterium
CGCCGGCGGAAAAAAGCAAGAAGACCGCGGAGATCGAACCCCTCCTCGGCCGGCTCTCGTGGCGCGGCGTAGTATCGCCCGCCGGCCGTCTCCGCGTCCGGCTCGCCCCTTCCGCTCATCACTCGACCCGCATTTTCCGCCGCGCACCGGGCACGGCGCGTTCCTCACCTACCACCCACACCATGGTCGGCGACGGGCACCCTGTAAAGAAGATGCCTGTTCGCGTCCTTTTCAATCAGCACTCGAAAGCCCAGGCGGTGGCTTCACCGACACCGGCCCAGGCACGCGCTCAGCGGACCACCGCCGGGCTCATCCTCCGTCGTCGCCGTCCGCCGCGCCGTCCTCGACCGCGCGCTCGATGGCCCGAGCCAGCTCGTAGGCGAGTTCGGGGTCGTCCCCGATCCGCGGTGGCAGTGTCGTGGCGGCGCCACGCTCGACCAACAACCGTGCGGTCGCTCGCAGATCGTGGCGAGCCGAATCGGCCAGAATGCGACCGAGCGCACCCTCGAGTTCCTCGTCGCGCTCACCCTCGAGCGCGATCAGGACCGCGAGGCGGTTGAGCGCGTAATCGGGAGAGTAGGGAACGACACGTAGACCGGCACGCAGAAGATCTGCCGCTCGCTCGGGTTCTCCACGCCGAAGCGCCGCGAACGGCACCATGGCCCAGGCAGTCGGATCGGCCGGCGCGAGGCGCAAGGCCGCCAGGAATTCGGCCTCGGCGGCCGACGCGAACCGCTGCGCATCCCCGTCGGGAAGCCGCTCTGCCTCGAGAAGATACGCCATCGCGAGGTCGCGATGCGCGCGCGGTCGCGCTACCCGCTCCACACTCGCCCGACGCGACGACACCAGTCGCTCGAGACCCTCCGGGCCCGGCGCGACCCCGTCGTAAAGAAGACCCGCGGCCGCGTCACCGGGCAACTCGACGAACGGCGCCTCGGCGAGAGTCAGGCCGCTCGCGAGCTGAGCCCCCGCCACAGCCCCCAAGATGACGCCGACAAACCGGCCCGACGCCACGCGACCGCCGATGGGCCGTCAGTTCCGAGCCGATCAGCGACTCGGGCTCGGCGGGCAACGGATCGGGAAGAACGGGCGGCCCGTGATCCCGAAGTGCGTGTTCGAGATGAAGCAGGCGACGTTCCGCACGAACTTCCGAGAGGTCGGCGGGAACGGCTTCGCCGAAAACAGCGGGCCGTACGGAAGAGCCGCGAACGCGCTGCCCGCGCCGAACCCGAGCCCCCCGATCATCCCGACGACGGCCAACACGGCCAGACCACGACGCATGAGGCTCTCCTTCCCTGAATAACGGCTTCGTCTATAACCTCGTGGAGCGTCCGTGGCAAGTCGCACACGGGCCGCGCGGCAGGAATAACGCCATCGGATCAAAAGTTGCGAGCACATTCTACTTTCGGAAAAGAAAACGTCGCCGACGTATCGCAGTACGAGCGTCGGCGACTCCGTCGTCGCCCGAGCGCCGCCGAAGCGCCGGCCGTGCGCGCGTTCGACAGCCTGCTGTTCACCATGCTGCTGCTGCTCCTGGCGTTCGCTCCCTGGCCGCTCGGCGCCAACCGGCCCTGGGCCTGGTCCGCGCTCTTTCTCGCCGCTTCGGGCCTGCTCGCCCTGCTCGGCGCTGCCATGGCCCTCGGCCGCATCCGCGCCGGCCGGCTGCCGGCGACGGTCCTCCTGGCGGCGGGGCTTCTCTTCGCCGTCGTGGCCTGGATCGTTCTTCAGGCCGGACCGAGCCCTTGGCCCGAGCTCGCCCACCCGATCTGGACACTCCTTCCCTCCGAGCTCGCGGCCCGGCCGGCGATCGCGATCGACCCGCCGTCGGCCTACGAGGCCCTGTTGCGGCTGCTCGGCCCCGCGGCCCTGTTCGCCGTCGGCTACGCCGTCGGTTCGCATCGGACCCTGGCCGAGCGCTTCGTCCAGGCCGTTCTCGCTCTGATCACCGTGCAGGCGCTCTTCGCTTTCGTTCGGATCGTCCTCGGCTGGGACGAGCTGTTCGGCCGCTACCTGCCGCTGCAACGGATCTCGGGCAGCTTCGTCAACCCCAACCATTTCGCCGCCTACGTCAATCTCGGCGCGGTGATCGCGTTCGTCCTCCTCCTCGACCACGCCCGTCGCGAGGCCGACACGCCGAGCCTTCGGGCCGCGCTCGGCCGGATCCTCGAGACCGCCTTCCAGAGTCGGCCGCTGCTCGCCGCGGCTTTGATGGCCTGCCTCCTCTCGATCGCCGCGAGCGCCTCGCGGGGCGGCGCGCTCGCCCTCGCGCTCACGCTCCTGATCCTGCTGGGGGCGAGCCTGCGCGGTGCCCGCACCGCCCTGCTCCTGGCCGCACTCGGCCTCGCCGCCGGGCTCGTGGGGTGGGCGCTTTCGGCCGGCGGCGAGCTCCTCTGGGAACGGCTCCTAAGTCTCGATCCGCAGAGCGCCTTCAGCCCCGGCACCGAGGGCCGGCTCCTCGCTTGGAGCTGGATCCTCGAACGGATCGCCGAGCGGCCCTGGCTCGGGCACGGCTACGGCGGCTTTCTCAGCTTGTTCGAGCACGCCCGCGACGAGCGTTTCCCGACCTCCGGCCCCTGGGACTACGCCCACAACACCTATCTCGAGCTCGCGGTGGAACTCGGCCTGCCGGCCGCTGCGGCCCTGGCCCTCGCCGTGCTCCTGCTGCACGTCCCCTGTCTCGTGGCGATTCGTCGCGGCAGCACGAGCCCGTTACCAGCGATCGCGCTCGGTGCGACGCTCGTCCAGGGGCTCCACGCGCTGGTCGATTTCGGCTGGCAGATCCCCGCCGTCAACGTGACCTGGGCAGCACTGCTGGGCGCCGCCGTCGGCCGTTCGGCGATCACGCTTCAGCGTCGGCGGAGACAGAATGCCGCAGCTGGTTACGAACGCAACGATCGACCAGAGGTGATGGTGCCCAGGGGCGGAATCGAACCACCGACACCGTGATTTTCAGTCACGTGCTCTACCGACTGAGCTACCTGGGCGCGCCGCCCCCTATAGGCAGCCGCGGGCGGGCTGTCCAGGGCCGCCATGCCCCGAGCACTCCGCGGCTCTCGGTTGACGGTCCAGCGCAGCGAGGTGCACCGGGCGCGCGCCCAGGCTCGACAGCCCGGGGTAGCTCAAGCTAGGTTACCGATCGGTAAAGAACGGAACGACCTGCGTGGGAGCCCGGGCATGGACGTGCGCGACCGCGAGCCGCCGCCAGCCGAAGAGCCGGGCCGCCTCTGGCGCGCGACCCTCGAGCGGCTGATCGCCTGGCTCGAGGCGCGAGGCCTCGATCACGAGGAGGCGCAGGAGCTCTCGGAAAGCGTGGTGATCGTCTGCGCATTGCGGCACCTGCCCCGCTCGCGCGAACACGCGCTCGACCTGGCGCTCGCTCAGGCCGCCCGCATGCTCTGAACCGTCCTCGTCTCGTCGTCGGCCGACCGGCAACGAGAACAGGCCCGCGGGCCGGCCCACGAGACCGTCGAGGGCCGTGTTGCAGGCCACGCTCCCGGCGACGTGATCGGCGAAGCGCAGGGCCGAGAGATCACCCAGAGCGACGGGAATGCCTCGCCGCCGCGCCGCCGCGGCGCCGGCCGGCGACCTCTCCAGGGCGGCGCCGATCCGTAGGATCATTCCACGCTCCACGAGCGCTCGAGCGAACCGACCATCGCCGCACGCCAGGTCCAGCACCGGAGGTTCGGCAGCGAGGCCCAGCTCGGCATAGACTTCGAGCAGACAGGCCTGAAGAAACGGGTAAAGAGGGCGGCCAGGGTCACGTGGCCAGTGCGAGCGCGAGGGTCTCTGCCTCGCGTCCGGATACCGACCGGTGCCTATCGGGCCGCTGCTGCCCCATCGCCTTCCATTTCCGCCCGTATCCGTGAACGTCAGGAGAGCGGATAGCCGGGCCGACCGCATCTACGGTGGCGGCCGATGGCCGCGGCTCGCCGCCCTCACCCGCGTAGATCGGCGCCCAGATGGAACAGACAATCGCCACGCTCGACGAGCGGGATCGGACGCCGGCAGAGCACGAGACCGCTCGCCTCGAACCGCACCGGGAGCGGTGGCCGCTCGGGTTCGTCCAAGTCGAACAGGCGGCCCGCGACCGCACCCGCCTCGACCTCGTCCCCCGGCATCGCCGCGGGCTCGAACAGGCCGGCCCGCGGCGCCCAGACGTAATGCTCGACCCGCACTTCCACGAGCCGCGTCGGGCCCGACGCCGGCACGCCCTCGAGCACGCCCAGATGGGCGAGAAAACCGAGCACGCCGCGCCGGGCCACCGCGAGCGTGGTGGGCGTCACCGTCCCCGCCCCGCCGAGCTCGGTTCCGAGTGCGAGGATCCCCTTGCGGTCGGCGGCCGCGAGGATCCCGTTGTCGTTGCCCACGGGCGGGACGAGGTAGCTCACCGGCGCGCCGAACGCCCGCAAGGCCTCGAGCTTGCGCGCCCGCAGGGGATCGTCCGGGCCCGTGCGAGCGAGCGCACTCGGCACGTAGTCGAGCGTGCGACCGCCCGAATGGAGGTCGACCCCCGCATCGCACAGGGGGAAGAGCACCTCCTCGACGAAATGGGCGATCGCCTTGGTCGGCTCGTGGTCGAGCCCCGGATCGCCGACGAACATCCGGTTCAAATTGGCACCGTCGATCGGCGAGCAGCGCCGATAGGCCAGCACCGCCGGCAAGTTGGTCATCGGCAGCAGGATCAGCCGGCCCCGGATCCGCTCGGGCTCGAGCTCCTGCAACAGGTGGAGGAGCGTGATCGGTCCTTCGTACTCGTCGCCGTGATTGCCGCCGCCGAGATAGACCGTGGGCCCGTCCCCGCCCCGGATCACCGCGATCGGCACGCCGATCCAGCCATAGGCCGAGCGGTCGGAGGAGTAGGGCACCCGGATGTAGCCGAGCCGCTTGCCGGGTGCGTCGAGGTCGAGCGGGCAGCTCGCGCGTGTCGAACGGGTCAAAGGCACCTCCTCGAAAATCGTTCGGGCTGCTCGACGGCGTCGAGCCGGCGGGTGACGTCGCCGGCCTCGCCCCCACGAGGCGTGCTCGCTCGTCGACCACTTCGATCTCGGATCGACCATGGGCTCCGAGCGGCCCGCGCCGCCACACTTCCGCTCGACCACCGGGCGTGCTCCGCGAATCGGACGAACGGCAGGTGCAGCGGATCCTCACGCCACGACCGCTCCCCCGGGTGCCGGGTGCAGGTGGCAGGCCACCTGGTGGCCCGGCCGGGCCGCGACGAGCGGCGGCTCGACCCGCCGGCAGACCTCCATGGCGTGCGGGCAGCGGGTGTGGAACCGGCAGGCCCGCGGCGGGTCGAGCGGGCTCGGCACGTCGCCCGCGAGCACGATCCGCCGGCGCCGGCCGCCCGGCCTCGGCACCGGGATCGCCGAGAGCAGCGCTTGCGTGTAGGGGTGCAAGGGCTCGCGGTAGAGGCGCTCCTTGGGGGCGAGCTCGACGATCCGGCCGAGATACATGACCGCGACCCGCTCGCAGAGGTGCCGCACGATGGCGAGGTCGTGGCTGATGAAGAGGTAGGCGAGGCCGAGATCGCGCTTGAGATCGGCCAAGAGATTGACGACCTGGGCGCGGATCGACACGTCGAGGGCCGAGACGGGCTCGTCGCAGACCAACAGCTCGGGCTCGAGGGCGAGCGCCCGGGCGATGCCGATCCGCTGGCGCTGGCCACCCGAGAATTCGTGCGGGTGGCGCTCGGCGTGCGCGGCCGCGAGCCCCACCCGGTCCAACAGCTCGCGCACCCGCCGGGCCCGCGCCGCGCGGTCGCCCACCCCGTGGACGACGAGCGGCTCGGCCACGATCTCCTCGACCGTCATGCGCGGGTCGAGCGAGCCGTAGGGGTCCTGGAAAACGATCTGCATGCGCCGCCGCAGGGGCCTGAGCTCGCGCTCGGGCAGAGACTGGATTTCCTGCCCGGCGAAGCGGATCACCCCGGCGGTGGGCTCGATCAGGCGCAGGAGCAGCCGACCGGTGGTGGTCTTCCCGCAGCCCGATTCGCCGACGAGGCCGAGCGTTTCGCCGCGGTCGAGGGTGAAGGAGACGCCCACGACCGCCTGCAGCTCGCGCCGGGTCCGCCGCAGGCCCACGCCGCGCCGCAGCAGGAAGCTCTTGCCGAGCCCCTCGACCTCGACCAGTGGCCGGCCGGCCGGGCTCACGCGACCCGCTCCGCACCCGCCTCGACGAGGCTCGCCTCGAAGCAGGCCACGGCGCGGCCGCCCGCCCCCCGGAGCGGCGGGTCGGTGGCCCGGCAGGCCGCCTGGGCGAGGCCGCAGCGCGGCGCGAAGCGACAGCCGGGGCCGAGCTCGCCGAGCTGCGGCACGCTGCCGGGGATCGCTACGAGCCGCTCGCTCTCGCCCTCGAGGTCGGGCAGGCTCGCGAGGAGGCCCCGGGTGTAGGGGTGCGCCGGATGTTCGAAGATCGCCTCGACCGGCCCCTCCTCGATCACCCGGCCGGCATACATGACGAGCACCCGGTGGGCGAACTCGGCGACGATGCCGAGATCGTGGGTGATGATCACGACCGCCATGCCGAGCTCGGCCTG
>CALBAK010000012.1 GCA_937926445.1 uncultured Alphaproteobacteria bacterium
CTCGGCCGCCAGATGCGCCGGCACGCAGACGACCCCGTCCTCGTCGCCGACCATCACATCGCCGGGATAGACCGCGACCCCGCCGCAGCCGATCGGCAGCTGGACGTCGGCCGCGTGCAGGAAGACCGCCCCCGGCGGCGCGCTCGGCCGACGGTGATAGGCGGGAAAGCCGAGCCGGAGGATGCCGGCCAGGTCGCGATAGCCGCCATCGGTGACGATGCCGGCCACCCCGCGCGCCTTGAGCCGGGCGATCAGGATGTCGCCCGCCGAGGCCGCGCGCGCATCGCCCCGGCTGTCGATCACGAGCACCGAACCGGGCGGGCAGGTCTCGATCGCCCGGCGCTGCGGATGCTCGGGGTCGGCGTAGGCCTCCATCGAATCGAGATCCTCGCGCGCCGGAATGAGCCGCAGCGTGAAGGCTTCGCCTACCATCCGCGGCAGGCCCGGCGCCACCGGCCGCACCTCTTGCAGGAAGGTGTTGCGCAAACCGCGCTTGAAGAGGCAGGTCGTCAAGGTCGCGGTGCTCACCTGCGCGAGCCGTGCCCGGGTCTCGGCGTCCAGCGCCACGGGTCTCCTCCCTGCTGCTTCGTTTCGGCGCGCGACCCTAGCAGGCCGGTGCGCGGGCGGGCATCCTCGGACGCGCATCGCCCCCGCGTTCCATTCGGGAGCCCGCCCGTTGCAGCCGCTCCTGCGTCCCGCCCGGGAACGGGATCTCCCCGAGCTCCTCGCGATCTACGCCCCGGAGGTCCGCCACGGGACGGCGAGCTGGGAGTGGAAGCCGCCCGACCTCGAGGCGTTCGGGCGCCGCTTCGCGGCTCAGCAGGCCACGCCCTGGCCGTGGCTCGTCGCCGAGCTGGAGGGGCGGATCGCGGGCTATGGTTACGCGAGCCGCTACCGGCCGCGGATCGGCTATGCCTGGTGCGTGGAGGATTCGATCTACGTCGCCGCTTGGGCGCGCGGCCGCGGGGTCGGCCGGGCCCTGCTCGCTGCGCTGGTCGTGGCTTGCGCCGAGCGCGGGGCGCGGCAGATGGTGGCGGTGATCGGCGATTCGGCGAACGTCGCCTCGATCCGGCTGCACGGTAGTTGCGGGTTCCGCGAAGTCGGCCGGCTGCCGGCGATCGGCTTCAAGGCCGGCCGCTGGCTCGATTCGGTTCTCATGCAGCGCCCACTCGGCGCGGGGGCCTCGAGCCCGCCCGACCTGCCGCCGCCCGGAGGCCCGTAGCGGCGGTGGTTCGGCTCAGAGCTTCGGGCGCGGCGTCGAGGGTACCGAGGGCGGCAGGACGGGCAGCACGATCGACGGCTGGCGGCCGGTGAGACTCACGAGAAAGGCCGCCACTTTCTTGGTTTCCGCGGGCCCGAGCTCGACGCCGAGCTGGGAGGTGCCCATCACCGCGACCGCCTGCTCGAGGTCCCAGGAGCTGCCCGAATGGAAGTAGGGAGCGGTCGAGGCGACGTTGCGCAGGCTCGGCACCTTGAAACTGTAGGCGTCGTCGGAGGTGCGGGTGACCATGAGCCGGCCTTTGTCGTCGGGCGGCAGGAACTCGGCACCCGGCCGCTGGACTACGCCGCAGGGCGCGTAGCGGTCGCCTCCCAGGTTGGCGCCGCGATGGCAGGCGGCGCAGCCCTTGTCGATGAAGAGGGCGAGCCCCTCCTTCTCCTCGGCCGAGAGCGCCTTCGTATCGCCCGCGAGGAAACGGTCGAAGGGGGAATCGGGTGTGAGGAGCGTCGCCTGGAAAACGGCTAGCGCCTTTTCGATGTTGTCGAAGGTGATGGGCTCGGCCTCGTCCGGGAAGGCCCATTCGAAAAAGTCGCGATAGCCAGGGATCGAGCAGAGCAGGGCGACCACGCCTTCGCGCGTGTTGCCCATGGCGATCGCGCTCGTGATGGGCCGGCCGGACTGCTCGGCCAGGTCCCTCGCGCGGCCGTCCAAGGACTGGGCGGTGTCGAACACCGCGTTGAGGACGGAGGGGACGTTGCGGGTGCCGCGCTGCCAATTGTGGCCGATCGCCACCGGCCGGCCGTCGGCGCCGCCCAGGCCGATCTGGTGGCAGGTGGCTCAAGCGATGTTGTGCTCGGCCGAGAGCCGCGGCTCGAAGAAGAGCATCTCGCCGAGCTCGACCCGGGCCACGCTCGCCGGGTTGCCGGGGAGCTCGGGGGGCTTGGTCGGGATCGGAGCGAACAGCGCCCGGGCCCGCTCGCGCAGCGCCGCATCGTCCGCCGCCCCCGCTTCGCCGAAGAGGAGAGGGGCGGCGGCCGCCGCCAGTATCGTCGCGAGTCCACGCATGAAGACCTCCCGTTCACCGCCCGGCCCGCCTTGTTCCACTGCCGTTGGGGCACGACAAGC
Organism: uncultured Alphaproteobacteria bacterium; assembly: GCA_937926445.1. Lineage (GTDB taxonomy): Bacteria > Pseudomonadota > Alphaproteobacteria > Geminicoccales > Geminicoccaceae > JANXAZ01. The sequence goes on from CALBAK010000012.1 coordinate 2,345, forward strand.
CGTCCCGCCATCGGCACGCGCGGCCGCCATGCCGCGCGCCGGCTTGCGGGGGCGGCGGCGAGCCGCCATCTGCGGTCGGCACGGATCCGAAGCGAGGCAGCGAGCCCATGCAGGAAACCCAGCTCTTGATCGGTGGTCGGTGGCGGCCGGCCGCCGCCGGCGGCACTATCACGCTGATCGACCCGGCGACCGAGGAGCCGGTCGGCCGCGCCGCGCAGGCCGAGCGGGCGGACGTCGAGGCGGCGATCGAGGCGGCGGTGGCGGGCTTCGCCACGTGGCGCGAGGTGCCGGCCTGGGAGCGCTCGAACGTCCTGCGCAGGGCGGCGCAGCTGTTGCGCGAGCGGGCCGATCACGTCGCCCGGCAGCTCACGATCGAGGTCGGCAAGCCCCTGGCGCAATCCAAGGGCGAGGTGATCGCCGCGGTCGAGTGCATCGACTGGTTCGCCGACGAGGCGCGGCGGATCTACGGCCAGAGCCTGCCGGGCCGCACCGCCGATCAGCGCTTCGAGGTCCGCTACGAGCCGGTGGGACCGGTGGCGGCCTTCACCGCCTGGAACTTCCCGATCGTGCTCCAGGCCCGCAAGATCGCTCCCGCACTGGCCGCCGGCTGCTCGATCGTGACGCGCCCGGCCGAGGAGGGGACGGGTGCCGTCAAGCTGTTGATCGACTGCTTCCTCGAGGCGGGCGTGCCGGCCGGCGTGCTCAACCTGCTCACGGGCGTGCCGCAGCCGATCTCGGAAGCGGTCATGGACGACGACCGGATCCGCAAGGTGACCTTCACGGGCTCGATTCCCGTCGGCCAGTGGTTCATGCGGCGGGCCGCCGACACGGTGAAGCGCATGAGCATGGAGCTCGGCGGTCACGCTCCGGTGATCGTCCACGAGGATGTCGATCCGGAAAAGGCGGCACTCCTCTCGGCCCAGGGCAAGGCGCGCAACAACGGCCAGGTGTGCGTCTCCCCGACCCGCTTCTTCGTTCACAAGAAGCACGAGAAGGTCTTCCTCGAGACCTTCGCGGGCGCCCTCTCGAAGATGAAGATCGGCAACGGTCTCGACCCTTCCACCGAGATCGGGCCCTTGATCAACAAGCGCCGTCTCGACTTCATCGAGAAGATGGTGGCGGATACGGTGGCGGAGGGTGCGCGGGTGGTCTGCGGCGGCAAGCGGCCGGCCGGCTTCAACCGCGGCTTTTTCTTCGAGCCCACGGTGTTCGCCGACATCCGCGACGAGATGCGGATCATGCGCGAGGAGCCGTTCGGGCCCCTGGCGCCGGTCACCACCTTCGAGGACTTCGACGAGGTGATCGTCCGGGCCAATGCGCTGCCCTACGGGCTCGCGGGCTACGTGCTCACCAACTCGCAGAAGCTCGCCGCCAAGACCGCGGAGGCGCTCAGGACCGGGATCGTCGGCGTCAACACCTTCCAGGCGGCGACCGCCGAGATGCCCTTCGGTGGCGTGAACCATTCCGGCTTCGGGCGCGAGAACGGTGCCCAGGGCATGCTCGACTATCTCGACTGCAAGTTCGTCAACGTCGTGCTCTGAGCCGCGGGCGGGGCGCCCCTTGTGGAGCGCCCCACCGCCCCGTGCTAGCTTGTCGTTCGGTGACGGAGGGACGGATGGCCGGGGCGTCGGCGCGGCTGGCGGACCTTTCGCTTCCGGGCTTTCTCGCCTGGGAGGAGCGGCAGGAGCTGCGCTGGGAGCGGGTCGGCGGCGTGGTCCGGGCGATGGCCGGCGGTACCCGCGCGCACGACAAGATCGCGGGGAATCTGCGCTTCGCCCTGCACGGCCCCGTCCGTCGCCGCGGCTGCGAGCTGTTCGGCTCCGACGTCAAGGTCGTCACCCCGAAAGGCGACGTCGTGTACCCGGATCTTTCCGTGCGCTGCGGCCCGGGGAACGACCGGCTCACCACCGTGGACGACCCGCTCGTGGTGGCGGAGGTGCTCTCGGAGAGCACCTTGAAGCACGACCTCGTGCTCAAGCGGCTCGCCTACAAGACCATCCCGTCGTTGAAGCTGATCCTCTACCTTGCCCAGGACCGGCCGCGGATCGATCTCGTCCGCCGCGGACCGGACGGGCGGTGGGACGACGGCGAGCCGGCGGTGGGGCTCGACGCGGTCCTCGAGCTTCCCGAGCTCGGCTGTACGGTCCCGCTCGCCGCGGTCTACGAGGGCGTGAGCTTCGCCCCGGCGGGCGAGATCGAGGAGGGCTGAAGCCTTGGACGCTGCCGGCCTGCGCGCGCGGATGGAGAGCGGCGAGACGGTCTTCGGCCTCGGCGTGCGGCTCGCGCGCACCGGCGAGATCGCGCTTCTGGCCAAGGCCGCCGGCTTCGACTGGCTGTTCGTCGACATGGAGCACAATGCGCTCTCGATCGACACCGCCGCCCAGATCTGCCTCGCCGCCCAGGCGGCCGGCTTGCCGGCGCTCGTGCGCATCCCGGGCGACGAGCCGTCGACCGCCGCCCGGCTGCTCGACGGCGGGGCGGCCGGGATCGTCGTGCCGCACGTCGACACGGCCGAGCAGATCGCCCCGATCGTCGAGCGCTGCCGGTTTCCGCCCAGGGGCCGCCGCTCGATCGGCGGGCCCTTGCCGCAGCTCCACTACGCCGCCCTGCCGGCCGCCGAGCACATGGCGAAGGCCGATGCCCGCACGCTGATCGTCGCCATGATCGAGAGCCCGGAGGCGGTCGCCAACGCCGGAGACATCGCCGCACTCGCCGGCGTCGATGCGCTGCTCTTCGGCTCGAACGATCTCGCCCTCGAGATGGGCATTCCGGGCCGGCTCGACGACCCGGAGATGGAGATGGCCTATCGCGCGGTGATCGCCGCCGCCCATGGCCACGGCAAGGTCGTGGGGCTCGGCGGCATCTACACGGCCGAGCTCCTCGAGCGCTATCTGCCGCTCGGCTTCCGCTTCGCGCTTCTGGGCTCGGATCTGGCGCTCGTGCTCGCGGGTGCGCGCGAGCGGGTGGCGACCGCGCGGCGGATCGTCGAGGGCTGAGCCGAGACGCGCGTGCGGGCGCTGCCGGCGCTCGCGCTTTTCCTGCTCGCGATTCTCGCCGTCCTCCTGCCGGCACGCCCGCGCGCTCCCGCCGAGCGGCTGTCGCGCCGGGCGCTGCGGGCTCGGTCCCGAGCCAGTCGATCGACGAGGCCCGGCTCGAGACCAAGCAGGTGCCGATCGAGGCCGGACCCAAGGCCGTGCTGCGGGTCGAAACGATCACCGTCGGGATCCCGAGCGAGCCGGCCTTCCTGTTCGACCGGGCGCTCTTCCGCGCGAACGGTCTCGGACCCGCGGAGCTCGAGGTCGAGGCGCCCGGCTCGACCAGTGCCGATCTCGCGAGCCTCGGCCACCGGATCCGCCCGCGGCCGACCTGCCCGCTCGCCCCGGACAGCCGCTTCGAACCGGGGGTCGAGCGGATCGCCCGCGCACGACCCCTCGCTCGGGCCCCCGGCGGGAGCCGCGTTGCATCGCAGCAGGATCGCGTGTCATTTGGGCCGGCGATCCGAGCGGTGGAGGGTGACCCATGGCGCTCGAAGTGGCCTTTCGCGAGGGACCGGCGGCGGAGCGGCCCGGGTCCGGCGCACCGTCGGATGCCACCTTCGGCGCGCTCGCCGACACGCTCGCCGAGGCCCGCGCCGCGGCCGAGCGCGACCCGCTCGCCAACCCGATCCAGAGCACGGCGTGCGCGCTCGCCGAGCGGCTCGTCGGAGGCCGGCTGGACGATGCCACGCTCGATCGGCTCGTGCGGCGGCTCACCCTCGATGCCTTTCGCTCGCGGGCAGAACGGCTGCGGGCCTATCTGGGCGAGGTCGAGCCCGAGGCCAACCGGGCCCGGATCGCCGCGCTCGTGCGCGGGCTCGCGACCGGCCCCGACGGTGCGCCGGTCGCCTTCGAGACGTTCGCCGAGCGGGTCGGTCGGCTGCGCTACGGCTTCGTGATCACCGCCCATCCGACTTTCGCGCTCACCGAGCGGCTGCGGGGCCTTCTGGTATCCCTCGCCCTCGGCCGGGGGCCCGACGGGCGGCCGCTCGACGCCTCCGCACGGGCGGCGTTGCTCACCGAGGTCGAGGCGGTGGCGCACCGGCCGGAGGCGCGGCTCGACCTCGCCCTCGAACATCGCCAGTCGATGCGGGTGCTGGCGAACCTGCGCGCGGCGATCGAGATCGTCCATGCGGCCGTGCTGGATGTCGGTGCCGAGCTCTGGCCGGAGCGCTCGCGCGAGCTCGTCCCGCGCCTGCTCTCGGTGGCGAGCTGGGTCGGCTACGACACCGACGGCCGCGCCGACATCGCCTGGCAAACGAGCCTCGCGAGCCGGCTTGCCCTCCAAGTGGTCCAGCTCGAGAGCTATGCGGCGACGATCCGGGGGGCGCGCGCCGAGCTCGCACCGGGCGAGCCGCTGGGTCCGCTCCTCGAGCTGGTCGAAGCGCGGCTCGCCTTGGCCCTCAAGTCTTGCACCGACGAGCTCGAGGCTCTGCGCGGCGAGCCCGCAGCCGCGGTCGACGAGGCGGCGCTCGCCCGGCTCGCCCGCGAGATGGCCCGCGGCCTACCGTGGCGCCTGCGGGATTCGGCCGAACTCGCCCGGCTCGTCGACCGTTGCATCGCCGAGGCCCGAAGCCCCGAACCCTTGCGCCGGCTGCTTCTCCTGCGCGCCGCGATCGCGACCCAGGGGCTCGCCATGGCCGGGACGCATCTGCGGATCAACGCGCTGCAGGTGCACAATGCGGTCAGGAAACTCGTGGGTCTCGACCACCCGCCGGACGATCCCACCCACCGGCTCTCCTACATCGAAGCGATCGAGCGGCTGATCGCCGAGGTGAAGCCGGTGGCGATCAATTTCGGCTCGCTCGTCCAGGAGAAGGCGACCGCGCGGCGGGCGATGATGATCGCCGCGCAGCTCTCCAAATATCTCGACGCCTCGGAGCCGATCCGCTTTTTGATCGCCGAGTGCGAGACGCCCTTCACGCTGCTCGCCGCCCTCTATCTGGCCGAGCTCTTCGGGGTGGCCGAGCGGCTCGACATCACCCCGCTCTTCGAGACGCGAAAGGCGCTCGAACACGGGTTGGAGATCCTCGACCAGGCGCTCGCCGTGCCCGCCTGGCGGGCCCATCTCGAGCGCCGCGGGCGGCTCTGCGTCCAGACCGGGTTTTCGGATGCCGGTCGCTATCTCGGCCAGACCGCGGCGGCGGTTGCGATCGAGCGGATCCGGCTCGGGCTCGTCGAGGTCTTGGCCCGGCACGGACTCGACCGGCTCGAGGTCGTGATCTTCGACACCCATGGTGAGAGCATCGGCCGGGGTGCGCACCCCGAGAGCTTCGCCGAGCGGCTCGCCTATCTGGATACGCCCGAGAGCCGCAGGCGTTTCGCCTCGGCCGGGCTCGGGGTGGTGGAGGAGACGAGCTACCAGGGGGGCGACGGCTATCTCCTGCTGCAGAGCGAAGCCTCGGCGCTTGCGGTCGTGACCCGGGTGCTCGAACACGTGCTGGCGCCGGTCGAG